>NZ_JBNPUK010000004.1:0-381829 GCF_051168135.1 Bradyrhizobium sp. HKCCYLRH2060
ATTCAACGCCATCTCCGAGAGCCGCCAAGAAAACGAGAATACCAAGCGTTAATTTGGTAAGTTAGCGCCAATGGGGGTCTGTCTCCACGGTCGTTGCTTTCGGAGAGATACCCCTCACCCAATCGCGTTTGTGGACAGGTCGGAGATGCCCTCTCCCACAAGGGGAGAGGGCGCTGTATCTCACAGCGCATCCAGGACCTAACTTAAGCTGATAACGGCGCTGCGCGACCTGCCCACCGGCAGAGGTCGCATCATTGGAATTCAGAAATCCGGAAAACTTCGCTCCACTCCAAAATTCCTCTTTCATTTTTTCCGAAATCATGCTCTATTCCGCGCATCCCGCTCCATGAAAAGGGGCGTAGCGCGCGATCGTCACGACACGCGGGGCGGGGAGCGATGGCTGTGTTCATGCCGCAGCGTAGCCTTGGCTTACGCGGACGAACGGCGTGATACGGACGGGAAGGCGTGTGGTCCTGGCGCCCCGATGCTGGCGTCAAGTTCGCGGGTGACGATGATCCCGTAGACGACGGTGGCTAACAAGCCGGACACCGGGGAGAGCGCGCTATAACCGTGAAAACCGTCGCGCAGGGAAGGCCGGGCGTTCTCGGCTGCACCTGTGGTACCTGCCGCCTGCATTTTTTTCGCAGGCGGGCCGCAGGCGCCAGCCGGCGCCTGGCCTTCCCTGCGCCCTCTTCACGAGAGGGTGAAGCGATCGGCAAGACTCGGACGCATCGGCGCCGCGAGAGGGCGCCTTCATGTGCGTGTCACAGCCACCTGATCGAGGTGCAATCGATGATCGCGCTAGGGACCGTTACCAATCACAGGGCCATGGAAACCATGAGTCGATTTTTGGCGGAAGCGCCGGGGGTGGCGGGCCCGTTCGAATTGGACCCCAACCCCGCCGCGCTGGAGTAGGCGCGTACCCGCAGAGGTTGGCTGGCAGGCCTGCAACACCGTCACGGCGATCCGCCGCGTCGTTCGAGGCGCTCATGGTGCGTTGCAGTGAACTCGCGATTGCCCGGAACGAGCTGAATGCAAGCTGAACGACTGTCGTTCAACTTTCAAATTTTTAAAGCAAAACAGGGGCGAGTGGGGCGATTTTTAGGTTGTTTAAAGCTCCAGTTCCGCACTATTAGCGCGACGATGAGACCGCCAAAAGCCGGAATCGTCGACCGATCACGCGAGCCGACCTGACCAGCCGATTTGACCAGCCATGGCGTCTGACATGAACCCATCTCCGCAGATGCTCAGCACCAAGCGGCTGCTGATCGGCCTTGCTGCCCTGGCGATGGCCGGCGCGGGCGGCTATGGCTACATGCAGCTCCCGTCGCGATCGGCGGCGAAAGACAATATCGAGCTCTCCAGCCAGTCCAAGCGCAACGGCACCACCTTCACGCCGTCGGCGGCGGAATGGTCGACGCTGACGATCGAGCCGGTGTGTGAGAAGATATTTCGTGCCGAGCACATTACCGAGGGCAAGGTTGCCGTCGACGAGGATCGCTCGACACCGGTTTTCTCGCCCTATGCCGGCCGCGTCACCAAGCTGCTCGCCCGTCCCGGCGAAACCGTGCGCCAGGGCCAGCCGCTGTTCGTGATCGAGGCCGCCGACACGGTGCAGGCCCAGAACGATTTCATCGCCGCCATCAGCGCGATGAACAAGGCAAAGTCCGCGCTCGACCTCGCCGACATCCAGTACAAGCGCGCCAAGGACCTGTTCGAAGGCCGGGCGATTCCGCTGAAGGATTTCCAGCAGGCGGAGGCGACCTCGGTTCAGGCTCAGAACGACATGCGGTCGTCACAAACGGCGCTGGAGGCCGCGCGCAACAAGCTGCGCATTCTCGGCTTCACCGATGCCGCGATCACCGATTTCCAGAGCAAGGGCGTGATCGACCGCGAGATCACCATCTACTCGCCGATCGCCGGCACGGTCGTGCAGCGCAAGGTCGGCCCCGGACAATATGTCAATTCCGGCGCGAGCGACCCGGTCTTCGTGATCGGCGATCTCTCCACGGTCTGGCTCACCGCCTTCGTCCGCGAGAGCGACGCGGCGCTGGTGAACGTCGGCGAGGAGATCCTCGTCAACGTGCTGGCGCTGCCCGGCCGGCCGCTCAAGGCCAGCATCAACTACGTCGCCGCTTCGATCGACCCGACGAGCCGCAGGCTGCTCGTCCGCGCCACCATCGACAACAAGGACGGGCTGCTGAAGCCGGAGATGTTCGCCAATGTGACGATCTATTCGCCAGGCGAACAGCCCGCCGTCGCGGTGCCCCGACAGGCGTTGATCTACGAAGGCAGCCAGGTCCGGGTCTGGGTCGCCCGTCCCGACAAGTCGATCGAGCTGCGCAAGATCAAGACCGGTTTGATCAATGGCGACCAGGTCGCGGTCGAAAGCAATCTGAGCGCGGGCGAGCAGATCGTCACCAAGGGCAGCCTGTTCATCGATCGCGCAGCCTCGGGCAGCTGACATGCGCTTCTCCTGCCTGCCTTCCTGAAAGTGCCGATCTGAATGGACCGTCTCGTCGCCATCGCCGTTCAGCGGCGCTTCCTGATGGTCGGAATGTTCGTCGCCGTCCTGATCGGCGGCCTGATCGCGTTCCGGCAGCTCAACATCGAAGCCTATCCCGATCCGACCCCGCCGATGGTCGACATCGTGACGCAGAGCCCCGGCCTCTCGGCCGAGGAGATCGAGCGCTACATCACGATCCCGATCGAGACCCAGGTCGCCGGCATCAAGAACCTGCGCACCATCCGCACGATTTCCTTGTACGGCCTGTCCGACGTCAAGCTGCAGTTTTCGTTCGACTACACCTATGACGAAGCTTTGCAGCAGGTGCTGAATCGCCTGTCGCAACTGTCGCCGCTGCCGGGCAATGTCACGCCCCAGATCTCGCCGCTGAGTGCGGTCGGCGAAATCTATCGCTATCGCTTGCGCGGTCCGCCGGGCTACAGCGTGCTCGACCTCAAGACCCTGCAGGATTGGGTGCTGCAGCGCCGCTTCCGCGCCGTGCCTGGCGTCATCGACGTCACCGGCTGGGGCGGCAAGACCAAGACCTATGAGATCCAGGTCGACTTCAACAAGCTGGTTGCCAACGGCCTGACCCTGCCGCAGCTCTTGCAGGCGGTCGGCAATTCCAACATCAATGTCGGCGGCAACACGGTCGAGATCGGCACGCAGTCGGCAGTCGTCCGCGGCGTCGGCCTGATCCGCTCGATGGACGACCTCGCCAACACCATGGTGTCGCAGAGCGGCGGCAACCCGGTGCTGGTGAAGGACGTCGCCAACGTCACGGTGGCGGAGAAGCCGCGGCTCGGCATCGCCGGCCTCAACAACAATGACGACATCGTCCAGGGCATCGTGCTGATGCGGCGCGGCGAGCAGAGCTCGCCGACCATCGCCCGTGTCGAGCAATTGGTCGACCAGATCAACAACTCCACCATCCTGCCGCCGGGCGTGCGGATCGAGCGCATCTACGACCGCAAGGACCTGATCGACACCACGACCCACACCGTGCTGCACAACATGGTGGTCGGCATCGGTCTGATCGTGCTGTTGCAGTGGATCTTCCTCGGCAATCTGCGCAGCGCGCTGATCGTCGGCGCCACGATTCCGTTCGCGCTGTTCTTCGCCGTCATCATCCTGGTGCTGCGCGGCGAGTCGGCGAACCTGCTGTCGGTCGGCGCGATCGATTTCGGCCTGATCGTCGATGCCACCGTCATCATGGTCGAGGCGATCTTCCGCCGGCTGACGCAAACCACGCCATTGTCCGAGGCCGAGGAGAGCCACATCTCGCCCGAGACGATGATGGGCATGAAGAGCCACGCGATCCTGTCGGCGGCCGCCGACGTGTCGCGCTCGATCTTCTTTGCCGCCGCGATCATCATCGCCGCGTTCCTGCCGCTGTTCACCCTGAGCGGCGTCGAGGGCAACATCTTCGGGCCGATGGCGCGCACCTATGCCTATGCGCTCGCCGGCGGTCTGCTTGCGACCTTCACCGTGACGCCGGCGCTGAGCGCGATCATCCTGCCCGCACATGTCGAGGAGACCGAGACCCGGCTGATGCGGCTGCTGCACGCGATCTATTCGCCGGTGCTGCGCTGGGCGGTCGGCAACCGCAATCTGGTGATGACCGGCGCGATCGGTCTCGTGCTGCTGACCGTGGTGGTCGGCCGGCTGCTCGGGCTCGAATTCCTGCCCAAGCTGGAGGAGGGCAATCTCTGGATCCGTGCGACCCTGCCGCCGACGATTTCGCTGCAGGAGGGCAACGCCTACGTCAACGAGATGCGCAAGATCATCCGCGCGCGGCCCGAGGTCGATGCGGTGGTCTCGCAGCACGGCCGTCCCGACGACGGCACCGATGCCGCGGGCTTCTTCAATGCCGAGTTCTTCGCGCCGCTGAAGCCGGTGAAGGACTGGCCCGGCACCAAGGACAAGGATCAGCTTACCGCGGAGTTGCTGAAGCAGCTCGACGACCGCTTCCCCGGCGTCGAGTTCAATTTCTCGCAATATCTGCAGGACAACGTCTCCGAAGCCGTCTCCGGCGTGAAAGGCGAGAACTCGATCAAGCTCTATGGCAATGATCTGCAGGCGCTGACGGATACCGCCAACAAGATCAAGCAGGTGCTGTCGACGGTGCAGGGCATCACCGATCTCGCGGTGTTCACCTCGCTCGGACAGCCGACCGTGCAGATCGACATCGACCGCGCCAAGGCGGCGCGCTACGGGCTCGCGCCTGGCGACATCAACGCCACCATCAAGGTCGCGATCGGCGGCGACACCGCGGGCGATCTCTACGAGCCCGGCTCCGACCGGCATTTCCCGATCATCGTTCGTCTGGCGCCGGAATATCGCAAGAGCGCGGAGGCGATCGAGAATCTGCGCATCGGTGCGCAGGGGCCGAACGGCATTACGCAAATTCCGCTGAGCGAGGTCGCCACCATCAAGCTGGTGTCGGGCGCGGCCTATATCTATCGCGAGCAGCAGGAGCGCTATCTGCCGATCAAGTTCTCGGTGCGCGAGCGCGACCTCGGCAGCGCGATCCAGGAGGCGCAGCAGAAGGTCGCCGACCAGGTGCAGTTGCCGCCGGGCTCGCATGTCGAGTGGGTCGGCGAGTTCGGCAATCTGCAGGATGCGATCAAGCGGCTGTCGATCGTGGTGCCGATCAGCCTCGCGTTGATCGGCGTGCTCCTGTGGTTCAATTTCGGCTCGATGGCCGATACCTTGCTCGCCATGAGCGTGATCCCGATGGCGATCTTCGGCGGCGTGGTCGGCCTCGTCTTGACCGGAATCCCGTTCAGCGTCTCGGCGGCGATCGGCTTCATCGCCTTGTTCGGCATCGCCGTGATGGACGGCATCATCATCCTGTCGCAGTTCAACCAGCTGATCGACGAGGGTGTCGACCGCATCGAGGCCGTCATCCGCACCGGCGAATTGCAGTTGCGGCCGGTGCTGATGACCTGCGTCGTTGCCGGCATCGGCCTGATGCCGGCCGCGGTGTCGACCGGCATCGGCTCGCAGGTGCAGAAGCCGCTCGCGATCGTCGTGGTCACCGGCATGATGCTGGCCCCGATGGTCATCCTAATCACGCTGCCGGTGCTGATCTCGCTGTTCTCGCGGCGACGGGTCCGCTAGATGCGCATGTGCTCGTCGATGCGCGCGGCGGAGTCACGATCGACCGCGGCGGCATCGACGATCTCGCCGCGCTTGAACACGAGGTATCTGTCGCTGATCGAGAGCGCGAACGGCAGATGCTGCTCGACCACGATCATGGAGGTGCCGATCTCGCGCCGGACGCGCACCAGCACCTCGGACAGCCGGTCGACGACGGACGGCTGCAGGCCTTCCGTGACCTCGTCGAGCAGCAGCACGTCGGGCTTCGCCATCAACGCGCGGGCGACGATCAGCATCTTCTGCTCGCCGCCGGACAGCGTGCCGGCCCGTTGGCTCAGCCGCTTGGTCAGCACCGGAAACCAGCCGCCGACCTGCTCGAAACGCGCGGTCATGTCATCGTCCGTGAGCACGCCAAGCCTGAGATTGTCGCGGACCGACAGGTCCTGGAACAGCGCATGTTCCTGGGGAACATAGACCAGCCCCATCTTCCGCTTCAGATGCGGCGCTATCCGCGTTACGTCCTTGCCTGCAAGTTTCACTCGGCCGCGCCAGGCCGGCAGGAAGCCGACGATGGCCTTGAGCAGCGACGTCTTGCCCATGCCGTTCTTGCCGACGATGGCGAGGGTTTCGGCTTTGCCAAGCGCAAAACCCACATTGCTGATCACCTCCGACGAGCCGTAGCCGCTCGCCAGCTCGCTGACGTCCAGCACGCTGCTCATGCGAGGGCCTCCGCATGCGGAACATGCTGTCCGGTGTATATTTCGCGCACCAGCTCGCTGTTCACGACCTTGTCGACCGAGCCGTCGAGCGCGAGGCGCCCCTGGTGCAGCACGATGATGCGCGAGGAGATCTCGCGCACGAAATCGAGATCGTGCTCGACCAGGAGAATGCAGAGCCGGTCGCGTCGGGCGAGGGCGGTGAGGATGTCGGCGAAGCTCTGCCGTTCCGCGCGCGTCAGTCCGGCGGTTGGCTCATCCAGCAGCAGCACGTCGGGCTCGAGCGACAGCACCATCGCGAGCTCGAGTGCCTGCTTGAGCCCGTGGCTCAGATTGCGCGCTTCCTCATCGAGCCGCTCGCTGAGCCCGGAGCGTTCGACGACCGACATGGCTGCAGGCGGCAGCGCCAGCGTCACCGCGCGCGAGGTCAGTGCGGGAGGATCAGCATGTGTCCGCGCGACGCGCAGGCATTCTGCGACGGTCAGCGTCTCGAACACCGATGCCGTCTGGAACTTGCGTCCCAGGCCAAACCGAACGACGCGATCCGGCGGCAGCCGTACGATGTCGTGGCCGGCGATCGCGACGTCGCCGGTCGAGCGTTCGCGGCCGTCGGACAGGCAGCGGATCAAGGTGGTCTTGCCAGCCCCGTTGGGACCGACGAGGCTCAGCAATTCGCCGCGATATGCCGTGAACTGCACGCCGTCCAGCACTGCGAGACTGCCATAATGCTTGCCGAGCGCGCGAACTTCGATGGCAACGGCGTCCGGATTGCTGACCGCCGTGGCGGCAGCGGCCGGGCGCAGCGTCGTCGCAGTGCGCCGTCCCGAACCGCCGCGCTTGACCAGGCGCATCACAGCGCCAAGCAGACCGTCCGGGAAGACAAGGATCACGATGATCAGCGCAAGCCCGACGATCAGCTCCCACACATAGGGGAGGCTATTGGCAAGGTAGGCGCTCGCCACCTCGATGCACAGCGCGCCGATCACCGGACCGATCACGGTGCCGCGGCCGCCGAGCGCGACCATGATCACGAGGTTGGTTCCGAAGCTGAAGCTCGCGTTTTCGGGCGCGGCGATACCGCCGAATCCGGCATAAAAGAATCCGGCCAGCGCGGAGACGATCGCGGACAATACCAGCACCGTGATACGCAGCCGCGACGTGTCGATGCCGAGATAGGTGCAGCGTGCGTCGTTGTCGCGCAGCGCCGCCAGCAGACGTCCGGTGTCACTGCGCATCACGACGAGCGCGAGCGTCGCCGTCGCCAGCAATCCGAAACCAGCGAGTCGCAGCCAGGTCTCGATCTCCAGATCGAAGCTTTCGAAGCCGACAAGTCCGCTCGACGAGCCGGTGAATGTGCCGCCGGAATAGAGGATCTGCACCAGCACGATCGGCACCACCAGCGAGATCACGGAGGCGTAGAGCGGCGTCGAGCCAGGGTAGAACGACAGCCAGCCAGTGAAGGCGGCGACAGCGGCCGCCACCACCACGGCTGCGCCGATCGCGGCGCAGATCTGCCAGGGGCCGAAGCCATATTCGGTGAACATGATCGCGAGCGCATAGGCGCCGATGCCGAAGAAGGCGGACTGGCCGAACGTCAGCGTGCCGCAATAGCCCCACATGATGTCGACGGTGATCGCCGCGATGGCGACGAAGCAGGCGCGCACCAGGATGTTCACGAGGTAGGTATCGAGCAGCAGCGGCGCCACGACGATCACGCCGGCGGCGAGCGCGACCAGCAACGCGGGGACGATCAGGAGCGGCATCGCGCGCTTCGTTGGGGACACAGGAGAGGCGAGGGGGCGCGCATCAGGCACGGGCAAAACCCTCCGGGCGGATCCGCAGCACGACGGCGGCGCAGATCGCGATGGTGAGACCGCCGAGGATCGGATTGACGAAGGTCGAAACCAGGACCTGAAGGGTGCCGAGGACCGCGCAGGAGCCGGCCAGCGCCAGCAGCGAGCCGCCGGACACCATGACCAGCATGAACGCACCGATCAGCCAGGGCACGCCCATGTTCGGGTCGACGCTCGACAGCGGCGTGATCAGTGCGCCCGACAGCGCGGCGAGCCCGCTGCCGAGTGCGAAGGTGATCAGCCTGACCCGTGAGGAGTCGACGCCGAGGCCCTGCGCCAGCATCTCGTTCATGATCACGGCCTTGGTCGACAGACCAAGCCGCGTGCCGTTGAGAAGAGCGGTGAACAGCAGGCCGACGATGATGGCCGCGGCGATCATCACCAGCCGGTAGGCCGAATAATCGGCGCCGAACAGATGCACCGTTCCCGAGATCGGCGCTTGCACAAACTGCACCTCGCGGCCGAACATCAGCGTGATGAGCTGCCCGAGTACGATGCCGAGGCCCCAGGTGGCGAGGATCGCATCGAGCGGACGCTTGTAGAGCCGGCGGACGATCACGATCTCCGTCACGCCGCCGCAGACCGCGCCGGCGACGAAGGCGAGCGGCAGGATCAGAAACCACGGCAGGCCCAGTTGCGCGCCGACCAGGGCTGCATAAGCGCCCACGGTCAGGAAGGCGGCATGGGCGAAGTTGATGATCTTCATCACGCCGAACACGATCAGAAGGCCGGCGGCGATGATGAAGAGCATGGCGGCCGTCGTGACGGCATCGAGGGCGACGGTCAGCATGGTCATTCCCGGTCGAGAGGTTGCGGGGCGGACGCGCGTCCGCCCCGCGGGAGCATACGCGATCAGGACTTGCCCGGGCACTGCGCTCCGGGATCGACGTTCGCAAAGCTCTGGATCACCTTGACGCTGCCGTCGGCCTGGACCTGGCCGAGATACATCGTCAGCGGCGCATGGCGCTGCTTGTCCATCTTGATCGTGCCGCGCGGGCCGTCGACCGAGACCTCGGCCAGCGCCTTCAGCACCTTGTCCTGGTCGGTGCTGCCGGCCTTCTCGACCGCCGCCTTGTAGGCGTACACCGCCTCATACTCCGGAACCGACAGATCGTTCGGCGTCTTCAGCTCGGCACCAAACTTCTTGGCCATCGCCGCCAAAAAGGTCTTGTTGGCGGGGGTGTCGATGCCCGTGACGTACGAGGCCGACAGATAGATGCCGGCGGCATCAGCACCCATGCCCTTGGCGGTGCCCTCGTCGACGGCGAGGTTGCCGTAAGGCAGATTCACGCCGGCGGCGCGCAGTTGCTTGGTCAGGGTCACGTTCGGCGCGCCGCCCGCCGTCGAGGTGATCAGCGCGTCAGCCCCGGAAGTCTTGAGCTTGGAGATGATCGAGGTCCAGTCCGAGCCGTCCATCGGCAGATATTCCTCGCCGACCACCTTGCCGCCGGTCTTCTCGATGTAGCTCTTGGTGAAGCCGAGCATGCCGCGGCCGAAGGCGTAGTCGGAGCCGATCAGGAAATAGTTCTTCGCCTTCTTCTCCTTGTTGAAGTAGTCGACGATCGGCGGCACCTGCTGGTCCGGCACCCAGGCGTTGACATACAGATAGGGGCTGCAGGACTTGCCCTCGTAGAACGAGGTGTAGATGTAGGGCGTCTTGCCGCGGGCGACGATCGGCAGGCCGGCGTTGCGGGCCGCGCTGGTCTCCATCGAGATCAGCACGTTGACCTTCTTCTGAAAGATCAGCGCGTCGAATGCCTTCTGGGCGCCGGCCGCGCCCGAGGCGTCATCGGCGACCTCGAGCGCGAGCTTGCGGCCGAGCACGCCGCCCTTGGCGTTGATCTCCTCCACCGCGAGCTCGGCGGATTGCACCACCGACGGTGCAACGACGGAGTTGGCGCCCGACAGGCCGACGGGAACGCCGATCTTGATCGGATCGGCGGCCAGAGCAGGCGAGAGTGCCGTTCCCGCCGCAAGGGCGAGCGCCAGCGAGGTGGTGATCAAACGCGACGTCATCGATTGTCCTCCGTGAATGGTCGAGATGAAAATTGCCGTGGAGCAGTCAGTACCACCCCCGTTTGACCTCGCTGCCGAGCATCTCGTCATAGACATCGGAGCGGCGGTCGCGCAGGACCTGGTTGAAGGCGTTCCAGTTGCGGGCGCGGCGGGCCTCGCCGAGCGAGACGTCGGCGACCACGATCTCCTCCTTGTCCCGGCTCGCGGGACCGGCGACAGGCCAGCCGGTGTAGCTGACGATCAGGCTCTGACCCTCGAACGGCTGGCCGCGCTCGATGCCGACACGGTCGGCGCAGGCGATGAAGATCGAGTTGGAATGTGCGGCGGCCATGGCGAGAATGTTGGCCATCGCCTCGCGGCCCGGCGCCTGGCCGGGGATCGGCACCCAGTTGGTCGGCACGCAGACGATGTCGGCGCCCTGCAGCGCATTGAGACGATAGCTCTCCGGGAACCAGCCGTCGTAGCAGATCGCCATGCCGATGCGGCCGATCTCGGTGTGGTAGACGGGGAAGCCGAGATTGCCGGGCTCGAAATACAGGTTCTCCTCGTTCCACAGGTGCACCTTGCGGAACGTGCCGATATAGCCGTTCGGTCCGATCAGCACGGCGCTGTTGTAGAGCTTGGCGCCGTCGCGCTCGCAGATCCCTGCCACGAGATGCAGGCCGTGCTCGGCGGCGATCTCGCTCCAGGCGGTCACTGCGGGACCGCCTGGAATGGTCTCGGAGGCGGCGAAGGCCTCCTCGCGCGATTTGAATACGTAGCCGGAGGAGGCGAGCTCGGGGAGCACCACGAGCCTGGCGCCTTGCGCCACGGCCTGGTGAATCAGATCGAGGCTGTGGGCGAGGTTGGTTGCCAACTCGCCGACCATCGGCTGCATCTGGATGCAGGCGATCCGCACTTTGCTGTCGTCATCCGTCGTCAAGGCACGAGTCTCCGTTGCGTTCGCGAGGGTCGCGCGCGCCAAACAAAAAGCCCCCGACTGCGCCTTGCGGCGCAATGCGAGGGCTGCATAGCCTGATGTGAAATGGCCGACCGGCCATTGGCGGACATCCGATGTCCGCGACGTCCTCAAGTAATTCCCATGCTTGATACGAAGTCAACGCCATCGGCTGCAAAAATTTCGGGCCGCGACTGCCCAGCGCATGAGCGCGGAAACACCCGCTCAGCGCGAGGCCGGCGCATCCAGCACACCCAATCCGCCGAGCGTCTCCTGCGCATTGATGATCGAGATCGCGATATCCGCCATCGCGACGCGCTTCTGCGTCGCCTGCGCGCGGATCAGCTCATAGGCCTCGACCTCGCCGACCTGCTTCAGCCCCATCAGGATCTTCACCGCCTTGTCGACGTCGCGCCGCGCCTTCAAGGTCTCCTCCAGCTTCTGCACCTTGCCCTCGAGCCTGCGCGTGTAGCCGCGCAGCGAGCGCGCGAGCACCAGCGACGACAAGATGCCGAACGAGCGGATCGGCTTGTTGACGACGCCATGCGCGTTGCTGTCGAGCAGCCGCTTCAGGATGGTCGGATTCTCGTAGTCGACGATGGCGATGAAGGTGAGTGGATGCTCGCTGGTGCCTTCCGGAAAGATCATCTCCTCCGAGGTCTCGATCAGCTGGAACACGGTGTCGATGTCGTGCGGGATCGCGGCCGGCGGCGGCCACACGCCGCGCACGTTGCAGCCGATGCGCTTGAGCTGGTCGATCAGCGCATCGCCCTCGGCATCGCGCGGATGGATCACCAGCACGCGCGCGCCGCGCAGCTCCTCGATCAGCCGGCGCACCCCCGGCTTCATGCGGTCATCCGGCCTCATGCTGAGAGCGCCTCTTCGCTCAGCCAGCGGCCACCGATCGGCGACACTGAAAGATACGGGTCCGGCTTGATCGGGCTTTTGCTCTCCCAGACGATGTCGAACTGCCCGTCGGCGCGCACGCGCCCGATGCGCGGCGTGGTCCAGACGTGGTTGTTGTCGGGATCGATCCGCATCGGTCCCTCCGGCGCCTCCAGGCTGAGGCCGAGCGCGGCTTCGACCAGCTTCTGGGTATCGAGGCTGCCCGCCTGCGCCAACGCCAGCGCGAACAGCTTGATCTGCGCATAGGCCGAGGCGCTCCACATGCTGACCGGCTTGTCGGCGCCAAAGGCGGCCGCGAACGCCGCCTTGAAGCGGTCGTTGCTGTCGCGCGCGAGCGTGCCGAAATAGCTCGCCGCAGTGAGGTGGCCGGCGCAATATTCGGGACCGATGGCGCGGACCTCGCCCTCGGCCATCGTGAGACTGGCGATGGGCAGCCGCTTCGGATCGAAGCCGGCCTGCGCATACATGCGATAGAAGCGCTGCGCGGTGCGGCCGACGATGGTCGAGAACACGACGTCGGGCGCGGCATCCCTGATGGCATCGAGGCCGCGCGAGAGCTCGGCATCGGTCGCCTCCATCGCCACATATTGCTCGCCGACGACGCGGCCCGCATAGGACTCGACGAGGTCGCGCATGATGCGGTTGGATTCGCGCGGATAGATGTAGTCCGAGCCGATCAGGTAGACGCGCGGGCCATGCTTGCGCACGATGTATTCGGCAAGCTGGAACGCGTTCTGGTTCGGCGCCGGCCCGGTGTAGATCACGTTCGGCGAATATTCAAAACCCTCGTAGAGCGAGGGATACCACAGCAGGCCGTTACGACGCTCGATCGCCGGCAGCACCGCCTTGCGCTCGGCCGAGGTCGAGCAGCCGAAGATGACGGAGGCGCCGTCCTCGGTCAGCAGCCGATCGGCGAGCTTGCGGAACGTCTCAGGCTGCGAGCCCGGATCATAGGCGATGACCTCGATCTCGCGGCCGAGCACGCCGCCGTCCCGGTTGATCTCCTGGATCGCCAGCGCGGTGCCGAAGAAATGCTCGGACTCCGTGACCTCCATCAGGCCGCTGCGTGAGAACAGCACGCCGACGCGCCAGACATCCTTGTCGGATGATTTTGCGGTCGGTCTCGTCGTCATCATCATGCCTCCAGGTCGACGGGCCGGTCGCGCCGGCTCGGAAGCGCTGTTTATTGCGACTCATCGCGCGGTTGGCAACCGGGGCGGAGGCCGCAGACGAGGATCCGGATCAGGACGAGCCGCAGCATCGCCGCGACGCCCAGTGCGTCCGGGTCATGCGATAGGCCGGGCCCTCGTGACATGATGAGGGCGCAGGGAATGCCGGGCGCTGGCCACACCCATGGCCCGCCTGCAGAAAAAAAGCAGGCGGCAGTCACCACAGGTCAGCCGAGACATCCCGGCATTCCCTGCGCGGAGGTTTTAACGCTTATACGCGCTCTCCTCGGTGCACCGGGCTTGTTGGCCACCGTACGCGACGACGCGCTTCTCGCACGCTGCCGCGGGGACACCAGCTTCGGGGTGTCAGGACCACGCGACTTCACGTCCGCAAGTGCATCGTTCGTCCGCACATGATGCGCGCCGATGCCCTCACGTCCACCGCATTGCCGGCCCAACGTATCGTGACGACGCGTACGTCCCTCATCCGGACCGGAACGCGGGCAGCATACGCCTGATTTGCTGATTTTCGGAAGCGATTTATTTTGGACGAGGGCTCTTGAAACCGGTCTTGTGGTTGATCGCGTGGGCAAAATCGGTGTTTTGCCGCAGCGAGTGACCACGTAATCTGTCGTCATTCCAGGGTATTCCGGGGCAGCCGCGCCAGTGGCTGAGCCGGAATCCATATTCAGGATGGCCCCTGCGAGGATGAGGTGAGCCCACGCCCAGCTCGCTTCATCTCGAGCTGTCGTGGTTACAGAGTCCGGGCTCGCACTGTCCGCTGCGATAGGGCAGGCGACATCGGAGTCGCTGACGTCGGGTTCGGTCGACCGGCGCTGAGTGATATGGACTGCGACGCGATGATGGATGTCATGCAACGTGCCGCATCGATCTCGCGACCAGCTTGGAGCCCGAATGGCGCGTTCGCGCGTTGACCCCTGTTGGATTCGGCGATAGCCGACTCGCGATGCTCGAAAGACCACGGCACGCGTCCAGATGTCGCGGCCAGACTGGAAAGTTGACATGCGCAGCTTCGAAGACCGAGTTCTGTTGTTCCTGCTCGTGGTGATCACGCTGCTGCTCGGCTGGATCCTGCTGCCATTCTACCCCGCCGTGCTGTGGGGCGTCGTGGGGGCCATCGTGTTTTCTCCCCTCCACCGCCGATTGTCGCGGTCGATGCACGGCAGAGATGGGCTTGCCGCAGCCGTCGCCGTACTGCTGGTCGTCCTGATCGTCATTCTGCCGCTGTCGCTGATCGGGGCGGCGCTGGCGCAGCAGGCCTCCGGTGTCTACGGCCAGGCGCAGTCGGGCCAGTTGGACCTCGGGCAGTATTTCCAGAAGATGCTGGAGGCGCTTCCGACATGGGTGGTCGATCTCCTCAACCGTTTTGGACTTGGCAGCCTGGCCGGACTGAAGGACAGGCTGTCGGCCGGCCTGCTGAAAGGCAGCCAGATGATTGCGGGCCAGGCGCTGAACATCGGCCAAGGGACCTTCGAGTTCTTCGTCAATCTGTTCCTCATGCTGTATCTGCTGTTCTTTCTGCTTCGCGATCAGGAGGCGTTGTCGGCGCGTATCGCCAACGCCATTCCGCTGCGCGCGGAGCAGCGGCACGCGCTGCTGGGCAAGTTCACGGTCGTCATTCGCGCGACGGTGAAGGGCAATCTGGTCGTGGCGCTGGCGCAGGGCGCTCTGGGCGGTCTGATCTTCTGGTTCCTCGGCATCACCGCGCCGCTGCTATGGGCCGTCGTGATGGCGTTTCTGTCGCTGCTTCCGGCTGTCGGAGCAGGGCTGGTGTGGTTTCCGGTCGCGCTCTATCTGCTGGCCACCGGATCGGTCTGGCATGGCGTGATCCTGATCGCCTATGGCGCCCTGGTGATCGGGCTTGTCGACAATCTGCTGCGTCCCCTCCTGGTCGGCCAGGACACCAAGATGCCCGACTATGTCGTGCTGATCTCGACCCTCGGCGGGATCGAGGCGTTCGGTCTGAACGGCTTCATCATCGGGCCGGTCATCGCCGCAATGTTCATCGCGATCTGGAACATGTTCTCCGACGCGCGCGGCGATGGGGCGTTCGTGCACGACACCACGCAGGGTACTGGACGATGAGGCACGTCACGATGGGCCGATGACCGCCACCGTGAGGGTGACTCGAATTCTGCTCCCGTCATTCCCGGGCAGAAGCGCCAGGGGCCGGCCCGGATTCATGACCACCAAAAGGCCGTCATTGGCGGGATCATCGCTGCGCTCGTCGTCTCGTGCAGTGGCGGCTGCGGAGCCCGGGCCCACCCCGCAATAACCCGGAAGAAAACGGCGCAGCGCCATATCGTCGCGGCAAACAAGAGGGAATTAACGGATCGTAATCCGCCATCTCCTAGCAATGCGGAGTCCGGCGGGTTACGTTGTACGATCTGTCCTGCGCGCCCTTGACCTCTCTCCTGCGGGCATGTCTCAGACTGCTCTTCCAGACCGGCTCATCGTCGGGCGCACGATGAATCATTTGGCTTCGACCCCCGGTTGAATCCGCGAAAGCTCTGGTTTCGAGCGCCTGCGGCGGTCCGCAGGGGTCCATTTGGCTGCGGTCGCGCCATGCGCGATCGCCAAGAACACAAGGTGGAGACGACATTGCAGTTCGATCAGCCAGTCGCGATGGCGACTGTGCCGCCCAAGGACCGCGCCACGCTGCGCGCCGGCGACGACGAGGGCCGCGCGGCGGCCGACGCAAGGTACTGGATGCAGATTCTCAGCAGCTATCGCACGCCAAACCGCCTGCGCAGCGTGACCGAGCTGGTGATCACGGCCGTGCCGCTGGTGGCGCTGTGGACGGCCGCCTGGTTCGCGTTCTCGCTCGGCCATGCCTGGGCGTCGTTGCTCATCGCGATTCCTGCCGGCGCCTTTCTGGTGCGTCTGTTCATGATCCAGCACGATTGCGGCCACGGCACCTTCTTCGCCGGGCGTCAGGCGAACGACTGGGTCGGCCGCATCCTGGGCGTGCTGACCCTGACGCCTTACGACTGGTGGCGGCGCACGCATGCGATCCACCACGCCAGTAGCGGCAACCTCGACAGGCGCGGCATCGGCGATATCGATACGTTGACCGTGCGGGAATATCAGGCGCGGTCGAGCTGGGCCCGGCTGCGCTACCGGCTTTACCGCCATCCCCTGGTCATGTTCGTGGCCGGTCCCGCTTACCTGTTCTTCCTGCAGCACCGTCTTCCGTTCGGTCTCATGCGTGCTGGCTGGTCTCCCTGGGTCAGCACGATGGCCACCAATCTCGGCATCGCCCTGGTGGTCGCCGGGCTGATGTGGCTGATCGGCATCCAGGCGTTCCTGGTCGTGCATCTCCCGATCATGCTGCTCGCCGCCATGGCGGGGGTGTGGCTGTTCTACGTCCAGCATCAGTTCGAGCACACCGTCTGGGAGCGGGGCGAGCGCTGGACGCAGCAGCAGGCTGCGCTCTACGGCAGCTCACATTACGACCTGCCGGCATGGCTGCACTGGCTCACCGCCAACATCGGCATCCACCACGTCCACCATCTCTCAAGCCGAATTCCCTATTACCGGCTGCCGGTCGTGCTGCGCGATCATCCCGAGCTGCGCGAGATCGGCCGCATCACACTGCCCGAGAGCCTGCGCTGCGTCCGACTGGTGCTGTGGGACGAAAAGCAGCGCCGGCTGGTGTCGTTCCGCGACGCCGGAGCGGGAGCCGGAGCATTGGAGCTTCGGACAAGGACACCGAAGCTCACTGGGTCACAGCCATAGTACGTAGATTAGGCAGGGGCGCGCGAGCGACCTGCCCACATACAAGTTCTGACCCGGCGGGTTGAGCCGTCAGATGGAAACCAAGGCGCGCCGACCGCGCGCGTCTCAGGCCGCGCCGCTTTGTTTGGCCGGTGCCTGTCGTTGGGCCGGTGCCTGTCGTTGGGCCGCCGACCAGGATGCGTGGAACCAGCCGCTGAGGCCCCAGGGGTGAGTCCGTTCCAACCAGATGAACGGTCCCATCGGCGTTTCAAACTTGCCGGGCTGGGGCCCGACCACGCCCCGACCATGCAGCAACTCGCCCTGCCAGCCTTCGTTCTTGGAGCCTTCCGCGCCGACATGAAGCCGGTAGGCCCAGGGCTCGGTGTCCATGATGACGTTGCCCTGCGCCGTCTTCATCCAGGCAATGGTGTCGGCGTGGATCGCACCAAAGGGATGAAAAGGACGGTTCTCGGGGACGCCGACGAACACGCCGACGCCGGTCTTGACCGTCGCGCCGGCGGCGATCGTCACGGGCTCGCCCTTCTGATCGTACAGCACGCCGTGCCAGTTCTGCGATTTCGTGCCCGGCGCAGTGACGATGATCTGGTAGGCGAGGCGCGGCTCGTCGAGGAGCGGCTGTTGTGACATGATCGTCTCCCATCCATGCGGGCCGGACGTGACGGCCGGGACGCGTGCGGCCCTATGCTGACACAGTATCGGCACGGCGCTAGATCGGGCGTTGACCTGAATCAACCATCACGAGTTGAATGCAATTTCAGATTGAGTAAAAGGCTGGTGCGGAGTGTCAGTGGACGCGCCATGCCCACCGCCCGTCGGTCGTAGTAATCGGCCTCATAGTAGGACGGCAGGCACGCATCTGCCTTCACTCTGTCGAGCGAAGGCAGATGCTTTCTCCGTCCTGCGGGCTAAAGGCTCAATCCCTCACCACGCGCACGGCGCCCTTCGCGGCGCTTGAGGCGAACGCGGCGTAGGCCTTCAGCGCGGTCGAGACCTTGCGGGCGCGCTTGGCCGGCTTCCAGGCCTGGTCCCCCCGGGCCTCCATCGCGGCGCGGCGCCGGGCGAGCTCCTCATCCGACACTGCGAGATGGATGGTGCGGTTGGGGATGTCGATCTCGATGCGGTCGCCGTCCTGCACCAGGCCGATCAGGCCGCCCTCGGCGGCTTCCGGCGAGACATGGCCGATCGACAGCCCCGAGGTGCCGCCGGAGAAGCGGCCGTCGGTGATCAACGCGCACGCCTTGCCGAGGCCCTTCGACTTCAGATAGCTGGTCGGATACAGCATCTCCTGCATGCCTGGGCCGCCCCGCGGGCCCTCATAGATGATGACGACGATGTCGCCGGCCTTGATCTTGTTGGTGAGGATCGCTTCGACCGCGGCGTCCTGGCTCTCCATCACGCGCGCAGGACCCGAGAACTTCAGGATCGAGGCATCGACGCCCGCGGTCTTCACGATGCAGCCGTCGCGCGCGATGTTGCCGGTCAGCACGGCCAAGCCGCCATCCTTGGAATAGGCATGCGCGAGGTCGCGGATGCAGCCCTTCTCGCGGTCGAGATCGAGCTCCTGGTAGCGGCGGTCCTGGCTGAACGCGACCTGCGTCGGCACGCCGCCGGGGGCGGCCATGTAGAAGTTCTTGACGCTCTCGCTCGCCGTGCTGCGGATGTCCCAGCGCTCCAGCGCTGATGCCAGCGAGGCCGAATGGACGCTCGGCAATTCGGTGTGCAGCAGGCCGGCGCGGGCGAGCTCGCCGAGGATGCCCATCACGCCGCCGGCGCGGTGCACGTCCTCCATGTGCACGTCGGCCACGGCGGGAGCGACCTTGCACAGGCAGGGGACCTTGCGCGACAGGCGATCGATGTCGGTCATCGTGAACGGGATCTCGCCCTCATGCGCGGCGGCGAGCAGATGCAGCACGGTGTTGGTCGAGCCGCCCATCGCGATGTCCATGCTCATCGCGTTCTCGAACGCCTTGAAGTTGGCGATCGAGCGCGGGAGCACGGATGCATCGTCCTGCTCGTAATAGCGGCGGGCGAGGTCGACGATCAGGTGACCGGCCTCGACGAACAGGCCGCGGCGGTCGGCATGCGTCGCCAGCACCGAGCCGTTGCCGGGCAGCGACAGGCCGAGCGCCTCGGTCAGGCAGTTCATGGAGTTGGCCGTGAACATGCCGGAGCAGGAGCCGCAGGTCGGGCAGGCCGAGCGCTCCATCACCTCGACGTCGGCGTCCGAGACCTTGTCGTCGGCGGCCACGATCATCGCGTCGATCAGGTCGACCTTGCGCAGCTTGCCCTCGATGTTGACCTTGCCGGCCTCCATCGGACCGCCGGAGACGAACACCGCGGGGATGTTGAGCCGCATTGCGGCCATCAGCATGCCGGGCGTGATCTTGTCGCAGTTGGAGATGCAGACCATCGCGTCGGCGCAGTGCGCGTTGACCATGTATTCGGTGCTGTCGGCGATCAGCTCGCGCGACGGCAGGCTGTAGAGCATGCCGTCATGGCCCATCGCGATGCCGTCGTCGACGGCGATGGTGTTGAACTCCTTGGCGACGCCGCCGGCCTTCTCGATCTCGCGGGCGACCAGCTGGCCGAGGTCCTTGAGGTGGACGTGGCCCGGCACGAACTGGGTGAAGGAGTTGACGACGGCGATGATCGGCTTGCCGAAATCCTCGTTGGTCATGCCGGTGGCGCGCCACAGGCCGCGGGCGCCGGCCATGTTGCGGCCATGGGTGGAGGTGCGGGAGCGATAGGCGGGCATGACGGGTTTCCTCAGGCGTTCCTCGAAAGGCAATGTTGGTCTGCGGGCCGGCAGGCCGGGCCGGACAGACGGCAATGATGCGGCGAGGCATACAGCGAAGTGCTTGATGATTCGACCCTAAATTTCGCCGTTCCGGGATGCTCCGCGGGCAGGGCCGGCGTGCGGCTGTCCACAGCCGCAGGTCCCGGTTCGGCGCAGTCACGACTTTGTGGCTACGCGGGGAACAGGAAGGGCGCTTAGATTTGAACGGTAGAGTTTTGTTCGACCCGGTCCAGCACGAACGTTCCCGCCGCAGCCTCCGCCCGCGCGTCCCATGTCGTCCGTCATCCGATTCCGTCACCTGCCGACCCTTGCCGCGCTGCTTCTGGTCGCCCCCGGCGCCGCCTCGGCCCATGCCGTCATTGTCTCGTCGCAGCCCGCGGCGGGCGGGACCATCGAGAAGCAGCCGACACTGATCCGGCTGCGCTTCAACAGCCGCATCGATCACGCCCGCTCGCGGCTGAAGCTGCGCGCGCCCGACGGCGCCGAGCAGGCGCTCACGCCGGCCGCCGACGGGCCGGCCGACGAGATCGACGCCGAGGCCAGGGCGCTCAGCCCCGGCGCCTGGCATCTGCAATGGCAGGTGCTCAGCGTCGATGGCCACATCACCCGTGGCGACATTCCTTTCAACGTGCGCTAGCCGTGGCGCTCTTCCTCGACATCTTCGGCTATCTCTCGGTGGTGCTGCGCGGCCTGACCCTGCTGGCACAATGCTTCACCGTGGGCGGCCTGGCGTTTCTGCTGTTGCTGCTTCGCCCGCTACAGCAAAGGCTGTCCGCCGACGCGATCGTCGTGGGGAAGCGCAGCCAGCGCTTCCTGCGCCGAAGCGCGTTCGGCTGGTTCGCGGTCGTGCTGGCCTCGCTCGCGGTCAACATGGCGGCGCTGATCGGGACGCTCGACCTGTCGCTCGGCGAGGCGGCGGGCGCCGACTTCGCGCGCTCCGGCATGGCCGTTGCCGCCTGCGCGCTCGGCATCGCGGCGCTCGCCCGGACCGGCAGCTGGGCCGCCTGGCGCGTCGTGGCTTTGGCCGTGCTGGCTGGTGCCGCGCTGCTGCTGCAGCTCAACCTGACGCACGCGGCGAGCCGGCTCGAGGTGCGCTGGCCGCTGCTCGGCGCTGACTTCCTGCACATGCTCGGCGCCGGAATCTGGATCGGCGGCCTGCCGTACTTCCTGATGGCGCTGAACGGCTGCAAGGCGGATGACGATCAGCGCCTGATCGGACGGCGCTACTCGCTGATGTCGATGGTCTCGGTGGCGGCGATCGTGCTCGGCGGCATTGTGATGGCGATCGCCTATCTCGGCTCGTTCGTGGCGATCTACGGCACCGCCTATGGCGTGATGATGTCGGCCAAGGTCGCGATGCTGCTGATGCTGCTCGCGCTCGGCGCCGGCAACTTCTTCGCCGTCGAACGTTTGCGCCGCGGTGATCCCGCAGCACCGCTCTCGCGCATGAAGCGCTTCGTCGAGGTCGAACTCGGCATCGGGCTGACGGCGCTCCTGACGGCGGGCTCGCTGACCTCGCTGCCGCCCGGCATCGATCTCAGCCAGGACCGGCTGAGCTTAAGCGAGATCGTCGAGCGCGCTGCGCCGCAATGGCCGCGGCTGACGAGCCCCTCGGTCGACCAGCTCACGATCTCGCAGCTCCAGGCGAGGATCGACGCCGCCGACGCGCAGCGCCTGACGGCGCCGCAAGCCTATGTGCCGGGCGAGGGCGTGATCCTGCCGCGCAGCGCCGCCGACATCGCCTGGTCGGAATACAACCACCATTGGGCCGGCATCTTCGTCGTGCTGATCGGCCTGCTCGCGCTGATCGAGCGCTTTGCCTGGGGCGGCTTCGCGCTGCACTGGCCGCTGTTGTTCCTGGTGATGGCGGCGTTCCTGTTCCTGCGCGCCGACGAGATGGCCTGGCCGCTCGGCCCGATCGGTTTCTGGGCCTCGTGGCGCGATCCGGAAGTGGCGCAGCACCGGCTGTTCGTGGTGCTGATCATCCTGTTCGGCCTGTTCGAATGGCGGGTGCGGCTGCGCGGGCAGAAGGCGGGGCGGGCGGCGCTGGTGTTTCCGCTGACGGTCGCCGCCGGCGGCGCGCTGCTGCTGACCCATTCGCACGCCATCGCCAACATCAAGGACCAGCTCCTGATCGAGATGAGCCACACGCCGCTGGCGCTGTGCGGCATCACCGCCGGCTGGGCGCGCTGGCTGGAGCTGCGCATGGACGGCCGCATCAGCCGCGTCGCCGCCTGGGTCTGGCCGGTGGCGTTCGTGCTGGTGGGATTGATCCTGCTGGATTATCGCGAAGCGTGAGGCGCCTTACTGCTTCCGCAGGAACACGTAGTCCGCGGAATAGGCGACGCTGCGGAGTTGCCCGGCGGCGTCGCAGGCGCCTGCCAGCTTGCCGCCGGCCGTGTTGATCCGCTGCACGGTGGTCACATCCGAGAGCACGCCCTTCGCGCCACGATGGGAGACGACCTCGAGCTTCAGCCAGGGGATGTCGTTGTCGGTGGCGCCGACCGCGGTGCCCTGCACGCGGCCGCCGACGATCGAGCCGTCCTGATGCTCCCAGCTCGGGCCGGCGTAGTGCCGGCCGACGGTCTTGCCGTCCTCGAACAGGCTGGCGATCGGTTCGCGAAAGGTCCAGGCGAGCTTGCCGTCCTTGTCGGCCTTGCAGTCGTAGACCTGCGCGCCTTCGGCATGCAGCGTCAGCACGGCCTTTTCGCCGGCGGCGACCAGCGCGTCGGGAATCGTGGTCTCCGCGGCGTGGGAGGAGCCGATCTGGGCACCGAGCACCAGCAGAGCGAGCGATGAGGTCAAGCGCATGATCAGGTTCCTCGACGGCAGGAGTGAAACGGAAACGGGCCGCGCTGGCGGCGCGGCCCGTTGATAGGTGACGAAACCAGAAGGCGAAAGTGGGGAAACTTACGCCGCCATCGCCTTGGTCAGGTTCTCGGCGATCTTGTCGAGGAAGCCGGTGGTCGAGAGCCAGCGCTGGTCGGCGCCGACCAGCAGCGCGAGGTCCTTGGTCATGTAGCCGGACTCGACGGTGTCGACGCAGACCTTCTCCAGGGTCGAGGCGAACTTCGCGAGCTCGGCATTGTTGTCGAGCTTGGCGCGGTGCGACAGGCCGCGGGTCCAGGCGAAGATCGAGGCGATCGAGTTGGTCGAGGTCTCCTTGCCCTTCTGGTGCTCGCGGAAGTGGCGGGTCACCGTGCCGTGGGCGGCCTCGGCCTCGACGGTCTGGCCGTCCGGGGTCATCAGCACCGAGGTCATCAGGCCGAGCGAGCCGTAGCCCTGGGCCACCGTGTCGGACTGCACGTCGCCGTCATAGTTCTTGCAGGCCCAGACATAGCCGCCCGACCACTTCAGCGCCGCGGCGACCATGTCGTCGATCAGGCGGTGCTCATAGGTGATCTTCTTGGCCTCGAACTTGTCCTTGAACTCCTTGTCGTACACCTCCTGGAAGATGTCCTTGAAGCGGCCGTCATAGACCTTCAGGATGGTGTTCTTGGTCGACAGGTAGACCGAGTAGTTCTTGGCGAGGCCCATGTTGAGCGAGGCGCGGGCGAAGTCGTAGATCGACTCGTCGAGGTTGTACATCTCCATCGCGACGCCGGCGCCGGGCGCCCTGAAGACTTCCTTCTCGATCACGGTGCCGTCGTCACCGACGAACTTCATCGTCAGCACGCCCTTGCCGGGGAACTTGAAGTCGGTGGCGCGGTACTGGTCGCCATAAGCGTGGCGGCCGATGATGATCGGCTTGGTCCAGCCGGGGACCAGGCGCGGCACGTTCTTGCAGATGATCGGCTCGCGGAACACGACGCCGCCGAGGATGTTGCGGATGGTGCCGTTCGGCGACTTCCACATCTCCTTGAGGCCGAACTCCTTCACCCGGGCCTCGTCCGGGGTGATGGTGGCGCACTTGACGCCGACGCCGACCTTCTTGATGGCGTTGGCGGCATCGATCGTGATCTGGTCGTTGGTCTTGTCGCGGCTCTCCATCCCCAGGTCGAAATACTGCAGATCGATGTCAAGGAACGGGTTGATCAGCTTGTCCTTGATGTACTGCCAGATGATCCGCGTCATCTCGTCGCCGTCGAGCTCGACGACCGGGTTGGTCACCTTGATTTTTGCCATGATCGATGGGGCCTTCTTGGGAACAGCGCGCCAGGAATGGAAAGCGCTTGTGAAATCAAGCGCGTCATAGCACTGCTGCACCGCGGGCGGAAGCGCACCCGGTGGGCCCACGGTGGTGATTTTCGCAGCCCGCTCATGCGCTGGGCAGCGGCGGCGAGGTGGCCGGCTGCGGTTTCGCGCAAACCGTAAAATTCTTGGCTAAGCCGATTATTTTGCTTGAGAATTCTCGCCAGCCGGGCCAACGGAGCGGGCGGGGCGCGGCACGGGCGCTTTTAATGTGACGTGGAAGTTGAGGGCAGATCGTGTCGGGCACCGACAAGACGAAGGCGGGACGGGAGATCGCGGGCCCAGTGGTGATCCTGGTCGAGCCGCAGCTCGGCGAGAACATCGGCATGGCCGCGCGCGCCATGGGCAATTTCGCGCTGTCCGAGCTGCGCCTGGTCAATCCGCGCGACGGCTGGCCCAACATCGCCGCCCAGCGGGCGGCGGCCGGAGCCGACCACATCATCGGTCACGTCCGGCTGTTCGACACCCTGCCGGAGGCGATCGCCGACCTCGACCTGGTGTTTGCCACCACCGCCCGCGCCCACGACCAGGCCAAGCCGGTGATGGGCCCGGAGGCGGCCGCGCGGGAGATGCAGGGCCAGATTGCCGCCGGCGGCCGCGCCGGCATTCTGTTCGGCCGCGAGCGGGCGGGGCTCACCAACGAGGAGGTCGCCCGCGCCAATCGCATCATCACCTATCCGGTCAATCCGGGCTTCGCCTCGCTGAACCTCGCGCAGGCCGTGCTGCTGATGGGTTATGAGTGGTTCAAGCTGGTGACATCGGGCGCGCTGCCCTTCGCCATGCCCGAGCGCTCCGAGCGCGCCAGCCAGGGACAGATGGAGGCGTTCTTCGAGAACCTGGTGCGCGAGCTCGACCGGGTCGAATTCCTGCGCCCGCCGGAGAAGCGCGAGACCATGCTGGTCAACCTGCGCAACATCTTCTTCCGCATGGAGCCGAGCCGGCAGGACATCCACACCCTGCACGGCGTGGTGATGGCGATCGCGGAGGGGCGCAAGGGACCGGCCAAGGGCGGCGTGCTTGACAGCGAGCAGGCGACGCGGCTGCGCGCGCTGATCGCCGAGCAGGGTACCGTCGCCAACCTGCCGGATTCGCGCGGCTCGCTGCGCGGGCTGGCGCGGCTGCTCCGCCGCAATCCCACCGACGCCGAGCGGGCGCTGTGGCACGCGCTGTCGCGCGACCGCCGCTTCGCCGGCCAGTTCAAGCGCCAGACCCCGGTCGGCCGCCACATCCCCGATTTCGTCTCCTTCATCCACCGCCTGGCCATCGAGCTCGTCGGCCCCGACGAGAGCGAGGGCGTCGTCGCCGATCGCAGAGCACGGCGGGCATGGCTGGAAAGCCGCGACTATCGCGTCACCGAGGTGAAGGCGGCGGATGTCGAGGCGAATCTGGAGGCCGAACTGGTGCGGCTGCAGGCGCTGATCGGCGCAGCCAAGTAGTCGCCGACGGTCGCATCGCGTGCCGCGTGGCGGCTATCAATGGCTTCGCGCATCCGTCCATCGCGCGCAATTGTCGATTGAGTTGTCGCGCGGCTCACACGGCCCTGGCAATTCATCCGCGCCCCGGCGGGCCTCGAGTCTGCGATCCCGTTTACACCGGCTGAACGATGATTTGCGAACGCAATTCCAGATTGTGGTTCGTCCGATCGGTTCTGGTTAGATCGCAGCACAAAGAGCAAGACCTAAGGGGGCATTCATGGCTACGCGACGATGGCGCTCGTTTTTGAGTGGTGCGTTGATCATCGGTTCGATCTTCGGCTTGTCGGCGAGCGCCGAGGCGGCGGCACCGAAGCGGTGTACGACCGCGGCCGATCTCGGCGCCGACGAGCGCATCGCCGGCTGCACTGTCGTGATCGAGCACGGCAAGCCGGCGACGCCGCAGGTGATCGAAGCCCGTTTCGCACGCGCCGGCGCCTATTTCCGCAAGGGAGATGTCGAGCATGCGATCGACGACTACAAGATCGTCATCGAGCAGTCCTCGGCCGGTCTTCTTGCCGCATTCGATCGCGCCGGCCCCGATCTGCGCGAGAGCGAGCCGCAGCCGGGGTCGGGTTTCGGGCGGGCGTTCGGTCGCAATGGCTACCGCGCGCAAGCCTATCGCGCGCTGGGGATCGCAAGCTTCCAGGCGGGTCTCCTGGAGCAGTCGCAGGACGACTTCCGATGGCTCAGCGAGATCGATCCCAACAATGCCCATGCGGCCTTGTGGCTGGACCTGGCGCGCCGCCGTGCCGGGCTCGCGAGCGAGCTCGCCGACCACGCCAAGCGGCTCGACATGGGCAAATGGCCGGCGCCGATCGTCCGCCTGTTCCTCGGCCAGGAAACGCCAGAGGCCGTGCTTGCGGCGGCGGACCGCGGTGCTCCCGCCACGCGCCAGGCACGGCGCTGCGAGGCGAGCTTCTTCGCCGGCGAGTTGATGCTCCACCAGGGTCGCGAGCGCGACGCCATGCAGCTGATCGACCGGGCTCTCGCCGAGTGCCGGTGGACGTCGCGCGAACGGTCGGTCGCCGAGGCGGAGGCGCGCGCACTCCACGTCATGCCGTAGACAGCATGCGCGTGCGCGCATGCTTAACGCGCACGCGCGCATTTGAGTGAAAATGCCCGGTCAAATCCGCACGCGGCGGGTTACGGAACGCTCGGGTTCGAACGGTATGATCTGCGCATTGCCCTTCCATTGTTGCAGCGGTGCGGCCTTTCATCATGAACGAAACCAGATCGGTGTTGCGGGACCTCGAGGATGCGATCGCGCGGGGGACCGCCGACAGCCGGGAGCGCGCGCTGTGGCATGCGACCGACCTGCTGATCGCGGGACGGTACTGCGAGGAGGAGATCGCCACCTTCGGCGAGGTCATCGGCCGGCTGGCTGACGAGATCGAGGTCGAAGCGCGCGCCAAACTCGCCGATCGCCTCGCCAGGATCGAATATTCACCGGCCAGCGTCATCCGCAAGCTCGCCTTCGACGACGAGATCTGGGTCGCCGGCCCGGTGCTGCGCGAATCCGAGCGGCTCGATGACGCCACGCTGGTCGAGAACGCCAGCACCAAGAGCCAGGACCATCTGCTCGCGATCGCCGAACGCCGAACGCTGAGCCCGGCGGTGACCGATGTGCTGGCGACGCGCGGCAACCGCGCGGTCGCCACGGCGGTGGCGCGCAACCAGGGCGCCCAGTTCTCCGGCGCCGGATTCCTGCACATGGTCAAGCGCGCCGAGAACGACTCGATCCTCGCCGAGCATCTCGGCCGTCGGCTCGACATCCCGCGCCATCTGTTCCAGCAGCTCATCGCCAAGGCCTCGGACGATGTCGGCAAGCGGCTGGCCGGCGAGCGCCCTGAACTGCTCGGTGAAATCAACAGCTCGGTCGCCAACATCGCCGGCGACCTGCAGTCGAAGTTCGGACCCGGCTCGCGCAACTACTTCGTCGCCAAGCGCACCGTGACGATCCAGCACCGCCTCGGCAATCTGCACGAGAGCACGATCGCCAGCTATGCGACGGCGCACAAGGTCGAGGAGGTGACGATCGGCCTCGCGCTGCTGTCGGGACTACCGGTCGATGTCGTCGAGCGCGCCTTGTTCGACCGTAACCGCGAGATGCTGCTGATGCTCGCCAAGGCGCTCGGCTTCACCTGGGATACGATGATGGCGCTCGCCTTCCTCGGCGCCCGCGAACATCGCATCACGGCCGGTGAATTGCAGGAGCTGGAGCGTGACTATGCCAAGCTCCAGTCGCAGACGTCGCGCAGCGTGCTCGAATTCTATCAGTCCCGCAAGAATCCGGGCAAAGGCGGCAAGGCGTCCACGCCGCGCGCGGCGGCGTATTGAACCTGCAGCGATGGACGGAGGTGATCGCGGATGAACGGCACGGAACTCCCTCTTCGCAGAGAGCAACGGCTTGGCCATCGCGAGGCGCGTGCGGACCGCGCGGCGGCCGATGCGGCCTGGCACGTGCTCGAAGCGGCCAACGAGCTCGGCGATGAGGCTGCGGTCGCGGCCTGCCGCCGCGTCATCGATGCCAGCCTCAACGGCGCGTGCGCAGACCGGGCCGACCTGAAGCTGGTGACGGAGTATTTCCGCTAATCCAGACGCTCGGTCGCAGAGCAGGGCGGCTCACGCCGTCGCGAGCTGCGGGTTCGCCTTGCTGTTGCGCTGTGCCGCCTTCAGCTTCGCCGGCTCGATCAGCGCCTTCGCGGCCAGGCCGGCCGTGTCCGCGACCTCGGGATTGCGTGACACCATGGCCGCCACGATCGCGCCGTCGATCAGCAATGCGAGCTGATGCGAGAAGCTCTCCGGCTCGGCGGCGCCCATCTCGCGGGCGAGCCTCTCGATATGCGCCAGCACCACCTTCTTGTGGCGCATCGCGATGGTGCGAAACTGCTTCTGATCCTTGTCGTGCTCGCCGACCGCATTGATGAAGGGGCAGCCGTAGAAGCGCTCCTCGCCGAACCAGCTCTTCAGCGCCGGAAAGATGCGTGCCAGCTTGGTCTCGGCGTCACCGCCGCCGCTCTCCATTTCCGCGATGAACCATTCGCGCCACTGCTTGCCTTCGCTTTCGAGCACGGCGGTGACCAGCGCGGTCTTCGAGCCGAACAGCTTGTAGAGCGTGGTCTTCGCGGTGCCGGCCTCGCTGATGATCGCATCGATGCCGGTGGCATTGATGCCGTTCTTGCAGAACAGCCGCGTGGCGGCGCCGAGCAGACGGCCGCGCGCGGATTCGTCATCGCCGGCCGCGATCGTCCTCGCGATCGCCTGCTTCTTGCCGGTTTGTTTGCCCGCAACTGACTTTGCCATGCCTGCAAGCTTAATCGCTGTGCGCGTGAGTCAGCAAGACCGCTGACGTGCGCGAGGCAGCGTTGCGCGCAATTTGATCTCCGAGGGCGGCATTCTGCACCGCGCTTGGGCAACGGAGGGGACGCAGCGGGTCGCCGCTTGCCGCGATGATCGCGTAAGCCGCGAGGATCACTCCGGCTTTTGATTTTCGGCCTCTCTGGCACGCTTCGTGCAGGATACAGACCGTTCGGTATCCTCATCCCAGGGAGAGAAATGAGATGACCGCTGTGGTTCAGAAGACGGCGCTGACGGGCTGCCTCGCGCCCATCGACAGAGGTGGGCTCGAGCAGCTCATCGTCAACGGCAAGGCCAACCCCAAGGTCATCAAGACCCTGAAGTGCAAGACCGTCGCCGAGGGCAAGTTCCGCCACGCCAACTACATCCGCAACCTCGCGCCCTACATCGTCGACGAGCCGCCGGGGCTGCTCGGTGACGACACCGCGCCCAATCCGTCGGAAGCCTCGCTCGCCGCGCTCGGCTCGTGCCTGGCCGTCGGCCTGCACGCCAATGCGGTGCATCGCGGCTGGATCGTCAACAAGCTCGAGCTGGAGCTCGAGGGCGATCTCAACATCACCGCAGTCTGGGGCACCGGCGACGTCAGCGAGAAGCCGGTCGGCTTCACCGACGTCCGCGTCAAGGTCGACATGGAGTGCGAGGGCATTCCGCAGGAGGAGGTCAAGGCGCTGATCGATCACGTCAAGAAGTGGTCGCCGGTCGCCAACACGTTTACCCGCCCCGTCAATCTCGAAGTCGGAATCTGATCGGCCGAGGGCCTGCGAGTAGCGGAGGACGTCATGGGTTCACTCGGACAGCATCTGGCAGTCGACAGCGCGGGCGTGATGCCCGTGCCGTCGACCGTGGAGCAGGTCACGGCGATCGCGCGCAAGGAGCTCGCGCCGCTGGCCTCTGGCATCGACGCCGGGACGGTGTACCCGGCCGACGTGCTCCGCCGCTTCGGCGAGGTCGGCGCGTGGAGCAGCCACGTGCCGGACAATGGCGCGGCGGATCTCAACTGCGCGATCGACGCCATCGGCGCGATCGGCGAGGTCTGCGGCGCCTCGGCCTTCATGGCGTGGTGCCAGAACACGCTGGTCTGGTACATCGCCAACTCGCCCAACAAGGCGCTCGTCGACCGTCTTCTCGACGACGCCGCGAGCGGCCGGTTGCTCGGTGGCACCGGCTTGTCCAACCCGATGAAGAGCTTCTTCGGCATCGAGAAGCTCAAGCTGAAGGGCCGCAAGGTCGAGGGCGGCTACGTCGTGCGCGGCGTGCTGCCCTGGGTCTCGAACCTCGGGCCGGACCACATGTTCGGCACGATCTTCGAGCGTGAGGACGCGCCCGGCGAGATCGTGATGTTCATCGCCGACTGTGCCGATCCGGCGGTGACCCTGCAGCCATGCCAGCCGTTCCTGGCGATGGACGGCACCGGCACCTACGGCATCCAGTTTCGCGACCTGTTCGTGCCGGATGAACTGATCCTGGCCGATCCCGCCGGTCCCTTCGTCAAGAAGATCCGCGCCGGATTCATCCTGCTGCAGGCCGGCATGGCGCTCGGCCTGATCAAGGACTGCATCAAGATCATGCAGGAAGTCGAGGCGCCGCTCGGCCACGTCAACCGCTATCTGCCGCAGCAGCCGGTCGACTTCAGCGCGCTCGCCGATGAGCTCGCAAAGGAAACTTCTGAGCTCGCCAGCGATCCGTTCAACCTCGACGAGACCTATTGGCGCAAGGTCGTCGCGCTGCGCCTGCGTGCCGGCGAGGCCAGCGTCGCTGCGGCTCATGCCGCGATGCTCCATTGCGGAGCCCGCGGCTATCTCAAGGGCAATCGCGCCGAACGTCGCCTGCGCGAGGCCTATTTCGTCGCGATCGTGACCCCCGCGACCAAGCAGCTCCGCAAGATGCTCGCCGACGGCTGACGCCGGCGAGAACGGCAACCAACAAATCCCACCAGGAGAGGCCTGCCATGACGGACGTTCTGATTACTGCCGGTGAACTCGCCGAGTTCATCAAGACCGAGCCGTGTGTCGTGATCGACACCCGCAATCCCGATGCCTATGCCGCGGGACATCTTCCCGGCGCGGTCAACGTCCACGAGATCTTCACCTATCTCGCGACCTCCACGCCGGAAGGCATCACGGAGCTGAAGACGAAGTTTGCCGATGCGTTCGGCGCCGCCGGCCTGTCGGGTGCGGAGACCGCCGTGGTCTACGAGCAGTCGATGAACTCCGGCTTCGGCCAGTCGTGCCGCGGCTATTTCCTGCTCACAATGCTCGGCTATCCCAAGATCAAGGTGCTGCATGGCGGCTACGACGCCTGGGTCGCCGCCGGCCTGCCCGTGACGACCGACGTGCCGTCGCCGGCGAAGGCATCGTTCAGCATCGTTCCGGAGGCGGGGAGCATCCTGATCGACGCCAAGGCGATGCTGGCCGCCGTCGGCAATCCCGCGATCGCGATCCTCGACGTCCGCGATGTCGACGAATGGATCGGCGATTCCTCCTCGCCCTACGGCAAGGATTTCTGTCCGCGCAAGGGCCGCATCCCCGGTGCCGTCTGGCTCGAATGGTACCGCATGATGAAGCCGACCGGAGAGGGGCCGCGCTTCAAGTCGAAGGACGAGATCCTCGCCGAATGCGCCACCGTCGGCATCACCGTCGACACGCCGGTGTATCTCTACTGTTTCAAGGGCGCGCGGGCCTCGAACACCTTCCTGGCGCTGAAGAACGCCGGCGTGAAGGATGTGCGGATGTACTTCGGCTCGTGGAACGAGTGGTCGCGCGATCCGTCGCTGCCGATCGAGGAAGGTCTTCCGATGCCGGCGATGACCAGCAAGGCGGCATAGAAGCTGCATGTTGAGCACGTCCGGCCGCTGAAAAACGCGGCCGGATGAGCAGTTCGAAGGCGCTGATAGCGCAGGTGTGACAAAGGGGCGCAGCACATGTCGATTTTCGATGATCCGTTCGATGCCGATTCACGCGTGAATGCTGGTTGTATCTGCGGCCAGCATCGCAGCCCGGCCGAACATGAGCACGCCATGCTGGCGCTGCGCTGCGAGCCCGTGGCGGAGTCCACCGAGAAGCGCTACGAGAACGTGGTCGCGTCCGCCGTGCTGCGCGCGGTGTTTCCGCAAGCTGCCACCCGCCGCGCGTTCCTGAAGTCGGTCGGCGCCGCCACCGCGCTCGCTGCCGTCTCGCAATTCTTTCCGCTGAAGACGGCGACTGAAGCTTTCGCCGAAGCGGGCGCGCCGGAGAAGAAGGATCTCAAGGTCGGCTTCATCCCGATCACCTGCGCCACGCCGATCATCATGGCAGCGCCGCTCGGCTTCTATGCCAAGGCTGGGCTGAACGTCGAGGTCGTCAAGACCGCCGGCTGGGCCGTGATCCGCGACAAGACCATCAACAAGGAATACGACGCCTCGCACATGCTGGCGCCGATGCCGATCGCGATCTCGCTCGGCCTCGGTGCACAGCCGATCCCGTTCACCGTGCCCGCGATCGAGAACATCAACGGGCAGGGCATCGTGCTGGCGATGAAGCACAAGGACAAGCGTGACCCGAAGGACTGGAAGGGCATGAAGTTCGCCATTCCGTTCGACTATTCGATGCACAATTATCTGCTGCGTTACTATCTCGCCGAGCACGGCATCGATCCCGACACCGACGTGCAGCTGCGCTCGGTGCCGCCGCCGGAGATGGTCGCGAACCTGCGCGCCGACAACATCGACGGTTTTCTCGCGCCTGACAACATCTGCCAGCGGGCGATCTTCGACGGCGTCGGCTTCCTGCACGTGCTGTCGAAGGAGATCTGGGACGGTCACCCCTGCTGCAGCTTCGCGGCGAGCCGCGAGTTCATCACGACGGCGCCGAACAGCTTCGCGGCGCTCACCCGCGCCATCGTCGATGCCACCGCGTACGCGTCGAAGGCCGAGAACCGCAAGCAGATCGCGGAGGCGATCGCTCCGGCGAATTATATCAATGCGCCGGTGACCGTCATGGAGCAGGTCTTGACCGGCACCTACGCCGATGGCCTCGGCGGCGTGAAGACCGATCCGAAACGCGTCGATTTCGATCCGTTCCCGTGGCAGTCCTTCGCGGTGTGGATGCTGACGCAGATGAAGCGCTGGGGGCAGATCAAGGGCGACGTCGACTACAAGGCGGTCGCCGAGCAGATCTATCTCGCCACCGACACCCGCAAGGTCATGATCGACATGGGCCTGACGCCGCCGAAGGACTCCTACAAATCGTTCTCGGTGATGGGCAAGCCGTTCGATCCGACCAAGCCGGACGACTACGTTGCGAGCTTCAAGATCAAGAAGGCGTCGTGATGGGAGCGATGGGCACGCTGCCGGCCACACCACCGGTGTCGTCCTCGCGAACGCGGGGACCCATACGCCGTAACCTGGCTTGTGGCAGGAGCAGTAGCGACAATCTTATCCATCCATTGATTTCGGTGGTTATGGGTCCCTGCGTTCGCAGGGATGACGCCGGTGGTGGAGCGACGGCATGACCGCCTCACTTCGTCTGCGCGCCGCCGTCGTCTCAATCGTGCTGCTCGCCGTCTTCCTCGGCGCCTGGCACATCGCCACGCGCAGCACCGGCACGGCTGCCAACATGAGCCCGGAATACGCCAAGCTGATGGGCATGACCGCGACGCAAGGCAAGTCGGCGATGCCCGGGCCGCTCGATGTCGGCGCCAAGCTGTGGGAGCATCTCCGGCGGCCGTTCTACGACAATGGCCCGAACGACAAGGGGCTCGGCATCCAGCTCGCCTTCTCGCTGGGGCGGGTCATGCTCGGCTACCTGATCGCGGTCGCGGTCGCGATCCCGCTCGGCTTCCTGATCGGTATGTCGCCGTTGATGAGCAAGGCGCTCGATCCGTTCATCCAGATTCTCAAGCCCATCTCGCCGCTCGCCTGGATGCCGCTGGCGCTCTACACGATCAAGGATTCCAGCCTGTCGGCGATCTTCGTGATCTTCATCTGCTCGGTCTGGCCGATGCTGATCAACACCGCCTTCGGCGTCGCCAGCGTGCGCAAGGAGTGGATCAACGTCGCGCGCACACTTGAAGTCGGGAATTTCCGCCGCGCCTTCACGGTCATCCTGCCGGCTGCGGCGCCGACGATCCTCACCGGCATGCGGATCTCGATCGGCATCGCCTGGCTCGTCATCGTCGCCGCCGAGATGCTCGTCGGCGGCACCGGCATCGGCTACTTCGTCTGGAACGAGTGGAACAACCTCTCGATCACCAACGTGATCATTGCGATCCTGATGATCGGTCTGGTCGGCATGATGCTCGATCAGATACTGGCCCGTGTCGCGCGGCTTGTGACGTTTCCGGAGTAGGGGGATGACGGTCGTGATCCCAAGCAGAGCGGCCGTCTTACCTCTCCCCGCTTGCGGGGAGAGGTCGGATTGCATCGTAGATGCAATCCGGGTGAGGGGGTACAGGTCCATCCACGGACACTCCCGGCGCGTGTGCCCCGAATCATCTCTTTCCATAGGCACCTTTCGTGCGGCTGCCCCTCACCCCAACCCTCTCCCCGTGAAGAACGGGGAGAGGGAGCGCACCGTCCTCGCGGAGTCTGCTCGATGACCTCAGACAAGTTCATCTCCATCGAGGGCATCGCCAAGCGCTACGACGGGGCGCGGAGCACGACGATCTTCGAGAACCTGTGGCTCGCGATGGCGCGCGGCGAGTTCGTCTGCGTGATCGGGCATTCCGGCTGCGGCAAGACCACGGTGCTGAATGTTCTTGCCGGCCTCGACGCACCGAGCGAAGGCGCCGTCATCGTCGACGGCCAGGCCATCGAAGGCCCGAGCCTCGACCGCGCGGTCATCTTCCAGAGTCATGCGTTGCTGCCATGGCGGACGGTGCTCGGCAATGTCACCTATGCCGTCTCGTCGAAATGGCGCAAATGGGATCGCGCCAAGGTCAAGGCGCATGCGCTGAAATATATCGAGCTGGTCGGGCTTGCCGGCTCCGAGCACAAGCGTCCCTCGGAGCTGTCCGGCGGCATGAAGCAGCGCGTCGGCATCGCGCGGGCGCTGTCGATCACGCCGAAGATCATGCTGATGGACGAGCCGTTCTCCGCGCTCGATGCGCTGACGCGCGGCACCCTGCAGGACGAGGTCCGCCGCATCTGCGTCGAGACCGGGCAGACCGTGTTCATGATCACCCACGACGTGGACGAAGCGATCTATCTCGCCGACAAGATCGTGCTGATGACCAACGGTCCCGGCGCGGTGCTGGCGGAGATCGTCGAGAACCCGCTGCCGAAGGACCGGCTGCGCGGCGACCTGCATCGTCATCCGCTGTACTACGCGCTACGCAATCACATCATCGATTTCCTGGTTAGCCGCAGCAGGACCTTCACTGCCGAGACGCCGGATCACGACCCGCGCAAGGTGCCGGTGGTGAAGATCGGGCGCACCGAGCCGGCGATCGTCGCGTCCAAGCCGGTCGAGAGCGATACGCCGCTGGCGGTCGCCCGCTGAGGCTCGGAAGAAACCCATCAACGAAGGTCCATCAAGGGAGACCAAGCATGAAGCGATCCGACCTCACCGAGAAGCTGCTCGACATCAAGCGCGAGAAGGGCTGGAGCTGGAAATATATCTGCGAACAGATCGGTGGCTATTCCGAGGTGCTGATCGTCGGCGCCGTTCTCGGCCAGATGAAGCTGACCAAGCCGCAGGCTGCCAATGCCGGCGAGCTGTTCGGCCTGTCGAAGTCCGAGATCGCGATGCTGAACGAAACGCCGATGCGCGGCGAGGGCGTGCAGATGCCGCCGACCGATCCCCTGATCTATCGCTTCTACGAGCTGGTGATGATCAACGGCCCGGCCTGGAAGGAGCTGATCCAGGAGGAGTTCGGCGACGGCATCATGTCGGCGATCGATTTCGACATGGTGATGGAGCGCCTGCCCAATGCCAAGGGCGACCGCGTCAAGATCACGATGTCGGGCAAGTTCCTGCCGTACAAATATTACGGCGCCAGCGGCAACGTGCCGGAGTACGGTTTCAAGGAAGAATAGGCGAATAGGGAGTGGCGAATAGGGATCTTCTTGCCCTATTCGCTACTCGCCATTCGCAACTCGCCCGTTATTGTCCCGCCTTGACCTGCGCCACGGCGGTCGACAGCAGCTCGCTCATCTTCGCGCGCACGTCCGCCTCGGTGACGGCGGCGCCCTTGGCGTTGAGGTCTCCCAGCACCTTGCGCAGCACGTCGGCATCGCCCGCTTCCTCGAAATCGGCCGCGACGACCTCCTTGGCGTAGGCGTCGGCGTCAGCGCCGGACTTGCCGAGCTTTTCGGCGGCCCACAGGCCGAGCAGCTTGTTGCGGCGGGCTTCTGCCTTGAACTTCAATTCCTCGTCATGGGCGAATTGCTTCTCGAAGGCGTCCTCGCGCTTGTCGAACGTGGTCATGGTCGGAACTTCCAGTGTTGCCGAAGAGGGTTAACCGCGCAGGCGGTTGCGGGGCGGTGGCCGCACGCCTAAATAATTGGAACATCTTGCCAATACAACGGGTACGAGGCCGCAGGGAAGGGCGGTAAAACTCCGCCCCCGAGGTCTGGATCGATTGTGCTCGGGACACCAATGAGATAGGTTTCCCACAGGCCCGGTTCCTGTTCTGTTTCCGTCCGTCCGGGCCCTCGCGGCAGCTCCGTCGTGGTCCTGTCCAAAGTCATCCGGAGCCCACCATTTCATGGATTTCAACAAAACACGGTACATCCCAATGAGCCGTCGGCGTCGCATTTATGAAGGCAAGGCCAAGGTCCTGTACGAAGGCCCCGAGCCGGGCACCCTGATCCAGCACTTCAAGGACGACGCCACCGCCTTCAATGCCAAGAAGCATCAGGTGATCGAAGGCAAGGGCGTCCTCAACAACCGGATCTCGGAGTACCTGTTTCAGCACCTCAACGACATCGGGGTCCCGACTCACTTCATCCGCCGGCTCAACATGCGCGAGCAGTTGATTCGCGAGGTCGAGATCGTCCCGCTCGAGGTCGTCGTGCGCAACGTGGCGGCGGGCTCGCTGTCGCAGCGCCTCGGCATCGAGGAAGGCACCCAGCTGCCGCGTTCGATCATCGAATTCTATTACAAGAACGACCAGCTCAACGACCCCATGGTGTCGGAGGAGCACATCACCGCGTTCGGCTGGGCCACGCCCCAGGAAATCGACGACATCATGGCGCTGGCCATCCGCGTCAACGACTTCCTGACCGGGCTCTTCCTCGGCATCGGCATCCGCCTGGTCGACTTCAAGATGGAGTGCGGCCGGCTGTTCGAGAACGAGATGATGCGGATCATCGTCGCCGACGAGATTTCCCCCGATTCCTGCCGGCTGTGGGACATCAAGTCGAACGAGAAGCTCGACAAGGACCGCTTCCGCCGCGATCTTGGCGGCCTTCTGGAGGCCTATACCGAGGTCGCCAAGCGGCTCGGCATCCTCATCGAGAACGAGCGTCCGGCGGGCTCCGGCCCGGTCCTGGTCAAGAGCTAAAGGGAAGCAAGACGTGAAAGCGCGTGTCACGGTGACACTGAAAACCGGCATCCTCGATCCCCAGGGCAAGGCGATCGAGGGCGCCCTCAAGTCGCTCGGCGTCAACGGCGTCGCGTCCGTGCGCCAGGGCAAGGTGTTCGACATCGAGCTCGCCGGCGCCGACAAGGCCCAGGCGGAGGCGGCCCTGAAGGCCGCCGCTGACAAGCTGCTCGCCAACACGGTGATCGAGAATTACCGGGTGGAACTGCTGGGGTAGGGCGCTGAGGGGGAGACATGATCCGCCGAAACGAAGTCAGACTGGGCGTCGCGGCAGTTGGTCTCCTTCTATCGGTATCGATGGCGAGCGCAGCGGCTCCGGTCACTATGGACGGATGGCGCTACACCGCTGGACCGAACGGCCTGCATGTCTTCGTATGCGCACGTGTCGACTGTGTGCCTGGGTCTCGGCTTGTTTGCCAAAGCAAGCCGCCCCATTCGGCGCTGCTTCCGGGCATCCTGCGCAAGTGGGATGAGATGGCCGCTGAGCTCTCGGGCGAGCCGCCCGAGGTGCGAACGACGAGCCACAGACTCTCCGGTATCGTCGACAGCGCTACATCACAATACGTTTTGATCAGTTCGTCGAACGACGAATACGCCAGCCGAGCCAATCTCGCGCGATTCGAGAAGGCTCTGCAGGAAGCCAGCAAATAGGTCGCAAGCATGAAATCCGCCATCCTCGTCTTCCCCGGCATCAATCGCGAGCGCGACATGGCGCGCGCGCTGCGCATGATCTCCGGCCATGAGCCGGCGATGGTCTGGCACGCCGAGACGTCGCTGCCGAAGGGCACCGATCTCGTCGTCGTCCCCGGCGGCTTCTCCTATGGCGATTACTTACGCTGTGGCGCGATCGCGGCGCGGGCGCCGGTCATGGACGCGGTGCGCGATCACGCCGCCAAGGGCGGCCTCGTGCTCGGCGTCTGCAACGGCTTCCAGATCCTGTGCGAGTCCGGCCTGCTGCCGGGCGTGCTGATGCGCAACGATAAGCTGAAATTCATCTGCAAGGACGTGCATCTGCGGGTCGAGCGCTCGGATTCTCCGTTCACCCGCGGCTACAATGCGGGACAGGTCATCCGCGTGCCCGTCGCTCACGGCGAGGGCAATTATGCGGCCGACGAGGAGACCTTGAAGCGGCTCAATGGCGATGGGCGCGTGCTCTATCGTTACTGCTCGGCCGATGGCGAGGTTGGCGACCTCAGCAACATCAACGGCGCTGCGCATTCGATCGCCGGCATCGTCAACGAGAACGGGAATGTGCTCGGCATGATGCCGCATCCCGAGAATCACGTCGAAGACATCATGGGCTGCACCGACGGCCGTGGGCTGTTTGCCGGCCTCGTCGCCCATCTCGACCGCGCGGCCTGACGCCGTTCATCGAAATCGTTCCGTAGTTTTTTCTCGCGCCGTCCGGCAACGCCGGGCGGCTGTTTGCGTTGTCCGCCCGATTCCACGGGACAGGAACCAAGGAGGTTCTCATATGACGACGAAACATTGGCTGGGAACGGCCGCGATCATTCTGGCGATCGGCACGGCATCAGGTGCCGCATCGGCGCAGTCCGAGATGAAGCGCGAGGGTGGCGCCGCTGCCCCGACCGCACGCGAAGCGATCCGGCCCGGCAGCGAGGCCAAGAGCGCTGGCGCGGCCGTGGAACACGGCGCGTCGGAGGCGAAGCAGAGCGCGCAGGGTCGCAGCGAGCCGTCATCGGCCGCGCGCGAGCAGGCTCAGGAGCGCTCGGCGCACGATGCGAAGCAGAGCGCGGAGCAGAGCAAGGGCGAGCGCGGGCCGGACTCGGCACAGCGCGAGCGCGACGCCAAGGACAGCGCCGAGAGCAAGTCGCAGGCCGACAGCAAGCAGGCCGACAAGCAGTCTGACAGCAAGAGCAAGGCTGAGTCGAAGCAACAGCAGGGACGCGCCGACGAGCCGCGCAAGGGCGAGGATCGCGCCGCCGAAACCAAGTCGGGCGCCACGGATCGCAAGTCCGACCGCGAGGCCGAGCGCAGCGGCAGCGACAAGAGCCGGCAAAGCCAGGACGAGCGCAAGGCCGGCACGTCGGACCAGGCGGCCGACAAGCAGACCGGCCGCAGCAAGCAGGCCAATCAGCCGGGCGCAACGGACAGCAAGAGCACGACCGCGCAGCAGAACCAGCAGACCGGTCCGGCCGGTGCCGCTGCGGGCAAGCCGGACGCGACCGGGCAGGCCAGCAACCAGACCCAGACCAACAACACCCGCTCCAGCACGCAGGTTTCGGTCAACGAGCAACAGAAGACCCGCGTGGTCGACCAGCTCAAGCGTGATCACGACTTCGACCGTGCCCGCACCGACATCGACATCCGCATCAACGTCGGCGAGCGCCTGCCCGAGCGCGTGCGGCCGCGTCCGCTGCCGTCGGACATCGTCACCATCGTTCCGGAATATCGCGGCTACGAGTACACCGTCGTGCATGACGAGATCGCCATCGTCGATCCGCGCAGCCGCGAGATCGTCGATGTCATCCCCCAGGACGGCATGCGCGCCGATCGCGGCTATGAGCGCGGCGGCTACGGCGTGAGCTCGACCCGCATCGTGCTGTCCGACGATCAGCGCCAGATCCTGCGCCGCGCCGCGACCGAGACCGGCACCGTCGGATCGACGACATCGTCATCGACCTCGTCCGGAACGAGCTGCCTGAGCCTGCGACGCGTGCCCGATGAGCTCGCGCGCAGCAATCCGGAGCTCGCCAACTACCAGTATCTGGCGATCGGCGAGCAGGTCGTGCTGGTCGACCCGCGCGATCAGAAGGTGGTGCAGGTCATCGACCAGCAGCAATAGCGGCGTGGCGATACGACGGCGGCTCGAGGGCGGGAGCGCGACGCGCTTCCGCCCTTTTTCGCGACAGGATCGCCTTCCGTACGGCCATCGAACGAGCCTTGCTCCGCTGCTCGAACCGGCCGTTGTCCTCATGCGTCAAACCGGCATCGTCAATTGAGCTGGCGCGGACGGGATTGTCGGCCGCGCGCGGCCACGCTATCAACGTTGGCGTGTAGGGATTGGCCGTGGGGACCGCCGTGCCGGTTGCACTCGTCATTATACTTCTTCAGATCTCGCTGATCTATCATGCGTCGCGGACCGGGCGGATGCAGCCCTGGGCGTTCATCATCTTGTTGGTCCCCTTGATCGGCGCGCTCGCCTACATCGTCGTCGAGCTGGTGCCGGAATGGCTGGGCAGCCACGACGTCCAGAAGGCGCGCAAGCGCGTCGCCAACAAGCTGGACCCTGAGAAATACTATCGTGAGTTGTCGGATCGCGTCGCCGTGACGGATACGATTGCCAACCGCGCCGCGCTCGCCGAGGAATGCGTCGCCGTCGGTCGCTATGACGAGGCCGAGCAGCATTATGATCACATCCTGAGCCTGCCGATGGGCCACGAGCCGCTGTTCGCGCTCGGCAAGGCCAAGGCGCAGTTCGCGCGCCGCCGCCCCGCGGATGCACTGGCGACGCTCGACGAGCTGCAGAAGACCTGGCCGGACTACAATTCGGTCGAGGCGCATCTGCTCTATGCTCGCGCCTTGCAGGAAGCCGGCCGCACCGACGAGGCCCTGGAGGAGTACCAGGCCTTGCTGGACTACGCGCCGGGCAGCGAGGCGAAGGTCCGCTACGGCTTGCTGCTCAAGCTGGCCGGCCGCATCGACGAGGCCAAGATCGTATTCACCGAGCTGCTGATCCAGATGAAGCGCGCCCCGCGCCATGTGCGCAAGGCGCAGGCCGAGTGGATATCGATCGCCGAGAAGCAGCTCGCGGGGTGAGGCCGTAGCCCGGATGAGCGCAGCGACATCCGGGTTCACCGAGGGAGCGCGTGAGATCCCGGATATCGCTGCGCTCATCCGGGCTACAAATCAAATCAGGCTACGGCGAGTTCGCTGCCTCCGGCGTCCGCCGCTTGACGCGCTTGATGGTCCCTGAGAACGAGAACAGCGGCTTGGTGCCGGAATGCAGCATGCCGCGCAGGAAGATCAGCGACGCGCCGGCGCGGGTGACCTCGCCGGTGGCCTCGATCAATTCCCCCTCGCGCGCGGCGTCGAGGAATTCGGACGAGAACGAGACCGTGACGCCCGGGCCCTGCATGATCGGCGCGGCGAAGGCGAACAGGCAGTAATCCGCGAAGGTCATCAGGCAGCCGCCATGGACGTTGCCGCCGCCGTTCAAATGCTTCTTCTCGACCCGGAAGGCGCAGCGGATCGAACCGTCGTCCTCCATCCGGTGCCAGAACGGTCCGGTATGGGATTCGTAGCTGTCGCGCATCCAGGTGCGCCAGCCGGCGAACTCGCCGTCGGTCGCGATATGGATGCCGGGGCGGTTCTCGAAGGCGGAACGGGTCAGATCGTGCACGTGCAAGGGCCTTTAACTGTTGATTTACCGTCTTAAATCCGATTGGCCGCCAATCTGCAAATATCCCGCTTGGCGGGTCCGGGCCAAAGCTCTGGACAGGGCGGAATAGGGCCGTAAAAGGCCTTTTCCGCTTCTGCCTCTGTATCTATGAAGCAGGGTTTAAGGGACCAGCGGCCCACGGGGCAAAGGCATTTCTCCATGCGCAATGAACCGCAGATCACCCCCGAGCTCGTCGCCGCCCACGGCCTGAAGCCCGACGAATATGAGCGCATCCTGAAGCTGATCGGGCGGGTCCCGACCTTCACCGAGCTCGGCATCTTCTCGGCGATGTGGAACGAGCACTGTTCGTACAAATCGTCCCGCATCCATCTCAAGGGCCTGCCGACCAAGGCGCCCTGGGTGATCCAGGGCCCCGGCGAGAACGCCGGCGTGATCGACATCGGCGACGGCCAGGCGGTCGTGTTCAAGATGGAGAGCCACAACCATCCGAGCTACATCGAGCCGTACCAGGGTGCCACGACCGGCGTCGGCGGCATCCTGCGCGACGTGTTCACCATGGGCGCACGCCCGATCGCCTGCCTGAACGCGCTGTCGTTCGGCGCGCCGGAGCATCCGAAGACGCGGCATCTGGTGTCCGGGGTGGTGGCCGGCATCGGCGGCTATGGCAACTCGTTTGGCGTTCCGACGGTCGGCGGCCAGACCCGCTTCCACACCCGCTATGACGGCAACATCCTGGTCAACGCGATGGCGGTCGGCCTCGCCGACGCCGACAAGATCTTCTATGCGGCCGCCTCCGGCGTGAACATGCCGATCGTCTATCTCGGCTCCAAGACCGGCCGCGACGGCATCCACGGCGCCTCGATGGCCTCGGCCGAATTCGACGACTCCTCGGAGGAGAAGCGCCCGACGGTGCAGGTCGGGGATCCCTTCGCCGAGAAGCTGCTGCTCGAAGCGTGCCTCGAGATCATGGCCGCCGACTGCGTGATCGCGATCCAGGACATGGGCGCGGCCGGGCTGACCTGCTCGGCGGTCGAGATGGGCGCCAAGGGCGACCTCGGCGTCGATCTCGATCTCGATGCCGTGCCGACCCGCGAGATCGGCATGAGCGCCTACGAGATGATGCTCTCCGAGAGTCAGGAACGCATGCTCATGGTGCTGAAGCCCGAGAAGGAGAAGGAGGCGGAAGCGATCTTCCGCAAGTGGGGGCTCGATTTCGCGGTGGTCGGCTACACCACGCCGAGCAAGCGGTTCGTGGTGAAGCATGGCGGCGACGTCATGGCCGACCTGCCGATCAAGGAGCTCGGCGACGAGGCGCCGCTGTATGATCGCCCGCACGTGGCCTCATCGGCGCTGCCGGTGATCCACGCCCGCGAGGTCAAGGCGCCCCTGGCCATCATCCCGGCGTTGGAGAAGCTCGTCGCAACGCCCGATCTGTGCTCCAAGCGTTGGATCTGGGAGCAGTACGACCATGTGATCCTCGGCAACACCGTGCAGCGCCCGGGCGGCGATGCCGCCGTGGTGCGCGTGCAGGACGGGCCGAAGGGGCTGGCGCTCACCGTCGACGTCACGCCGCGCTATTGCGAGGCCGACCCGTTCGAGGGGGGCAAGCAGGCCGTCGCCGAAGCCTGGCGCAACATCACCGCGGTCGGTGGCCGGCCGCTTGCGATCACCGACAATCTCAATTTCGGCAACCCGGAACGGCCCGAGATCATGGGCCAGTTCGTTGGCTGCCTGAAGGGCATTTCGGAGGCCTGTCGCGCGCTCGACTTCCCCGTCGTCTCCGGGAACGTCTCGCTCTACAACGAGACCAACGGCCGCGCGATCCTGCCGACGCCCTCGATCGGCGGCGTCGGCCTGCTCGATGATTTCACCAAGTCGGCGAGCATCGCCTTCAAGGCCGAGGGCGAGGCGATCCTGCTGATCGGCGAGACCCATGGCTGGCTCGGCCAGTCGGTCTACCTGCGCGACGTCTGCGGCCGCGAGGAGGGCGCTCCGCCGCCGGTCGACCTGGCCGCGGAGAAGCGCATCGGCGATGTCGTGCGCGGCATGATCCATGCGGGCACGGCGACGGCTGCGCATGATCTGGCCGACGGTGGTCTGCTCGTCGCGCTCGCCGAGATGGCGATGGCCTCCGGCATCGGCGCGCGGCTGCTGGCCGCGCCTGCCTCGATCGTGCCACATGCCTATTGGTTCGGCGAGGACCAGGCGCGCTATCTCGTGACGGTGCCGGAGACCGAGGCTGGCCGCGTGCTCGCCAAGATGCGCGGCGCCGGCGTGCCGTGCACGCGCATCGGCACGACAGGCGGCACTGCGCTGGCGATCGCCGGCGAGGCCTCGGTGGAAGTGGATACGCTGAAGAGCCGGTTCGAGAGCTGGCTACCAGAATATATGGGCGGGGCGGCTGCCTGACACACCGTTGTCGTCCCGGACAAGCCACGGCGGCGCACCGCGCCGACGTGGCGCCGATCCGGGACCCACTCGGTGTACGGAGTAGTCGGCGGGACTGGTCGTTGACCTGCGCCAACAACAAGATCTTGCGGTTATGGGTCCCTGCGTTCGCAGGACGACAGCGGAGTCCGTTGTCAGCGCGGTGCCTTTCCACGCGCTCATTGCGAGCGCAGCGACGCAATCCAGAGCTCCGGCGGGAGGTTGGATTGCGTCGTCGCTGCGCTCCTTGCAATGACGGAGGAGGCAGGACCGTCCTACAACACGTTCTTCGCCCCCGGAATCTGCCTGAGCACCCAGGTCGCGCCCCAGCTCAGCAGCATGCTGCCGACAAAGGCGATCGTGGCCTTGGCGATGGCCGGCAGGCCGAAGTCGAACAGCCAGTACTGGATCCACAGCACGATCGGATAGTGCACCAGGAACATGCCATAGGCGTCGGCCTGCATGCGATCGAGCACGGAGAATTCCGAGCGGCGGTTGTTGAGGAAATAGGACAGGATCGCAAACAGGATCGCGGCGCTGAAGATGACGAACAGGAAGCCATAGGCTGCCTCGTACCATTGCGGCAACACGGGGGGATTGCCCAGCACCTGGCGCTTGATCGTGATGAGCACCCAGAGCAGCGCATAGGGCACCAGCGTAACCACGATCCAGGCCCCGAGTCCGCGCTGCGACATCTGCCCTTCTGCGGCCAGCAGGCCACGTTCGACATTGGCCGAGCCGATGCCAGCCCCGACGTAGAAATAGGCGGCGTAGAGCAGGACGCGGCTGGCCTGCACCGAGAGCGGTCCGGCTTCAAACCAGAACGTCGGGCCGAAATAGAGCCGGGACGGGATGTAGAGTCCGCCTGTGATCAGCAGGAAGGCAAAGAAGAAGTCGCGCGGATGCTCGAAGGCGCGCTGCGACAGCCGATTGATCGGATCCAGCAGGCGTGGCGAGACGCGGTACAAAAGGGCTGCCGAGGTGTCGAACGCCAGCAGCACCCAGATGAACCAGATCGGCCCGCTCGGCCATGGACCGACCGTGACCGTCTTCCACCAGAAGGCAGCGAAGGTGGCGTCCGGATTGGCGCGCAGCTCGATCGCGTAATAGGCAAGCGGAATGACGGTCAGGGCTGCGATGGCGAACGGCAGGCCAAGGCGCAATAGCCGGTCACGCAGGAACTGCAGCGTCGACTTGTGAGCAAGGCCCGACCACACGAACAGGCCCGACAGAAAGAAGAACATGGCCATGAAGAAGCTGTCGGTGGCCAGCACGATGGCATCGAAGCCGAGGAAGAACGTCGGATCGGTGTGCCCGAAATAGGTATAGGGAATCACGGCGTGGTGGAGCAGCACCACCAGCGTCAGGAATGTCCGGGCGTGATCGAGCGCGGCGTTGCGCGCCCGGGCGCGCGGGCGGGCCTGAAGCTCGATCTTCGCGGCCGCCGCCGATTGTGTAACCGATATGACCATACGCCCCCCGGCGTCGCTGCTGCCCGGCCCGTGCAGCGGATGGGACGTTCGCATCCCCCTCGCCGCGGGGCGTCATGCAAACGTCGTCCAAGGCTGCGCGAGCCGGAATGAGTGGATGAGCTCGTGTGACCTATGGCACCGTCATTCGCTGGAGTCGCCCGCAAGCGGGCGAATGACGGCGCCGGACTACCAGATGTCGTCTTTGGTGCTGCAAATCAGCAAGTGCCGCGGTCCGCAAGCCGGTTTCTCACACATGCCGATTTCCGCTCCCGATATCCTTACGAACCGACGACCTATGAAGTTACGGCCGGGACGGTCGTGGGTTGCGCATTTCTTCGGCGCCGGGACCGATGGCCGAAGGAACCGGTTCCCCGCCTCATCGTTAGTGAGGCGCCGCGCCGGCACGGCGCAGAACCGGAGGACCATACCGTGACACTTCTCAAATGGGCGCTGCTGTTCTTCGTGATCTCGGTGGTGGCCGGTATTCTCGGCTTCACCGGCATCTCGGCAGCTTCCGCCGACATTGCGCGGATCCTGTTCTATATCTTCCTGGTGATCTTCCTCGTGCTCCTGATTCTCGGGCTTACGATTTTCAGAGTGTAGCACGCCATCAGGTCAGTGATCGAAACAACCGCCGCGCCGGTATCGCCTCGCGCCCGCCGCGCGGCGGGCTGTCACCGGGTTCAATCAGCTGCGACCTCCTCGATCCGCACCTTGTCCGGATAGAACGCCAGGTGGCCCGAGATCTCGGTCATCGCCGGGAAGGGCGCCTCGTAGCTCCAGATCGCATTGTCCAATGTCTTGCCGTTGGCGACGACGCTGAAATAGCTCGCATCCCCCTTGTACGGACAATGGGTGACACGATCAGTCTTCTGCAAGGCCGCCATGTTGGCGTCGGCCCGCGGCACGTATTGAACCGCGGGGTAGCTCGCTTCCTTCAGCGTCAACGCGCGGGTCGTGTCGGCAATCACGACGCCGTCGGCGATCACCCGTACGCGTTTTGGGTTGGGGGTGACGGTGATCGGATGATCCGGTCCTGGAAGCTTCATGTCGTCGTCCTCCCGATTCGGCCTTTTGGGTGCGTCACCCAGTCCGACGTATCTCGTCTGATCCCGGTATATAGTGGTTCCGCGCGTGACCTCGAAAGCGGTTCGCGCTAGATTTCACTATCACGGTCCCGCGAGAATGCCTTGATTCGCCGTGCTCGGCGGGCCACTGATGGGAGCTGCAGCCAAGCCGCGGGCCCTGCGGGCTACATCGTCTACGGGATGCGGCGCCGGCCCGACACAAGGAGATGCACCGGGATGCCCATGGATGCCCACGATATCGAGCAGATGATCAAGTCTGCCATCCCTGACGCCCAGGTGACGATTCGCGATCTCGCTGGCGACGGCGACCACTACGCCGCGACGGTGATCTCGGAATCGTTCCGCGGCAAATCCCGCGTGCAGCAGCACCAGCTCGTCTATCAATCGCTGCGCGGCCAGATGGGTGACGTGCTGCATGCTCTGGCGCTGCAGACCGGGGTGCCGGACCAGCGCTGACCATTCAGGGGCAGATCGCGCAGCACGCATCCGGGGGAGATGGCGGTGGACAATCCGCGTGGTGCGCTGTTTCGCGTCATCGAGCCGAACCGGCACAGTCGGGTCACCTTCGTCGAGCTGTTCTTCGATCTCGTCTTCGTCTACGCGGTCACGCAGATCTCGCACTATCTGATCGGCCATTTCTCGCCGCTCGGCGCCGCCCAGACGGCCGTTCTGTTTCTCGCGGTCTGGTGGGTGTGGGTCTACACCGCCTGGGTGACCAACTGGCTCGATCCCGAGAAGGCGCTCGTCCGAGGTCTCTTGTTCGCGCTGATGCTGGCGGGCCTCGTTCTGTCGATGTCGATCCCGCGGGCGTTCGAGGACCGCGGCCTGTGGTTCGCCATGGCCTACGCCGCCATGCAGGTCGGCCGGACCGCGTTCTGGCTGACCGCGACGCCGCCGCAGCGATTGGCCGTCCGTCGCAACGCCGCCCGCATTCTCTCCTGGCTCAGTGCCTCCGCCGTGCTCTGGCTGCTCGGCGGCCTTGCCGAGGGCCCGGCGCGGATGGGGCTATGGGGGGCGGCGCTCACCCTGGAATATGTGTCGCCGGCCGTCCGCTTCTGGGTCCCCGGGCTGGGTGCATCCACCGTCGAGGACTGGATGGTCGAAGGCGGCCACATGGCGGAGCGCTGTGCGCTGTTCATCATCATCGCGCTCGGCGAATCCATCGTCGTCACCGGCGCGACCTTTGCCGAGCTCGACTGGACCGGAGCCAACATTGCCGCCTTTGCCAGTGCCTTCATCGGCACGGTGGCGATGTGGGCGGTGTATTTCAACCGCGGCGCTGAGGCGGGATCGGAGGTGATTTCGCAGTCGGCGCAATCCGGGCTTATGGCGCGCTCGGCCTACACCTACCTGCACATGCCGATCGTCGCCGGCATCATCGTTTCGGCGGTATCGGACGAGATCATCCTGAAGCACCCCCTCGGGCATACCGACCTGAATACGGCGGCGACAACGATCGGCGGTCCGTTCGTGTTTCTGCTCGGGACCATCCTCTTCAAGTTCAACATCCGCGGCTTCCTGCAGCTGTCGCACGGCGCTGGCCTGCTGGCGCTGATCGGGCTCGGCTGGTTCGCGACCGAACTGTCGCCGCTCGTGCTATCAGCGCTGACGAGCGCGCTGCTGGCGATCGTCGCGCTGTGGGAGACGCTGTCGCTGCGGTCGAAGCCGGAGCCTCACGCCTCGGCGACGAGCGCCTGAACCGAGAACATTTTTTCCGCATCCGTCCACACGGTCTGGACTTTCCAGCCGGAGCCGCGGGCCAGCGCGCCGAAGCGCTCGATGCTGTATTTATAGCTGTTCTCGGTGTGGATGCTCTCGCCGGCCCGGAACGAGAGGGTGGTGCCGAGCAGCCGCACGGTCTGCGGCTTTCGTGCAACCAGATGCATCTCGATGCGGTGCTGCTCGCGATTGTAGATCGCGCGGTGAACGAAGGCGGACAGGTCGAAATTGCCACCGAGCTCCCGGTTGATCCGCAACAGCAGATTGAGATTGAAACGCGCAGTCACGCCGGCGGCGTCATTGTAGGCGGCATGCAGGACGCGCTCGTCCTTCTCCAGGTCGACCCCGACGATCATCAGCGCGCCGGTCCCCAGGATCTCGCGTGCCGAGCGCAGGAAGCGGCACGCCTCATGCGGCTCGAAATTGCCGATCGTCGATCCCGGAAAGAAGCCGACCTTCGGCTTGCCTTCGATGGCGTCAGGCAGTTTGAATGCCGTGGTGAAATCCGCGATGACCGGGTGCACGGCCAGCTGCGGGAAGTCGCGGCGGAGGCTGTCGGCCTGTGCGGTCAGGAACTCGCCGGAAATATCGACCGGCACGTAGGCCGCGAAGCGGCAGCTTTCCAGCAGCAGCCGCACCTTGGTGGTGGCGCCGGCGCCGAACTCGATCAGCGCAGCATCGTCGGGAATGACCGCCGCGATCTCGGCGCCGCGATCCCTGAGGATGCCGAGCTCGGTGCGCGTCGGGTAGTACTCCGGCAGGCGCGTGATCTGCTCGAACAGGTCTGATCCGGCGGCGTCGTAGAAATATTTCGGCGATAGCTGCTTGGGCTGCTGGGTGAGGCCTGCGACTGCGTCTGTCGCAAAGGCCGACGTCTTGTCGTCGGGGAGATGGGCATCGAGCAGCGCGTTGACGTGCACGTTCATGATACTCTCCTGGACGCGCACACGCGCGACTGTCGGGCAACGAATGCTGATAGCTCAGGCGTAGTCCGCGAGCCGGAGCCCGGTGAATTGCCAGCGATGATGTGGATAGAAGAAGTTGCGATAGGTGACGCGGCTGTGGCCCGCCGGCGTCGCGAGCGATGAGCCGCGCAGCACCAGCTGATTGACCATGAACTTGCCGTTGTACTCGCCGAGCGCGCCTTCCGTGGCCCGATAGCCGGGATAGGGGCTGTAGGCGCTGCGGGTCCACTGCCAGACAATGCCGAAGGCGTCGCTGAGCTGGTTGCCGCGCGCGGCGACCTCCCACTCCATCTCGGTCGGCAGATGCTTGCCGCGCCAGCGTGCGAATGCGTCGGCCTCATAGTAGCTGACGTGGCACACGGGTGCATCCGGATCGACCGGCCGCAGTCCTCCCAGCGTCATGATGCGCCATTCGCCCTCGACCTTGTACCAATGGCCGGGCGCCTGCCAGCCCTCGCGACTGGCGGCGGCGAAGCCGTCCATGAGCCAGAGCGTGGCGGTCCGGTAGCCGCCGTCATCCATGAAAGCGAGCCACTCGGCATTGGTGACGAGATTGCGCGCGATGCCCACCGGCCCGACGAGCGCGCGATGGGCTGGCTCCTCATTGTCGAAATGGTAACCATCACCGGCGTGTCCGACGGTATGGATGCCCTCGGGGAGATGAATCCAATCCGCGCCCCGGCCTGCCGGGGCAGGAAAGGTCCAGGATGGATCATAGGCCGGGGCCGTCGGGTTCTGCGCGAATGCGTGCAGGATGTCGGTCAGCATCAGCTCCTGATGCTGCTGCTCGTGATTGAGGCCGACCTCCACCAGCGGCGTCACAGCGGCCAATGTGGCAGGCTCGGCGCTGCCCAGGAAGTCCGCCATCGCCGCGTCGACGTGTTGCCGATACGCCGTGATGTCGGCCACGCCCGGCCGGGTGATCAGGCCGCGCTCGCCCCGCGTGTGGCGCGGGCCGGCACTGACGTAATAGGAATTGAACAGGAACGCGTAATCGGGGTGAAAAGGGGTATACTCCCGATACTGCTCGCCCAGCACGAACTGCTCGAAAAACCAGGTCGTATGGGCGCGATGCCATTTGGCCGGACTGGCGTCCGGCATCGACTGGATGACCTGATCCTCCGGGCTCAGCGGCGCCGCGCGCCGCTCGGTCTCGCCCCGAACGGCGAGGTACGCCTCGGTCAGGCGCCCGGCGAGGGAGCCGGACCCGGTCTGAAGCGTATCAGTGTCGGGGATGGAGGCCGTAGCGGAGGCAGAACTGGTCACGAGGGTCTCCGTTTGCCAGCAGAAAACGATGTTCGACGGAACAAGTTCCTTTCGACAGTTCGTCCTAAATAGGGGCTTGGTTACGGGATGAAACCCTCGTGGCGGCTATAATATTGCTGCCGTCAGCCTATGGTCCGGCCGGGGGGCCTGGGTCGCGGGCCGATCCTCGGCATTTTACTTTGGTTGAACAACGGTTTGCGCTACATATAAAGAAGTGACGGTCGGCCGCGGACGAAATCCGTCCGATGGCGATCAGCGCGGACCGAGCCCCAGGCGTTCCTTGAGGCGCCCTAGAGGAAGCGAAGATGAGCATTGAGCAATTCATTGACAATGAAGTGAAGTCGAACGACGTCGTCCTGTTCATGAAGGGGACGCCGCAGTTTCCGCAGTGCGGATTTTCGGGCCAGGTCGTGCAGATCCTGGACCACGTCGGCGTCGGCTATAAGGGCCTCAACGTTCTCGAATCCGCCGAGCTGCGCAACGGCATCAAGACGTTCTCGAACTGGCCGACGATTCCGCAGCTCTACGTGAAGGGCGAGTTCGTCGGCGGCTGCGACATCGTGCGCGAGATGTTCCAGAGCGGCGAGCTGCAGCAGCTGTTCACCGACAAGGGCATCCCGGTCGGCACGGCGGCCTCCGCCTGAGCTACCCGGTCCGAAAGATCGGCACGACCCGATTCGAGGTCGTCGTCACCGACATCACCAAGCTCGGCGTTGACGCCATCGTCAACGCCGCGAACACGTCTCTGCTCGGCGGTGGTGGCGTCGACGGCGCGATCCACCGTGCGGCGGGACCCGACCTCGTCATGGAATGCCGCATGCTCCATGGCTGCAAGACTGGCGAGGCCAAGATCACCAAGGGCTACCGGTTGCCCGCCCGTCATGTGATCCACACGGTCGGCCCGGTCTGGCAGGGCGGCGACCGCGGTGAGCCGGAGCTGCTGGCCTCGTGCTACCGCCGCTCGATTGAGCTGTGTCACAACCACCTGCTGTGTTCCGTCGCCTTTCCCGCAATCTCGACCGGCATCTTTCGCTTTCCCGCTGATCGCGCCGCCTCGATTGCGGTCGCCACTACGATCGAGGCCATCAGCGGCGAAACCTCGCTGTCGCAGATCGTGTTCTGCTGCTTCTCCGAGGCGAGCGCCGAGCTGCACGACGAGGCGTTGAGTAAGGCGATCGAGAGCCGCGCTCGCAAGGGGGCGCCGCGATAACGGCGGCCGCCTGTGTGGCCGGCTGGTTTACGCAGCCCTCGCGTCATGATCGTCATGCGCCGCGCACGATCTCCCTGACATGGCCGATCGCTTCCTCAATCATAGCGGCTGACACGTCGAGATGCGTGCAGGCACGGATGCGGCCGTCCATCATCGCCAGCAGCACGCCGCGCTTGCGTAGTTCACTCACCATCTTGTCGCCTGACACGCCGGCGCCATCCGGCTTGAAGAACACCAGATTGGTCTCGGGCTCCTGCACCTCGACGCCCTGGATCTGCGACAGCCCGCGCGCCAGCGCCCGCGCATTGGCGTGATCCTCGGCGAGCCGGCCGACGTGATGATCGAGCGCGTAGATGCAGGCCGCCGCGACGACGCCGGCCTGGCGCATCGCGCCGCCGAGCCGCTGCTTCCAGCGCCAGACCTCGTCGATGAAGGCGGCGCTGCCGGCGAGCACGCCGCCGATCGGCGCGCCCAGTCCCTTGGAGAAATCGATCCAGGCCGAGTCCCAGCCCGCGGTCATCTCGGCCGCGGGAATGCCGGTGGCGACGGTCGCGTTGAGCAGCCGCGCGCCGTCCATATGCGTCGCCATTGCATTCGCCTTGGCGATCTCGACGATCTCGTCGAGATCAGCCTTCTTCCAGATCGTGCCGCCGCCGATATTGGCGGTCTGCTCGACGCTGACCACGGTCTGCGGCGGCTGGTAGCGGCTGCGCGGATGTAGCGCGGCGCGAAAGGTCTCCGGTGTGAACTGCCCGTCGGGGCCCTTCAGCTGCGTCACCTGGAAACCACCGAGCGCCGCATGCGCGCCGCCCTCGCGCGAGATGATGTGCGCGGTCTCGTGCGCCAGGATCTCGTCGCCCGGCCGGCAATGCACCAAGGTCGCCGCGACATTGCACATCGTGCCCGACGGCATCAGCACCGCCGCCTCCTTGCCGAGCAGGGCGGCGACGCGGGCGGTGAGCTCGTGCACGGTCGGGTCGTCGCCGATCTGCTCGTCGCCGACCTCGGCCCGCGCCATGGCTTCGCGCATTGCGGGCGTCGGGCGGGTCTGCGTGTCCGACAGCAGATTGACGCGCACGGGCGGCGCCTTGGGATCGCGCGGGGGCGGGGTGTAATACATCGGCAGTCCTCGTTCGCTTATCACGACCCGACCTTACCCAACTCGCAACGCTCCCGCAAAACGCCTCCTCGACTACGCCGCGCGCGGCGGGTTGAGCCAGATGTCCGGCCGCCGCAACGGCTTGCTCTCGATCGGCTCGGCGACCAGCGGCGGCGCCGCGGTGCAGTCGAACACCCAGGGTTCGAGCGGGCTCTGCCGCGACGGTGAAAGCAGCAGCGCGGCGCCCGGGCGCTGCCGCTTGACGTTCCAGCCCATGTTCACCGCGGCCCAGCCCACCAGCATGGTGTGCCATTCGTCGGTGAGCTCGCGCGAGTCGTCGAAGCAATGGAGGAGCTCGAGCGCATAGGGATCATGGCGAAGCTGCGCGTCGGCAAAGGTGAGCCCGGTGCCGACATGGCGGATCACATGGGCTGTCGCATCGGACTGGACGTGCCAGCAGGAGCGTTCGAGGATGTCGAAGACGGTCGAGGGATAGAGGCCGTCGTTGAAGCGATAGCGGACGCCGGAGGTCCGTGCGCGCAACGGCGGAGCGGTGAGCGGCGGCGCCCGCAACGGCGGCAGAGGCGGGGCGCCGACCGCATCGGTCGGCAACGCACCGAAGATGATATTGCGCCTGTTGAACTCCATGGCGAACGCCCCGCTACTTTACAACTGCGGGCAGTGAATCACGGGTCGGATTCGCTGTCAGCCCCAGGTGAGGCGATTCGGTGGCAAGTGTGGCATTCGGGAATCGGTTCGCCTGATCCGAAACCTAAAAAACAAAGGCCCCGGCGCGTGCCAGGGCCTTCGGATTATCAGATGTGATCGGAGCAGAGCTCCGTCAAGATCAGCGCGAGTAGAACTCGACGATCAGATGCGGCTCCATCTGCACCGCGAACGGCACGTCCGACAGCGCCGGGATGCGGATGAACTTCGCGGTCATCTTGCCGTGATCGGCCTCGATGTAGTCGGGCACGTCACGCTCGGCGAGCTGGCTCGCTTCCAGCACCACGGCGAGCTGCTTCGAGGCTTCCTTGACCTCGATCACGTCGCCCGGCTTGACCTGGTAGCTCGCGATGTTGACCTTGCGGCCGTTCACCTTGATGTGGCCGTGGTTGATGAACTGGCGCGCGGCGAACATGGTCGACACGAACTTGGCGCGGAACACGACGGTGTCGAGACGGCGCTCGAGAATGCCGATCAGGTTCTCGCCGGTGTCGCCCTTGAGACGGCCGGCCTCGACATAGATGCCGTGGAACTGGCGCTCGGAGATGTTGGCGTAGTAGCCCTTCAGCTTCTGCTTGGCGCGCAGCTGCACGCCGAAGTCCGACAGCTTGCCCTTGCGGCGCTGGCCGTGCTGGCCGGGGCCGTATTCCCTGCGGTTGACGGGGCTCTTCGGGCGGCCCCAGATGTTCTGGCCCATGCGGCGATCGATCTTGTACTTCGCCTCACTGCGCTTAGTCATCGCGTCCTCTTCAAGTCTTTCGTTCGGGTTTGAGGAAACGCGCCCTCCTGTGTGTCCGGGAAATCCGGTCCACCGACAGACCCCTCCCCAAAGCATGAAGGGAGAAGGCCACGGGTCGCGAAACGCAACGCGGGCCGAAAGCGGCCCGCGAGCAGGGGGTTCTTAGGCGAGAAACTGCCGGCTTGTCAAACCGCAACGGCCGCTTTTGCCGGCAAAATCACCCTTTCGGCCCCTTCAGGACGGTCATTTTCCGCCGCCCCGCCTCGCATCCCAGGTCGGCTTCCGCCGGACTGCGCCCGGGAACCGGGCAGGCCCTCAGCTCGGCTGCGATCTCGCCATTCAGCACCTGCTCGAGTCGGATCGCGGTCCGGGCGATCATGGCGCCGTCGGTAACCCGGTGGTCCCAGCGGATCAGGATGGGAATCGTCTGGTCGGGCTGGACGACGTCGTAATTGATGATGAACGGTCCCGGGCTCAGGGCGTGCAACTGGCCGCCTCCGCAGGCGGCGATGCTGGTGACGGAGAAATTGCCGAACCAGTTGGCGCGCTGGCGGCCGAAATTCAGCCCGACCCACCAGGCGAACCGGCGCAGCGGCAGCGGCAGCCGGGTCGCGCGCATGATCTTGCGGAACATGGCGACGTCGTCGACCGGCGCCTCCTTGCCCTGGCGGATCAGGGCGTCGATCTCGGCCAGCGACATGGCCTCAGGCCCGGAGACGCGCTGCGGCAGCACGCAATCCTCGCCATTCTCGACCCGGGCAATGGTGACGGTGGCGACGCTGCGCGGCAGCTCGTAAAGGCAGCGCCGCGGCCACCCGGTGTAGAGCGTGCGCAGGACCGGCTCGTCACGGGCGACCAGGGCGAACGCCTTGACGAAGATCGCGGCGAAACCGGGCGGGTGGACGGCCGCGGCGCGGGCCTCCAGCAGCGGACCGATCTGGATCGTCCGGGCCAGCGACACGAACGGCACGCCGCGCGAGGCATGCATCAGATCGATGATCAGACGGCGGTGCAGCGAAATCGGCCTGGTCGTTCCGCGCATCCTGAACCTGTCGCTCCCGTTTGTTGTGCTTGGCCTGGTCCGGCTCCCCGGCGGCGGCTGCTGTTAACACCGCAGGCCGGGTTACGGAAGCGCCGCTCTAGGGCGCCGGTGCGGCCAGCGGCCCGAGCACGGCCAGCGACGTGCCCAAAATCGTCTTCTTCGTCATGGGCTTCTCCCCCAATCCTGTTTTTCGTTTGGAACGTGAAGCGGCCCTGAATCAGCGCTTGATCCCCTCGAAGCTCGCGGCAATGCCGCGCTGGAACAGGGACCAGTCGAAGCCGAGCGCCAGCGCGACGTAGCCGCGCGCGATCATCGCATTGGCCTGATCGGCGCTGCGCGCGGCGCCGCCGATCGGCACGCCCGATCTGAGGATGCCGGCCTCGGCGCGGGCGATGAGGGATTTCACCAGGGGATCATCGAGTTGCCCGCGCTTGTTGATCGAGGTCGCGAGATCGCCCGGGCCGATCACCGCGATGTCGATGCCGGGCGTGGCCATGATCTCGTCGATGCGCTCGACCGCTTCGACATGCTCGATCGTGACCATGCAGATCATGTCGTCATCGGCCGTCGCCATGTAATCCGCCATCGACACGTTCCAGTGGAACGGCGCGTGGAACGGACCCCACAGGCGGTCGCCGCGGGGTGGGTAGCGCACGCTGCGCACCGCCTTCTCGGCGTCCGCTCGGCTCGAAATCATCGGGAAGTTGATGCCGAGCGCGCCGAGGTCCATCGGCGCCTTCGCCAGATGCGGCTCGTTGGCGGCGATCCGCACCAGCGGCACGCAGGGCGTGCCCGCGGTGGCGGTGATCATCGCGTGCGCGGTGGAGAGATCGATCGGCCCATGCTCGAGGTCGACGATGATCCAGTCGAGCTGTTGCGCCATGATGCGCACGGTCTGGATGCTCGGGATGGTGGCGATGGCGCCGAACGTCGGCCGCTTGTCGCGCCAGGCCTGCTTGAGGCGGTTGAGCCGTTGGGGCGGTGCGGACATCGGCGGTCTCCGTCAGGCCGGGACGCGGCCGCCGAAATAGGGCGTGAGCGCGCGGCCGAGCTGATGTGGCTTGTTCGAGGTGAAGATCATGGTGGCGCCGCCATCGTCGGCGTCGCCAGCCGGGGGGCCCAGCAGGTCGACGACGCGGCGCGCGATCGCCGGTGCCGGATCGATCCAGGTGACGGGCCAGGGCGCCAGGCGTTCGAGCCGGTCGAGCAGCAGCGGATAATGCGTGCAAGCGAGCACGACCGTGTCGGTGCGATCAGCGGGATCGGCGGCGTCGCCCACGAAGCAGGGTGCGATCTCGGCGGCGATGGCCGCGTCGCTGACCTGCGTTCCGCTGAGCGCGGCCTCCGCCAGTGACGCAAGCTCCGGCGAGCCGACCAGGGTGAGGTTGCAGCCTTGCGCAAAATCGCGGATCAGCGCGTGGGTATATTCGCGCTGCACGGTCGCCTTGGTGCCGAGCACGGAGACGCGCCTGGTCTTTGACTGCGCGCAGGCCGGCTTGATCGCCGGCACGGTGCCGACGAAGGGCGTGGGGTAGGCGGCCCGCAGCGGCGCCAGCGTCTGCACGGAGGCAGTGTTGCAGGCGATCACGACGAGGTCGGGCCGGTGCGCGGCGATCAGCTCGCCCATCAGCGGCACCACGCGGGCGACCAGCGCCCGCTCGCTGTGATGGCCGTAGGGAAAGAAGGCGTCGTCGGCGACATAGACGTAGTGGGCGTCAGGCCGCGCCCGCACCACCTCGCGCAGCACGGACAGGCCGCCGAGGCCGGAGTCGAACACGAGAATCGTAGGGCGATGGGTCACGCGGCGAGTGTACCGGAATGGGAGGGGCGATTCAGTCGGTTTTTCTGCGGGGTTTGGCGGCAGTGAGGCGCTTGGGTGTGTTCCAGCGGCAGAAGGGAAGGTTCAAAAACGCGCATGTGGGCCAAGCTGGCCATCCAGAAACCGATGTCCTCCCGGCGAACGCCGGGATCCATGACCACCGGCGGAAATTGGCGCCAAGGCCGTCCGCTCCAGCGTGCCTCAAACAACCGCCGCGGCGTAGGGGTCCCGGGTCGGCGCCGCGCCAACGCTTGCGCGTTGCCGCAGCTTGCCGGACGACAGCGGAAATGAAAGCGACATTGCGAGCGCAGTGTTCAGCCCGGAGACGTCGCTGACGGGTGTTCGGGGACATAGTTGACAGTTGTGGGGTCGCGCAGATCAATCGCTGCGCTCCTCGCAAGGACGGCGGTGAGACATGGGCAAAACATGCATTCTCATTCTCGCACCCGCTTTCGCGTCCGAGTGTTGCTCATCTGGTCGCCCTCCTAACAATGAGGGCGCGGGAAAGGCCGGGTGCCGGTCGCACCCATGGCCCGCCTGCGAAAAAAATGCAGGCGGCAGGAACCACAGGTACGGGCCGGATCATCCCGGCCTTCCCCGCGCAATGGTTTGAACGGCTTATACGTGATCTCCCCGGGGATCGGCTTTCTTGCCCCCGTCGCCAGCGCGCTCGTCGAACTTGCAGCGCCAGCTTGGCATCAGCACCGGGATGCCAGGACCACACGACTTCGCCGTACGCATCGGATCGTTCGTCGGCATGATCGCTCACGCTGCAACCCGATACGCCCACCGCATCCCGCACCCAACGCTCGTGACGATCGCGATGCGCCCCTCAATCGGAGCGGGACGCGATACCATAGCATTGAATTCCGAAAAACGGAAGATAAAAATTCGGATTTTCTGGCGGCGCCGTCCAGCGGGAGCATACGAGCCGCGATTGGCGTCACGTATAACATTAGTGTTGACTAATTGATTAGTTGCTGCTATTGCTTTCGCATGATCCAGTCTGAACCCATCACGGCCGTCATGCGCGCGCTGGCCGATCCCACCCGGCGCGCGGTGTTCGAGCGCATCGTCGCGGCCGACGAGATCACCGTCGTCGAGCTCACGCGCGGCAGCACTGTCACGCAGGGCGCCATCTCGCAGCATCTGAAATCCCTGAAGCAGGCCGGCCTGGTCTGCGAGCGCCCCGAGGGCCGCAAGGTCTATTACCGCGCCGAGCCACGCGGCCTGGAGCCGCTGGCCGACTGGATGAGCCATTACGGCGTGTTCTGGCGCGACCGCTTCGCCAATCTGAAAAAACTGCTGAAGGACATCGATCCATGAACCAGGCCGTGAACGCGGACACGCAGGCCATTGTCGTCGAGGACATCTTCCCGCATGCGCCGGAGGTCATCTGGAAAGCCCTGACCAATGGCGAGCTGATCGGCCGCTGGCTGATGGCGCCCAAGGGTTTTGAGCCCGTCATCGGCAATCGCTTCACCTTTCAGACCACGCCGGCGGGCCAATGGGACGGCACCATCCACTGCGAGGTGCTGGAGGTCGTGCCGAACGAGCGGCTGTCCTACGCGTGGAGGGGCGGCCATGACAGCAATGTCGGCTACGGCGCGAAGCTGGAGACGGTGGTCACCTTCAGCCTGTCCAGAGCGGACACGGGCACGCGCCTTCGCCTCGTGCATTCCGGCTTCGTGCTGCCGGCCAACGAGACGGCGTATCGCAAGATGGGCGAGGGCTGGAAGACCGTCGTCAAGAAGCTCGATCAGGTCGCCGCCGAGCAGGCGTCACCGCAGCGGTCGCACTGAGGAGAGCAACATGACCAATTCCTATGTCGGGGGCTGCGCCTGCGGGGCGGTGCGTTACGAGATCAAGGGCGAGCCGGCGGTCATGCTGGATTGCCAATGCCGGCAATGCCAGCGCGACAGCGGCACCGGCCATCAGTCGCACCTGACCTTCGTCGCGGCGGAGGTGAAGGTCGACGGCGAGGTGTCGCATTTCCAGACCATCGGCGATGGCGGTACGGTGAAGCGGCGGGCGTTCTGCCAGACCTGCGGCTCGTCGATGCACCTGACGTTTCCGGCGATGCCCGATGTGTTCATCGTCACGCCCGCAAGCCTCGACGATCCCAGCCGCTACCGGCCGCAACTGGTGTCGTGGACCGCCGCCGGACATCCCTGGGATCACCTCGATCCGGCGCTGCCGAAATTCGAGAAGATGCCGCCGCGGTGAGTTTACCACGCGGGATGCGAGACTTGGGAGCGTGGTCGTTTCGGTGACGGCCCAAGACCGTCACCGAAATCCTCCGACCGAAATCCAACCAGCCACAGACCCAAAACCCCGGCACGGACGTTCAGGGATCTGAGGTTGGAGCGGGTGTTTTGGAGGAGATCCGCATGGCGCCAGAGCGTGCGCAGTCGACCGTGTACTTCGATGGATCCTGTCCGCTGTGTCGAGCGGAGATCGGCTATTACGGCCGGACCGATCAGGCGGGTGCGCTGTGTTTCGTCGACGTCTCCGAACCAGGCGCGGAAACGCCGGATGGCGTGACCCAGCAACAGGCGATGGCGCGGTTTCATGTGCGTGCCAGTGACGGGCGCCTGCTCTCGGGCGCTGCGGCGTTCGTCGAGATCTGGCGCCGTCTGCCGCGTTGGCGCTGGGCGGCGCGTGTGGCCTCGCTGCCGGGCGCGCTGGCGGTCCTGGAGTTCGGCTACAGGCTGTTTCTTCCCGTGCGGCCATTGATCTCGCGCGGCCTGGGCCGCATCCTGCAGCGTGGGAAGCAGGAGGGACGCGGAGCGTGACCGGGCAGGCTGGCGGCACGATGTCGCGCTTTCTCAACTGGTTCTTCCGCAATCGCGCGACCGGCGAGATCACGATCGCCCAGATGCCGAACCCGGCGCTGTGGATCGTGCTGGTGGGAAGCCTCGTGGGCTGGGCCTTGCACCCGCCGGGTCGGACGGGCGCGAATCTGGATTGTCTGGTGAAGGCCGGTCTCGTCGTCTGGGCCGTCGATGAGCTCGTGCGCGGCGTCAATCCCTGGCGCCGCTGTCTCGGGGCCGCCGTGCTGATCTACGAGGTCTCGACGTTGGGATGGACGTGAGCAGATGTGTGTGACGCGCCCCGATGATGTCGGTCGCTTGATATGCATCAACCGGCAAAGACGGCTGCTGACCGATTGTGGGCTATGAAGTCGTCCGGCCTCGATGGCATGGAGGTGTCTCGGGCGTTCTGCGTAGGCCTTCGCCGGACAGGAACTGCGGCCTCATGAGTCCGACCACGATCAACGACGCGAGCGCTGCCGCGCGTCCGGAGCATCCGGGTGCCGCACCCGTGTTTCGCGCCCGCAAGCTCTCCAAGACCTACCGCATGGGCGAGGTCGAGGTGCATGCGTTGCGCGACGTCGATCTCGACATCTACGAGGGCGAGTTCGTGGTGCTGCTCGGCCCCTCGGGATCCGGCAAGTCGACCTTGCTCAACATTCTCGGCGGGCTGGACAGCCCGACCTCGGGCGAGGCGCAGTGGCGCGATCATCAACTGGTCGGCGCCGGCGATGCCGAGCTGACGCGCTACCGGCGCGAACATGTCGGCTTCGTGTTCCAGTTCTACAACCTGATCCCGAGTCTGACGGTGCTCGAGAACGTCGCGCTGGTCACCGAGATTGCCGACAGGCCGCTCGATCCGCGCGAGGTGCTCAAGCTCGTCGGGCTCGAGCGGCGGATCGACCACTTTCCCTCGCAGCTCTCCGGAGGCGAGCAGCAGCGCGTCGCGGTGGCCCGCGCCATGGTCAAGGCGCCCGACGTGCTGTTGTGCGACGAGCCGACCGGCGCCCTGGACTACGAGACCGGGAAGGTGGTGCTCGCCGCGATCGCGCGCGCCAACGCGCAGCTCGGGACGACCACGATCATCATCACGCACAATGCGGCGATCGCCGGCATGGCCGATCGCGTGCTGCGGCTCGGCGGCGGGCGCATCGTCGGCGAGGAGCGCAATGCACGGCGGCTGTCGGCCGAGGAGGTGCATTGGTGAGCCTGCTGGACCGCAAGCTGTGGCGCGACATCGGTGCGATGCGCGGGCAGGTGATCACGATCGCGCTGCTGGTGGCGGCCGGCGTCGCGGTGTTCGCAGGCTCGGTCTCGACCTATCTGTCCCTGCGCGACGGCTGCGAGCAGTTCTATGCCGATGGCCGGTTTCCGCAGATCTTCGTCACGCTGAAGCGGGCGCCGCTGGCGCTGGTGCCGCGACTGAGCTCCATCGCCGGCGTGGTCGCGGTCGAGCCGCGCATCGTGCGCGAGGTGATCGTCGACTGGCCGGCGGCGTCGCAGCCGGTCTCGGCGCGCCTGGTGTCGCTGAGCCGCGCGGGCGACGAAGCGCTGGCGCGTTTGCATCTGCGGCGCGGCACGGCGCCCGAGCCGGGGACCGCGCGCAGCGCCGCGGTCAATGAGGCGTTTGCCGAGGCCAATGGCGTCAATCCGGGCGACGACATCCGCGTGCTGCTCAATGGCCGCGTGCAGGGCTTCCGGGTCTCCGGCATCGCCTTGTCGCCGGAATATGTCTACGCGGTGAAGCCGGGATTGCCGATCCCCGACGATCGTCTCTACGCCATCCTGTGGGTCGACCGGAGCGCGGCCGAGGCCGCCTTCGATATGAAAGGGGCGTTCAACGACGCCGTGATCGCGCTCGCCCCGGGCGTCGATCCCAAGCCCGTGATCGAGGAGCTCGACCGGCTGCTCGAGCCCTATGGCTCGATCGGCGCGATCGCGCGGCGCGACCAGCCGTCGAACCGCTTTCTCGAGGACGAGTTGAACCAGCAGAAGGTGATGTCGATCACCATCCCCATCATCTTCTTCGGTGTCGCCACATTCCTGCTCAACGGCGCGCTCGGGCGGCTGGTCGCCGCGCAGCGCGAGCAGATCGCGGCGCTGAAGGCGCTCGGCTTTCCGACGCTGCGGCTCACCTTCCATTATCTCAAGCTGATGCTGGTGATCGTGCTGATCGGATCGGCGCTCGGCATCGCCGGCGGCGTCGGCTTCGGCCATGCCATGATATCGAGCTATCAGGGATTCTTCCGTCTGCCCGAGCTGCCATTCCGGCTGGCGCCCTGGGCGGCGGTGGCCGGCGTCGCGATCAGCGTCGCGGCGGGCGCGCTCGGCGTGGTCACGGCGCTTCAGGAGGTCGTCGGCCTTGCGCCGGCAGAGGCGATGCGGCCCGCGATGCCGCTGGGGTTCCGCCGCTCCTGGATCGAGCGCATCGTGCCCGGCACGGCGTTCGGCGCGCGGCGGATGATGATGCTGCGCAACGTCGCGGGGCGGCCGTTCCGTTCGCTGTTCACCATCATCGGCATCGCCTTCGCGGTGCCGATGATGGTGCTCGGGATCTTCTGGCGCGACGCCATCGGCGAGATGATCGAGCTGCAGTTCAACCTGGTCGAGCGCGGCAACGCCACGATCACGTTCATCCATCCGATGGACCGCGCGATCCTGCGTGACCTGGCGCGCCAGCCCGGCGTGCTCGCGATCGAAGGCCAGCGCATCGTTCCGGTGCGGCTGCGGGCCGGGCACCAGAGCTACCTCACCTCGGTGATCGGACTGGCGGCCACCGACGAGCTGCGCCGACCGCACGATTCCGCACGTCGTCCGATCGTCGCGGCGCCCGACGGCATCACGCTGACCCGACGCCTCGCCGAGCGCCTGGCGCTGAGCGCGGGGCAGATCGTGACGGTGGAGGCGATGGAGGGCCACCGCCGGCGGCGCGACCTGCCGGTGAGCGCCATCGTCGACGAGGCGATCGGGATGGCGTCCTACATGGACATCGATACGCTCAACCGCTTCACCGGCGAAGGCGCGGTGATCTCGGCGGCGAGCCTCCATGTCGAGCCGGCGGCGCTGGCCGCGCTCGGCGCGAGGTTCAAGAGCATGCCGAAAATCGAATCCGTCACCATGAAGGCCTACACCCTCGCATCCTTCATCGAGAAGATCGCGGGCCTCGTGTTCGTCACCGCCGGCATCCTCACCGGCTTCGCCGCGATCATCACCGTGGGCGTGGTCTACAACAGCGCCCGCATCAGCCTGCAGGAGCGCGCCTGGGAGCTCGCCAGCCTGCGCGTGCTCGGCTTCACCCGCGGCGAGGTCGCGGGCATCCTGTTCGGCGAGTTCGCGCTGGACATCGCGGTCGGGATTCCGCTCGGCCTGGTGCTGTCGCACGCCATCATCGGGCTGATCGCGCGGCTGCATTCCAGCGAGAGCTTTCAGATCCCGGGCGTGATCGCGCCGCGGACCTACCTGATCGCGACCGCGGTGGTCTTGGCCAGCGCCGCGATCAGCGCCATCATCGTTCGCAGGAGGGTGGATCGGCTCGATCTGGTCGCGGCCCTCAAGACCAGGGAATGAGCATGCCCCCCGTTTTGCGCCGCGTCGTCATCGTATCGAGCGTTCTGGCCGCGGCCGGCATCATCGCCTGGATGGTGATGCCGGGTCCGGTCCCGGTGGAGACGGCCGCGGTGACGAAAGGGCGGTTCGTTGCCACCGTCGATGACGACGGCAAGACGCGGGTGCGCCAGCGCTACGTCGTGGCGGCGCCGCTCGCCGGCCGTCTCGGGCGCATCCGCTTCAAGGCCGGCGACCAGGTCAAGGCCGACGACGTCGTCGCCACCATCACGCCGGCGCCGGCACCGCTGCTCGATCCGCGCTCCCGCCGCGAGGTCGAGGAGCAGCTCGGCGCGGCCGAAGCCAATGTCGAGCGGGCCAAGGAGGTGGTGGCGCGGGCGCAGGCGCAGAGCGCGCAGGCGAGCGCTGATCTTGCGCGCACCATGGCGCTGGCCGCCAGCGGCGCTGCGACGGCGCAGGCGCGGGAGCGCGCCGAGCTCGCGATGCGGATTGCCGAACGTGACCTGCGCGCCGCCGAATATGCCGACCATGCCGCCGAGCACGAGCTCAGCCAGCTCAGGGCGATGCTGGCGCGCTACGGGAGCAACACGGATACCGACGCGCCCGCGGATAGCTGGAACGTGACCGCACCGGTCGGCGGGCTGGTGCTGAAGGTGACCCAGGAAAGCGAAACGACGGTGCAGCCAGGCGCGGCGCTGCTCGAGCTCGGCGATCCCCGTGATCTCGAAGTGGTCATCGACGTGCTGAGCACCGACGCGGTCGAGATCCGTCCCGGCGCCGAGGTCACGATCGATCGCTGGGGCGGGGCGGGCCGCCTGTCGGGACGGGTTCGCCGGGTCGAGCCGGCGGCCTTCACGAAGATCTCCACGCTCGGCGTCGAGGAGCAGCGCGTCAACGTGCTGATCGACATCGTCTCGCCGGCCGAGCAATGGCAGCGGCTCGGCGATGCCTATCAGCTCGATGCGCAGATCGTCGTCTTCACGCAGGAGGATGCGACCATCGTTCCGACCGGCGCGCTGTTCAAGCGCGGTGACGACTGGTCGGTGTTTGCGCTGAAGGATGGGCGCGCCGAGTTGCGCACCGTCCGGCTCATCCGGCGCTCGGGCCGGTTCGCCGCCGTGGCCGACGGCGTCGCCAGCGGCGATGTCGTGATCATCTATCCCAGCGACCGGGTCGCCGCCGGCGTCAAGGTGGCGCCGCGCTGACCTGCGGCGGCCGCAGAAGCGTTCCTCAGCGCTGCGACGCCAATTCTCTCAGCCGCGCATGACGCGCCAGCGCATGCGCGATCAGACGATCCATCAGCGCCGGCTGGGGCAGGCCGGTGGCCTCCCACATCTTCGGGTACATGCTGATGTTGGTGAAGCCCGGCAGGGTGTTCACCTCGTTGACATAGACCTCCTCGCCGCGGACGAAGAAGTCGACGCGCGCGAGACTCTCGCAGCAGAGCACGCCGAACACCTCGGTGGCCATCTTGCGGATGCGCGCGGCGAGCGCAGGTTCGACCTGCGCCGGGACGTGCAGCGAGGCGCCGGATGTGTCGGTGTACTTGGCTTCATAGGAATAGAAGCCGTGGCTGTCGGCGGGCACGATCTCGCCGAGCTCGGAAGCGGCGACCTTGCCGTCGGGATGCTCGAGCACGGCGCATTCGATCTCGCGCACCGGGCTGATGCAGCGCTCGATCAGGATCTTGCCGTCGAAGCGCAGCGCGAGGCGGCAGGCAGCGTCGAACTCCGCTTCGTTGCGCGCCTTGGAGATGCCGACCGAGGAGCCGAGATTGGCCGGCTTGACGAACAGCTCGGGCGAGCCCATCGCGGCGACCGCCGCTTCATAGCTCACCGCCGATGCGGCGGTCATCGTGACGAACGGCACGATCGGCAGGCCGGCGTCGCGCAGCAGGCGCTTGGCGACGTCCTTGTCCATCGCCGCCGCCGATCCCATCACGCGGCCGCCGACATAGGCGACATCGGCGAGCTCCAGCGCGCCCTGCACGGTGCCGTCCTCGCCGTTCGGACCGTGCAGCACCGGGAAGACGACGTCGAAGGCGAGCTCGCGCAGGGGCCCGTCGCCGATGACCAGCGCGCGGCCCTGGCCTGCCGGCAGCAGCACGATCTGCGGGCCGTCCGCGGGCACGGTCAGCGCCCCGGCTGTGCCGTCATTCGCGGCGTCGGCCAGCACCCAGCGTCCCTCGGTGGTGATGCCGATCAGCGTGACGGCGTAGCGGCCGGCATCGAGCGAGCGGACAATGTTGGCCGCCGAGGCGCGCGAGACGTCGTGCTCCGCCGAGCGCCCACCGAACAGGATCGCCACGCGCGTCTTTGTCTCTGTCATCGTCCTCGTCCAGCCCTGGTCCTTGCGGTGCGCGACCGTACAGCGAGACGCCGAGGCGTGGCAATTGAGCTGTTGTGCCGGTGGACAAGGCGGCGCCACTCAACGCCAGCCGATCCCGCCGTCCGAGCACACCGCCGTCGTTCCACCTGAATGCATGCAGCTGCGATAGAGCGGCGGCTCGGTGAAGCGGCCCGACCAGATGCCGCGGCCGGCGCGGCGGGCGGCGCGCTGATCGGCGGTGTAAACGCCGCGCGAATATTGCGGCTCCTCGACCGCGAGCCCGCGCGCCACCATGAACTGGCCGAGATCCGTCGCGCCGGCTGCGCAGCGCGCGACGATGCGGCCGTAGCGATCGCCATCGACCGGCAGGCAGCGCAGAACCTTGCCGCGCGTGAACGCGTCCAGCGTGTTGGCGGCCAGCGCGCCGCAACGATATGGCCTGCGGTCGCGGCCGCGGCAGAGCTGCGCGCTTTCGGGCGCGTCGATGCCCCACAGGCGAATGCGCTCGCCATGAATGTCCAGCGTGTCGCCATCGACGATGCTGACGCGGCCGACGAGCTCGGCGGCTGCGGCGGGGAAGCTGAGGAGAAGCGGCAGAACGAGGCAGGCGAGGCGGGGGAGGAGACGTCGCAAGATCGGCACCTGTGGCGCTGAGAGGGGCGTGATCGCTCGCTGCGCGAATCGATCGCGGATCATCCCGATCTATAGCGAAGTGGAGTTGCGCGATTGTGTGGCGAGCACCGCGACAGCAGCGGAGCGCAATCGGAGCAGGTCGTCGCGGGAGCGGTTCAGCGAAGGCCGGCGTCCGCGTGGCTGTCGGGTGCGCGCGCCGCGCGTTCGACCTCGGCGGCGAGCATGCTCAGATGCTCGGCCAGGCGCGCGAACAGCTCGCGCTTGTCGCGGTCGGTGGCGAGATCACGAATGAGGGCGCATTCTGCCGCGTCGGCCCGCAGCTTGTCCGGCTGGGTCATAAACTCTGACATGTTCCGCTTCCCTGCCGCGCCGGCAACAGTTCAGAACGGTGGATCTTCATGTTTGTTCCGGGTGTCGATGTATTTTTGCGAGTGCAGCGCTCGGTCCTGATTGGAGTACCTCCGCGGATCAGAGGCGACACACGACGCGCGCGGTTCGACTGTCTATCGTTCACCGGGCCACCATGTCGAGGCCGGATGTGCGGCCGAGATCTTGGTCTCGCGCAATGCCACCAGCGCGCTGCGCTTGTAGGGATGACCGCGAAGCCGCGAACAGTCCTGGCAGCGCATGTAGCGCTCGAGCTCATGGATCGGCGTCGTCTTGGCGCGCCTGATGACGTCGAGCGCGACCGTCTGATTGGTGTCGCAGCCGAGGCAGCGCACTTCGAGATAGTAGTAGCCCGCGTTCAGCGCATCGCCGAGCAGCGGCGACGGCTGCGCCGGTCCCTTGTAGCCGAGCATGCGCTTGTTCCAGGCGTCGCAGGCCAGACGATCCGCTTCCTTGCGTGCGCGCGCGGCCTGCTCCTGCGCGATGCGGATGCCGGCACCGTAGAGTCTCTCGCGCGATTTCGTCGTCATGGTCGCATGATCGACGCTGCGGCGCTCAGCGGCAAGCCGCTAGGATTAGCGCAACAAGAGGCGCTGGATACAAGCTCTCTTACGTGCAGCGCTCCGATACCATCGCCAATCAGTTCGTCGGCGCGGCCTGCGACGAACTGATCGTGCAACGTCCGGCATTCGTGCTACTCGGACGCGACGCGGAGTAGCACCGATGCCCTCGAGCAGCCCCGATGCAGCGCGCTTCACGCTATGCAGTGACGCATGTCTGTCACGATTGAATGGTGGCTTCTCCCACGGCGCGGCATGATGCGGTCCGGCGATGGTAAAAGGGACGGCTGAACGCAACGACGCTGCAAAAGTTCCTAAAATTTTTGCACCTGAGTGGCAGTTCCTTCAGCTTGTTCCCGGCGGCGTCGGGCGATAGACGTTGCGCTCGGGGTCAGTCGTGCGAGTGGGTCAGCGTTTCTCAGATTGGATCGGTCGGGGCAGACAGTGGTCGGCGACCACGTTTCTGCTCACCACGTTTGCTGTCGCGATTTCGACCGCAGGCCGGATCGGGTTGGATTTCGCCGGCGCGACGCTGCCCTACGCGACCTTCTATCCCGCGGTCGTGTTCGCCGCGCTTCTCGGCGGCATTCCCGCGGCCATTTTTGCCGCCTGGCTCTCGGCCACGGTGGTGCTGGTGGGCTTCACCGACCGTCCTGATCATACCGAGGCGGTCAACCTCGTCGGGTTCCTGAGCACTGCGGCGCTGATCATCTGGCTTGCGCATCTCTGTCGCGGCGCGCTGATCGAGCTGAAGCGCAGCGAGCATGCGCGCGAATTGCTGCTCGGCGAGCTGAGGCATCGCGTGAACAATCAGCTCGCGCTGTTTCAGGCGATCGTCAGATCGAGCCTGTCGGGCGAGGATCGCGCCAAGGGAGAAGCGATCGCGCTGCGGCTCGATGCCGTCGCGCGCGCCAACAGTCTGGCCTGGTCGGATCACCGCCTGATGACCTTGCGCATGCTGCTCGACGTCGAGCTGCAGCCGTATCGCGCCTCCGGCGCGGTGACGGTCGAGGGGCCGGACATGCCGCTGGGGCCGGAGGCGGTGCGCAACCTCGCGCTGGTGTTTCACGAGCTCGCGACCAACGCCGTCAAATACGGCGCGCTGCGCGGCCCGGGCGGACGGCTCGAGCTGCAGATCGCGCAGGAAGGCGGCCGGGGCACCGTGGCCTGGCGCGAACTCGGTCCGCACCCGATCGAGCCGCCCGGGAAAGAGGGGTTCGGCACGCGCATGATCCGGGCGAGCCTTGCGGCGATCGGCGGCAGCATCGAGCAGGATTATCGCGACGAAGGTCTGGTCTGCCGGATCAGGTTCGAAGCGGCGATGTGACGGCGTGTCGTCGGTCGGTGTGCGGTTCCTCGCAGGCGTCGCATGTCTCGCGGCGGGCGGCATGGCTGCGATGCGAAACGCGCAGCAGCGCTGCCGCGTATGTGTTCGATGGAACGACGCGACATGCTGCTGCTGGCTGGATTGCTGCTGCTCTCGATCACCATCACGGAGTATGTGCTGAACCATGTCGTGATCCCGCTGATCGATGACTGAGGGCCGCGTCGTTTGTCCGTCGCGCGGAACGCACTCGGCTTGATCGCCGGCACGAAACGCTTCACCATTCCCGTCAGAACAACAAGGCGGCGCCGCAGGGGCGGGAGACATCCGATGCAATGTTACGAGCTGCAGGGGCCCGGCGGAATCGATGCGCTGGCGCTGGTCGACAAGCCGGTGCCGCAGCCGGGGAGAGGCGAGGTGCTGGTGCGGCTGACGGCGGCGAGCATCAACTATCGCGACCTGCTCACGGTGAGGGGCGGCTACGGCTCGCGGCAGAAATTTCCGCTGGTGCCGCTGTCCGACGGCGCGGGCGTGGTCGAGGCGGTCGGTGAGGGTGTCGCGGCGTTCGCGGCCGGCGACCGTGTCATCGGCAGCTTCTTCGAGAGCTGGACCGGCGGCGAGCCGAGCGAGGCGAAGATGCGCGCGGCGCTGGGCGGCGCCGTCGACGGCACGTTGACGCAGTATCGGGTGTTTCCGATGCAGGCGCTGGTGCGGACGCCGGCGCATCTCACCGACATCGAGGCTGCGACCTTGCCCTGCGCCGGCGTCACCGCCTGGAGTGCGGTGATCAAGCTCGGCGGCATCGGGCCCGGCCAGACCGTGCTGACGCAAGGCAGCGGCGGCGTCTCGATCTTCGCGCTGCAGATTGCGAAGATGGCCGGCGCGCGGGTGATCGCGACGTCGTCGAGCGAGGCCAAGATCGCGCGGCTGGCGGCGCTCGGCGCCGACGTGACGCTGAACTACAAGCAGGTGCCGGACTGGGGCAAGAAGGCGCGCGAGATCACCGGGCAGGGCGTCGATCTCGTGGTCGAGGTCGGCGGCGTCGGCACGCTGAACGAATCGATCCGCGCCACCCGGATCGGCGGCACCATCGCCTTCATCGGCGTGCTTGCCGGCGCCCCGGCCTCGGAGCTGCGGCTGCCGCTGATGGTGATGCAGCAGCAGCGGCTGCAGGGCGTCACGGTCGGCGCGGTCGATGATCTCCAGGCGCTGGCGAACGCGCTGGCGCTGCATCAGGTGAAGCCGGTGGTCGATCGCGTGTTTCCGTTCAGCGAGGCACGCGAGGCGTTCCACTACATGGCGAGCGGCGCGCATCTCGGGAAGGTCGCGATCGCGATCGGGTGAGGCGTGGTTTGCTCGCTCCGCGTAGCCCGGGCGAGCGAAGCGACCCCGGGCAACCGTCCCCGCATGTCGCTGCGCTCATGCGGGCTACGACGCTTCCCGATCTTTCGTGACCGCCTTGCGCACCGGCATCGTCATTGCGAGCACGCCGATGATGATGCAGCCGAGCCCGATCCACGCCGTCGGCGCGAGGTGCTCGCCGAGGCCGGCGACGGCGATCGCAACGCCGATCGGCACCCGCAGATAGGATTGCGCGGTCGCGCCGATCGAGCCGAGCGTCTGCACCAGGCGGAAATAGATCACCATCGCGGCGGCGGTCGAGACGGTCGCGAGCGCGGTCAGCGCCAGCACCGAGCGCAGCGACGGTGCCAGCGCCCATGGATGGTCGACGACGAGCGCGACTGGTATCAGCACCGCGGCGCCCGACAGCAGCGATCCCGCGGCCGGCAGCATCGGATCGAGCCCCTTGAAGCTCTTGCCCAGGATCGCAGCGCCGGCATAGCAGATGGTGGCGGCGACGATCGCGAGCTGGGCCCATAATTGCTGGCCAAGCCCGTGCAGCGCCTCGACGCCGACGATAAGGCTGGTGCCGGCGAGGCCGGCCGCGACGCCGATCAGCTTGCGCAGCGTGACGGGCTCGTGGCGCGTGACCAGCGCGGTCAGAAGGAAGGTGAAGATCGGCGAGGTCGCGTTCAGGATCGTGGCGAGGCCTGCCTCGATGGTGCGCTCGGCCCACGCGATGAGCGTGAATGGAACGACGCTGTTGAGGCCGGCCTGGATCAGAAAGCGTTGCCAGATCCTGCGCTCGCGCGGCCAGGCGAGGCCGCGGCTGCGGATGATCGCGGCCAGCAGCAGCCCCGCAATCAGCGTGCGCGCGGCGATCAGGGTCAGTGGCGGGATCGTCTCGACGCCGATCCTGATCAGGGTGTAGGAGGCGCCCCACAGGGCGGAGAGCAGAAGCAGGAGGGCGAGGTCTCGGAGGAGGTCGGAGCTGCGCTGCATATGGGCCTCGCGGACGGAGAGGGAGCCCTTCTCCTAGCCGCTGGCCGCGCGCGACGTTTCGATAGGGAGCGAACTGTTCCTTTGGAGTTCGAAGCGCACGCCAGTCTGGTTCGCGCACTGCGCCCCTGGATCGCTTCGCTGGCGCTCGCGATGTCGGAGCTTGGAGGGCTTCCGGTGCCCACCACCGGCGTCATTGCGAGCGAAGGAATCCAGTCTGTAGGGTGGGCAAAGGCGCGGCCGTGCTGTTTCGTCGCGTGAGATCGTGGTGGCGCCGTGCCCACCATCTCGCCGCGGAGAATGCCGCGCGACGGTGGGCACGCTGCCGCCTTCGGCGGCTGCTTTGCCCACCTTACGTTTTCGTCAGCCGATCAGTTCGCCGGCATGCTCTTCTCGACCAGCTTCACCCAGTACGACGCACCGGCGCTGAGGATGTTGTCGTTGAAGCGGTAGGCCGGATGGTGGCACTCGTTGCCGGGACCCATTCCGAGGAACACGAACGCACCGGGGCGGGCCTCCAGCATGAAGGCGAAGTCCTCGCCGCCCATCAGCGGAATGGCGCGGTCGTTGACGCGCTCCTGGCCAGCGATCTCGCGGGCGACGTCGGCGGCGAAAGCCGCCTGCGCAGGGTGGTTCATCGTCACCGGATATTTGCGCTCGTAGATCGCTTCCGCCGAGCCGCCATAGGCGCGCGCGGTGGCTTCGGTGACCTCGACGATCCGCTTCTCGACGAGATCGCGGATCTCCGGATCGAGCGTGCGCACGGTGCCGAGCATCTCGACCGTCTCGGGGATCACGTTGAAGGTGGTGCCGCCGTGAATCGAGCAGACCGAGATGACGGCGGATTTCAATGGGTCGACGTTGCGGGCGACGATCGATTGCAGCGCGTTGACGATCTGCGAGGCGATCAGGATGCTGTCGATCGCCCGGTGCGGGCCGGCGCCGCCATGGCCACCCTTGCCGGTGACCTTGATGTGGATCGCGTCGGCCGAGGCGAGCATCGGTCCGGGCGAGATCTCGAAATGGCCTTCGGGGACGCCCGGCATGTTGTGCATGCCGTAGACCTCCTGGATGCCCCAGCGCGTCATCAGGCCGTCGTCGACCATCGCCTTGCCGCCGGCGCCGCCTTCCTCGGCCGGCTGGAAGATGACGATCGCCGTGCCGTCGAAATTGCGGGTCTCGGCGAGATATTTGGCGGCACCCAGCAGCATCGCGGTGTGGCCGTCATGGCCGCAGGCATGCATCAGGCCCGGCGTCTTCGAGGCGTAGGGCACGCCCGAGGTCTCCTCGATCGGCAGCGCGTCCATGTCGGCGCGCAGGCCGATGGTCTTGCCGGAGGCCGACTTGCGGCCGCGGATCACGCCGACCACGCCGGTGCGGCCGATGCCGGTCACGACCTCGTCGCAGCCGAATTCGCGCAGTTTGTCGGCGACGATGCCGGCGGTGCGATGCACCTCGTACAACAGCTCGGGATGTTCGTGGAAATCGTGGCGCCAGGCGGCCATTTCGTCGGAGAGAGCGGCAATGCTGTTGAGGATGGGCATGAGGACCGGATGACTCGCTGAAGTGGAATGGGACGCTGCAGTGATGCGGCCAGACCGGCCGGCAGCACCGCGCTGTCACCGACTATGACCCGGTCAAAAAAGCCAGGCAAGTTGCGCCCGGCCATGGTGCCATGCGCAGATGCGCGGTCATCTCGACCGACCATGCCGGTCGTTCCGGATTTCGGAACGGGAGTCAGGCGAGCGGAGCGGGGGCCGGCACGCGCGGGTATTTGTGCTCGGGCGGCACCTCCAGCCGGAAGGCCCGCAGCTTCGGCTCGTCCCACGCCGCCAATGGCGTCCCGCAGACGCCGCAGTCGAACCGGCCGGCCGAGCCGACCGCGGATGTCGATTCCGCGATCTCGTAGGCGGCACGGCAATGAGGACACGTCACGCTGGATATCTTCATGGGATCACGCTCCTACATCTCTCGCCCGGATGTCTTGAACCAGATCAATGCGGTCCATGAACCGACGTCATCGGCCTCCGGTCGTCACGCCTCCTCGGCCTCCCACGGCGTCGGCGCCTTGGTGAAGGCGCGCCACGCCTCGCGCAGCGGCTCCTCCACGCCCGCCATGGCATGCGACTGCCAGCCGGTGATCGCGGCGGCCGCGATCGCCGCGTCGGTGGAGGTGGTGCCGAGGGTCTCGATCACGCCGGCGGTGACCGCCATGTCGTTGTAGTGGCCGAGCTGCTCCTGGAAGCCGGCGAGCGTTCTCGCGTATTTCTTCGCCGATTTGCTGGCGCCGTAGAGCGGCAGCAGGAAGTCGATGCTGTAGCGCAGCTTCTTCAGCGCAAGACGCAGCCGGTGGCGGCGCTCGGCCGGCAGCTTCTTGAAGCGGCGACCGCGCTTGAGCACCTTCTGATGGCGCTCCGACAGGACGGGCCCGGCGAAATCGATCGCGGGCGCGGCGAGGCGTCGGAGATCGTCGGGGGAGACGTCGTTGCGCCAGCCGCGGGTCTCGATCCATTCGCCGAGGCCGAGCACGAAAGCGGCGCAGCGGCGCTCGGCAATCGCGATGCGCAGCGTGCGATAGGCGAGCTCGCGCCGCCGCTCGGCGAGCGCCCGGAGCGAGTCGAAGCCTGCGACCGTCGGGCAGGCCTCGGCGATCTCGGGCAGCGTATCGGTCAGGAAAACGTCGAGGTCGCGCGCTGCCGAGAGGCTCTGCGCCAGCCAGCGCGCATCCGCCTCGAGGCCGTCGAGCCTCGCCGAGGTCCCGAGCGGCCGCATCAGATGCAGCGCGGCGCGCAGGCGGCGCAGCGCCACCCGCAACTGATGCACGCCTTCCGGATCACGGCCGTCCTCCGCCGCAGGCATCGCCTGCAACAGATGATGCAGGCTGCCGCGCAGGACGATCGCAAAGCTCTCGTCCAGCGACACCGCTGGATCGAGGCACGGCTTGCGCGGCTTCTCGGCGCCGGGAGCCTTGCCCGTGGCGAGATCGAAACCGCGCGCCGACTTGCTGCGGATCGAAGGCCGGATCGCTCCGTGATCGCCGATGCGCTGTGCGATCTCGTAGATGGCGGCGGGGTTGCCGCTCTTGAGCTCCAGCTCGATCTCGCTCACGATCTCGCTGTGCTCGGCGGCCTTGATGACGCCGCTGTCGAACGCGATCTCGATGGTCGCGCCGGGCACGTCGAGCATGCGCGCATGGCGATGCACGTCGGCCGTGAACACCGCTTCGAGCGTTGCATCGGCCAGCGTCGCGCGCAGCTCCTCCGGCAGCAGCGCGGCCGCCAGCGCCGGATCGGGCGCCAGCGAAGACACATTCGCCTCCCATTCGCCGCGCTTGAGCGGATCGTCGCAGTGCTGCGCCTTCACGGTCTGCACGAAGCGCGAGCCGCTCTGGCGCACCCGCAAGGTGAAGCCGTTCTTCCACAGCGTGCGCTTCGGCGTGTCGTAGTAGACCGAGGTCAGATGCTTGCGCGAGCCCTTGTTGCGCGCATGCGCGATGACGACCGGCGCGTTGTTGAAGCCGGCGAGCTGATCGGGTGGGACGAGAAGCTTCAGCTCGATCTCGTGGCCGCTGCCGGCCGCCGGATCCGGCAAGGACGGCACCGCGGCGTCCACGCTGGGCGCCGTGGCATCACCCTGCGTGACCGCATGATCGGCAAGGTGCTGCGCAGTCAAGCTGTCGGCGGCGCCGCCGGGATCGCTGCTCGCCGACTCGCCACCCTCCCGCACGCCGACCGCATGGCCATCGCCGTGGATCGACGCCGGTGCGTTCGAATCGGGCATGTGTCGATTCTGTAACCGTTTAGTGACAGTCATCTCTCGTATAGCTGCAGCCGGCCCAAAGGGACAGTGGCATTTCTCGCAGGGCGTCGATGATACGCGACGCGCCGGCGCTTACCGGTCGCATTTTTTGTTGCCGCTTCAATGACAAGTGCTCGCGCTTGCGCGGACAGGCGCTCACGGAGATATGTCCGTCGCAGCCGCAATGCACCGTCGCGCGGCCGCGCTGCCACAGCGGGAACTTCAGATCGAGCCGGTGAGCATGAAGCGCGTGGCGACGAAGACGGCGGCTGCGGTGGTCGCAATGCTCGCGGCGGCCACGAGGCCGCGGCCGCGACGCGCCAGCGCGCGGGAGCGCTCGCGGGGATCCTGCGCCGGATCGTAGGATGCGCGCCGGCTGCGGCGGTGGCGCACCGCCTGCACCCAGAGGGCCAGCGCGGCGATGCCGGTTGCCACTGCAAACACGGTTGTCACGCCGGCGGCAAAGCCGAGATCGACACCGATGCTTTCCAGCATGGCCCGCAGTTGCACCGCAAGCCGTGCCAGGAGAGTTGCGGCATAATCGGCCGCCGCCGCGCCGGTGTAGAGCAGAACGGCCGTCCACACCACAGCGGCCATTGCAATCAGGATCGACACCAGCACCGCGAGGCCGTCGCCGGCCATGAAGCCGATCGAGGCGGCGATCAGCGCCAGCGCCGGCATCACGTTGCCCATCGGGATCGGCAGGATGATGGTGACGGCCATCAGCAGCAGCGGCAGCGCGAGCAGCATCCGCGCCGGCCGGCCGGTCAGCCAGACCAGCCGGTCCTCGCGCAGGCCGCGTTCGGCATAGCCCGCCCAGTCCAGCCCGGCGCGGATGATCTTGCGCAGCAGCCGCTGCGGCACCGGCCGGCGGCGCAACTGCTCGGGCAGCCATAGCCGCTCGGCGCCGAACAGGATCTGCAACGCGACCAGCGCGACAAACGTGCCGAACACCATGCCGAATGGGCCAGGCAACGGGATCAGCGCCGGCAGGGTCAGCAGCAGCAGGGTCAGGCCGAGACCTTCCGACTCCAGCCGGTCGAACAACTCGCCGATCGACGGCTCCTCGGACCGCACCGTGCGGGCGATCGCGAGCAGCCGGCGGCTGATCGGCCCGTTGTGACGGCGCCGCGCCACGGAGTCCTCATCGTCTGATACGACATCATTCATTGCCACGCAGCAACCTCATGTCCTCTGATCGGCCTCACTTCATCTGCTCGACCGCAGGCCGCGTCTTCCATAGCGAGTACGCGATACCTGCGCCGAGCAGACTGAAGGTGATGCCGAGCGAAATGGCGGGCGGAAACTTCTCCAGCCCGAGCAGGTCGGCCAGGAAGATCTTCGAGCCGATGAAGATCAGCACCGCCGCCAGCGCCAGCTTGAGATATTGGAAGCGATCGACCATCGCGGCCAGCGCGAAATAAAGCGCGCGCAGGCCGAGGATCGCGAAGATGTTCGAGGTGTAGACCACGAACGGGTCGGTCGAGATCGCGAAGATCGCCGGCACCGAGTCGACGGCGAAGACGACGTCGGCGAACTCGATCAGGATCAGCGCCAGGAACAGCGGCGTCATGAACCAGGTCGGCTTGCCGCGCGCGTCGTGCTGGCGCACGAAGAAGCGCTCCTCGTGCAGGCGGTCGGTGACGTCGAAGCGGCGGCGCATCCAGGCCAGCGCCGGATTGGCGCCGACGTCGTGCGGCTTGTCCTTGAACACCAGCATCTTGACGCCGGTCGCGACCAGGAACAGCGCGAACAGATACAGCACCCAGCTCGCCTGGGCGACGATCGCGGCGCCGAGGCCGATCATGATCGCGCGCAGCACGATCACGCCGACGATGCCCCAGAACAGCACGCGGTGCTGATAGGCGCGCGGGATCGCGAAATAGCTGAAGATCATGGCGATGACGAAGACGTTGTCCATCGCCAGCGCCTTCTCGATCGTGAAGGCGGTGAGATAGGCGGTGCCGGCCTCGGCGCCGAGCTGCCACCACACCCAGGCGCCGAAGGCCAGGGCGAGCATGATGTAGACGGCGCTCATGACGAGGCTCTCGCGGACCGAGATCTCGCGCGTCTTGCGATGGAGGATGCCGAGGTCGAAGACGAGGAGGGCGAGCACGATTGCGAGGAAGGCGAGCCACATCCAGACGGGCTTGCCGGCAAACGCGATGAACAGGAATTCCACGACGGGTCCTCTTAATCAGGCCGGTGAGATTGATGTCAGGTCCGACATCGTGAGCGCACCGGCAGCTTCACCAGAGGGGCCCGGACCAGGGGTAGGCGACGGACGTAGGTGTGTGCCGATTGGTTTTCAAGAGCCCGCGGTTTTCAAGAGCCCGCGGTTTGCGTCAACGTTCAGCAAGATGAACGGCGAGGTGCGACAGAGTGTCTGCCACCCCGGCAGGCGTCTTGCAGGCGGGCGTCGGTCAACTAATTCCAGAGGACCGGAGATCCGGGCCCCTCTGATAGTCCCCGGGACTATGATGTCGGACTCTCTTTTATGACCGATACCGCTGACGGTATTGCGCGCTTTGGAGCGCGGAGGAGTTTGACGAGATGCGGCCACACGCGTCGCTTGTAGCTATCGGCCCTCGCGGCTCTCGCCCCTCACCTCACCATCCCGACAATCGTCATCCGCGTGCCTTCCGGAATCCTCCGGTTGGGGCCGGGATCGTGATGGAACCGGAGTGCCTGCTCGCCACTTTGTATGGAACCCGCGCGCCGAGGCGCGCTGGCATCTTGTGTACGGGAGACAATCGTGACCACGGGGGGTGACCAGGTATCGATCGCGAAGGCGCCGCCGTCGCGCCCCGCCGTGGCAACGCGCCGCCTCCTGATGATCATCAACCGCGGCAGCCGCTCCGGCGGCGAGGCGGCCGGCATTGCCGTGTCGCGGCTGAGTGCGGCCGGCTATGATCTCGTGATCTCGGCACCGCATAGTCCGCGCGAGGTGGCGCCGTGGATCGAGGCCCATGCCGACGACGCGGAGGCGGTCGTCGTCGCTGGGGGAGACGGCAGCCTGAACGCGGCTGCGCCGGCGCTGGTCAGGACCGGCCTGCCGCTCGGCATCATTCCGGCCGGCACCGCCAACGACCTTGCCCGTACGCTCGGCCTGCCCCAGGACATGGAGGCCGCGGTCGACGTGATCGCCGCCGGCCATCGCCGCCGGATCGATCTCGGCGAGGTCAACGGCCATCCGTTCTTCAACGTCGCCAGCCTCGGCCTGAGCGCCGAGCTCGCGCGTCAACTGACCAAGGAGACCAAGCGCAGGTTCGGTCGGCTCGGCTATGCGGTCACGGCGCTGAAGGTGCTGACCAATGCCCGGCCGTTCCGCGCGATGATCGTGTCGTCCGACGGCGCGGTGCGCGTCAAGACGCTGCAGATCGCGGTCGGCAATGGCCGCTACTACGGCGGCGGCATGGCGGTCGACCACCGTGCCGAGATCGACGATTCCCACCTCGATCTCTATTCGCTGGAGATCGGCCGCGTCTGGAAGCTCTTGGCGATGGCCTATGACTTCCGCAGGGGCCGCCACGGCCTGTGGCAGGAGGTGCGCGCATCGCGCGACACATCATTCGAGATCCGCACCCGGCGGCCGCGCCCGATCAATGCCGACGGCGAGCTCGTCACCTTCACGCCGGCGCGCTTCTCCGTGCTGCCGCGCGCGGTGGCGGTGTTCGTGCCCAAGGCCGCAGCGCAGGACCGCACCTGAGGGCGGCGCCGGATGATCCGCAGGTTGCGGCCGCCCGTTTTCGACTGATCACCGATCGAGAGACCCATGACCAAGCAGACCCGCTTCAATCTCTGGTACGCTGTTGTCGCGATCTTCGTCGCGATGATGATCCACAATGCGTGGACGAGCTATCGCCAGGTCGCCGTCATTCCCTACAGCCAATTCCAGGATCTGCTCAACGCCGGCAAGGTGAAGGAGGTCGGCGTCTCCGAGAACTACCTGGAAGGCACGCTGAAGGAGCCGCTTCCGGGCGGCCAGACGCGCTTCGCGACGACCCGCGTCGATCAGGAGTTCGCCAAGGAGCTCGCCAAGGCCAACGTCACCTTCACCGGACGGGTCGAGAGCAACATCCTCGGCGACATTCTTTCGCTGGTGATGCCGATCGCGCTGTTCTTCGGCGTCTGGTACTGGCTGTCGCGGCGGATGATGGGCGGCGCCGGCGGGCTCGGCGGCGGCCTGATGCAGATCGGCAAGAGCAAGGCCAAGATCTACGTCGAATCCAACACCGGCGTCCGCTTCGAGGATGTCGCCGGCGTCGACGAGGCCAAGGACGAATTGCGCGAGATCGTTTCTTTCCTGAAAGATCCGAAATCCTATGGCCGGCTCGGCGGCCGCATGCCCAAGGGCGTGCTGCTGGTCGGCCCGCCCGGCACCGGCAAGACCTTGCTCGCCAAGGCCGTCGCGGGCGAGGCCGGCGTGCCGTTCTTCTCGATCTCCGGCTCCGAGTTCGTCGAGATGTTCGTCGGCGTCGGCGCGGCGCGCGTGCGCGACCTGTTCGAGCAGGCGCGCGCCAAGGCGCCGGCGATCATCTTCATCGACGAGCTCGATGCGCTCGGACGCGCCCGTGGCATGGGCCCGTTCGCGGGCGGCCATGACGAGAAGGAGCAGACCCTCAACCAGCTCCTGGTCGAGCTCGACGGCTTCGATTCCTCCACCGGCCTCGTGCTGCTCGCGGCGACCAACCGGCCGGAGATTCTCGATCCGGCGCTGCTGCGCGCCGGCCGCTTCGACCGCCAAGTGCTGGTCGACCGTCCCGACAAGCCTGGCCGCATCCAGATCCTCAACGTGCATCTGAAGAAGGCGAAGCTCGCCGCCGACGTCGATCCCGAGAAGGTCGCGGCGCTGACGCCGGGCTTCACCGGCGCCGATCTCGCCAACCTCGTCAACGAGGCCACCCTGCTGGCGACGCGGCGCGGCGCCAACGAGGTGACGCTCGATGATTTCAACAACGCGATCGAGCGCATCGTCGCAGGGCTCGAGAAGCGCAACCGGCTGCTCAATCCGAAGGAGCGCGAGATCGTCGCCTATCACGAGATGGGGCATGCGATCGTGGCGATGAGCCTGCCCGGCACCGATCCCGTGCACAAGGTCTCGATCATTCCGCGCGGCGTCGGCGCGCTCGGCTACACCATCCAGCGTCCGACCGAGGACCGCTTCCTGATGACGCGCGAGGAGCTCGAGAACAAGATGGCGGTGCTGCTCGGCGGCCGCGCCGCGGAGCTCGTGGTCTACGGCCATCTGTCGACGGGCGCCGCGGACGACCTCCGCCGCGTCACCGACATCGCCCGCTCGATGGTGACGCGCTACGGCATGTCGGAGCAGTTGGGCTCGGTCGCCTATGAGCGCGACAACCAGTCGTTCCTGGCGCCGGGCGCCTCGCGCAGCGCCGACTATGGCGAGGCGGCCGGCGACGCGATCGACGCCGAGGTGCGTACCATCGTGACCGCAGCGCTCGAGCGCACCCGCAAGCTGCTGCAGGACAAGCGCGACGTCCTGGAGCGCGCCGCGCGCCGGCTGCTGGTCAAGGAGACGCTCGATGAGAGCGAATTGGCCGCGCTGCTGAAGCAGGACCAGCGCGCCGGCGATCTCGTCGTGGCAGCGAAGCCGATCTAATGGGTCTCATGCTTGTCGGTCGATCGATGAGCATGACGGGCGAGAGTGATCATTCTACGACGAGATGCGACGCGCCTACGCTCACCGCCGCGGCCACATCCGGGCCAAGGTCTCGTCCTTCTTGACGAACGCGTGCCAGAGCGTGGCCGCGATGTGCAGGCCGACCACGAGATAGACCAGATAGGCCAGCGTATCGTGCGTGACCTCGCCGGCATGGGCGATCGCCTTGTCGCCGGCGAACAGCCGCGGCCAGCTGAAGGTTCCGAAATAACGCAGCGAATAGCCGCCGGCCGACGAGAACATGTAGCCGGTCACCGGCATCACCAGCAGCACGGCATAGAGCGCCCAGTGATTGAGCTGCGACAGCGCGCGGACAACCGGACCGAACGCCGCGGGTGCGGGCGGGGCGCTGGTGCGGGCCCGCACGATCAGCCGGGCGATCGCCAGCAGAAACAGCGTGATGCCGAGCGACTTGTGGATTTCCAGGAGCTCGCGCCGTGGCGACGTCCCCGCCGGCTGCAGCCCGCAATACAGGCCGATCAGCATGGCCGCGATGAAGAGCAGGGCGGTGGCCCAGTGAATCCATCGCAGCAGGGGATCATAGGCGGTCGTCGTCTCGATCATATCCGGGTCTCGCACGCGCAAAGGAGCGGCCTGCATAAGACCACGCTGGCGCGATGTCGAAGGATCAGAGGTCGACGTCCTCTCGCACGACAACTGGATGAGGGTCTCTCTCGATCATTTCTGGGTGATGCGAGCTGCGCGGAGACGGTCGCTGCTGCGATCCCGAGAGCAATCTGACAGGCCGAGCAGCCCAAGTCGCTCGCGCGGGGATTGCGCCTTGCTTTTATTACAATTGGGTCCCAAGCTCCGCTCCGGCATTCTGGTCGGGGGGCCTCATGTCCAACTCTGCTGCGAGAAACATCGTGCTGCTGTCGGATGGGACCGGCAACAGTGCCAAGGCCTTGTTCAAGACGAATGTCTGGCGGCTGTTCCAACTGCTCGATCTGCGCGATCCCAGCCGGCAGATCGCGTTCTACGACGACGGCGTCGGCACCTCGTCGTTCAAGCTGTTCGCGGCGCTCGGCGGCATCTTTGGCTTCGGCCTGAAGCGCAACGTCATTGCGCTCTATAGCTTCTGCTGCCGCAACTACCGGCCTGGCGATCGCATCTACTGCTTCGGCTTCAGCCGCGGCGCTTTCACGATCCGCATCGTGGCGGCGATGATCGCGGGGCAGGGGCTCGTTCCCTACAACAACAATGACGCTGATCTGGCACGGTTCGCCGCCGATGCCTATCGCCGCTACCGCCGGCGCTACAACAGCGGCATCCTCCGCTATCTCGGCAGGATCGGCCTCGATCTCCGCGGGATCCGCGATTGGGGAATCCGCAAGCTGCGCAGCTGGCGTAACCTGCCCCCCGAGCCGCCGCCCATTCAGGTGGAGAGCATCCATTTCGTCGGCATCTGGGACACGGTCGACGCCTATGGCGGTCCGATCGAGGAGATGACCCGTGCCATCGATTATTGGATCTGGCCGCTGTCGATGCCAGACCAATTCATGAGCTCGAAGGTCCATCGCGCCTGCCATGCGCTCGCGATCGAGGAGGAGCGCGATGCGTTCCGCCCGGTGATCTGGGACGAGCGCTACGTGTGGGGGCGTGACGAGGCGGTGCCCGGCCGGAGTGACAAGAAGGACTGGCTGTTCGGCATCGATCACGATCCACGCAGCGAGGCCGCGAAACGCGCCGACCCGCCGCCGCATCTGCGCACCGATCTGCCGGCCAGTGACCGCGAGCGCATCAGCCAGGTGTGGTTCACCGGCGTGCACTCCGACATCGGCGGCGGCTATCCGCAGGATGGTCTGTCCTATGTGACGCTCGACTGGATGCTGGACCGGGCTCAGGCCTATGGTCTCGTCTATCTCGACGAGCGGCGCAGCCTGCTCTACGACCCCGAGATCGATCCGCTCGATAAGCTCAACGACTCCCGCAAGGGGCTTGCGGCCTACTACCGCTACAAGCCGCGCAATCTGCGAGAGATCTACGACGCGCCGCCGTACAAGCTCTCGCTGCGTTACGATATCAGGCGCATGAAATGGCTGCTGCATTCGCCGTTCAAGCCGCAGACGGAGCTTCTGGCCGGCGATCTGCATCCGAGCCTGCCACAGCCGCCGTTGCCGCCGGTGAAGCCTGTCATCCACCACACCGTGTTCGAACGCATCCGGTCGGGCACCGATCATTATGCACCGGTCGTCGTGCCGGCCAGCTACCGCGTGACCGACGACTCGGGCACATCAGCCGATGGTCTGCATCCGTGCGATCAGGGACGCGCGCGGATACGCGTCCAGGATGACGTCTGGAACTGGGTGTGGCTGCGCCGCGTGGTCTATTTCGTCACCATGTTCGCGCTGCTGTTCGTCGCGGCGATCCCATACGCCGTCATCTATTGGCCGCGCTTCCTCTATGTTCCGCTGCATGTGGTGGGCGATCCGGCGGTCAACGCGGCCGCTGCGTTCCTGCCAAAATTTCTCGACCCCTGGTTCGTCGCGTTTCGGGATTCGCCCGGTTTCCTTTTGATCGGGGTAGCTGTGGCGCTCGGCTTGACGTCGTGGGGCACCTCGCTTCAGCAGAAGATCCGCGATACCGCACGCATCGCCTGGAACGATCTGTCACGGCACACGCCGGTGACCGGCTGGCGCGCGACGGTCTATTCGCTGCGCCGCCAGGGCTGGTATGTTGCCGGTTTCTATCTCCTCAAAACGTGGATCTTCCCGTTCGCCATCATGTTCTGGCTGTTCTGGTGGCTGGGGTTCGGCGCGGCCAATACGGCCGGGCTGTTCTGCAAGGAGACGTTGAGGCCGACCGAGGTCGAGCAGACAGAGATCGGCGCATACCCTGGTGGAAGCATCCGGCCAGTGTTCGAGACGCGGCACCATTGCTATCCGACGGCGCTGACCGTGGCGCAGGGCGAGACCTATCAGATCGTGCTCGACGTCGGGGAGGCATGGAGCGACGGCGGCATCCCTGCGACTCCGGCCGGCTTCGGTTACGGCACCTGGACCCAGCTACCCGGGATACCATTCAAGCGTCTGATCTGGTCGAACTGGTTCGCGCCGATCGTGCGGGTGGGCAGCACCGGGCTTGAGGAGCATCTCCCGGCTTTCCAGCAGGAAACGCCCGGCAGCCGCCGCTGGACAGCCAGGTTCACGGCCCGCAGCGATGGGGAGGTGTTCGTCTACGTCAACGACACGTCCATCCTGTTTCCTTGGCTGTTGTATCGATTCTACTTCAACAACAAGGGTAGTGCGGTCGTCTCGTTGAAGAAACTGTAGCTGCGCGCGCCGCCAGGTCTGGCATCGCCACGTCGAGCGTGACGACGTCGCGCTGCGGATGTGTGCGGCACGGACTGGCGTCGGCGCGGGGACAGGGTAGGATGCAGGCAAAGGTCGCCTGCGAGGAGTGCCATGACCCGACGAAGCTGGACCGGATGGATCGCAAGCCTGGCGCTCGCCGCCGTCACGCTCGCCGCCGCCAGCGCCAATGCAGCCGAGCGGACGATGTCCTGGGACAGCGGCTGCCGTTTCACGGTTCGGTACGATCCCGCCAAGTACGACGAGACGCGGCTGCGCAACACCACGCGTCTGCTGTTCGGCCCGTCCGATTTCGAGTCCCCGGGCACGCTGCCGGCGTTCGAGCCGAAGGCGGTCGCCGCGCTCGACCCCGATAAGATCGATCGCACCTGCAAGGCTGCGCTCGACGCCGCCGCCCGGCTGGAGTTCATCGCGCTGCCCGGCGTCGACGACTATCGCCGCGCCAGGGTGGCGGAGCTGAAGGACAGCTGCGATTTCGAGCTGGCACAGACCCGCGGCTTCAAGATGCCCTCGGCATTGCGCGACTATCAGCCTGCCGCCGCCTGCGCACGCTTCGTCGACGCGATCGAGGGCAAGACCGACCTGCAGCAGATGTTTCGCCAGACCGTGGCGCAGGGCTGCGCCAACAACGCCAGCCCGCAGGCCTGCAACGCCCGCTATTCTGCCGAAGCCCAGAAGGCGGACGGGCAGGAGCGCATGCGGATCTACCTCGTCAATTTCGGCTGGACCAATTGCGCTGTCAACTACAACCTCCGCAACACCGGCGCCAAGAAGATGGAGGCGATGCGGAGCGCGCTCGAGACTCAGTTTCGGAAGATGTTCAAGGTCAAGCAGGACAAGTGCGAGGAGGCGGACTGACGCGACGTCCGCCTGCCCGACACGGGATCACGTCTCCCCGAACACGCGCTTGAAGATCGTGTCGACGTGCTTGAGGTGGTAGCCGAGGTCGAACTGCTCGTCGATCTCGGCGTCGGTCAGGTACTTCTTCACGTCGGCATCGGCCTTCAACAACGTGCGGAAGTCGCCTTCGCCGCGCCACACCGGCATCGCGTTGCGCTGGACCAGTCTGTAGGAGTCCTCGCGGCTGGCGCCCTTCTGGGTCAGCGCGATCAGCACGCGCTGCGAGTGCACGAGGCCGCCGAGCTTGTCGAGGTTCTTCTCCATGTTGGCCGGGTAGACCAGCAGCTTCTCGATCAGGCCGGCGAGGCGCATCAGCGCGAAGTCGAGCGTGACGGTGGCGTCGGGGCCGATCATGCGCTCGACCGAGGAGTGCGAGATGTCGCGCTCGTGCCAGAGCACGACGTTCTCCATCGCGGGCGTCACATAGGCGCGCACCATGCGGGCGAGGCCGGTGAGGTTCTCCGACAGCACCGGGTTGCGCTTGTGCGGCATCGCCGACGAGCCCTTCTGGCCCTCCGAGAAGAACTCCTCGGCTTCGAGCACCTCGGTGCGCTGCAGATGGCGCACTTCGGTCGCCAGGCGCTCCACGGACGAAGCGATGACGCCGAGGGTCGCAAAGAACATCGCGTGGCGGTCGCGCGGAATCACCTGGGTGGAGATCGGCTCTGGCGACAGGCCCATCGCCTTGGCGACGTGCTCTTCCACCCGCGGATCGATCTGGGCGAAGGTGCCGACGGCGCCGGAAATCGCGCAGGTCGCGACCTCCTTGCGGGCGGCGACCAGGCGCTCGCGCGCGCGGGAGAATTCGGCATAGGCATAAGCGAGCTTGAGGCCGAAGGTCACCGGCTCGGCGTGGATGCCGTGCGAGCGGCCGATGGTCGGCGTCATCTTGTGCTCGAAGGCGCGCGTCTTCAGCGCCGCCAGCACGCGGTCGAGATCGGCGAGCAGCAGGTCGGCGGCGCGGGTGAGCTGGACGTTGAGGCAGGTGTCGAGCACGTCGGAGGAGGTCATGCCCTGGTGCACGAAACGCGCCTCGGGGCCGACGATCTCGGCGAGATGGGTCAGGAAGGCGATGACGTCGTGCTTGGTCTCGCGCTCGATCTCATCGATGCGGGCGACGTTGAAGGTGGCGTCCTTGGCTTTGGCCCAGATCGTCTTGGCGGCGTCCTTCGGGATCGTGCCGAGCTCGGCCAGGGCGTCCGCCGCATGCGCCTCGATCTCGAACCAGATCTTGAACCGGGTCTGCGGCTCCCAGATCGAGGCCATTTCGGGACGGGAATAGCGGGGGATCATCGACGGCGCTCCGAGGCGGGAGGGAAGGTGGGCGGGACCAAGCGTCCGCGCCGGCATTTTACGCCGCGCTTTACCAGAGCGGCCGGATCGACACAAACGGCGGTCTTTCCGGCGAGCTGGCGGCTCAATTCAAGACTATAATACCATTTCTCAAAAATCGTGCTGACAGATATTGAAATCTGTCAGCGCGATGATGTATATCGATTGTGCCACCGTGCTTAAGACCAACTTCCACTGTCTGACCTTGGGTTCAGCGGTTTCAACTGCGAAGGACCGCTTCGATGAAGATTGAAAAGCGATTGTTGCACTCACAATTTCAGGACTGGCTGAATCTCCAGGTCGCGCGTCACCTGGAGGCCCAGGCCGCCAAGTTCCGCGCGCCGTCGTCCGCTGATCGGGCTGAGACGATCCAGATCAAGGCGCATACGTCGGACGCCGATATGGTGCACGCATGAATGAGGCCGTGGTTCTGACATCCGAGCGCATCCTCGAAGTCACCGAGGATGTGTTGCGCCGTTACGGGCTCGCCAAAGCGACGGTCGTCGACGTCGCGAGAGCGCTCGATGTCAGCCACGGCTCCGTCTATCGTCACTTTCCCAGCAAGGCGTCGCTGCGCGAGGCGGTTGCCAAGCGCTGGCTCGAGCGGGTCAGCGCGCCGCTGGCGCAGATCGCGGCGGAGCCGGGCCCCGCGCCGGCGAAGCTGGAGCGCTGGCTGCGCGAGCTGTTCGGCGCCAAGCAGAAGAGGGTCTGCGAAGATCCGGAGATGTTCGCGACCTATCTCACCCTGGCGCGCGAGGCGTGCTCGGTGGTCAAGGCGCACAAGCAGAACCTGATCGCCCAGGTCGAGGGCATGATCGCGGAGGGCGTCGCGCAGGGCGCGTTCGACGTCGCCGATCCAAAAGTTGCGGCCGCCGCGATCTTCGATGCGACGAGAAGTTTTCATCATCCGGCCCATGCCGACGAGTGGAGCGAGTGCACCTGCTCGGCCCGAGCCGATGCGGTGCTGACGTTGTTGTTGCGCGGGCTTGCGGCGCGTTAGTTGTCGCGGAACTCGTAGGGTGGCAAAGGCGCATGGCACGACATCGGGTTGGGCCGAGATAGCGCGCGCCGTGCCCACCATTGATCGACACACACCGCGGTGAGATGGTGGGCACGGCGCCGCTGCGATCTCGCGTGTGGTGACGGCACGGCAACGCCTTTGCCCACCCTACGGCATCAGGGCTACAAATCCGTCAGCCCGCTTGTGACCGCCAGCCGCACGAGCTGTGCATCCGTCTGCAATCCGGTCTTGGCCTTCACCAGATAATGATAGTTCTGCACCGTCTTGACGCTGAGGTGCAGGTTGGCGGCGATCTGCTCGGTGGTCAGACCCGAGGCGAACTGGCGCAGGATCTCGATCTCGCGTTCGCCCAACCGGTCCAGCACGGTCTGCTGCGGATCGAGGCTGTCGGCGGCCAGCACATGGGCGACGTCGTCGCTGAGCGCGCGCCCGCCGCTGATCACCATGCGGATGGCGCGGACCAGCGCCGACGGCTCGCTGCTCTTGGTAACGAAGCCGCCGGCCCCGGCGGCGAACGCTGCCTTCACCAGCGGCGCCTCGCCATGCATCGAGAACACCAGGATGCAGGCGCGATTGTCGCGGGCACGGATGTTGCGGATCGCCTCCAGCCCGCTGGCGCCCTTCATCGAGATGTCGAGCACGACCACGTCGGGCGCATGCGCCTTGAACGCGGCATAGGCCGCCGCGGCGCTGTCGGCCTCGGCGATGACGCGAAATCCCTCCTGGCTCTCCAGCACGCGGCGATAGCCTTGCCGGACCACCGGGTGGTCGTCGACCAGCAGGATCGAAATGCCTGTGCGCTCGGGCATCCCCGTTATCTCAGGCGGCCAGTGGAATTGTCGCGGAGACGCTGAGCCCGCGCGCGGCCGGGCCGATCGACAGCGAGCCGCCGACGGCGGCGATGCGCTCGCGGATTCCGGTCAGGCCGAAGCCGCGCGATTGCGCCAGCAATGTCGCATCGCCGCCGCCGTCGTCCTCGACCGAGATCACGAGCGCGCTCTCCGGACCCTGACGGCGCTCGACCCGCAACGACACCTCGCTCGCGCTGGTGTGGCGGAGCGCATTGGTCAGGCATTCCTGCGCCATGCGATAGGCGGTGACCGCGACCGGGCCCTGGATGTCGGCGAGATCGCCGTGCAGGTCGAGCCGGATCGCGGGTCGCGCGGCATGCTGATAGTTCTCGGTCAGCGCGATCAGGCCTGCGGCGAGGCCGAGCTCTTCGGTGAGCGGACGGCGCAGCCGGCTCAAGGTGCCGCGCAGGCAGGCCATCAGATGGCTGACGGACTGCGTGATCATGCGCGCATCCTGCGCGACCTGATCGTTGCGGCTGCTGCCGGTGCTCTCGATCGTCGAGGCAAAGGCGAGGATGGCCGTGAGGTTCTGCCCGAATTCGTCGTGCAGCTCGCGCGCCAGCGCCCGCCGCTCCTCGTCGCGGATGTCGAGCAGGCGCTCGGTGAGCGCGGCGCGCTGCTCGTTGGCCTGCGCCAGCCGGTCGCCGAGCTCGCCGACGGCGCGGCCGATCATGGCGAGCTCCATCGAACGGAAGCGCGGCAGTGCGGGGCGGTGGTCGCCCTCGGCCATCCGCTGCAGGGCCTGGACGATGCTGCGCGCCGGCGCCAGCGCATGCGCGATCGCCAGCGAGGCCAGCACGCCGATCGCGATCGCCATCGCCAGTGCCACGCCAAAACTGTCCTGGATGCGCAGCCAGGCGAGCTGGATCGCCGCATCGGGATCGGCGATCGCCGAAACGGTTCCCGCCGTGGTGGAGCGCGCGCTGATCGGCTGCGCGACCGCCGCGTGATCGCCGAGGATGGCTTCCACGGCGCCTGAGAACCAGCGCGGCGGCGCGGCGCCGAGGCCCTTGCTCTGGCCGCACAGCGGCCTTTCGAAGGCGGCCTCGGGCTTGAGCTGCACGCAGATGCCGGGCGCGATCAGCTTCATGGTCTCGGTCGTGCGCCAGTCGGGCAGCGGCAGCAGCCGCTCGCGCGACCGGTTGCCGCGCAGCAGCAGCTCGCGCCAATACAGCGCCTCCAGCGCCTGCGAGACCCGGTCGGCCGATGCCGCGGTGGCGCGGTCGACGCTGCGATAGGCGTCGACGGTGACCCATACGGCCGCGGCGGCCAGACACAGCAGCACGATCAGCGCGAGGCGCGCAATGAGCTGGAGCACGAGACGCATGCGATCCTCTCCACGGCTTTTGCCGCAGCGTAACAATGGGCTGGTGCTCCGCCAAGTAAATGCACTGCAGCAAGCCGCAGGTTGGGAAATTTTCCCGAGCGCCTCGAGGCAGATGTCTTTGGACGCTGTTCCGCCGCTCTGCTTAACTCCCTCTGCGAAGCGCCGAACGAAAAGGCGCGCATCGGGAGGTCTTGCATGAGCGTGATCAGCAGTGCCGATCGGGTGGAACCTGCGCGCGATAGCGCCGAGCGCGGGCCGCTGCTGCTCTGGATGATCTTCACCGGCCTCACGATATTCGCCGCCGTGGTGCTCGCCCGCTACGGCTATTTCCACCTGATGGTCGCCTCAGACCGCACCTACATCTCCAGCGTCATCGCCGTGCTCTACGTCGTGACCTGCTGCCATTGCTTCTGGCGCACCAGAGCGATCGCGCGCGAGGCGGATGCAGCGCGGCGCTGCCGCGCCGTGCTGATCGGGCCCGATGCGGCGCGCGCGCTCGAACCTGATGCGCAGTTGCTTCCCAAAGGGCTCGTCACCAACCACATCCGCAGCCTCGTCACCAAGGCGCAAACGCAAGGGGCAGGGCGTCTCGACCAGACCTTGCTGCTGCGGACGCTCGCCGACCGCCTGCGCGGCTCCAACGGCTTCGGCGGCTTCGCCTCGGACACGCTGATGAAGCTCGGCCTGCTCGGCACCATCATCGGCTTCATCATCATGCTGGCGCCGATTGCCGGTCTCGACATCAACGACAAGCTGGCGATGAAGTCCTCGATGGGATTGATGAGCGACGGCATGGCGGTGGCGATGTACACGACGCTCGCCGGCCTCGTCGGCTCGATCCTGGTGCGCATCCAGTACTACATGCTGGATGCGGCGACCGGGCGCGTGTTCTCGGACGCGGTCATGCTCACCGAGACGCGGGTGACACCGCGGCTCGAGCGCGCCATGGATCGCGCGCCGGAGCAGGACGCATGATGGACGATTTCGGACTCTATCCGCGCGAGGAGCAGTTCGACCCGTTCAGCGTGATGCTGTTCAAGGCGTTGCAGATCGTCGCATTCTTCTTCTTCATCGCGGTGCTCGCGATCTCGCCGGACGCCAAGGACGGCAAGGTGGACAGCAAGGCCGAGTTCCTGATCACGATGGATTGGCCGGACAACCATCCCGACGATCTCGACCTGTTCGTGCAGGACCCGGTCGGCAACATCGCCTGGTACCGGCATCGCGAGGCCGGCTTCCTCACGCTCGATCGCGACGACCGCGGCGGCGCCAACGATTTCATCCTGGTCAACGGCCTGAAGATCCCGTCGCCGATCCGCGAGGAGATCGTCACGATCAGAGGCATCGTCGCCGGCGAATACACCGTCAACATCTCGCATTTCCAGAACGTCAGCGGCGCGCCGGTCGAGGCCACGGTGAAGGTGCAGAAGCTCAATCCGACCGCGCAGGTGATCTTCGACGACAAGGTCGTGCTCGACCATTCCGGCGACGAGAAGACCGCGCTGCGCTTCAAGCTCAATGCGGAAGGCAAGGTGATCGACGTCAAGCGGCGGCCGAAATCGTTGCTGGAGACGTTCCGGAATGTCCGCGCCAACGGCGCCGACCTCGATCCCAAGACCGGCGTCAGGATGATCAGGCGATGATGAGCAATCTGCAGACCGTCATCGTCACGCTGTCCGTGTGCTATGCGCTGATCGGCGCGCTGCTCTTGCTGGTGCTGGTCTATGCAAGGCTGCCGTGGCAGGTGAAGGCGGTCGCAGTGATCGTCACCAGCGCGTTCTATGTCGGCAGCTTCGTCGGCGCCCGCGGCCTGCTCGGCTGGGCCAGCGTCGACCGGCTGCCGCGGAGCTTCAAGGTGCTGCAGGTGCGGATCGTCGATCCGCACTCCGTCGAGGGCGATCCCGGCGCGGTCTATCTGTGGGTCGAGGCGCTGGACGACGACAACCGTCCGAGCGGCGTGCCGCGCGCCTATCGCATTCCCTACAGCGACACACTTGCCGACAAGGCCCAGCACGCCGCCGACCAGATCGCGGCGGGCCATCCGCAGGGCGGCCGCGCCGCTGATTTCGGCACCGGCGACGGCGGCGTCATCGACGCCGCGCGCGAATACATCCTGCCGAAGACCATCATCGAGACCGCCGGCGGCGATCCCTCCACCGGCGAGTTCAAGGCCGCCAAGAACGCTGGCGACGGCGTCTCGTTCACGCCACTGCTGCCGCCGCGCATGCCGCCGAAGGACGAGCAGTGAACGGGGCGACGCGGAAGAACCTCCCAGCGGAGAGTCGATAACTCGCCACCGTCATCGCGAGGAGCGAAGCGACGAAGCAATCCAGGGTCCAGTTCGCAGCCCTGGATCGCTTCGCTGCGCTCGCAATGACGGCGGAAAATGACCGCGGCGCAAGCGGTGAAATTGCCAACTTTCTCCATTCAAGCTAGGCTCAGGATCGTCTAGTAATCCAGCCGAATGCGCGTTTCATTTGTTGATTGAATCTCGAGGGGGCTTCGCGATGCGTAAGCTGATGATTGCGTTTTTGGCCCTGATGTTGTGGCCGGCCGGACCGGCTCTGGCCTGGTGGGACGAGGGCCACATGCAGATCGCCTATCTGGCCTACAAGAAGCTGTCCCCGGCGACGCGGGACCGGGCCGATGCGCTGCTCAAGCTCAATCCCGACTACGCCAGCTGGGTTGCCGGCGCGCCTGTTGGACAGGAGAAGCTATACGCTTTCGTGCATGCGGCGACCTGGCCGGACGACATCAAGATGAAGCCGGACTATTACGACGATCAGGTCACGGATTCGACGGCGAAGCAGCTGGTGCCGTACGGCCACCTCAAGCATCAGTACTGGCACTACAAGGACGCGCTGTTCTCGGCCGACGACACGCCGCTGCCGCGCCCTGATGCTGTGGATGCGGTGTCGCAGCTCAAGCTGATGATCGCCAAGTTGCCGGCGAACACCGACGCCTCGGAGCCGCTGCGTTCGTACAGCCTCAGCTGGAGCATCCACCTCGTCGGCGATCTGCACCAGCCGCTGCACGCCATCGCCCGCTATTCGTCCGCGCTTCCCGACAAAGGCGGCGACCGCGGCGGCAATGAGGAGCAGGTGATCGCCGCCAACGGCGAGACGCAGAATCTGCACGCCTATTGGGACGGCATCTTCGGCGGCTATTCGACCGTGTTCGGCGCGATCGTCGACGCCGACCAGCGCGGAGGCCTGTCGACCGTCACGCCCGACGCCGGCAAGGCGCAGATCATCGACCCCGCGGTGTGGGCGCAAGAGAGCTTCGATCTCGCCAAGACGGTGGCCTATGCCGCTCCCGTTCGCACGGACAAGCAGCCGGTCGAATTGACCCGCGAGTACGAGACCAACGCCCGCGACCTTGCCCGCAAGCAGGCCGCGCTCGCCGCTGCGCGGCTCGCCAACCTTCTCGAGGTGGTGTTGCGGTAGAGCCGCCTGCGCCTCACGGCGCCCGCGTCGGACGAACGACGATCTCGTTGACGTCGACATCGTCGGGTTGCTGGATGGCATAGCGCACGGCGCGGCCGATCGCGTCCGGCTGCAGGGCAATCGCGCGGTAGCTGCGCATCATCTCGGCTGCGGTCTCGTCCGTGATGGTGCTGGCGAGTTCGCTCTCGACCACGCCCGGATGGATGCAGGTGACGCGCAGCTTGTCATTTTCCTGCCGGAGCCCGTCCGAGATCGCCCGCACGGCGTGCTTGGTCGCGCAGTAGACGGCGGCGGTCGGCACCACCTGCAGAGCGCCGATCGAGGCGATGTTGATGATGTGTCCGGAGCCGCGGGCCAGCATGCCGGGCAACACCGCCGCGATGCCGTTCAGCACGCCCTTGATGTTGACGTCGACCATGCGATCCCACTCGCCGACCTTCAGTGAGGCCATCGGCGAGAGCGGCATGATGCCGGCATTGTTGATCATGACGTCCACGTGCCCCCACAATGCGCGCGCAGCCTCGGTAAAGGCCGCGACATCGGCGCGCTTGGTCACATCCAGCGCCCGAACCTCGGCGGTTTGGCCGGCCGCGCGCAGCTCGGCGGCCAGCGCCTCCAGGCGATCCAGGCGGCGCGCGCCCAGCAGCAGCCGCGCGCCCGTGGCGGCCAGCTCGCGTGCGATCCCAGCGCCAATGCCGCTCGAAGCCCCGGTAATCAGGATGACCTTGTCCATGTTCAACTCCCGTCGGTTGGTGACGGACGGAAGCTAGTTTGCCGGCATTGTCACGACAATTTGCCCAATAATTGTCTCGGTGGTAAGCGTGTCTAACCAATGCGGATCGACAAGAACATGATCGAGCTGTTCGTGGCGGTCGCCGATGCCGGCAGCTTCCGCCTTGCCGCGGACCGTCTGGGCGTGACGCGGTCTGCCGTCAGCCAGGCCATGGGCAGGCTGGAAGACCATCTCGGGATTTCCCTGGTCAGCCGGACGACCCGCAGCTTCAGCCTGACCGAGGCGGGACGCCGTTTCTATGCGGACGTCGCGCCGGCGATCGGCGCGCTGAATGCCGCCGCCGAGCAGATCGGCGACAAGGCCGGGCCGCCGTCCGGCCTGCTGAGGCTGGCCGTGTCCTCCATCGCCGAACGCTTCCTCTCCGGGCCCTTGCTGGCCTCGTTCATGCAAACCTATCCCGCGATCGAACTGGACATCACCATCACCGACGACACCTTCGACATCGTCGCCGAGCACTACGACGCGGGGGTGCGCCTCGGAGAAGTCATCGCGCAGGACATGATCGCTGTCCCGGTGTCCGGAGATCAGAGGCAGCTGGCCTTCGCCGCACCGAGCTATCTGGAAGAACACAGCGCGCCGGCGCACCCGCGCGACCTGATTCATCATGCCTGCATCGGCTGGCGGCCCGCGCCGCTGGTCGCGCCCTATCGCTGGGAGTTCACCGAAGCGGGCAGGGACTTCAATGTCGAGGTGAAGCCCAGCCTGACGACCAACGACATGTCGTTGATGATCCGCACCGCATGCGCGGGCGGCGGCATCACCTTCGGCATGGAGGAGACGTTCCAGCCCTACGTCGCGCGTGGCGAACTGGTGCCGCTGCTCGAAAGCTTTTCCGCGCCGTTTGCCGGATTCTACCTGTACTTTCCAAGGCGCCGGAACTTGGCGCCCAAGCTCCGCGCGCTCATCGACCATGCGAGGCGGGGACTATGACAGCAGCGAGGTCTTCATCATCGTGTAGCCCGGAAGAGCGAAAGCGATATCCGGGTTCACCGACAGAGCGCGTGAGACACTCGACTGCCGCTTCCGGCGTGGGCACACGGACTACGACTCCTCCTCCTCAAAGAGGTCAGGTTCGCCAATCCAATTGATGACGATCTGCTTGGCAACCTGCTTGTGTCCCCAAGGAGATGTCAGCCCGACATCATAAATATGCAGGTGATTTCTGTTTTGCGTCTTAAGTCTAGTCAATTGATCTATCAACACATCGACGCCGTCGGTATCGACCATCAGATCGACACCACCAAGTACTTCGTTCCAAACAGCGATAATCATCGGTTATTCCGGAGCGTGAGACGCGGGAACGGATTTCGCCGTGTAGCAAGCGCCATCCAAGAAATCTATTTCATTTTTTCAGAAATCATGCTATACGCTATCATCCCGTCCCGAGCAGAGGGGCGTAGCGCGCGATCGTCACGACACGTGGGGCGGGGAAGCGATGGACGCTGGGCTAGCGTGAGACGAGCGCTTGGCCTGCGGACGTGAAGTCGTGTCGTCCTGGCCTCCCGGTGCCGAGGTCAAGCTGACGCCAGCGCTCGCGCGCTGCGTCAATGACGGGGTCAACAAGCCGGTCCCCGGGGAGATCACGATATAAGCGTTAAAACCGTCGCGCGGGGAATGCCGGATGTTCGGCTGAACCTGTGGTGACTGCCGCCTGCTTTTTTTCTGCAGGCGGGCCATGGGTGAGGCCTTCACCCGGCATTCCCCGCGCCCTCTCGCTCGTTCGATGGGGCACAGCGATCGCACAGCTCGGGCGAGGTCCGCCGCGAGAACGCGACGTCGTGACGCCGATGGATCGGCCGCGCCGAAAAACTCCTAGCTCCGATCCGCCTGGTTTGATGTTGCTCAAATTCCGTGCGAAGCCCACTTGTACGGTGGAACCGGGAGGACACGGGTGCTGCTGGCGATTTTCACCGATATCCATGCCAATCGGCAGGCCTTTGCGGCGTGCATGGAGGCGGCGCGTGCGCGTGGCGCGGATCGTCTCATCTGCCTCGGCGACATCGTCGGCTATGGCGCCGATCCGGAATGGTCGGTCGACACGGTCATGGAGATCGTCGCCGAGGGCGGGCTGGCGGTGCGCGGCAACCACGACAATGCCGTCTCGGTCGCGAGCGAGACCATGAATGCCGAGGCGCAGGCAGCCATGGAATGGACGCGCGGCCGGCTCAGCGCCGAGCAGCGCCGCTTTCTCGCCGAGCTGCCGATGAGCATCGGTGACGACGACCGGTTGTTCGTGCATGCGGAGGCGTCCAGCCCACTGCGCTGGCGCTATGTGCAGTCGTCGGCCGACGCCGCGCGCAGCATGATCGCCACCGAGGCCCAGGTCACGTTCTGCGGCCACATCCACCGTCCGGCGCTGTACTCGATGTCCGCCACAGCCAAGATGACGAGCTTCACCCCGACCGCCAACATGCCCATTCAGCTGTTGCGCGGCCGGCAATGGCTGGCCGTGGTCGGCTCGGTCGGCCAGCCGCGCGACGGTGATCCGGCCGCGTCGTTCGTGACCTTCGACACCAAGACCCGCGAGCTGACCTATTGCCGCGTGCCCTATGACGTCGAGGCGGCGGCGCAGCGCATTCGCGACAACGGCCTGCCGCTTTGGCTGGCGCAGCGGCTCTCGATGGGGCGCTAGAGCATGACGAAATCAAAGCTCAAGCCGGGCGTCGTGATCGACGGCTTCACGGTCGGCGAGTGCGTGCATTCCGGCGGCATGGCGACGTTGTGGAGCGTCACTCATCCGGACATCGACCGGCCCATCCTGATGAAGGTGCCGCGCGTCTCCGAGGGCGAGGATCCCGCGGCGATCGTCAGCTTCGAGATGGAGCAGATGATCCTGCCGAAACTGTCCGGGCCGCATGTGCCGGCCTGTTTCGGCACCGGCGATTTCGCCACCCAGGCCTATGTCGTGATCGAGCAGATTCCGGGCGAGACGCTGTACAAGCGGCTGCCCGAGCTGCCGCTGGCTTACGAGGAGGCGCGGGTGCTGGTCGCGAAGATCGCGACCGCGCTCGCCGATATTCACCGGCAGCACGTCATCCATCACGACATCAAGCCCTCCAGCATCATGTTCCGGCCGTCGGGGGAGGCGGTGCTGATCGACTACGGCCTGTCCTGCCACAAGCACTTGCCGGATCTCTTGCAGGAGGAGTTCCGCCTGCCTTACGGCACGGCGCCCTACATGGCGCCCGAGCGCATGATGGGCACGCGCAGCGATCCGCGCAGCGACATCTTTTCGCTCGGCGTGCTGCTCTACTTCTTCACCACCGGCGTGCGGCCGTTCGGCGAGACCGAGACGCTGCGGGGCATGCGCCGGCGTCTCTGGCGCGATCCCTATCCGCCGCGGCAATTGAAGCCGGACTATCCACCGTGGCTGCAGGAGATCGTGCTGCGCTGCCTGGAGATCGAGCCGGTCTGGCGCTACCCGACCGCGGCGCAGCTTGCCTTCGATCTCGGCCATCCCGACCAGGTCAAGCTCACGGCGCGCGCGGAGAAGGTCAAGCGCGATCCGATCACGACCGTGTGGCGGCGCCGCTTCAACCGCGGCCTGGTGCAGCCGGAACAGAAAGCATCCGATGTCGCGGTGCAGATCGCCTCCAGTCCGATCGTGGCGGTCGCGATCGACACCGCGGAAGGCGGCGAGGAGCTCAACGGCGCGCTGCGGCTCACCGCGCAGCGCATCCTCGCGACCTTGCCTGCGGCGCGGCTCGCCTGCGTCAACGTGCTGAAGCTCGGGCGCCTCACCATCGACCGCACCCTGGACGAGGAGGGCAACAACAAGCACATCGATCGCATGGTCGCGCTGAAGCACTGGGCGACGCCGCTCAAGCTCGACGCCAGCCGGCTGACGGTGCATGTGCTGGAGGCCGTCGATCCGGCCGCCACCATCATCGAGTTCGCCGAGGCCAACCAGGTCGACCACATCATCATCGGCGCCCGTCGCGATTCGGTGCTGCGTTCGCTGCTCGGCAGCGTCTCGGCGAAGGTCGCGGCGGAGGCGGGCTGCACTGTCACCGTCGTCCGCACACGCCACGCCGCGCGAGAGGCGGATGATGAGGATGACGACGCGCCGGGCAAGGCCCTATCGGGGACGTGAGACGTTAGAGTTGAGATCGCGCGTCCTACGAGGTCCGGCGTTGCCAGAGCATTCGCGGGTCCGCGCCCCTCACCGGAAGGGCCGCAGCTTCATGTGGCGGTTGGCGTCCTTGTAGAGCAGATAGCGGAAGCGGCCCGGTCCGCCGGCGTAGCAGGCCTGCGGGCAGAAGGCGCGCAGCCACATGAAATCGCCGGCCTCGACCTCCACCCAGTCGCGGTTGAGCTTGTAGACCGCCTTGCCCTCGAGCACATAGAGCCCGTGCTCCATCACATGCGTCTCCAGGAACGGGATCACGGCGCCCGGCTCGAAGGTGACGATGTTGACGTGCATGTCGTGGCGGACGTCGAGCGGATCGACGAAGCGGGTGGTGGCCCAGCGGCCGTCCGTGCCGGGCATCCCGACGGGCGCGATCGTCGCCTCGTTGGTGACGAAGGCCTCGGGCGCGAGGATGCCGGGGACGGCCTCATAGGCCTTGCGGATCCAGTGGAAGGTCGCGGGCGCCGCGCTGGCGTTCTTCAGCGTCCACTTGCAGGAGGGTGGCAGGAAGGCGTAGCCGCCCTTGCCCAAGCGATGCTCGGTGCCGGCGATGGTCAGCGCGATTTCGCCCCCGACGACGAACAGCACGCCTTCGGCCTCGGGATCAGGCTCCGGCTGGGTGCTGCCGCCGCCGGGCGACACCTCGACGATGTATTGCGAGAACGTCTCCGAGAAGCCGGAGAGGGGACGCGCGATCACCCAGGTCCGGGTCTTGTCCCAGAACGGCAGCGCCGAGGTGACGATGTCGCGCATCACGCCCTTCGGGATCACGGCGTAGGCCTCGGTGAACACGGCGCGTCCGGTGAGAAGATCGGTCTGCGGCGGGTGACCGCCCTGCGGCACGAAGTAGTTGGGCTTGTCCATCGTCGTCTCTCCTGCGCGGATCGGCACGCCCGCGCGCGATCATTCAGGGGATGCTCAGGAACAGCGGCTGGTCGAGCCACAGCTCCTCGAGGTTGTCGGGACTCATGCGGTCGACCACCATGAAGCGCGAGGCCTCGTCGAACACCAGCAGCGGATGATGCCAGACGTTGCGCGCGTAGTTCACGCCCTGGCGTCCGCTGGCGGCGAAGGCGCGGTAGCTCGCGGGATCCCACGGATCGGCGCAGACCAGCACCAGCCAGGGCCGGTCCTGCAGTGGCATGAACAACTGGGTGCCGAGCGGATGCCGCTCCATCAGCCTGATCTCGATCGGGAGCGGCCGCGGCTTGGCCTCGAACAGGCTGATATTGACGTCGACGCCGCCCGAGGTGACGTCGATGGCGGCGAGGCCGTTGCAGCGGCGGGCAAAGCCCTGGTTGATGTCGATGGGCTGGGCGCCATCGGTCTCGACGACGTCGCCGAAGGCGGCGAACGCGGCTTTCGCCAGCGGCTGCGGCGTGAGCGTGTGCATCCCGCCTCGCGTGCCTCAGATCGCTTCGCCGCGCGCCAACGTGGCGGCGCTGCGGATCGCGGCGATGTTGCTGCGATAGGCCTCCTCCGTGCCGCCCTTGAACACGGCGGAGCCTGCGACAAAGGCGTTGGCGCCGGCCGCGGCGAGCGCGCCGGCATTGTCGCGGCCGACGCCGCCATCGACCTCGATATCGATCGGCCGGCCGGCGGTCATCGCCCGCAGATCCTGGATCTTGCCGATCGCCGAGGGAATGAAGGCCTGGCCGCCGAAGCCGGGATTGACCGACATGATCAGCACGAGGTCGACGAGGTCGAGCACGTATTCGATGACGTTGAGCGGCGTCGACGGGTTGAGCGAGACGCCGGCCTTCTTGCCGAGCGCGCGGATCGCCTGCAGCGAGCGATGCAGATGCGGGCCGGCCTCGGCATGGACCGTGATGTGGTCGCAGCCGGCCTTGGCAAAGGCTTCGAGATAGGGATCGCAGGGCGTGATCATCAGATGCGCGTCGAAGATCTTGGTGGTGTGCGGGCGCAGCGCCTTGATGACGTCAGGGCCGTAGGAAATGTTCGGCACGAAATGGCCGTCCATGACGTCGAGATGGATCCAGTCGGCCCCGGCGGCATCGACGGCGCGAACCTCCTCGCCGAGCTTGGAGAAATCCGACGCCAGGATCGAAGGCGCGATGACGAGCGGACGCGGCGTGAAGGGCTGGGTCATGGACGGCTGTTCCAGTGCGATCGGGATTGTCGCCGTATCATGCAGGGGCCAGTCCGGCAACGCGAGCAGGAAAAATCTGCCGGGCGCGGCATGAAGTGCCGGGTTGGGGCATCCGCAACATCGCGAAATGTCCGGACATATCAGCGGTTTGGCGATGGCATGGCGATTGCGAGGAGAGCGGACGTTCGCATGTCGCCGCCGTTCGCTGCGGCCTTCTCGGAGTTTCACCATGTGGTTTGCACTGGGGGCCGCGGCGTCGGTCCTGGATGGACTGCAGTCGCTGGGATCCACCAAGTCTGGTTCCGGCAAATCGGGCAATGCTGGCGGCGGGCTGTTCAGCCTCAGCGGCGGCAACGCGGGCAGTTCCGGCAATTTCGCCCCGTGGTCGAGCTCCGGCAGCAGCAGCTCGGGGCAGATCGCGCCGGAGACGATGAACGCGCTGCTGGCGGCGCAGAGCCAGTCGGGATCGTCGACATCGGCGAGTTCTTCGACCAACCCGCTGCAGGACCTGTTCTCGCAGATCGACGGCGACGGCGACGGGCAGATCACGAAGTCGGAATTCGAGACTGCGCTCGGGGCCGGCGGCACCAACCTTGCGAATGCCGACAAGGTGTTCGGCAAGCTCGACAGCAACGGCGACGGCAGTGTCAGCATGGACGAGCTGACATCGGCGCTGAAGGGCGCGGGCAGCGGTCGTGGCCATCATCGTCATCAGGCCGGCTCTGGCGGGTCGGGCAGCAGCGGCAATTCGTCGGGAGCAGGAGCGGATGCGCTGATGCAGGCGCTGTCGGGCGCCTCGAGCTCCTCGTCCACCAACAGCGACGGGTCGACCACCACCACGATCACCTACGCGGATGGCTCGAAGGTGACGCTGACGACACCGGCGGCCACCACCGCCTCCAGCGCTGCGACCTCGTCCTACAACATGATCGAGAAGCTGATCCAGCGACAGTCCAACATGCTGTCGGCCTCCACGTCTTCAACGACCGCGGTCAGCGCGTAAGCTCAGCTGCCGAAGCGCCCTTGCCAGGACGGCAGCGCGCCGGCGAAGGGCAGCGGCCTCGCGTGATAGACGCCGCGGGCGATCGCGCGCGCCAGCACATTGGCCGCGACCATGCCGAGCTCGCTCAGCTCGACCAGCGGCTCGATCGGCCTGGCGCAGGTCGCCGCGGCGAACACGATGTCGCCGTCGAGCGGCAGATGCACCGGATAGATCGCACGCGCCATGCCGGTCTGCGCCATCATCGCGAGCCGCTTGGCCTGCGCCTTGGTCAGGACGGCGTCGGTCACGACGAGGCTGATCGTGGTGTTCTCGGAGGCCGACGCCGCCGGGCCGCCCTTGATGCGCATCGCCAGCATGTCCGGCGTGAAGGCGGCCGGCAGGCCGCGGCCGCCGAACTCGCCGTCGACCTCGTACGGCGCTGCCCAGAACCACGGACCGTCGCCGACCGTGACGCTGCCGACCGCATTCACGACCGCGACGGCCGCGACCTTGATGCCGCCTGTCGTCGTCGCTGACGCCGAGCCAAGTCCGCCCTGCAGGTTGGCGGTGGTGGCGCCGAGCCCGGCACCGACGCTGCCGAGCGCGAAGGTCGTGTTGGCCGCCGCTGCGGCTGCGTAGCCGAGCTCGCGATAGGGCGCGTAGCGACCCCAGGCCTTGTTGCCGCCGTTCAAGAGGTCGAACATGATCGCACCGGGGACGATCGGGATCAGCGCGTCGCGCACGGCAAAGCCGCGCCCCTGTTCCGCCAGCCAGGCCTGGATGCCGCTCGCGGCCTCCAGCCCGAACGCCGAGCCGCCCGACAGGGCAATGGCGTCGACCCGTTCCACGGTATTCGCAGGATCGAGCAGAGCGTCCTCGCGCACCCCAGGCCCGCCGCCGCGGATGTCGATCGCGGCGACCGCCGGCTGATCGAACAGGATCGCGGTGACGCCGGATGCGAGCGCCGCGTCATCGGCGTGTCCCACGCGCACGCCAGGGATGTCGGTGAGGAGGTTCTGCACGGTCGCCCTCGCTGCAGGTGATGATGCCGGATGGATAGCGCGGCCGACGCGGCGGCTCAATGCAACAGCGCGCTGCTTCATCGCTCCAGCGCGATGCGGATCATGCGTGCGAGCTCGGGCTTGCGGTAGGGCTTGGGCAGCAGCAGCACGCCGGCGTCGAGGCGGCCGTGATGCACGATCGCATTCTCGGTATAGCCCGAGGTGAACAGCGTCCGCAGCGACGGCCGCCGCGCGCGGGCGGCATCGGCGAGCTGTCGGCCGTTCATGGCGCCGGGCATGATGACGTCGGTGAACAGCAGGTCGATCTCCGGATGGCGCTCCAGCACGTCGAGCGCCTCGGCGGCATTGGCTGCGGCCAGGGTGGTGTAGCCGAGGCTGCCGACCTGGGCGATCACGTGCTGGCGTACCAGCGGATCGTCCTCCACGATCAGGATCGTCTCGTTGCCGCCGCGCGCGTCCCGCGCCTGCAGGCCCGCGCTGGCGGCTGGAGCGGACGCCGAGTGCGGCAGATACAGCTTGATCGAGGTGCCGTGGCCGACCTCGCTATAGATCTTGATATGGCCGCCCGACTGCTTGACGAAGCCGAACACCATGCTGAGGCCGAGGCCCGTGCCCTTGCCGGTGCCCTTGGTCGAGAAGAACGGATCGAACACCTTATCGAGATAGGCGGGCGGGATGCCGCAGCCGGTATCGCTGACGGCGATCATCACGTAATCGCCGACGGCAACCTCGCTATGGGCGTCGGCATAGTCCTGGTCGAGCGTGACGTTGGCCGTTTCCAGCGTCAGCTTTCCGCCCTGCGGCATCGCATCGCGTGCATTGAGCGCGAGGTTGACGATCGCGGTGGCGAGCTGGTTCGGATCGGCCAGTGCGGTACATGGATCGGAGCTGAGCGTGCGCTCGATTTCGATCTGCGCGCCGAGCGTCGGCTGCAGCAAGGCTGCGGTCTCGTTCAACAGCGCGTTGACGTCGATATCCGTCGGCTGCAGCGGCTGCTTGCGGGCGAAGGCCAGCAACTGCCGCGTGAGCTGCGCGCCGCGGTCGGCGGAGTCGTCGATCAGCTTGGCGACGGAGGCGAGCTCCGGCCGGTCGGACACGGCGTCGGCAAGAATGCCGATGCTGCCGGTGATGACGGTGAGGATGTTGTTGAAGTCGTGGGCGACGCCGCCGGTGAGCTGCCCGACCGCCTCCATCTTCTGCGCCTGGCGGAATTGCGCCTCGGCGGCGCGCTTCTCGGTGAGGTCGCGGCCGACGAAGAAGTGGCGCTGCACCGGGTCCGACCAGCTCGCCATCCAGTTCAGGACGACGCCGCGGCCTTCCTTGTGCAGGAGCTGCGCCTCGAAATTGTGGACGTCGCGGCCGCGGCGGCAGGCGCGCATCTGGCTACGGACCGCCTCGAGCTCGGGCGGAAAGACGAAGTCGCTGGCATTGCGGCCGACCATCTCCTCCGGCCGGTAGCCGAGCACGTCCACCGCGCTCGGGCTGACCTGCATCAATTGTCCGTAGGAGTTGGCCACCAGGATCAGGTCCTGCGAGGTCTCGAAGATGCGGCGGCGCTCCTCGGTCTCACGGGTCAGGGCGGTTCGGGTGCGCTTGCTCTCGGTGATGTCGCGCGCGACCTTGGAGGCGCCGACGACCGCGCCACGCGCGTCGAGAATCGGGGACACGCCGAGCGACACTTCGATCTCGTGGCCGTCCTTGTGGCGGCGGATCGTCTCGTGATGCTCGATGTTCTCGCCGTCCCCGATCCGGCTCAGGATGCGATCGACCTCACTGCGTCGTTCCGCGGGCACGATCAGGCCGATGTCGTGGCCGAGCGCCTCGTCTGCGCGATATCCGAACAGGTGTTCGGCAGCGCGGTTCCATGATGTGATCTTGCCCTGCAGCGTCAGCGTGATGATGGCGTCGCTGGAGGATTCCACCACGGCGCTGAACAGCCGCTCGCGCGCGATGAAGCGTGCCCGCTCGCTCTCGCTCTCGCGGCGCTGCCGTTGCAACAGCCGCGTGAGTCTTGCCTGCAGACTGACATTGTCCGCGAGCAGGACGCCGAGCACGAAGCTCGCTGCCAGCAGGCCGTAGATGCGCCCTGCGTAGTAGCCGAGGTCGAATCGGGCGGCGTTGAGCAGCGAGGAGAGCGAGAGATCGAACAGCCAGGCGCACAGCACCACCATGACCCAGAGGTCGAGAATGCTGTGCGGCCGGCGCAGCGCCAGCACGAGCAGGGCAGCCGACGTCACGCACCAGATGGCGCCGACCACGATCTTCAATGCCGGCGTGGCAGCGTCGGCGCGGACGAGCGCGGGCAGCGCTGCATCATGGGCGATCACCGCCCAGGTCAGTGCCGCAAGCGCGATCGCCACGCCGAGAATGGCGACCGACAGCGACAGCGCGACGGATCTGACGGGTGTCGGATGGACACGGTCGTGCAGCGCATAGGCGAGAACGAACAGCGGGAACGCGCCGTGCCAGATCATGTAGATCCACACCGCGGTCTGCGGCCCTGCGTCGAGCAGGCCGCTGTGAGAATACAGCCCCGGAAACACCAGCGTATGCAGCAGCGACGCCGGCGCGGTGAACAGGTAACCGGAGGCCAGCCACAGCAGCGGTCGGGAGCGCAGCAGCACGAACTGGGAGAACAGCAGGAACGCAGTGATGAGATCGTTCAGCGCCAACGCCGATTGGTAGCTCGCGACGAACGCAGGCACTGCCGGCAACTGCACCTTTGCAAAGGGAGCGGCAGCGGCAAACAGCAGGGTCGAGATCGCAATCGCAGCCAATGCTGCGATCTGGTCTCGGCGCGTCGCGGTGGACGTCGACAGAAGGACTTCGCGATGATCCTCGATGCTCTGCATCTCCAGGAATCCTGCGCAACAGAGCCAACGTGCAAAACGCGGCGGCCACCACTTGTGCGCGATAAAAATCAATGTTCTAATGAAGGTTGTATGGTACCAGATCGAGACGTTCTGTAGAATGAGTCGATAGTAGAAGTAACTGCACCTTTACCGCTAATGAGATAAATATACCGGTAGTTGTGCTCGATTTCCTTCGATGTTGTAGGCTGTCCAACGGAAAAATTCTGGAGAAGTTGATGCCACGGATTCTGGTGGTCGACGATCAGAAGGATGTGCGCGCCATGATCTCCATGGTGCTGCGCGTCAATCAGTTCGACGTGGTCGAAGCGGGAACCGCCGCGTCCGGACTGCAGCTGTTCCGCGACCAGGCATTCGATGCGGCCATCGTCGACATCTATCTCGATGATTCCAATGGGCTCGATCTCATCGGTAGCATGCGTGCGCTGGTTCCCGACGTGCCGGTGGTCGCCGTCTCCGGCATGAACGCCTTCGATGGCGCGTCGATGTCGGACGAGCTGACCCGTGTCGTGTACTTGCAGAAACCGTTCCGCCCGGCGGAGCTGATGCGCGCCGTCGAAACGGCCCGGTCGGCAGTCGCGGCGAAGGGGGCCGCATCGCTTTCGGCCTGTGCCGGCTGAGCCGGCCTGCTACTTTCTCTCCGTATGACGGAGTTTCGCAATTTCCTTCAGGCGCTTCGACAAAACGCCCCGGTCGATGACCGGGGCGTTTGCATCCAGCTGATGATCGAAGCGGGAGTTCCTATCAGGATCCCTTGCCGCCGAGCTCGGCGTAGCCGCCCTTGGCGTCCCATTTGTAGACGACGTAGTCGATCTGCTTGATGTCGCCCTTGGCGTCGAAGCCGAGCTTGCCCAGCACCGTGTCCCACTCGCCGGCCTTGATGGTGTCCATCACCTTCTTGGCGTCGGTGGTATTGGCCTTCTTCACCGCCTGCGACCAGACCTGGATCGCGGCGTAGGTGTAGAGCGTGTAGCCCTCGGGATCGATGTTCTTGGCCTTGAACTTGTCGACGATCGCCTTCGCGCTCGGCTTGTTGCGCGGCTCGGGGCCGAAGGTGAACAGCGTGCCTTCCGCGGCAGGACCGGTGATCGAGGCGAACTCCTTGTCGTTCATCGCATCGCCCGCCATCAGGATGGTCTTCAGACCCTGGTCGCGCATCTGGCGCAGGATGAGGCCGGCTTCCTGATGATAGCCGCCGACATACACGAGATCGATGTTGTCACGCTTCAAGCGGGAGACGATCGCGTTGAAGTCCTTGTCGCCCTTGTTGTAGGACTCGAACATTTTCTCGGTGACGCCGGCCTTGTTCAGCGCCTTCTTGGTCTCGTCGGCGAGACCCTTGCCGTAGGTGGTCTTGTCGTTGAGGATCGCGATGTTCTTGCCCTTGAAGTTCTTCGCGATGTAGTTGGCGGCGACGAGACCCTGCTGGTCGTCGCGGCCGCAGACGCGCGCCACGTTCCACAGCTTGCGCTCGGTGAACAGCGGGTTGGTCGAGGCGGGCGTGATCTGCAGGACGTTGCTGTCGGCATAGGCCTCGGAGGCCGGGATCGACGACGACGAGCAGAAATGGCCGGCGACGAACGGAATGCCGGAGCCGGCGAGCTTTTCGGCAACCGAGCGCGCCTGCTTCGGATCGCAGGCATCGTCACCCACCTGCAGTGCGAGCTTCTTGCCGAGCACGCCGCCGGCGGCGTTGAGGTCGGCCACCGCCATCTCGGCGCCGTTCTGCATCTGGCGGCCGAAGGCCGATTCACTGCCGGTCATGGGGCCGGCCACGGCGATGTTGATGTCTTCGGCGAAAGCTGCGGTCGAGAGCGCCAGCGATGCGCCCAGAGCCAAGCCGATGAGTTTGAGTGGTTTCATGAGAAATCCTCGCGGGGGGTAGGTCGACACGGAACGGCCCGAACGGCGGGCCGCAGACCGCGCGCATTGTGGCTGATTTTCCGGCGAAGTCACCGGCAATTTTTGACCACACCTACGAAGGACTAAGGCCATTCTGGCCGGGTTTTGAGGGCCCGCCTCAGTGGCGGCCGCCCTCAAGATAGGCGGCGCGGATCTCTGGCCGCTGCAGCAGCTCGGTGCCGGTGCCCGACAGCGTAATCATGCCGTTGACCAGTACGTAGCCGCGATGGGCGAGCTTCAGCGCATGATTGGCGTTCTGCTCGACGATCAGCACGGTGAGCCCGTCCTGGCGGTTGAGTGTCCGAATGGCGTCGAAAATCTGGCGGGCGATCAGCGGCGCCAGGCCGAGCGAGGGCTCATCCAGAAGCAGCAGGCGGGGCCGGCTCATCAGCGCGCGCCCGATCGCAAGCATCTGCTGCTCGCCGCCGGACAGCGTGCCGCCGCGCTGGTCCATGCGCTCCTTCAGCCGGGGAAACAGCGCGAAGACGCGCTCCAGCGTGGCGGCCCGCTCGGCGTCGGTCGTCTCGCCGGCATCGGCGCCCATCTGCAGGTTTTCCGCCACGCTCATGCGCGGAAAGATGCGGCGTCCCTCGGGCGACTGTGCGATGCGCAGCCGCGCGATCTGATGCGTCGGCACCTGCGTGATGTCGTTGCCGTCATAGACGATGTGCCCGGAGCTCGCGCGCGGGCGGCCGAAGATCGACATCATCAGCGTCGACTTGCCGGCGCCGTTGGCGCCGATCAGCGCGACGATCTCGCCGGGCTTGATGTCGAGATCGACGCCCTTCAGCGCTTCGATCTTGCCGTAGGACGCGCGAAGATTGCGGATCGCGAGCAGGGACGCACTCACGCCTCGGCCTCCATCACGGCTGCGGCCTCTTCCTCATCGGTGCCGAGATAGGCGGCGATGACCTTCGGGTCGTCGCGGATCTCGCGCGGCGTGCCCTCGGCGATCTTGACGCCGTAGTCCATCACGACGACGCGGTCGGAGATTTCCATGACGACGCTCATGTCGTGCTCGATCAGCAGGATCGACGTGGCGTGATCGGCCCGGATCGACAGCAGCAACTCGCTCAGCGCCGCACTCTCCCGCGCGTTGAGGCCGGCGGCCGGTTCGTCGAGGCAGAGCAGGGCCGGCGAGGTGCACATCGCACGCGCGATCTCCAGCCGGCGCTGGTCGCCATAGGCCAGATTGCCGGCCGCGTCGTCGGCGCGGTCGATCAGACCGACGCGCTTCAGCCAGAACACCGCATTGTCGATCGCGCTCTGCTCGGCCGCGCGCCACGAGGGCACGCCGAGCAGGCCGAGCAGCGTCATGCCGGACGCGCGCATCAGCGCGTTGTGCTGTGCGACCATCAGGTTCTCGAGCGCCGTCATGCCCGGAAACAGCCGGATGTTCTGGAACGTCCGTGCCACCTTGGCCTGCTTGGAGATGTTGAAGTCCTTCAGCTTCTGCATCTCGAACTGCGCGCCGTCATCATGGGTCAGGCGGATGACGCCGGAGGTCGGCTTGTAGAAGCCGGTGATGCAGTTGAACACGGTGGTCTTGCCGGCGCCGTTGGGGCCGATCAGGGCCGTGATCTGCGTGCGTTGTGCGGTGAACGACAGCGCATTGACGGCGACGATGCCGCCGAAGCGCATGGTGAGGTTTTCGAGTGCGAGAATGGGAGCGGAGCTCATCCGTGGCCTTCCTTGACGAGGTCCGAAGAGATGCTCTTGGATTTTTCCAGGAATACGGTCGGCGCGCGATGGCCGACAATGCCGCGGGGACGCCAGATCATCACCAGCACCATGGCGAGACCGAACACCAGCATGCGGTAGTCCTCGAGGCTTCTGAACAGCTCGAAGCCGCCGATCATGGCGAGCGCCGCCAGTGCCACGCCGAGCTGCGATCCCATGCCGCCGAGCACGACGATGGCGAGCACCAGCGCCGATTCCTGGAAGGTGAAGGATTCCGGGCTGATGAAGCCCTGGCGCGTCGCGAAGAAGGCGCCGGCGAAGCCGCCGAACATCGCCCCGGTCGCAAATGCGGTCAGCTTGGTGGTGGTGATGTTGATGCCGAGCGCGCGGCAGGCGACCTCGTCCTCGCGCAGCGCTTCCCAGGCGCGGCCGATCGGCAGCCGGCGCAGCCGGATGGTGACCCAGTTGGTCAAGAGCGCCAGCGCCAGGATCAGATAGAACAGGAAGACGATGCGATGCGTCGGCGAGAACGGGATGCCGAGCATCGACGCAAGGCCGCCTTCGCCCGGTGTGAGCGGAATGCCGAACAACGTCGGTCGCGGAATCCCGGAGACGCCGTTGGGACCGCCGGTCACGTCCTGCCAGTTGATGAGGACGAGGCGGATGATCTCGCCAAAGGCCAGGGTGACGATGGCGAGGTAGTCACCGCGCAGCCGCAGCACCGGAAAGCCGAGCAGCACGCCCCAGAATGCGGCGAGGATGCCGGCGAGCGGCAGGCAGATCCAGAACGACAGGCCGAAGGTGGTCGAGAGCAGGCCGTAGGAATAGGCGCCGACGGCGTAGAACGCGACGTAGCCGAGGTCGAGCAGGCCGGCGAGACCGACCACGACGTTGAGGCCCCAACCCAGCATGACGTAGGTGAGGACCAAAATGCCGAGGTCGAGGATGTAACGCTGATTGTAGAAGATCACCGGCACCAGGAGGGTGAAGATCAGCAGCGCCGGCGCGAGATAGCGGCCGGCGACCGACATGCCGCTCTGCACGGACGGCGGAACGAAGCTGCCGAGGCCGCCGCGCGGTCCGAGCCATAGCCGCAGCAGCTCGACCACGATCGAGCCGACGAACACCGCCGCAACCAGGCTGGCGAGGTCGCCGAAGCGGGTCCAGTATACGAGCTGGCCGCTCTGGCCCGCTTCGGTGCGGACGCCGACCATCAGGGAGAACAGGCCGAGAGCGACCAGTGCGCTGAGAAAGGCCTTCCTGAGGATGAAGGCGGCTCCAACCGGTTCGGAGCCTTTCGACGAGGCGGGAAGGGACGCGCTCACGCGGACTCCATCTTCAGACTTTTTCGACTTCGGGCCGGCCGAGCAGGCCGGTCGGCAGGAAGATCAGCACCACGATCAGGATCGAGAACGCCGCGACGTCCTTGTACTCCACGGAAAAATAGGCCGACCAGAACGTCTCGATCAGTCCGATCGCGAGGCCTCCGAGCATCGCGCCCGGCAGCGAGCCGATGCCGCCGAGCACCGCCGCCGTGAACGCCTTGATGCCGGCGACGAAGCCCATGAAGAAATCGACCAGGCCGTAATACAGCAGGTACATCATGCCGGCGACGGCGGCGAGCGCCGCGCCGATCACGAAGGTCATCGAGATCGTGCGGTCGACGTCGACGCCGAGCAGTGCCGCCATGGTCTGATCCTGCTCGCAGGCGCGCATGTCGCGGCCGAGCCGTGTGCGGGATACCAGCCAGGTGAATAGCGCAAGCAGGACGATGGTGGTGATGACCACCACGATCTGGATGTTGGAGAGCTGGACGACGAAGCCGCTCGCGCCCTCGTGCAGCGTGTAGCCGCCGGTGATGATCGGCGGCACCGGCTTGACGCGCGCGCCCTGCGACACCTGCGAATAGTTGGTGAGCACGAACGACATGCCGATGGCGGACAGCATGGGCGCCAGGCGGAACGAGTGCCGCAGCGGGCGGTAGGCGACGCGTTCGATGGTCCAGCCATAGAGCGCCGTGATGGCCATCGACACCAGCAGCACGATCAGCAGGATCACCGGAACCGCAGTCAGGCCCAGCGATACCAGCACCAGGAAGGAGATCAGCGCGATGAAGCCGCCGATCATGAAGATGTCGCCATGGGCGAAATTGATCATGCCGACGATGCCGTAAACCATGGTGTAGCCGATGGCGATCAGGCCGTAGATCGAGCCGAGGACGAGGCCGTTGATGAGCTGTTGCGCGAAATAATCCATGAACTGCCGTGGGTGAGACTGCCGATACCGGTTCGCAACGCGGCGGGGGCCTTGCAGAGCGGGTGCTGGTATGCCTGGAGATGCACCCGCGCCCAAGGCGACGCGTGCGGCAGTACTAACAGCTAGGAACCGGGTGCCGCAACAGCGTGCAGTGCCACAATTGCGGGCTTATCCCGCCTCCTTTGATGGCGCGGTTCCCCTGCCTTCCTCGGGGCCGGCCGTCGCCATCAAACGAACGCCAGGGAACCCAGCACCGAGCGCCGAAAAGGGGGGTTCTCGCACTGGTTGCGGCGCCGCTATATGCCGCTACCGCTGTCTTCCGGCGGCCCAGGCACTTTCCCCATCAGCTTCGACTGAAGCCGGACCAGGGCGTCGCGCAGCCGCGTCGCCTCGTCGTACCGGGTTTCCCGAGCCAGCAGGCCGGAGAACGGATCTTTCACCATGGTCTCGGCGCCCTGGGCGAGACGGCGCATCGGCGTCGCCACCCATTGCGCGGCGAAATTGAGCAGGACCAGAATCGAGAACACGCCGCCGGCAACATTGAACCAGAACGAGCGCACCAACTGGCGGGTCGGGGCCATCGCGGCAACGGCGTCCTGCCGGACCAGGACGGACCAGCCGAAGCTCGGCAGATCGGCGTAGCCCACGGTGGGGATGGTGACGGTGAAATAGTCCTTGTCGTCGGGCCATCGCTCGATGAGCGCGACCGAGGCCCCGCGGCTTGCGGCCTGCGCCGAGCCGATCGTCAGTTGCTTGCCGACGAGATCCGGCGGCCCGAACAGCACGATACTTTCGCGCGACAGCAACACCAGGTCTATGTTGCGCGACGCCAGCGCCGCGACGGATTCGATCACCCATTTCCAATCGACTTGAGCCCCGATGACGCCGCCGGGAGTGCCGTCGCGCATCAGCGGAGCCGACATGGCAATGAAGCGGTACGATCCCGAAGCGGTCTGCGACAACCGGTCTAGCGCCTCCGACTCGTGGGCATCAACAGCCGTCGGCGTCCCGAGACCCTGCCGGAACCAGCGCATGTCGGCCACGCTTCGTCCTTCCAGCATCCGGTCCTTGCTCGCGATCACCTTGCCGCCGGGGTCGGCGATGCCTAGCCAGGCATAGCGCGGCTCGAGCTCGCTCACGAACTGGATCTGTCGGCGCGCCTCGGCGACGTCGGCTGGGTCGATGATCGCGGCGAGCCGCGACACGTCGCTCCACGTGCCGTACATCTGTCGCGCCAGCAGGTTTGTGCTGAGCTCACCGCGGGTCCTCAACTGCTCGATCGCGAGTTCCTCGCCGCGCCGCTGCAGAGACGCCGAATAGAGGATGGCAACGGCCAGCGCCGTCACGACGATCAGCGTCGCGCCGCCGATGAACACCGTAGTCTTTAAGCTCCACCGTCGCCCTGTCATCGGCTTCTCCTCAATCGGCCATGGCTCGCGCCAGCTCATGCAGCATGCGGCCGAGATCGCCGCTGTCGGCGCCGGGCGCTCCGCTCGCCGTGTGCAGCCGCTCGATGATCTGCGCGCGCTGTAGCGGGGTAACAGCAAATATGAGTCGGTAACCGTCGTTGGTCGGTGCCGCGACCGTGGTCTCGACGTCCCCGACCAGCGGAAGGGTGAGCGTGCCGGTGGCGCCGGTTGCAAGGCCGACCGGCCCGCTGACGCGTGCGCCGCCGGGACCGAGATTGACGATCCAGCCGCGTTGCGCCCGGCCGTCGACTGTCAGGGTGATCGGCTCGACGATCTGGCGTTGCGGCCGGTTGTACCGTGGGCGATCGATGCAAACGGCGATCGCCACCGACAGCACCAGAATGTTGTAGATCGTCCAGAACATCACGACGACGACGCCGTCTCCGGCGGTCCCCGCAGTATTGAAGACGAAGTCGGTCGTCAGCGGCACGATCAGGCCGCCCACCGAGAGTGCGAGCAGGATGATGAATGGCGCCATCAACCGCCACTGGATGATGATCTTCGCCCGGTCCCCACCTTTGGCCGTTACCGCGAATTTGTGCGGTCCTTTGGTCAGCAGACCGAGTGCGCCGGCGCGGGCGATCGGCCATGCCACGATCAACTGCGTGACATCGTTGAGGATCGGCGTGAACAGCCGCTTGGAGATCCAGTTCAAGGTCGCCATCAGCGCGAGATAATATGGGGCGTAGTAGCTGATGACGTTGATGGCGGTGGCGTTGACCACCATGATGCCGGTCCACCAGTATAGCAGCGGACAGACCACGCCTGCGAGGCGGAATGAAAAGGCCGTGGTCCAGTAGAGAAACGAGTCCAGGACGCTCACGCGGTCGATCAGCTTGAGGTTGTTGTGTCCGAACGGGTTGTAGACGTTGCGGACGATCTGCATCATGCCGAGGCACCAACGTCCGCGCTGCGTCATGTATTCCGGCAGGCCTTCGGCCGCGAGACCTTCCGACAGGGCCTCGTTGAGGTAGACGGTTCGCCAGCCGTGTTCGGACAGCCGCAGCGTGAGCAGGAAATCTTCGGTGACGCTCTCGGTCGGCACGCCACCGATCTCCTCGACGGCGTGAGCCCGTAGCATCGACGAGGTGCCGCTGCAGGCCGCGATGCCCCAGGCGTCGCGCGAAGGTTGGACATTGTCGAAGAAGTGGCGTTGATCGTCGGGATATGCCGCGCCGATGCCGAGATTGTGCTGAATCGGGTCCGAATTGAAGAAGTGCTGAGGCGTCTGCACGAGACCCACGGTCGGCTCGTGAAACAACGCCAGCGTCCGCTCAATGAAGTTGAGATGGGGTACGAAATCGGCGTCGAATATGGCGACGAAGTCCGGCCGGTCCGCATCACGCGCCCGCAGCCGCAGGGCGTTGTTGATATTGCCGGCCTTGGCGTGCGACTTATCGGTGCGGGTGATATAGCCGACGCCGTGCTCGGCGCAGAAATCCCGCAGCCAGGCCCGGCCGCCGTCGTCGAGGATGAACACGCGAAAGGCCGGATACTCAATTGCCTTGGCGCCGACGACAGTTCGCTCCAGGACCTCGATTTGTTCGTCGTAGGTCGGGATGAAGATATCGACTCGAGGCGGCGGCCCCGGAAGCCACCAGCCGGCATGGCGATCGGCCTCCGTGCTCCGCTCCTTGGTTCGAACCATGATCGTGAAGGCCACGGTCGAGGACAGAAGCGTCAGCGCTTCCAGAATGGCGAAGCCCCAGCTGAACGCCGCATCGATCGTCCATCCCAGTGGGGCCAACGTCGCGGTGAAACGCCAAGCCATATAGCGCCAGCCCAGGAGGATGGAGCCGGCCAGCAGGAGAGCCCGCCAGTACCATTTCTTCGGGCTGAGCAGCGGCAGCACGAGAAGGCGCAGTCCGATGACGACCGCAACGCCTGCGATCGCGGACAGGAACGGTGACAGCGTCGGCATCAGTAGCCGTACCGCGTGACGAAGCGGCGGAATGCCGCGATTGGCCCGCTGGTGAAGATCACCCGGCCGGTGCGCCCGATCGCGCAGGACAGGTCCGGCTGCTTGGCGAGATCTGGCACCGCCACGGTGACGTCGAAGCGCTGCAAGTGCTGCGGCGTCGGGCCGACGGCGAGATTGGCGTAGAGCTGCGAGGCGCCCGAGCCGCCGAGACGTGTCACCGTTCCATCGAATATCCGGTCGTCGCCGAACAGACGGAACTGCACCGGGACACCGATCGACAGGCTGTCGTAGAGCCTTTCGGGAACGCTCGCGGTCACCACGAGACTGTTGCAGTCCACCAGCTTGACGAGATCCTGACCGCGACGGGCATACTCGCCATCGTCGACGAGGAAGTCCCAGGCCATGCCCGGCACGCGGGCCCTCAGCGTCGCCGAGGTCAGTCGGTTGATCCGGAGGCGCTCGGCGTTGATCTGCTGCTCGTACTGGACCTGGCGGGATTGGATCTGCTGCTCGTCCACGGCAAGTTCGGCGAGACGCAGGTCGAGCTCGTGGATGCGCTGCATCGAGAACGGCACGTCATTGTAGGAGTCGCCGATGAAGACCCCCGATTGCGCGGAGCCCAGCTCGGTCTCGAAATAGTTGGTGCGCTGCTTCGCGCTTTCGACATCCTGCTTGGCGATATCGAGCGACACGCTGGCCTGGTCGAGGCTGGCAATCGTCTGGACGCCGCGTTCCTTCAGCTCGTTGGCCCGCGTGAAGGTGAGATCCGCGAGCTTCAGCCGGGCGGCCGCGGCATCTTCCGCCGCCTTTGCCTCGGCGATGCGTGCCGCGATCTGCCGGACGCGGCCGGTCTTGTAGTTGGCCGACTGGGTCGCGAAGGCGGCCCGGGCCTGCTCGAGCGCCGAACGCTGCGCTGGAACCCGCTTGAGCGCGATCTTCTGCTCGTCACGTTCGCGCTCGAGATTGAGCAGGCGCGTGGTGTCGAATCGGTCATCGACGATCTCGGCCATGAGTTCCCCGGCATTGACCCTCGCGCCGATATTGCTCACCCCCAGCGTCACGCGGCCTTCGATCGGCGCGCGCACGACGTACAGCCGGGCATTGACGGTCGCGTCGCCTGAAGTTCCCGCGAAATGCTCGCCGATCAGGATGTAAAGGCCGCCGGCGAGCAGGAGGATGCCGACGAAGATCCGAGCTACTCTCATGCGGTACTCCCGCTCGGCAGCTGCCTGCCGCATCATCATCCCGCTGTGCGAAACGCAGTGGTGCTCGTGTTAAGATAGTATTTAATTGTCCGGCTACTTTGACGCTAGTCAAGAACACCGATGGGGCGGCACAGAATTGCGAGGCGCCTGGACGATATCAGCGGCTGCCGCCGCGATCGGGCTGCCGGCGCATCGATCGTGCCCCGATGCAGGCGTCGGCGACGGCGGTCTTTCGCCGGAGGAGCCGCATCGCGGGGGGGGGGGGAGGAAGACCGAGCGGGCGCAATGTTCGATGCGATGCAGATGTTCGAGGACGCGTCAATGGTCGGAAAGGCCGCTGTCACGCGGATATTCGAGGCCTGACCGGCGAGGTCATCAGCACCGTCTCCACGGCGATTGGACGGTGGACTCTCGCGCCCGTCGCCCCCCTGTTAAGGTAAACGAATGGTTTAAATTGCCGTGCGGGTTTGCCGGGCGTTAGCTCGTCTGGAAATCGGCCGGACGGGCGGTTTGTGGGATGCAAAGGTGGGCGTGACATGATCAAGGATTGCGTGATCAGGAATTGGCGGCTCAGCTGCGTCAACGGTGTGCTGCTGGCGCTCTATTTCGTGCCCGCCTGGACCATCATCGCGTTTCAGATCATGGTTTCGCCGATCCAGGGGTTGTTCGCGCGGCCGAATATCGCGGTGGCGCTGTTCATCAGCGACCATCTGCAGCTGTCGGGCATCGAGACGGTCCGTGCCGCCTGGCTGCTTGCGCTGGCGCGACTGACGGTCGCAGGCTTCTTCGCGATGTTCCTGGTGCTGATCCTGGTTCCGCGGGTGCGAAAGGTGGCCGGCTATGTCGAGGCGCTGTCGATCGGGCTCGGCTTCGGCAGCATGCTCGCCTTCTTCAGCATGATCATGGCCGCCAAAGTCGGGGAGCCCCAGGCCTTGCGTCTGCATGCCACGGAACTCCTGATGCTGCTCGGCACGGCCATCGTCATGCTCGTGGAGAAGCCGTCGACGCAGGCCTCGCCGTCTTCCGCATCCGCTCCGCCGAAGATGATGGAGCCCACGGCGACACCGTCGCCGCAGCAGGCATGACGCCCCGATCCGTCGCGGTGCGTCAGCGCTGGGTCAGAAAGCCCAGCACGGCATCGTTGAACTGGCCTGCCGCCTCGACATTCGAGATGTGCGCGGCATCGACGATGGTCATGCTGGCGCCGGCGATCCGGCTGCGGATCGCTTCCGCCATCGCGATCGGCGTCGACTTGTCGTAGCGGCCGGCCACGACGAGGGTAGGGCTCTTGATGGCTGGCAGATCCTCGCGCAGGTCCAGCGCCCGCAGTGCTTTGCAGCAAGCGAGATAGCCCTCGACCGGGGTGGCCGTGAGCATTGCCTTCATCCGATCGGCGACATCAGGATTGTGATCACGAAACTCCTGCGTCAACCAGCCGGCGATGACCGTGTCGGCAATTCCAGCGAGTCCGCTGTCCTCGACCGCCTTGATGCGGGCGTCCCAGATTGCCGGATCGGGGTAGTAGCAGGTGGTGTTGGCGAGCACGAGCTTGCCGACGCGTTCAGGGGCATGGGCGGCGAGCCACTGCCCGACCATGCCGCCCATCGACACGCCGCACCAGTGCACCTTCTCGATGTTGAGGTCATCGAGAATCGCCAGCGCATCGCGGCCGAATCGCTCGATCGAGTAGGGCCCGGGCGGCACTTGCGATTTGCCATGACCGCGCCGGTCATAGCGGATCACGCGGAACACCTGCGTGAAGGCGCGCATCTGCGGCTCCCACATCTGCAGGGTCGAGCCGAGCGAGTTCGACAGCATCAGGGTCGGCCCGCCGTCGCGGCCCTCGACGGTGACATTCAACAGACAGCCATCGGCATCGATCATCGGCATGGGCGGAATCCTTGTCGCAGGCGGTCGCGCCGCCGGAGGAATCGTGCAGATTTGATGGCGAACTAAGCACCGCCGCCGCCGTCTGCCAATCAAAACCCGACGGCGGCGAGGTCCGGAATGCTGCGGTGCTCCGGCTTTTCTGCAACGCTTCCGGGCGCTGCCCGCCCTTCCTTTTGGGCGTTCGGTGCTTTACTTGAATGCCTCTAACCGCGCCAATCGGGGGGAGATGCACATGGCAATGACGATGACGGGCGAGGTCCAGCTGGCCGCTTCGCGAGAGCAGGTCTGGGACAAGCTGAATGATCCGGAGGTGCTCAAGACCTGCATTCCCGGCTGCGAGGAGCTGGAGAGGACCGAGGATGGCGGCCTCCGCGCCGTCGCCAAGATGAAGGTCGGACCGGTCTCCGCGCGCTTCAAGGGCAAGGTGACCTTGAGCGATCTCGATCCGCCGAACGGCTACAAGATCTCCGGCGAAGGCGAGGGCGGTGTCGCCGGATTCGCCAAGGGTGGTGCGGTCGTCGCGCTGGCGGACAAGGACGGCGGCACGCTGCTGACCTACAATGTCGAAGCGCAGATCGGTGGCAAGCTGGCGCAGCTCGGCCAGCGGCTGATCAACGGCACCGCCAAGAAACTCGCCGACGAGTTCTTCGCCAACTTCGCCAAGGCGGTTCAAGGCTGATCGCAACCGACCCATGCGCGGCCGGGGGCGAGGTTGCCCGCCGCCGGGAGCGCCCATATGATGGTTTTCGACTGATTTTGCTGGGCTGCGCTGCAGTGCAACGCTGTGGCGCGGATAATAGAGAGTCCTGAATGGCCAAGATTTCCATGATTGTGAACGGTAATCCCGTCACGGCGAACGTCGATCCGCGGACGCTGCTGGTGCAGTTCCTGCGCGAGAATCTGCGCCTCACCGGCACCCATGTCGGCTGCGACACGTCGCAATGCGGCGCCTGCGTCGTCCATCTGGATGGCAAGGCGGTCAAGTCCTGCACGACCTTGGCCGTCATGGCCGATGGTCATGAGGTCAGGACGATCGAGGGGCTCGCCGCCGACGGCGCGCCGCTGCATCCGATGCAGGAAGCGTTTCGCGAGCACCATGGCCTGCAATGCGGCTTCTGCACGCCCGGCATGATCATGACCGCGGTCGATCTCGTCCATCGCAAGGGACATGAGCTCAGCGAAGAGACCATCCGCGAGGAGCTGGAGGGCAATCTCTGCCGCTGCACCGGCTATCAGAACATCGTGCAATCGATCGCCGCCGGCGCCAAGGCGATGGCCAAATCGGACCTCGCCTAAACGTCTGACCTCGCCTTAGTCCGCCCGCTGCGCACAGGACATTTCCCCATGTACGAATTCAAATATCATCGGCCGGCGACCGTGCGCCAGGCCGCCAATCTCCTCACCAAGAACGAAGACGCCAAGCTGGTCGCCGGCGGCCACACGCTGGTGCCGGTCATGAAGCAGCGGCTCGCAAGCCCCCCGCATCTGGTCGATCTCTCCCATGTCGAGGGGCTCGATACGATCGAGGTGAAGGGCCGCAACCTCGTGATCGGCGCGATGGCGCGTCACGCCGACGTCGCCAACTCCGCCACTGTCGGCGAGGCGATTCCTGCGCTCGCACATCTGGCGAGCCTGATCGGCGATCCCGCGGTGCGCCATCGCGGCACCATCGGCGGCTCGATCGCCAACAACGATCCGACCGCGGACTATCCGGCGGCATGCCTCGCGCTCGGCGCCACCATCGTCACCAACAAGCGCAAGCTGAAGGCCGAGGAGTTCTTCCTCGGGCTGTTCACGACCGCGCTGGAGCCCGACGAAATCATCACCAAGGTGAGCTTTCCGCTGGCGAAGAAGGCGGCCTATGTGAAGTTCCGCAACCAGGCCTCGCGCTACGCGCTGGTCGGCGTGTTCGTCGCGCGCCGTCCGTCGGACGTGCGGGTCGCCGTGACCGGGGCCGGCGGCAACGGCGTGTTCCGCGTCACCGCCTTCGAGGAGGCGCTGCAGAAGCGGTTTTCGCCGAAGGTGCTGGAAGGCATTCCGGTCTCGGCCGAAGGCCTCAACAGCGACATTCACGGCAGCGCCGAATATCGTGCCCATCTGATCGGCGTGCTGGCGCGCCGTGCGGTCGATGCGGCCAATACCGGCGCCAAGGCCTCAACCGCGTCGGAGGGAGCCGCCGAACCCGAGGCTCCGGCTTCGTGACGGACGCGTCAAGAAGGAAGCGGTCTCGCCCATGAGTGCTCCGGCCCTGCCAGCATCGGTCGACGCGATGCTCGAATTGTTGTCCTCGCGCGGCTATCTGGCCGAGCGATCGCTGGCGACGGTGACCTATCTGTCGCTGCGCATGGGCCGGCCGCTGTTCCTCGAAGGCGAGGCCGGCGTCGGCAAGACCGAAATCGCCAAGGTCCTGTCGGCGGCGCTCGGCCGCAAGCTGATCCGGCTGCAGTGCTACGAGGGTCTCGACGTCGCCTCCGCCGTCTACGAATGGAACTCGGCGGCGCAGATGATCGCGATCCGGCTGGCGGAAGCGGGCGGCGAGGTCGACCGCGATCAATTGACGTCGGACATCTTCGCCGACCGCTACCTGATCAAGCGCCCGCTGCTGCAGGCGCTGGAGCCGGATGTCGCCGGCGCGCCGGTTCTGCTCATTGACGAGCTCGACCGCGCGGACGAGGCGTTCGAGGCCTATCTCCTCGAGATCCTCTCCGACTTCCAGGTCACGATCCCCGAGTTCGGCACCGTCAAGGCGCCGCATCCGCCGATCGTCATCATCACCTCGAACCGGACCCGCGAGATCCATGACGCGCTGAAGCGGCGCTGCCTGTATCACTGGGTCGATTATCCCTCCGCCGAGCGCGAGCTCGCCATCGTCAAGACCCGGCTGCCCGGCATCTCGCAGCGGCTGTCGCAGCAGATCGTGCGCTTCGTCCAAGCGCTGCGCGACCAGGATTTCTACAAGTCGCCGGGGGTCGCCGAGACGCTCGACTGGGCGACCGCGCTGACCGAGCTCGATGCGCGCTCGCTGAACGCCGAGGTCGTCGGCGACACGCTGGGCGCGCTGTTGAAATATCAGGACGACATCGCCCGCATGCAGGGTGATGCGTTGAACAAGGTGATCAAAGACGCGACCAGCGAGACGTAGTTCACGCTGGTGCCTCTAACAAAGGTCGTCATTCCGGGATGCGTGCGCAGCACGCAGGCCCGGAATCCATAACCACGATCGTGAGTATGGATTCCGGGCTCGCCCTTCGGGCGCCCCGGAATGACGGTCTCAAGTTGAGGTGTGTCTGGAATGACGAGGGGATAGAGCCATGCCCACCAGCATCAATCACCTCGCGCCGCCGACCGGCGGCATCGCCGACAACATCGCCGGCTTTGCGCGGGCGCTGCGCGCCGCGGGCCTGCCCGTCGGGCCCGGCGCCGTCATCGATGCCATGACCGCGCTCGAGGTCATCGACATCGGCAAGCGGCCGGATGTCTTCGCCACGCTCGAATCGATCTTCGTCAAGCGCCACGAGCACGCGCTGATCTTCGCCCAGGCCTTCGACCTGTTCTTCCGTCCCGCCGAGGAATGGAAGTCGATGCTCGATTCGGTGCCGCTGCCGGACCACGCCAAGAAGAAGCCGCCGCCGGCCTCGCGCCGCGTCCAGGAGGCGATGTCGCAGCCGCAGATGCATGAGGAGCCGCAGGCGCAGGAGCAGGACCTGCGGCTCTCGGTGTCCGACCGCGAGGTGCTGCAGAAGAAGGACTTTGCGCAGATGAGCGCGGCGGAGATCGCCGACGTCACCAGGGCGATCGCCAAGATGCGGCTGCCGCAGGCCGAGCTGAAGACGCGCCGCCACACCACCGATCCGCGCGGCCACCGCATCGACATGCGCAAGACCCTGCGCCAGGCGCTGCGCACCGAGGGCGAGATCATCAATTTCCATCGCCTGGGGCGGATCGAGAAGCCGGCGCCGATCGTGGCGCTGCTCGACATCTCCGGGTCGATGAGCGAGTACACCCGCCTGTTCCTGCATTTCCTCCACGCCATCACCGATGCGCGCAAACGGGTCTCGGTGTTCCTGTTCGGCACGAGGCTGACCAACGTGACGCGGGCGCTGCGCCAGCGCGATCCCGACGAGGCGCTGGCGAGCTGCTCGGCGAATGTCGAGGACTGGGCCGGCGGCACCAGGATCGCCACCTCGCTGCAGACCTTCAACAAGCAGTGGGCGCGGCGCGTGCTCGGGCAGGGCGCCATCGTGCTCTTGATCTCCGACGGGCTGGAGCGCGAGGCCGACAGCAAGCTCGCCTTCGAGATGGACCGGCTGCACCGCTCCTGCCGGCGGCTGATCTGGCTCAACCCGCTGCTGCGCTATTCCGGCTTCGAGGCGAAGGCGCAGGGCATCAAAACCATGCTGCCCCACGTTGACGAATTCCGCCCGGTGCATAACTTGACCTCGATCGAGACGCTGATCTCGGCGCTGTCGTCGCCGCTGCCGCCGCATCAGCGCAGCGCGATCCGGCCCGCCGCCTGAGAGGGAGATGACCATGCTCAATCGCGACGAAGACATCCTCAGGGCCGCCGAGGACTGGCACAAATCCGGTCACGGCGTGGCGCTCGCCACCGTGGTCGAAACCTGGGGCTCGGCCCCGCGCCCGGTCGGCTCCAACCTCGTGATCAACGACGAGGGCACCTTCCTGGGCTCGGTGTCCGGCGGCTGCGTCGAGGGCGCGGTCGTCACCGAGGCGCTGGACGTGATCTCCAGCGGCCAGCCGAAGATGCTTGAGTTCGGCGTCGCCGACGAGACCGCCTGGAACGTCGGGCTGTCCTGCGGCGGCACCATCCGCGTGTTCGTCGAGAAAGTGGGCTGACCGATGCAACTTGCAACGCTGGCAGAACTGAACGCCGAGCGTGCCGCGCGTCGCCCGGCCATTCTCGTCACCGACGTCGCGTCCGGCGCGCAGCGCCTGGTCAAGGCCGCCGCCATCGCGACTGACCCGCTGCGCAACGAGCTGTCGACGCATCTGCGCATGGGCAAGAGCGGCATGGTCGAGGTGGACGGGAAGCGGCTGTTCCTCAACGTCTACGCCCCGACGGCCAGGCTCGTGATCATCGGCGCCGTCCATATCAGCCAGGCGTTGGCGCCGATCGCCAAGTCGCTGGGCTATGACGTCACCGTCGTCGATCCGCGCACGGCCTTCGCCAGCCCCGAACGCTTCCCCGACGTGCCGCTGATCGCGGAATGGCCCGACGTGGCGCTGCCGCCGCTCAACGTCGATCACTACACGGCCTTCGTCGCGCTGACGCATGATCCCAAGATCGACGATCCGGCGCTGCTGCACGCGTTCTCGCGCGACTGCTTCTACATCGGCGCGCTCGGCTCGCGGAAGACGCATGCCAAGCGTCATGATCGGCTACGGGCGCAGGGCGCCAGCGACGCCGACATCGCCCGCATCCATGCGCCGATCGGGCTCGCCATCGGCGCGGTGTCGCCGTCGGAGATCGCGGTCTCGATCATGGCCCAGATCACCGCCACGTTGCGGTTGCCGGCCAAGGAGAAAGAGCAGGCGGCATGAAGTTCGGTCCTGCCAGTCCGGCCGATGCGATCGGCGGGGTGACGGTGCACACCCTGCGCAAGGGATCATTGGTGCTGAAGAAGGGCACGCTGATCGGTCCCGCGGAGGTCGAGGCGCTGGCCCGGGAAGAGGTCAAGGAGATCGTCGTCGTCCGGCTCGAGGCCGGCGACGTCTCTGAGGACGAGGCGGCCGCCGATGTCGCCAAGGTCGTCGCCGGCGCGGGCATTCACGTCGATCGCGCCTTCACCGGGCGCGCCAATCTGTTCGCGGCGCAGCCCGGCGTGCTGATGATCGACCGCGCCGCGGTCGAGCGCATCAACGGCGTCGACGAGGCCATCACCTTTGCGACCCTGCCGGCGTTCAAGCCGGTGGTCGAAGGCGAGATGGTCGGCACCGTCAAGCTGATCCCGTTCGGCGTCGAAGGCCGCCTGCGCGATGCCGCCGTCGCTGCGGCGGGCAGGGGCGCGCTCAGCATCGCCTCCTATGTGATCAAGCGCGTCGGCGTGGTCTCGACGCTTCTTCCTGGGCTCGCGCCCAAGGTCATCGACAAGACGCTGCGCGTCACCGCAGAGCGGCTCGCACCGGCCGGCGCCACCATCATCGCCGAGCGCCGCGTGCCGCATGAGCAGGCCGCGCTGGCGGCTGCGATCAGGGAGCTGCTGGCGCTGGGCGCCGAGCTCGTCATCGTGTTCGGCGCGTCCGCGATCGCCGACCGCCGCGACGTCATTCCCGCCGCGATCACCGGCATCGGCGGGGCCATCGAGCATTTCGGCATGCCGGTCGATCCCGGCAATCTGCTCTTGATCGGCAATGCCGGCGGTGTGCCGGTGCTCGGCGCGCCCGGTTGCGCCCGCTCGCCGGCCGAAAACGGTTTCGACTGGGTGCTGATGCGGCTGCTCGCCGGCATCAAGGTCACCCGCGCCGAGCTGACCGCGATGGGCGTCGGCGGCCTGCTGATGGAAATCGTGACGCGGCCGCAGCCGCGTGCCAAGCCGGAGGCCGAGGGCGAACGCAAGGTCGCCGCGGTCGTGCTTGCCGCCGGACGCTCGACCCGGATGGGGGGGCCGAACAAGCTGCTGGCCGAGCTGGACGGCAAGAAGCTGGTGCGGATCGTGACCGAGCAGGCGTTGGCCTCCAGGGCCTGCGAAGTCATCGTCGTCACCGGTCATCAGGCCGAGCTGGTCGAACAGGCGCTGTCCGACCTGAAGGTCCGCTTCGTCCGCAATCCCGATTTCGCCGGCGGCCTCGCCAGCTCGGTGAAATCAGGCATTGCCGCGGTGCCTGAGGGCGTCGATGGCGCGGTCGTGTGCCTCGGCGACATGCCGATGGTTTCCTCGGATCTGCTCGACCGTCTGATCGCCGCGTTCGCGCCCGATCGCGGCAATTTGATCGTGGTGCCCGTGTCCGAAGGACGCCGCGGCAACCCCGTGCTGTGGTCGCGCCGCTTCTTCGCCGAGCTGATGACGCTGGACGGCGACGTCGGCGCGCGGCACCTGATCGCCAAGCACACCGAGGCCGTCGCCGAGGTGCCGGTCGACGGTGACAGCGCGTTTCTCGACATCGACACGCCGCAGGCGCTGGAAGCCGCGCGGCGTGGCTGAGCCCACGTAGCCCGCCCTCAACCTCCCATTCACCAAGTCTCAACGACCCCCGGCTAGATTTGCCGACATTGGGCCTCGGGGGAGGAGAGAGTGATCATTTCGACCGCTGCGCGACGTTTCGCGCTGTTTGCATTTGGACTGACCGTGATCGTTGCTGCCGCGCGCATCGCGAGCACCAGCGCCATCAGCCCGGCCCACGCCGCCGGCGCGTTCGCCATGGGCCAGTGCGCCGCCTACGGCCAGGCGTTCGACTATCCCGCCGAGCATCTCGCCAAGGCCGCCGCGCTGAAGCAGTGCAAGGGCGACTGCACCGCGGTGACGATGAAGAAGGCCTGCGCCGCGTTCGCGGTCGATCTCACCAATCCCTGCGGCGCCCACGGCTATGCTGTTCGGCCGACGATCTCGACCTCACTCAACGAGGCGACCCGGGAATGCTACAAATATGGCGGCAAGGAATGCGTCATCCGCGCCTGGGTCTGCGACGCCAAGGGTTGATTCAAGTCTGATGATCTCAACGGCTCGGCTGCCGGGGTTCCACGTCCGCTTTCATTTCGATGCTTCACCCCGAGAACGGCTCGGCTATTCTCGGCGTTCGATGACATCGAACCCCGGAAGTGACATGCAATTCGACACCAAGATCGCGCTGATCATCCGCAACGATCTCGAAGCCTGGCAGAAGCTCAACGTCGCGGCGTTTCTTTCCAGCGGCATCGCCGCCGCATTTCCCGAATGCATTGGCGCACCTTATGAGGACGGCTCGGCAACCCTGTATCACGCGTTGATCGGGCAGCCGATCCTGATCTACGGCGCGCCGGATCGTGCCGCGCTGGCGCGTGCTCTGGATCGGGCGCTGTCGCGCAGCGTGAAGCCTGCGCTCTACACCGAGGACATGTTCAAGACCACGCATGACGAGGCCAACCGCGATGCCGTGAAGGCGGTGGCGCGCACCGATCTCAATCTGGTGGGACTGGCGTTTCGTGCCGAGCGCAAGGTGGTCGACAAGGTCGTCGACGGACTCAAATTTCACGCCTGACAGAAACGGGCGCATTGCGCTGTCATCAAACTGTTACTTCATGCGGCGGCGCGGCTTGACGCCGATCAAGACCGGACGACTCCGACGTCGTTAGTTTGCGCCGCGACATGAGGAGCAGACAGATGCAGACCATGAAAGCCGCCGTCGTCAAAGCCTTTGGCAAGCCGCTGGTCATCGAGGACGTTCCAATTCCTGCGCCGGGACCCGGCGAGATTCTGGTCAGGGTGAAGGCCTGCGGCGTCTGCCACACCGATCTTCACGCCGCCTCCGGCGATTGGCCGGTGAAGCCGGTGCCGCCGTTCATCCCGGGTCACGAGGCGGCCGGCATCGTCGCGGCGCTCGGCCCAGGGGTCACCGACTTCAAGGTCGGCGACGCCGTGGGCGTGGCTTGGCTGCACGATGCCTGCCTGCGCTGCGAGTATTGCGAGACCGGCTGGGAGACACTGTGCGAGCACCAGCACAACACCGGCTACAGCGTGAATGGCGGCTTTGCCGAATACGTGATCGCGTCCGCGGCGTTCGCCGCGCGTCTGCCGGCCAATGTGGACTTCGCCAGGATCGCCCCGATCCTCTGCGCCGGCGTCACCACCTACAAGGGCTTGAAGGAGACCGACACGCGGCCCGGCGAGTGGGTGGTGGTCTCCGGCGTCGGTGGCCTCGGTCATGTCGCCATCCAGTACGCGAAGGCGATGGGGCTGAAGGCGATCGGTCTCGATATCGCCGATGACAAGCTGAAACTCGCGCTGGAGGCGGGCGCCGAACATGCCGTCAACGCGCTCGACAAGGATGCCGTGGAGCAGGTGATCCGGATCACCGGCGGCGGCGCTCATGGCGTGCTGGTCACCGCGGTGTCGACGCCGGCTTTTGCCCAGGCGCTGCACATGGTCCGCCGCAAGGGGACGGTCAGCCTTGTCGGCTTGCCGCCGGGCGAATTCCCGACGCCGATCTTCGATGTCGTGCTGAAGCGCATCACCGTGCGCGGCTCGATCGTCGGCACCAGGCGTGACCTCGACGAAGCCATTGCGTTTGCCGCGGACGGCAAGGTGACGGCCGAGGTGACCACGGCGCCGTTGTCGGAGATCAACACCGTCTTCGACCGCATGAAGGCCGGCAAGATCGACGGTCGCGTGGTGCTCGACTTCGGCTGATCAGCATGACCGATTGGTGCGCCGCCGCGCCGAACACTTCGCGGCGGTTTGATCTGGATCAGGAAGGGGGACGCGCGGCGCTGGCACAAATTGTTCATGGCAGCCGTCACCAAGATCGTCTTCCTCGGCGCGAGCAGCGCGTCCTTCGGACTCAGCGTTTTCCGAGACCTGTTCTCGACGCATGATCTCGCCGGTTCGACGCTCGTGCTGATCGGCCGCGATCCGGTCCGGCTTGCCCGGTCGGAAGCACTCGCCCGGCTGCTCAACGACCTCTCCGGCGCCGGCCTCAAGATCGAGGCGACCACGGATTGGCGCGCGGCGCTCGACGGCGCCGGCTTCGTGATCCATGCCACCGCGATCGACCGCAACCGCCTGTGGAAGCTCGATTTCGAGGTGCCGCGCAAATACGGCATCCGACACACGCTGGGTGAGAATGGCGGGCCTGGTGGATTGTTCTTCACGCTCCGTACCCTGCCGGTCGTCTTCGACTTCGTGCGCGAGATGGAGCGGCGCTGTCCGGACGCGCTGTTCATCAACTTCTCCAATCCCGAGAGCCGCATCGTCCTCGCGCTCGGGCTTCACAGCCGCGTCGCGCATATCGGCCTGTGCCACGGCATCTTCATCGCGCGCAGCCAGGTGGCCTCCATTCTGGGACTGCCGGAGCAGCGCGTGGACGTGTGGGGCGCCGGGCTCAATCATTTCCAATGCCTCGTGCAGATCCGGGATCGCGACACCGGGGCCGATCTCTATCCACTGCTTCGCGAAAAGGCTGCGAGCCACGACCCCAAGGTCGCGCCACTGACGCGGGCGCTGTTGCGCGACTTCGGCTTCTGGCTGGGGTGCGGCGACAGCCATGTCGGCGAGTATCTCGCCTATGGCTGGGAAGCGGGCGAGAGCGGGTACGACTTTGCGTGGGACGAGGCGGAGCGGGCCAAGCTGATTCGGCAGATCGACGAGGTCCTGGCGGGCAAAGCCGGCATGCCGGACTGGTGGCGAATGCCATCCGGAGAGCGCGCGGTCACCGTGATCGGTTCGGTGCTGCACGATCGCAAGCAGGTCATCGAGTCCGGCGTCGTTCTGAACCGTCACGTCATTCCCAACCTGGCTGCCGAGGCCGCTGTCGAAGTGCCCGTTGTCGCGGATCGCGTCGGCATCCATCCGGTTTCGCTGGGCCCGCTTCCAGATGCCGTCGCCAAGCTGATGTCGGTCCAGGTTCAGGTTCAGCAACTGGCGGTGCAGGCGGCCATGACGGCGTCCAAGGATCTCGCCTTGCAGGCGCTCCTCATCGATCCCGTCGTCAACTCGGCCGCCGCCGCGCGCCAGATCGTGGACGAGCTTTGGGAGATCAATCGGCCTTACATCAGGTCCTGCGCGTGATCGCGCTGACTTCGTCTGATGAGGGGCCGCGCGCGGTCGGGTCGGGCTCCTGACCCGCGCCGACGGCTCAGCCTTCTCAGGGCCTCTTTACAATGACTGACTAGTCAGTCATAATTGTTCAATGTCGAAGCCGTCGAAATTGTCCGAGCGCAGAGTTGAGCCCGTCAAGCCGGCGGCAGCCGGCGCCTCGCGCCGGGCGGATCGCTCCGCCGAGCGCCGCGCGGCGATCGTGCAGGCGGCGATGGACGAGTTCATCGCCCGAGGCTTCGCGGCGACGCGGCTGGACGACGTCGCCAAGCGGGCAGGGGTCGCCAAGGGGACGATCTATCTGCACTTCAAGGACAAGGAATCGATGTTCGAGGAATTGATCCGGACCGCGATCGTGCCCTTCGTCGGCCGTCTTGCGGCGCCGCCGCCGGCCGGCGGCTCGGTGCGCGACATGGTCGAGGCGTTGGCGCGCATGTTCCTGCAGGAAATCGCCGGCACCCGGCGGGCCGATCTCGTCCGGCTCATCATCGCGGAAGGGCCGCGCTTTCCGTCCATTGCCGATTTCTACTATCGCGAGGTCGTCTCCCGCGGTCTCGCGGCCATGCGTGCGCTGATCCAGTTGGCGATCACGCGCGGCGAGATCCGCGAGCCCAAGCTGGCGCAACATCCGCAACTGATGATCGCGCCGATGATGGTCGCGGTGATCTGGAAGAGCCTGTTCGAGCGTCATGCGCCGCTCGATGCGGAAGCGATGCTGCAGACGCATCTCGATCTGATCTTTGGCGCGAGGAGGCCGACATGAGTCTGCTGCACTGCCTCGCCGTGCTGGTCACGGCCTTCACGTTCAACGGTTGCAAGGAGACGCGCGATCCCGGCTATCAGGGCTGGGTCGAGGCCGACATGATCTTCGTCAGCCCGGACGAAGCGGGCCGGATCACGAAGCTCAACGTGCATGAGGGGGACGTGGTCAAGATCGGCGATCCGCTCTATTCGGTCGACGACGATCTGCAGCAGGCCGATCTCAACCAGACCAAGGCGACGCTGGCCAATGCGCAGCAGACCTATGACCGCGCCGCCGCCTTGAGCAAGACGGGCGCTGGGACGCAGGCGACGCTCGACTCCGCCGTTTCGGCGCTGCGCGTCGCCGAGGCCCATCTCGTGACCTCACAGACGCGGCTGGCAAGGCGCAAAGGTGTGGCGCCCGTCGCGGGGACCGTCCAGCAGATCTACTTCCGCGAGGGCGAGATGGTCGCGGCGCAGCGGCCGGTGCTGTCGATCATGCCGCCGGGCAACATGAAGCTGCGTTTCTACGTGCCCGAGCCTGATCTGCCGAAACTCGCCATCGGCGACGAGGTCCGCGTCACCTGTGACAATTGCGCTGATGATCTGACCGCCAGAATCTATTTCCTCGCGACCTCGGCGGAATACACGCCGCCGGTGATCTACAGCCTCGATGAGCGCAACAAGCTCGTCTATCTGATCCAGGCGCGGCCCTCGCGGCCGGACGCGCTGCGCGTCGGCCAGCCGGTCAGCATCTATCCAAACCTCAAGACTCCCGATCGGAAGACTCCGGTGGCGGACAAGCAATGAACGGGGCGGGACCGGCCGAGATCGCGATCGACGTCCAGGGACTGACCAAGTCCTTCGACGGCCGCGAGGTCGTGCATGATCTGTCGATGCAGGTGAAGCGCGGCTCGATCTACGGCTTTCTCGGCCCGAACGGCTCGGGCAAGACCACGACCATCCGGATGCTGTGCGGCCTGCTGACACCCGACGGCGGCGAGGGCACCTGCCTCGGCTTCGACATCCGGCGCGACGCTGACAAGATCAAGCGCCGGGTGGGCTACATGACGCAGCGCTTCAGCCTCTATCAGGACCTCTCGGTGCGGGAGAACCTCGAATTCGTGGCGCGCCTCTATGGCATGTCCGATCCGCGCCGGGCCGCGCGCGACATGGTGCAGCGGCTCGGGCTTGCCGGCCGCGAGCGGCAGCTCGCCGGCGAGTTGTCGGGCGGCTGGAAGCAGCGGCTGGCGCTCGGGGCTTGCACCCTGCCGAGCCCGCAACTGCTGCTGCTCGACGAGCCCACTGCCGGCGTCGATCCCAAGGCGCGGCGCGATTTCTGGAACGAGATTCATGCGCTCGCCAGCGAAGGGCTGACCGTGCTCGTCTCGACCCACTACATGGATGAGGCCGAGCGCTGTCACGAGATTGCCTACATCGCCTATGGTCATCTGCTGGCGCACGGCACCGTCGCCGAGGTGATCGCGCAATCGGCGCTCACGACCTACACGGTAAGCGGCGACGATCTGCGCGAGCTCACGGCTGACCTCACCGGCAAGCCGGGTGTCGACATGGTGGCGCCGTTCGGCACCAGCCTGCACGTGTCCGGCCGCGACCGCAACGCGCTGGACGCGGCGATCGCGTCCTGGCGCGACAAGGCTGACCTGCACTGGCAGCCCGCCGCGCCCTCGCTCGAGGACGTCTTCATCGACCTGATGAACCGTTCGCGGGACAACTTCCAATGAGCGATGCGGCCGTCCATCCCACGTCTTCCGAGCCGCGCTTCGGCTTCTGGCGGCGCACCTATGCGATGCTCGTCAAGGAGTTCATCCAGCTCAAGCGCGATCGGGTCTCGTTTGCGATGATCGTGATGATCCCGGTGATGCAGTTGATGCTGTTCGGCTACGCCATCAACACCACGCCGCATCATCTGCCGGCGGCGGTGCTGCTGCAGGAGGACAGCGACCTCGGCCGCTCGATCCTGAAGGCGATGGAGAACACCGCCTATTTCCGTTTCACCCGGGAAGTCAGCAGCGTCGCTGAGTTCGACGATCTCCTGCTGTCCGGCAAGGTCCTGTTCGGCGTCGAGATCCCCCGCGGCTTCGAGCGCGCGGTCCGCCGCGGCGACCGGCCGGCCTTGCTCGTCGCGGCCGACGCGACCGATCCGGTCGCGGCGTCCTCGGCACTGTCCTCGCTCGGCATGATCGTGCAGACCGCGCTGGCGCATGATCTCTACACCGGCAATCCCGTCACCACGCCGTTCGAAATCAGGGCCCATGCCCGTTACAATCCGGCGGCCTCGTCGCGGCTCAACATCGTGCCGGGCCTGGTCGGCACCATCCTGACCATGACCATGCTGATCTTCACCGCGCTCTCGGTGACGCGCGAGATCGAGCGCGGCACGATGGAAAGCCTGCTGTCGATGCCGATCAAGCCGGTCGAGGTCATGCTCGGCAAGATCATCCCCTATGTGATGGTCGGCTTCCTGCAGGCGACGATCATCATCGGCATCGGCGTGCTGCTGTTCGGCGTTCCCATCATGGGCAGCTTATTGCTGCTGGCGCTGCTGTCGACGCTGTTCATCGCGACCAACCTCTCGATCGGCTACACCTTCTCGACGCTGGCGCAGAACCAATTGCAGGCGATGCAGCTGTCGATGATGTTCTTCCTGCCTAGCATCCTGTTGTCGGGATTCATGTTCCCGTTTCTCGGCATGCCGCAATGGGCGCAGGTGCTCGGTGAATGCCTGCCGCTGACGCACTATCTGCGCATCGTGCGCGCCATCATGCTCAAGGGCTCGACGCTCCAGAACCTGCAGCATGACACGATCGCCCTGTTCGGCCTCATGCTGTTCGCCATGACGGTCGCCGTCTTGCGCTTCCGCCGCACCCTCGATTGAGGCACAATGGCGGCCGGGCTCAGAAGACGGCTGGGGCAGGATGACGATCTCGTGGGAAGGGCAGGCCGGCGCGGAGCCGGCGGCGTCGGCTACGTTCAACCAGGCGCTGATGCGCCAGACGTTGAACACCGAGCTGTTGCGCGTGAGGGTGCTGATCAGCACTGCGGCGCTGTTTCTCGTGATATCGGTGCTGGTCGAAACCTTCGAACCCAAGATCTCGGAGTGGATCTGGCCGAGCCGGATCGGGGTCCTCTACGTCTACGCGATCATCGTGGTCTTCATCGGCTTCGAGACTCTCATCCTGTTCAGGATCAAGTCGGACATCCGCCACGGCCGTGACGTGCCGGTGATCTGGCGCTATGTCAGCGCGCTGGTCGAGACCTCGCTGCCAACGTTCGTCCTCGTTCTGCAGATCGAGGGCATCGGTCACGACAAGGCACTGGGCTTCGGCGCGCCACTTGTCTATTTCATCTTCATCGTTCTCTCGACGCTTCGTCTCGATTTCTGGCTGTCGAGCTTCACCGGTCTGGTTGCCGCGGTAGAGCTGCTGGTGGTGGCGCTGTTCGACCGGCCTTCGATCGATCTCAGCCAGAATCCGGAGATCTACTATCACGGTGAGCGCAGCTTCATCATCCTGCTGTGCGGGATGCTCGCTGGTGCTGTCAGCGTGCAGCTGCGACGCCAGTTCGCGGCGAGCATCGAGGCCGCGTCGGCGCGCGACCGCGTCACGGATCTGTTTGGCCAGCACGTCTCGCCCCAGGTCGTCGAGCGCCTGATGAAGGAGGGGACGGCGGAGGCACGCGACATCCACGAGGTCGCGGTGATGTTCGTCGACTTCCGCGGCTTCACCGCGGCGGCGCGGTCGAAGACGCCGCAGGAGGTCGTTGACCGGCTCGACGGCGCATTTGCTGTTCTCGTCGAGATTCTCGAGCGCCATGGCGGCATCGTGAACAAGTTCCTCGGCGATGGCTTCCTGGCGCTGTTCGGCGCGCCGTTCGAGTCGCGCGATGCGGCCCCGCAGGCAGTCGCGGCGGCCCGCGAGATGGTCGCCGCCATGGACCGCGTCAATGCGATGTCGTCCTGGCCGCTGCGGATCGGGATCGGTGTTCATCTCGGCGAGGTCGTTGCCGGCAGCATCGGGTCGCCGCGGCGGAAGGAATACACCGTCATCGGCGATACCGTGAACTTCGCCTCCCGCCTCGAGGCGCTGAACAAGGAGCTCGATTCGCGCCTCCTGATCTCGAGCGCGGTGCGGCAGGCCGCCGGCGACGGGGCGCGCGACGCCGTCTTCCACGGCGCGGTGTCGGTGCGCGGCTACGATCGGCCGTTCGAGGTCTGGCAATTGCACTGACTGGCAACCCGTCGCTCGCTGTCGGAGATTTACATTGCACGGTCTCCGCGTTTAACTGACCCCAATGAGAAGCATCATCAGGGGGGAATGCATGATCCGAACCGGGGCGCTGTTTTTGGCTGGGGTAAGCCTCGCGTGCGCAGCCGGCGGGGGGCCAGCGGGAGCCGAGGATGCTGCCTGCAGCAAGGTGACGGCAGAGGCGCTGAAGGTCCCAGGGCTGACCCTGACGGGATCGAAGCTGCAGGAGGCCGCCGACGGGTTGCCGCGGCATTGCATCCTCTCCGGCAAGGTCAATGAGCGCACCGGCGTCGACGGCCATGCCTATGCGATCCAGTTCGAGATCCGGCTGCCGGAGAATTGGAACGGCCGCTTCCTGCATCAGGTCAATGGCGGCAATGACGGCGTCGTGGTGCCGGCGCTCGGCGACAAGGCCGATGGTCTCGTCAGCGGTGGCATCACGCCGCTGGCCCGCGGCTTCGCGGTGCTGTCGTCCGACAGCGGCCACTCCGGCAACGATCCCGCCAACAAGCCGCGCGGGCTTGCGTCCGGCTCCGCCTTCGGCCTCGATCCGCAAGCACGCCGCGACTACGGCTATTCGGCCGACATCACGCTGGCGCCGATCGCGAAGGCGATCATCTCGGCGCATTACGGCAGGAAGCCGGATTATTCCTACATCGCCGGCTGCTCCAATGGCGGTCGCCACACCATGGTCGCCGCCGAGCGCATGCCCGAGCAGTATGACGGCTTCCTGGTCGGCAACCCCGGCTTCAACCTGCCGCGCGCGGCCGTGCAGCACGCCTGGGACGTGCAGGCGCTGACCAAGGCCGATGCCGATATTCGCAAGTCGATCACGCGGGACGATGCCAAGCTGATTGCCTCCAGGATCACGGAGGTCTGCGACGGGCTCGACGGCGCCAAGGACGGCCTCACGGCCAACCTGAAAGCCTGCCAGAAGGCGTTCAATTTCGACAGCCTCCGCTGCGCCGCCGGCGCGACCGACGCCTGCCTGCCGGCCGCCAAGGTCGATGCTTTGAAGAAAGTGTTCGCTGGCCCACACAATTCCAAGGGCGAGCCGCTGTATTCCGACTGGCCGGTGGATGGTGGCGTCGGCACCGGCAATTGGCGCGCCTGGAAGGTCGAGAGCCCGGTGGCGCCCTGGAACAACCTTCCGATCATCGCCACCATGGGCGGCGCCTCGCTCAACTACATCTTCTCCACGCCGCCGGTCGAGATCGAGGGCTCGCCCGACAAGCTCGTCGAGAAGCTGCAGACCTTCGACTTCGACAAGGACGCGCCGAAGATCTACGCCAAGGAAGGCCCGTTCACGGAGTCGGCGATGGACTTCATGGCGCCGCCCGCGGTCGATAACCCGACCTTGCCGGCGTTCCAAAATGGGGCCCGCAAGATGCTGATCTACCACGGTCAGGCCGATCCGGTGTTCTCGATCAACGACACGATCCGCTGGTACGAGAAGCTCGATGCCAACGTGCAGGGCAAGGCCGAAACGTTTGCGCGCCTGTTTGCATTGCCCGGCGAGACCCATTGCGGCGGCGGCGTCACGCTGGAGAAATTCGATGCGCTGGGCGCGCTGATGGACTGGGTCGAGAAGGGCAAGGCGCCGGAGGCGATCACGGCCTCGGTCAATGCGGCCAACAAGGAGCTGCCATCGACATGGAGCCCGCAGCGAACGCGGCCGCTGTGCCCGTGGCCGACATTCGCCAAATATGTCAGCGGCGACGTCGAGCAGGCGTCATCCTTCACCTGTGCGGCGGAGTGAGGCGTCAGACCTGCGGCGCGACCAGGTTCTTCACCTTGACCTGGTCGCGGTCCTCGATGATCTCGGCGATCCATTGCCGGTGGCAATGAGCGTGGTCGCGCTCGTAGCAGAGCAGGCAGACGGGACCGGCGCTCTTCACCAGCGCGGCCAGCTCGTCCATCTGCTCCTTCGCCTGCGGCGTCTTCAGGTGCGCGCTGTAGATCTTGTGCAGCGTGTCGTAATGGCCGCTGCGCGCGGCTTCGCGGCCCTCCTTCGGCGTTCCGAGCCCGCGCAGATGGACGTAGCCGATGCCGCGCTCGTCGAGCCCGGCGGCGAGCTGGCTCTTGGAGAAGCCCGGCCGGCGCGAGGCCGCCACCGCGCGCACGTCAACCAGCAGCTTGACGCCGGCCGATTGCAGCTCGTCGAGCACGGCTTTGGCCGGCGTGTGCTCGTAGCCGATGGTGAACAGGGTCTTGCTCTTGGCCATCGTGCGTCCCCTCGCGTCAGCTCACGCGCTCGATGAGCTCCATCGCCCCGGCTGGCGCGCGCACCTTGCCCTCGTGAATGACATAGGCAAACACGTCGCGCGGCATCTTCTTCGCCGGCTTGTCGTCAACCCGGGGCAGGTCGTCCGGTTCGCTGCCGCTGGCCCAGAGCTGCAATCGCTTCGCCCAGGCATCGAGCTGCTTCGGCGGATAGCAGGTCGTAAGCTCGTCATTGCCCTTCTGCAGCCGGGCATAGACGAAATCACCCACGACATCGGCGATCGCCGGATATTTGCCGTGCTCGGCGAAGACCACCGGCGTCGCGAACTCGCGCAGCAGCGCGACGAAGCCGGGGACGCAGAAACTGTCATGGCGGACCTCGACGACGTGACGCAGCTTGCGGCCGTCGAGCTCACGCGGCAACAGCTCGAGGAACTTGCCGAAATCAGCCTCGTCGAACTTCTTGGTCGGCGCGAACTGCCACAGCACCGGTCCGAGCCGGTCGCCGAGCTCGAGCACGCCGGTGTCGTAGAAGCGCTTCACGGAATCACCGGCCTCGGCGAGCACGCGGCGGTTGGTCGCGAAGCGCGGCCCCTTCAGCGAGAAGATGAAGCCGTCCGGCACCTCGCGCGCCCATTTGCGGAAGCTCTCCGGCTTCTGCGACCCATAATAGGTACCGTTGATCTCGATCGAGGTCAGCTTCGAGGCGGCGTATTCGAGCTCTTTCGATTGCGGCAGCTTGTCCGGATAGAACACGCCGCGCCACGGCGCGAAGGTCCAGCCGCCAATGCCGATGTAGATGTGGCTCTTGGATTGCGAGGCGCGTGCGGGGGCTTTGCTCACGGACCGATTCCGATGCTGATTGCCGAGGGTGTTGCGGTACGGAGACGATAGTCAACCGGACCGGTTCTGGCCAGTTCGGCGCTGTTGGGGCGTCGCTCTTCCCGTGCTCCGGAGGCTCGTGTATCCAGGACGTGGGCCGGGAAGGGGAGATATGGCAATGAGAGCGGAATCGGTCGGTGGCCTGCTGGGCGCGATCGTCGGGGCCGCCGTGCTGGCGGCAGCCTTCTATTATGTTCCCGTCGGGCCGATGGCCCGTCAGATGCAGCCGGCCAAGGTCGAGCTGCCGCCCACGCCGGTGCAGACCGTCCCAGTGGCCCCGGCGGTGCGGGGACCGGTCGTCCGCGAGGTTCCGAACTAGGCTGGCTTTCGTAGCCCGGCTGGGCGGAGCGATATCCGGGGTCTCCCGAAGAGTTCGCGTGAACCCGGATGTCGCTGCGCTCAGCCGGGCTACGGCGGACGGCCCTTGCATTTCGGCCGGCGCACCCCATTTTGGGGAACGACGGTGACGTCGAGCTTAACGGCTCCGGCACCGAGACGACCACGGCAGAGCGGCTGCGCCGGATGTACGCGCGCCCTTTGTTTGTGGTCGTTGGCGTTTTTGGGCCGGATTTGCGGCGGTGCACGGCGGCACCACAGTTCGCCCTTTTTGCAGTTTCCGGCGGCCGTCGCGCTTGGCAGTGCGGAACGCGGCGGATATACGCATCCGCACCATGACCGACGCCCTCCGACCGGCCCCGCAAGTGGCCCAGCAAACCGTTGAAATTCCGATCGTTTCGGTGGTCGTTCCGACCTTCAACGAGCGCGACAATGTCACCACGCTGTATCGGCGGCTGGAGGCGGCGTTCAAGGACGTGCCGTGGGAGGTCGTGTTCGTTGACGACAACTCGCCGGACGGCACCTGGCAGGTGGTGCGCGAACTGTCGCGCAACGACCAGCGCGTCCGCTGCATCCGCCGCATCGGCCGGCGCGGCCTGTCCGGCGCCTGCATCGAGGGTATCCTGGCTGCCAGCGCGCCCTATGCGGCTGTGATCGACGCCGATCTGCAGCACGACGAGACCCAGTTGCCGAAGATGCTGTCGCTGCTGCAGAGCGGCGCGGCCGAGCTCGTGGTGGGCAGCCGCTACATCGAGGGCGGCAGCGCGGCGAGCTTCGACAGCAAGCGGGCCGGGGCCAGCGCCTTCGCCACCGAGATCGCGCGCCGCGCGCTCAAGGTCGAGGTCAACGACCCCATGAGCGGCTTCTTCATGATCCGCCGCGACCGGTTCGAGGAGATCGCGCCAAAACTGTCGACGCAGGGCTTCAAGATCCTGCTCGACATCATCGCCAGCGCCGAGGGCGGTCTGAAGACGGTCGAGGTGCCCTATACGTTCGGCTCGCGCCTGCATGGCGAGAGCAAGCTCGACTCGATGGTCGCGCTCGACTTCCTCGGCCTCGTGCTGGCCAAGATGACCAACGACGTGGTGTCGCTTCGCTTCCTGCTGTTCGCCATGGTCGGCGGCACCGGCCTGGTGGTCCATCTCGCCACGCTGTTTCTCGGTCTCAATTTGTTCGACATGCCGTTCGCCGAGGCACAGGCGCTCGGCGCCTTCGTGGCGATGACCTCGAACTTCATCCTCAACAACTTCCTCACCTATCGCGACCAGCGGCTGAAGGGCTTTGCCATCCTGCGCGGCCTGCTCGTGTTCTATCTGGTCTGCTCGGTCGGGCTGCTGGCCAATGTCGGCGTCGCCTTCTCGGTCTACGACCAGGAGCCGATCTGGTGGCTGGCGGGCGCGGCCGGCGCGCTGATGGGCGTGGTGTGGAATTACGCGATCTCCGGATTGTTCGTCTGGCGCAAGCGATGACCTCTGCGGCAGGCGCCGACGACGCCCGGCTGGTCCGCAATGTCTGGCTGACCATCGCAGGCCTCGTCATTGTCAGGCTGATCGCGGCCGCGGTCACGCCGATCACTTTCGACGAAGCCTATTACTGGATGTGGTCGAAGCATCTCGCCGGCGGCTATTACGACCATCCGCCGATGGTGGCGGTCGTGATCCGGCTGGGCACCCTGATCGCGGGGGACAGCGAGCTCGGCGTGCGCCTGGTCTCGATCCTGCTCGGCCTGCCCATGAGCTATGCGGTGTATCGCACCGCCGAGATCCTGTTCGGCGGCGTGCGCGTGGCGGCGACCGCGGCGCTGCTGCTCAACGTCACGCTGATGGCGGCGGTCGGCACCTTGATCGTGACCCCCGACGCGCCGCTGCTGGTCGCCTCCAGCTTCGTGCTGTTCTTCTGCGCCAAGGTGCTGGAGACGGGCCGGGGCGCGTGGTGGCTCGCCGTCGGCGCGGCGGTCGGTGCGGCGCTGCTGTCGAAATACACATCGCTGTTCTTCGGCGCGGCGATCCTGATCTGGCTCGTCGCCGTGCCGAGGCTGCGGCATTGGCTGGCCTCGCCCTGGCCCTATCTCGGCGGCCTCGTCGCATTCGCGCTGTTTTCGCCGGTGATCCTGTGGAATGCCGATCACCAATGGGTGTCGTTCATCAAGCAGCTCGGCCGCGCCAGGGTCGAGGCGGTCAGGCCCGTCTACATCGCCGAGATCATCCCGACGCAGTTCGCCTTCGCCACGCCGCTGGTCTTCATCCTCGGCGTGATGGGCCTCTATGGCCTGGCCCGCCGCCGGGCAGGGGACGCGGCGGCACGCGTCCTGATCGAGGCGATGGTCTGGGTCATCGTCGCCTATTTCGTCTGGCATTCGCTGCACGCCCGCGTCGAGGCCAACTGGTTCGCGCCAATCTATCCGGCCTTCGTAGTGGCTGCTGCGGCGGCGGCTCATCTCGTCGCCTGGTCGGCGCGCGAGCAGCGCACCGCGGCATTCTGCCTGCGCTGGGCGCTGCCCGCCGGCGTCGTGATGTTCGTTGCGCTGATCGTGCAGGCGAACACGGGCCTGCTGTCCGGCTACCGGCGCGACGCCACGGTGCGCAGTGTCGGCGTCGGCTGGCGCCCACTGGCCGACGAGATCGAGGCGGCACGCGTGCGCGTCGGCGCCTCCTGCGTGCTGGCGATGGATTATGGCACCACCGCCTGGCTGTCGTTCTATCTCCCGCCGGGGACCTGCGTGCTGCAGCCGATCCAGCGCATCCGCTGGGTCAATTTTCCCGAGCCTGATCCGGCCAAGCTCGCGGGGACGCAACTGTTCGTCGACGAGGCACAGATCGCGACGCGGGTCTACGTGAGCAAAACGTTCGGCCGCATCGAGAAGGTCGGCGAGGCCGCGCGCAAGCGCGGGCCCTTGACCATCGAGACCTACGCGTTCTACTCGCTCGGCGAGCCGAAGGCCGAGCTCCTCGACCGCACGCCGCCGCCGGAGCTGCAGCGCTGACGCGCGCCTCAGGCCTGCGGGATGATATCGGCCAGCGCCTTGTCCCGGCCGTGGATCGCAACCATGTTGATATCGGCGTCGACGGTCTTGTAGCCGCGGCGATCGAACCATTGCCGCAACTGGTCGGCATCGGTCTTGATCTTCTCGACCAGCATGATCGGCGTGCAGCGCTCGATCGTCGCCGCCGCCCCTTCGAGCGCCTCGAGCTCCATGCCCTCGACATCGAGCTTGATCAGGTCGCAGCGCGGCAGGTTGAAGTCGTCCAGCGGAAGCTTGCGCACCTCGACCGTGTCGTTCGCGTAGTCGATGGCCTGGCCGATGAACTCGGTGTTGGGACGCTGGCGCAGCTCGAGGCTGCCGAAGCTCGACGGGGTCAGATAGTTCGGGCTCGGGATGTTGAGCACGCCGCGCTCCGAGGACACCGCGGCATGGATCGCGATCGCGTTGAAGCAGTTGTTGATCGCGATATTGCCGGCGAGCGCGTAGTAGATCCGCTCCTGCGCCTCGATCGAGAGCACGGATCCCCAGCCGGTCATCGCCTTCGCCCATTCGACCGTGTGGACGCCGATATTGGCACCACAGTCGATTGCGACCGCGCCGTCGCCATAGTGCCTGCGGCGCACGCCGAGCAGGCGGACGGCGAGCTGCACCTCTGCCGGATCGAAGGCGCCGGTGTTGAGGATCTGGAAGCCGACACCGTAGCCGCGGTTGGCGTCGATCATGCGATAGTCGAGCCGGTTGACGATCATCGTACCTTGATTGGTCGAGGCCAGTACGAAGGCCAGCTTCCGGTCGGGGATCTGCATGGAGAGGTCCTCTCGTGTCGTCTCGGCAGGGAGCGGACGCGGTACGATTCGCCGACGGAGTGTCGCAGAGAATCGTCCCGTACCATACTGCCGCCAGCGGCCACAGCGCCTGTAGCTCCGGGTTGCTACGGATGCGCTTGTCGCGCCCGGCCTGCCGGAGCGGGGGCTTTCGACCGGCGAGATCTGCGGCCTTTACCTCGTCAGCGCGCGCAAACGAGAGATCATCGATCGCGCGCCGCCGCCCCGGCCCAATCGTTAACGCGGCGTGCGCTGTTTTACGGATCGGCGCAGCCGACGGATGCTGCCTCTCCGGATTTTCCCGGTACGGTAATATTGCATGTGGCTGCAGTTTTGCCCTGTTTCCGCCCTCTTTGACGGCAAAACAGGCCCTGAAGGTTAACCCGCCCCTAATCCGCCAAAACTTAATCAGCATTTAACTAAAAGTCGCCTTAATGAAGCTCTGTGCTTCTGCGAGATGCAAAACGGGTGTCCGTGGCGCATCGAGCGAGAGTTGTCGAGTATTCGTTCGGGCGTGAGTGAATGAGTAACAGTCGAGCTGCGTTGGCCGCACGAAATCGCAGGAAGTCCTCCCTGATCGCGTTCTCTCACAAATTGATCGGTGGCGCGGCAATCGCATGCCTGATCGGGGGCTGCGCCGTGACGGTCTATACCAAGATCATCGCGGCCGACGCCTATCCGACCCTGGGCAGCATCGAGCAGGACGAGCCCGTCGTGCGCCCTGCGCCGCGGCTCGCGACGCGCAGCGCCGCCGAAGCGGTGGGCGACGCCTTCTCGGCATTCCCGGAATCTCCCCCCGTCACCACGGTCGCCGCCATCACGCCGCAGATGTTCAACGACCGCTTCGGCGCGGCCGTGCCGCAGGGCGTGGCCTCCAACGCCGCGAACGGCGCGCCGCCGCTGTCCAAGCTCGCCGAAGCCGCGCCGCCCAGGCCCGTCGAGGCCAGGCAGATCGAGACGAAGCCGTCCGAAGCCAAGTCGGCTGAGCCTGCGAAGGTTGCCGAGGCGCCGAAGAAGGATGCCCGGCCGCCGATGCAGCTGGCGCTCGCCAATACCAAGCCGGCCGCGCAGCCGCAGCAGCCCGTGACGCCGGCGCAGGCTGCCGAGGCCAATGCGCCGAAGAGCAGCGGCTTCTCGCTGCGCGCGATGACCGAGCGCGCCAAGGCGGCGGTGCTGTCGATCGCGGGTGATCGCCACTCGATCCAGGAAAAGCTCTGGGGCAAGCCGGAGAACCAGGATGGCGGGCTCCTGGCCTACGCCTCGGCTGATTCCAACATCACCGCCAGCATCGCCAAGGATCCGACCCGCGGCGGCCGGCCGCCGTATGATTTGAGCACCGCGGTCTACGACATCTCGGCCAAGGCGGTGTATCTGCCCGACGGCACCAAGCTCGAGGCGCATTCCGGCCTCGGCGAGAACCTCGACAAGCCAAGCTCGGAGAAGATCAAGATGCGCGGCGTGACGCCGCCGCATATCTATGAGCTGAAGCCGCGCGAGGCGCTGTTCCATGGCGTGCCGGCGCTGCGGCTGAACCCGATCGGCGGCGAGGACGCCATCCACGGCCGCAACGGCCTGCTGGCGCACACCTTCATGCTCGGCCCGAACGGCGACTCCAACGGCTGCGTGTCGTTCCGCGACTACTACGCGTTCCTCGATGCCTACAAGAACAAGGGCATCCGCAAGCTCGCCGTCCTCGCCCGCATCGAGTGAGGCGGGCAGGGGGCGTTGAGGTGTGATCTGCATGGCCGCCCTCGCACTCAGCAGTAGTTCCGAACTGGAGGGCGTGCAAAGGTGCGCCGTGACCCCCGCCGCACGAGTGCTATATCGCCAACTACTACGCTGCGCGATACAGCGTCCTCTCCCCTTGTGGGAGAGGGCATGTACGGCCCTTCCGAGTATTCGGTTGGGTGAGGGGCATCTCTCCGCAAGCGAACTCGCGGAGGCAGACCCCTCACCCAACCGAGCACGCCGTGCTCTCCTACATGCCCTCTCCCACAAGGGGAGAGGGCGCATTCACTCGCAGCGCTCGTCCGATCTCCCAATCTCCAAGAGCATGCACTCTTAGAGCCACAAGCTCGAGAATCCATTGGATGCCGTGCGGCAACGAGCGCAGTGATGCGGCTTCGGGATCGGCGTCGCTCCGGGCGACCGCTTCATGCGATCGCAGGGGAAGAAGGGCAGACGGATACACAGCTCGAACACCTCGGCCACGACGTCGCATTCTCGCGGCGAATGACGCCCGAGTGATGCCAGCGACATCGCCCTCGAAAATCGTGAGAGGGCGCGGGGAATGCCGGGTGAGGGCCTCACCCATGGCCCGCCTGCAACAAAGAAAGCAGGCGGCAGTCACCACAGGTTCAGCCGCATCATCCGGCATTCCCCGCGCGATGGATTGACGGCTTATACGTGGTCTCCCTGGTGCGCCGGCTGTCTGGCCACCATCGGTCGGAGCATTCGTCTCTCTCGACCTTGACACCAGCGTCGGGGTGTCAGGACATCACGACTTCGCCGTGCGCATCTCCGCGTTCGTCGGCATGACCGAAGTCACGCTGCGAGGCGATGCGCCCACCGCATCCCGCCCTCCACGTTCATGACGATCGCGAAGCGCCCCTCTCATGAGGGCGGGACCGGCATAGAATGCATGATTTCTGATTTTTGGAAATAGGAAAATGTTCGGGCTCGGCGGTGAGCGTGGTGATCCCATTGGCTGTGCTCGACAAATGAGCTTCCGCGCGCACGCATTTTCGATCGCTCGAATGACCATTTGCGACCTTGTAGCTCGCGAGAATGCGCAACTGATTTGCCCGACGAGCAGTCTGGTTGTTGCAAATCTGTCGCGGTGCAGGGGACTGCAACGCCATCGCTTCGCGCTGCGGCCTTGACGGCTTCGGGAAATTCTGCGCATAGCTCTGCCCCATCGAAATCGATGCGCCGTTTGCCGGCGCGCTCTTGAGGACCACGACCGTGTTGAGCCTACGCTCACATCTCGCGAACGCCCCCGCCAACGAACGACCGTTTACCTGGTCGCGCGATGGGTCCGGCATGGGCGTCGCCTGTCAGGGTCCTGCCAATCTCGTGCTGTCCCCGGACAAATCGGGACTGCGAATTCCAGCACAAGTATAACTCGCGGCGGGATCTCGACCCTCCGCACCAAGAGCGGAGGGTCTGATGACCCGCATGATGAGCCCAGATTCCGAGACAACCGACCACACGCGAGCACTGTGCTCGCCGGTGGCGCTTGCCTTCGTGCGCATCGTCATGGCCTGCCGCGGCGTCACCGAGGCGCGCGCTCGCCAGATCTATCTCGACTACATCAATGGCGTTCGGCCGGAGCATGCTCCGGCTGGGTTCGACTGATTGACCATGATCGTGCCGGCGCAGGCCGGGCGCGACGAACAGGCCCATGTTCCCATCTGGCGAAGGGACCGGACTGTCGATCCGGTAAGGCGGGTTCGATTCCCGTCATGGGCGCCAACATGACCCGATGAGATCACGAGCCGAGAGAGGAGGTCGACGATGTCAGCAACAAATCCGGCGCTGGTTCTCAACGCCGACTTCCAGCCGCTGAGCTACTTTCCGTTGTCCGTGTTCAGCTGGGAGGATGCGGTCAGGGCCGTGGTCGGCGGATCGCACGTCGTCGTTGCCGAGTACGATCGCGTCGTCCGCAGTCCGAGCGTCACGATGCGGTTGCCGTCGGTGATCGCGCTGCGCGACTACGTCAGACCGGCGACGCGGGTGCCGTTCACGCGCTTCAACGTCTTCCTGCGCGATCGCTTCACGTGTCAGTACTGCGGCGGCCGTTATCTCCACGGCGAGCTGACGTTCGACCACGTGGTGCCGCGCGCCGATGGCGGCGAGACGTCGTGGAGCAACATCGTCGCCGCCTGCAGTCCCTGCAACGCGCGCAAGGACCGGCGTCACCTCAAGCCGCGGCGGCCGCCGTTCGAGCCGACGCGGCACGAGCTGATGGCCGCACAGCGCCTGTTCCCGCCGAGATTCCTGCACGAGACGTGGCAGGACTATCTCTACTGGGACGTGGAGCTGGAGCGCTGACGATGGCCGTGGTGCCCAGATGAGCTCACGTCGTTGCCCGTCGGGCGGCGGCGTGAGCGACATGCGGTGTTCAACGAGCTGCGCGTGTGAACCCGGATGTCGCTGCGCTCATCCGGGCTACGTGGTGGTCACGTGCTTGTAGTGGCGCGTTTGTAGCCCGGATGAGCGCAGCGATATCCGGGGTATCACGAGCTGCGTGTATGAACCCGCATGCCGCTTCGCTCATGCGGGCGACATTCTTTAATGATCGAGAGATCGAAGTGTATCTAATTAGTAACGACGAGATCGGCAGTGAAAATGAGCGAGATGTTTGTCTTGCGTAAAATGGGAATTGCATGTAGCAGAACGATCCTTCGTGATGACTTTGGTTCGGGCTCGCTGAGATCCCGACTGGCGCGGCCGGTGTCCGGTCCCGTGTTCCGTCGTCGCAAAGAGCAAGGAGTCTGTAGCTCATGGAGAGCGTCGGGTTGAAGGCCCGAAGGCATCGGTTCGATTCCGGTCGACACCACCAAAGGATAGCTCAGTTGGATAGAGCAGATGATTATGATTCATCGGGTCGCGGGTTCGACTCCCGCTCCAGCGCTTCGGTTTAGCCTGAAAAGCTAATCGCCTCTGACGAGGACCGGACGCGCGCTTCAGTCGCGGTCCGGCCGTTTTGCCCCAGGGCATTTCGACCAGATCAAAGACACTGCAGAGCCGGCTCTGCGCCGCGGTGGATACCGCGTCCGAAGATGTCGGGAAGGCTGCGCAAGGACGCTCGGACTTATGGTTCGCGCGACTGCGCGCGTGCGCCCGGCATCGTCAGACGCTCAAGCCTCGGCCCGCTCAGTTCACGCAGGAAGCGTCGTCCGGTCCTCACGTCCTTTGATCGATGACATCAGCATTCTGGCCGATGGGCCGGAAAGCAAACCGTGGGAGTGTGTTGTGACTTGGCATCTGGTGACGAAGACCGTGACGGTGGAGGATGGCGAGCGGGCGCTGGTCTGGCGCGACGGCCAGCTCATGCGGGTGCTCGCGCCGGGCCGCCATGTGCTGCTCGATCCGCTGCACCGGCTGAAGGTGCAGGTGTTCGACGTCGTCCGCACCGAATACACCACCGAGCGCTACGCGGTGCTGAAGGCCGCACGGCCCGATCTCGCCGCGGAGCTGTTCGAGGCGGTGGAGACCGGCGCGAACGAGATCGCGATCGTCAGCCTCGACGGCCGGCCGACGCATCTGCTCACGCCCTGGCAGACCCGCGTCTACTGGACGGTCGCGACTGATGTCGAGGTCGAACGCATCGACATCACCAGCGACGTGCGCGTGAGCGCGCGGCACCTGGCGATGATCGAGCGCAACCGGCCGGGCATCGTGACCGAGGCCGTGGTCGAGAACCACGAGGCTGGTCTGCTCCATGTCGACGGCAGGCTGACCGAGCGGCTGGCGCCGGGCCGGCATGCCTTCTGGGCGGTCGGCCGCAAGATCGAGGTCAAGCGCCTCGATCTCAGGCCCACGGTGCTCGAAATCACCGCGCAGGAGATGCTGACCAAGGATCGCATCGCGCTGCGGGTGACGCTGACGGCGTTTCGCCGGATCGTTGATCCGGAGGCGGCGGTGGCGACGTCGCCCGACGTGGACGCGTGGCTGTACCGGCTGGTGCAGTTCGCGATCCGGGAGGCGGTGGCGTCGCGCACGCTCGACGAGGTGCTGGCGGCGAAGGCCTCGCTCGACGCGGAGCTGCGCGACTACGTGCGCGCGCGGCTCGACGGCTCGGGCGTGGAGATCACGGAGCTCGGCGTGAAGGACGTGATCCTGCCCGGCGAGATCCGCGACCTCGTCAACAAGGTGGTCGAGGCGGAGCGGCTGGCCAAGGCCAACCTGATCCGTCGCCAGGAGGAGACCGCGGCAACGCGCTCGCTCCTCAACACCGCCAGGCTGATGGAGGAGAACCCGCTGCTGCTGCGGCTCAAGGAGCTGGAGTCGCTGGAGCGCCTGGTCGAGAAGGTCGGCCGCATCGACCTGCACGCCGGTGAGGGGGCCGGCCTCGACGCGCTGCTGACGCGGCTGGTGCGGCTGAAGGCGCCCGATGCGGCGTGATGGACAAGAGAGGCCGCCCAAGGGCGGCTTCTCGCTGCCAACGGAGGAGAGATCATGACCGAGATGACCTGGAGAGCTGACAACATCGAGACGATCGCGAATTTCTTCTCCACCGCTGAGTGCGAGGAGTATATCCGCTTGGGTGAATTGATGGGGTTCGAGGAGGCGACGTTGTTTGCGCCTCGCGGCGTGAAGGATCATCGCAACAACGATCGTGTCATCATCGATGACGCCGGGCGCGCGCGGGATCTCTACGAGCGCCTCGCCGGCCATCTGGCACCGTCGTTCCAGCATCGCTGGCAGCCGGTCGGGCTGAACGAGCGGCTGCGGATCTATCGCTACGACGTCGGACAGAAGTTTGAATGGCATCGTGACGGGCATTTCGAGCGTGACGATGGTGAGCGCAGCCAATTCACCTTTATGGTCTATTTGAACGATGATTTTGGAGGCGGCACGACGTCGTTCTGCGACGACACCGGTCTGATGCCGGATGGTCCGTTGCGCATCGCACCGGAAAAAGGGATGGCGCTGCTGTTCCATCATCCCATCATGCATCGCGGCGATCCTGTCACGCAGCGCCGCAAATACGTGTTGCGAACCGACGTGATGTATCGGCGGACAGCGTAGCCCGCATGAGCGCAAGCGACGTGCGGGTCGATCACTGCTGATCTTGAGACCCCGGATGTTGCTACGCTCATCCGGGCTACAGGCTGCGCATCGTTCCGGCAATGAACGCAGCCGCCGCCCGATGCTACAAACTGACCTGTATGAAATGCGAGACGTGCCATGATCGACGGAAACACCCTGATCGCCTGGGGCTTCAAGCCCGGCCGCTGGTTCAAGCAGGGCTTGGAGACGGCGAATGCGATGCGCGCTGATGGCGCCAACGACGATGCGATCTTCGCGGCACTGCAGGCGCTGCAGCCGGTGGAGACCTTGATGCGCACCAACGGCGTGCCGTTCGCGATGCTGATCGATGCCGACAACGAGCTCGAGCGCGCCAACGTCGCGGCGGTCGCACAGCACATGGATGCCCTGATGCGGGTGCCGACCATCGTGGCCGGCGCCGTGATGCCGGACGCCTGCCCGTCGGGGACGGCGCTCGGCACCATTCCGGTCGGCGGCGTGGTGGCCTGCGAGGACGCGATCCATCCGGGCTTTCACTCCTCCGACATCTGCTGCTCGGTGGCGGTGACCGTGTTCGCGCGCAAGGACGATCCCAAGCGCATCCTCGATGCCGTCAATGCGGTGACCCATTTCGGTCCCGGCGGCCGCGACCGGCTGCATCAGCCGCGCGACGAGGTGATGGCGGGGTTCGAGGCCAACCCCTTCTTGAAGGGGTTGGAGCGCTTCGCGATCGGTCACTTCGCCACGCAGGGCGACGGCAACCACTTCGCTTATGTCGGTCATCTCAAATCGACCGGTCAGGCGGCGCTGGTGACGCATCACGGCTCGCGCGGCTTCGGTGCGCAGCTCTACAAGCGCGGCATGGCGGTGGCGAAGCGGCACACCGCGATCCACGCGCCGAAGGTCCCGGAGCACAGCGCCTGGATCAAGGCGTCGAGCGACGACGGCCGGGCGTATTGGGAGGCGTTGCAGGTGGCGCGGCTGTGGACCAGGGCCAACCACCACGCGATCCATGACCTCGCGGCGGCGAAGCTCGGCAACGCCGTCACGGACCGGTTCTGGAACGAGCACAACTTCGTTTTCCAGAAGAGCGACGGCCTGTTCTATCACGGCAAGGGGGCGACGCCGAACTGGTCCGGCTTCTCGGCCGATGATGACGGACGCACCATCGTGCCGCTCAACATGGCCGAGCCGGTGCTGATTCTGAAGCACCGGGACAACAAGGACGCGCTCGGCTTCGCGCCACACGGCGCCGGGCGCAATCTCGGGCGGAAGGCTTTTCTGCGCGAGAATCGTCCCGAGATGCCTGATGGCATCGACGCGCGCTTCTATTGCGGCAAGCCCGATCTGTCGGAGCTGCCGCAGGCCTACAAGAACGCCGCGTCGGTGCGGGCGCAGATCGCACGCTACGGGCTCGGCGAGGTCATCGACGAGGTGATCCCTTACGGCTCGATCATGGCCGGCGACTGGGAAGCCGACGCGCCGTGGCGAAAGGGACGGTGAGAGCTACGATCCGGGAGAGGTCGCCCACGGGCGGCCTCTCGTTGACGAATGGGCAGGGGCTGGAGATCATTGGCAGCCGCGTGGCTTCCGGTTCATTTGGTGATTGCGCAGGCTCGGGCCTTCCCTCATCCTCAGGGTGTGAAGAGGGGGAAGACGCGATGACGAGCCTGGAGGTGGGCGCGACCGGGCCGAGGCGCGAGCCGTGGTGGGCGATCGTAGCGATCTTCATCGCGGGCTTCGTGGCTCTTTGCCTGCTGCTGGCCTCGCCGGTGCTGATCCGCACCTTTCTGTTTCAGCCGTTCAACATTCCTTCATCCTCGAACATTCCAACGCTTCTCGTCGGCGATATCTTCTTCGTGTCGAAATATCCCTATGGCTACAGCCGCTTCACTTGGCCGTTGTCATGGCCTTCGTCGCTGCCGCCGTCGGCGCGGATCTGGGGTGCGACGCCTGCGCGCGGCGATGTCGTCGCGTTCTTCCTGCCGAAAGACAATGCGACCGTCTATATCAAGCGCGTCGTCGGACTGCCCGGCGATCGCGTCCAGATGAAGGACGGAGTGCTCTACATCGACGATACAGCCGTCGCGCGCGAGCGGGTCGAGGATCTGACCGGAGAGGCGGCCTGCGGGGGCGATGCGACCGAGCGCGTCAAGCGCTGGCGCGAGACCTTGCCGAATGGCGTGAGCTACGAGACGCTGGATTGCGTCAGCAACGGCTTCTTCGACAACACCAATGTCTTCGTCGTGCCGCCCGGCCGGCTGTTCATGCTCGGCGACAACCGTGACAACTCGACCGACAGCCGCGTGCTGTCCCAGATCGGCTATGTGCCGATCGAGAACGTCATCGGCCGCGCCGCCATGATCTTCTTTTCGGCCGCCGGTGCCGGCAAAGGCAGGCCCGGCCGCATCCGCTTCGAGCGGATCGGGACGATGGTGAGGTAGGCCGGTCGCGGATGTCGTAGCCCGCATGAGTGAAGCGACATGCGGGACCGCCGACTCTGCTTCTCGAGACCCCGGATATCGCTTCGCTCATGCGGGCTACGCTCTGAGCAAAGAAAAGGGCGCGGCTTTCGCCGCGCCCTTGGTATCTTCGCGAGGAGGCCGGACTTAGAAGTCCATGCCGCCCATGCCGCCGCCCGGAGGCATCGCGGGGCCGCCGGCGTTCTTCTTCGGCAGCTCGGCGACCATCGCCTCGGTGGTGATCAGCAGGCCGGCCACGGACGCTGCGTTCTGGATCGCGGCGCGCACGACCTTGGTCGGATCGATGATGCCCTTGGACACCATGTTCACGTAGTCGCCCGACTGCGAGTCGAAGCCGTACGCATACTGCTCCTTCTCGAGGATCTTGCCGACGATGACCGAGCCGTCCTCGCCTGCGTTGATCGCGATCTGGCGGGCCGGGGCGGAGAGCGCCTTGCGGACGATCTCGATGCCGGTCTTCTGGTCCTCGTTCTTGGCGCGGACGCCCTTGAGCTGCTCGGAGGCACGGAGCAGGGCGACGCCGCCGCCCGGCAGGATGCCTTCCTCGACAGCCGCGCGGGTCGCATGCATCGCGTCATCCACGCGATCCTTGCGCTCCTTGACCTCGACCTCGGTCGCGCCGCCGACGCGGATCACCGCGACGCCGCCGGCGAGCTTGGCCAGACGCTCCTGCAGCTTCTCACGGTCGTAGTCCGAGGTGGTCTCCTCGATCTGCGCCTTGATCTGCTGAACGCGCGCCTCGATGTCGGCCTTCTTGCCGGCGCCGTTGACGATCGTGGTGTTCTCCTTGTCGATCATCACCTTCTTGGCGCGGCCGAGCATGGAGAGGTTGACGTTCTCGAGCTTGATGCCGAGGTCTTCCGAGATCGCCTGGCCGCCGGTCAGGATCGCGATGTCCTGCAGCATGGCCTTGCGGCGGTCGCCGAAGCCCGGCGCCTTGACGGCCGCGACCTTCAGGCCGCCACGCAGACGGTTCACGACCAAGGTGGCCAGCGCCTCGCCCTCGACGTCCTCGGCGACGATGACCAGCGGCTTGCCGGTCTGCACCACGGCCTCGAGCAGCGGCAGCAGCTCGTTCAGCGACGACAGCTTCTTCTCGTTGATGAGGATGTAGGCGTCGTCCATCTCGACGCGCATCTTGTCGGCATTGGTGACGAAGTAGGGCGAGATGTAGCCGCGGTCGAACTGCATGCCCTCGACGACGTCGAGCTCGGTCTCGAGCGACTTGGCTTCCTCGACGGTGATCACGCCCTCGTTGCCGACCTTCTTCATGGCGTCGGCGAGGAACTTGCCGATCTCGGAGTCGCCGTTGGCGGAGATGGTGCCGACCTGGGCGATCTCGTCGTTCGACGTGACCTTCTTGGAGTTCTTGACGAGATCGGCGACGACCGCCTCGACCGCGAGGTCGATGCCGCGCTTCAGATCCATCGGGTTCATGCCGGCGGCAACCGCCTTGGCGCCTTCGCGGACGATGGCCTGGGCCAGCACGGTCGCGGTGGTGGTGCCGTCGCCGGCCGCGTCAGCGGACTTCGAGGCGACTTCGCGCACCATCTGCGCGCCCATGTTCTCGAACTTGTCGTCGAGCTCGATCTCCTTGGCGACGGTGACGCCGTCCTTGGTGATGCGCGGCGCGCCGAACGACTTGTCGAGGACGACGTTGCGGCCCTTCGGACCGAGCGTGACTTTCACGGCATTGGCGAGAATGTCCACGCCGCGCAGCATGCGGTCGCGGGCTTCGACGCCGAACTTTACGTCTTTCGCTGACATATTGGGTTTCCCTGGTTTTGATCGAGATCCTCGTCCTGAGGAGCCCGCGCAGCGGGCGTCTCGAAGGACGAGATGAGGAGGTGGTTGGGGCCTCATCCTTCGAGACGCCGGCTCAAGCCGGCTCCTCAGGATGAGGGGCAACGGCGCTTAGGCGGCCTTCTTCTTGGCCGCGGTGTCGGTGAGAACGCCCATGATGTCGCTCTCCTTCATGATGAGCAGCTCCTGGCCGTCGATCTTGACCTCGGTGCCCGACCACTTGCCGAACAGCACGCGGTCACCGACCTGAACGTCGAGCGGGACCAGCTTGCCGCTCTCGTCGCGGGCGCCGGGGCCCACCGCGATCACTTCGCCCTGCGAGGGCTTTTCCTTGGCCGAGTCGGGGATGATGATGCCGCCAGCGGTCTTCTCTTCGGCGTCGATGCGCTTGACCACGACGCGGTCGTGAAGCGGACGGAAAGCCATACAGTCCTCCTAAGGTATTGAAGCGATTGTCAGTTTCTGGAGATTTGGCAGTCGGCGCCGGCGAGTGCCAGCACGCGGGCTGGATTTAGGGGAGAGTTTTATGCCGGGCAAGGCCTTGTAGCAGAAAAATTAGCAGTCGATCGCGGGCTCTGCCAAAGCGTTCCGACAGCGTTAACGGAGGCGGAACGAACCGCGAAACCCCGTATTAGCACCTGGGCTAAGTGGCTGCTAATGCAGCATTTTTCAACATGTCGTTAAACATTTAAGCTTGAGATGGGTTGAGGACATGCGTCACATTTCTAGGCAGTGAGCGCATCGTTGCCGGGTGGCTCCATCCCCGGTTGGCCACACGGACATGCGCTCCAGAAACGGAGGTTGGCATGGTGTCGAGGGTTGAGGTTTCCGAGGACTTTCGGAAACAGGTGCTGGGTTACGGGCTGACGACCGCGCAGATCCTGTATCGGATGCCGGACCATCGCTCGCTGCTGCAGACCTATGTCTGGCAGAACTACGACCTGTTTCCGAAATTCCCTGCGCTGCAGGACTTCCTGGCGTTCTGGGAGGAGAAGATCGAGGGCCCGCTGTACTCGGTCACCGTGGCGCATTCCAAGCTGATCAAGCCCGCCGAACTGCGCGCCGTCGACGGCGTGTTCGTGCTGCATTGAGCTGACAACCACCGCTGCCGCCTCGTAGCCGGTGTCTTCCGGGGCGTGCGCAGCGCGAGCCCGGAATCCATCGGGCGGCAGAACGCGCGGGGGAATAGATTCCGGGCTCGTGCTGCGCACGCCCCGGAATGACGACCTTTGTTGGAGCGGCTGCTGGGACTCTCCAATATGTGCTACCCTCGCGACGAGGACACGCAGGGAGAGCGCCATGGCCAAGAAGAGCCGCAGCACCACATCATCGTCACGCGCCGCCGCGAAGGCTGCGCCGCGTAAGGTCGCAAAGACAAAGCCGACGGCGAAGAGTGTCGCCAAGACAGCCGCCAAGCCGGGCAGGGCGGCCACACCGTCCGCGCGCAAGGCGCTCGTGAGCAAGGGGCGGCCAGCACCGGCGCCGCGCCGGCGCAAGCAGAAGGTCGCGATCAGCCATCACCGCGAGGAGGACTTCAAGGCCGACGGCCTGCGCGCCTATGCGCATTATCGCGACCTCGGCATCGCCGACGCGACCCACGGTCTGGCGCGCGCGCATGTTATCCGCATGCTGCCACCGTGCAATCCGCAGGAGGTCTCCAAGCTGCACACCCACGCGGTCGACTTCCAGATGGTCTATGTGCTGAAAGGCTGGGTGAAGAGCTACCTCGAAGGCGTCGGCGAGACGCTGATGAAGGAGGGCAGCTGCTGGACCCAGCCGCCGAAGATCCGCCACATGATCCTCGACTATTCCGACGACGTCGAGCTGCTCGAGGTGATCCTGCCGGCCGACTTCAAAACCGTCGAACTGTCGACGTAAAGCCGACAGAAATGGATGGAAACATCCGCGACGCGGTGGACGGCGGTCCCATCGCGCGTGTGTGTTGACATCCGGTCTCGCGTCATTGGGACGGATGGGCCGGCAACGAATCCGTCAGACGTGTTCGTCGCGGGCTTGCGTAAAGGCGTACCCGTCCCGTTGCCGCGCTTCGTCGTCCAGTTCGCTCCGACCATTGCGTGCGCGCCTCGCACGCGTGCATCGATGCAGCCTCGCATCGCCAACGCGGGCGCCGGCTCGGCTTCAGGTGCAGGCCATCGCGAGGACATCGACTGGCTGCGCGCCATCGCGGTGCTCTCCGTCGTCGCATTCCATTTCGAGGCGCCGGCGATCTTCGGCGGCTTCGTCGGCGTCGACATCTTCTTCGTCATCTCAGGATACCTGATCACCGGCATCATCGCGGCAGAGATGGCGCAGGGCCGCTTCTCGTTCGCGCAATTCTACGAGCGGAGGGTGCGGCGGCTGCTGCCGGCGCTCTACGCCATGGTGGCGTTCGCGGCGCTCCCGGCGTCGCAGGACATGCTGGGCTCCGAGCGCGCCGAGTTCCTCCGTTCCGCGGCCGCCGTCGTCACCTTCACCTCGAACATCTTCTTCTGGCTGCAGTCCGGCTATTTTGACCACGCGGCGGTCGAGAAGCCGCTGCTGCATACCTGGTCGCTGGCGGTCGAAGAGCAGTTCTATCTGGTGCTGCCCGTGGTGGTCTGGGCCGTGCTGCGGCTGGCGCGCGGCCACAGGCTCGCGCTGCCGGTCACTCTCGCGCTGCTTGCCACAGGCTCGTTCGCGCTCGGCCTGATGCTGATGCGCGGCGGCGCGTCCGCGAGCGCGTTCTTCCTCAGCCCGCCGCGCGCCTGGGAATTCCTGCTCGGCAGCCTGGTCGCGATATCCGGCCTTCCCGCGCCGCGGCCGGGTCTCGTTCAGCGCGGCGCCCGCGCGCTGTCGCTGCTGCTGATGGCGGTGCCGATCCTGGCGCTGCGCCCCGGACCGGGCTTCCCCGGCGTCGACGCGCTGGCGCCATGCCTCGGCGCGGCGCTGTTCCTGTGGAGCGGCGCCGGCGTGGCCAATGTGCCGCGCAGCCCGCTGTCGCCGCTCGGTGTGGCGGCGTTCTTCGGCCGCATCTCCTATTCGCTGTATCTCTGGCACTGGCCGCTGTTCGCCTTCGCGCGCTTCGCCAAGCCCGGTCTCGCGCTCGACGGCTGGGAGCGGGCGGCCCTGTTCGTCCTCACGGTCGCGGTCGCCACGCTGTCCTGGCGCTTCATCGAGCAGCCGTTCCGCAACCGCCGGCTCGCGGCGACTCCGCGCGCCGCGTTCGGTCTTGCGGCGCTGGCGAGCCTGCTGCTGCTGGCCGGCAGCGGCGTCGGCCTGCTGCGCGCCGGCGCGGTGTCTGACAACGACCGCGCGGCGCAGCGGCTGGACGCCTACAATGCCTACGACATGAAGCCGGTCTATCGCTACGGCACCTGCTTCACGACACCGGACGGCCGGGTTGCCGAGGATTGTCTGCAGGCGGCGGCCGGCAAGACCAATGTGCTGCTGTGGGGCGACAGTTTTGCGGCCCACTACTATCACGGCCTCAAGGCCCAGCTCGGTCCGGACACCGTCAACATCATGCAGGCGAGCCAGCCCACCTGCATGCCGACCTTCAGCGCGGAGACGCAGGGCGTCGCGGCCTGCCGCGCCCTGGCGAGCCAGATGCGCGACTATTTCGCGCAAGCGCGGCCCGACCTCGTGGTGATGTCGGCGGACTGGCTGGAGAACGCGCGCCCGCCGCGGTTCGCCGGCATGGTGCGCGACCTCAAGCAGACGCTGCAACGGCTGCAGGAGGCCGGCATTCCGGTGGTCCTGCTCGGTCCCTCCGTGCAGTTCCGCGCGCGGCTGCCGTCGATGCTGGCACGCGCCACCCTGCGCGGCGTGACGCCCGATCCCGCGGCATTCGTCCGCTCGGACATCTTTGCGCTGGATGCCGCGATGCAGGCTGCGCTGCCGAGTGGCGAGGGCTTTTCCTACGTCTCGATCCTGTCGGCGGTCTGCGAGGACGGCCGGTGTCCACTCACGGTCGGCGACGTCCCGCTGTCCTTCGATCACGCGCATCTCACCGCGGCGGGCTCGCGCCATGTGATGGCCCGGATCGCGCCGCTGCTGCTTCCGCAGACGACGGAGCTCAGCTTACGTCAGCAGGCCGACGATCGCACCCATCAGACAGGTGGTGAGGGTGCCCGAGACGATTGACTTGATGCCGAGCGCGTTGATCTCGTCGCGCCGCGTCGGCGCCATGGTGCCGAGGCCGCCGATCATGATGCCGAGGCTGGCGAAGTTGGCGAAGCCGCACATCGCATAGAGCATGATCAGCCGCGCGCGCGGATCGAGCGCGCCTGCATCGAGCTTCGCCAGCTCGACATAGGCGATCAGCTCGTTCAGCACCGTCTTGGTGCCCATCAGGCTGCCGGCGGTGACGGCCTGCGGCCATGGCAGGCCCATCAGCCAGCATACCGGCGCCATGACGAGGCCGAGCAGCCGCTGCAGCGAGATGTCGGCGCCGCCGATGGCGGGCAGCAGCGACAGGATCGCGTTGGCGAGATGCACCAGCGCGACGAGCACCAGCAGCAGCGCCACGATGTTCATCAAGAGCTCGAGCCCGGCGCTGGTGCCCTTGACGATCGCGTCCATGGTCGAGGTGGCCTCGGTCCCGGGATCTGCGAGCGCGCCGCCGGTGAGCTGCTTCGAGGTCTCTGGCACCATGATCAGGCTGATCAGGATCGACGCCGGCGCGCCGAGCACCGAGGCGATGACGAAATGCGCGGCAGCGTCGGGGATCAGCGGCGCCAGCAGCGTGGCGTAGAGCACCAGCACGGTGCCGGCGATGCCGGCCATGCCGCCGGTCATGACGAGAAACAATTCGCTGCGCGTCATCTGCGCCAGATATGGCCGGATGAACAGCGGCGCTTCCACCATGCCCAGGAAGACATTCGCGGCCGTCGACAGGCCGACCGCGCCGCCGACGCCGAGGGTGCGCTCCAGCAGCCAGGCCATGCCGCGCACCAAGGGCGGCAGAACTCGCCAGTAGAACAAGAGCGTCGTGAGCACGCTCATGACCAGCACGATCGGCAGCGCCTGGAAGGCGAGCACGAAATCGGCACCGGGCGCCTTCAGCTCGAAGGGCAGGGCGCCGCCGCCGACATAGCCGAAGACGAACGAGGTGCCGGCCCGGGAGGCCGACGAGATGGCGCCCACGACATCGTTGATGGCGCCGAACGCGCGGGCGACGGCGGGGACCTTGAGCAGGACGATGGCCGTCACGAGCGTCACCACCAGCCCGAGCCCGGCCTGTTTCAACGACACCGCGCGCCGGTTTTCGCCGAGCGCCCATGCGATCGCGAGCAGCGCGACGATCCCGAACCCCGATTGCAGCTGAAGCATCAGATCCCCCGAACCCCGTTTCATTATGAGCGCAGGGAACTGCCGCGTGCAATGCCGCGCGGCCATGCGGGGCCCGCGATTGACAAGCCATGAGGGCTGCGTCACGCAGGCGCATCATGTCGTCCACCGTCCCGATCGGCGCGCGCGATCTCCTGAAGCAGAGCGCGTTCCTGTTCTTCCTGTCGTCCCGCAGCCTGTCGCGCTTTGCGAGCCAGATCGCGGCGGTGGCGATCGGCTGGCAGATCTACGATCTGACCGGGCGCGCCTTCGATCTCGGCATGGTCGGGCTGATCCAGTTCCTGCCAACGGCCCTGCTGGTGTTCGTCGCCGGCAGCGCCGCTGACCGATTCCAGCGCAAGCGCGTCGTGCAGCTCTGTCAGCTCGTCGAGGCGCTGACCGCGCTCTATCTGTGCTGGGGCGCCACTACCGGCCAGCTCGGCGAATTCCAGCTGTTCGCGGCGGTCTTCGTGCTCGGCATTGCCGGCGCGTTCGAGAGCCCCGCGACCGCGGCGCTGCTGCCGCTGATCGCGCCGGCCGGCACGTTACAGCGGGCGAGCGCGCTGTCGAGCGGTGCCGCGCAGCTCGCGACCATCGCGGGGCCTGCGATCGGCGGCTTCGCCTATGCGGTCGCGCCCGGTGTGCCCTACGGCATCATGATGCTGTTCTGGATCGGAGGCATGGCCCTGACCGGCCTGATGCAGGTGCCTGATGACGTGCCGGCCGAGCGGCTCGAGGGCAGCAAGGACGATCTGTTCGCCGGCGTCCGCTTCATCCGCGCCAATCCGGCGATCCTCGGCACCATCTCGCTCGATCTGTTCGCCGTGCTGCTCGGCGGCGTCACTGCGCTGCTGCCGATCTATGCGCGCGATATCCTCGACACCGGGCCGTTCGGGCTCGGCGTGCTGCGCGCCGCGCCCGCGGTCGGCGCGCTGGCGATGACGGCGGTGCTGGCGCGCTACACCATTCGGCGGCGCGTCGGCCTGCGCATGTTCCAGGCGGTCATCGTGTTTGGTGCGGCGACGGTCGTGTTCGCCGTTTCGCAGGTGATGTGGATTTCGGTCGCAGCGCTCGCCATTCTCGGCGCCGCCGACACGATCAGCGTGGTGATCCGTTTCTCCCTCGTCCAGCTCGCCACGCCCAACGAGATGCGCGGCCGCGTCGGCGCGGTGAACTTCCTGTTCATCAACGCCTCCAACCAGCTCGGCCAGTTCGAGAGCGGCGTCACCGCCGCGCTGTTCGGCGCCATGCCGGCCGCCATCCTTGGCGGCCTTGGCACGATCGCGATCGCGCTGGCGTGGATGAAGCTGTTTCCCGAGCTGAGGAAGGTCGAGCGGTTGGAGTAGCGGGCCAGCATCGGCTCGCGTCGGGGGAGAGAACGGGTTGTGACGACGGTTTCTCCGTCATTCCGGGGCATCGCGCAGCGATGAGCCCGGAATCCATAATCGCGACACGTCGTGTGGCGGAGAAGAGCGCCACATCCATCTCGCACCAAATAACCGCTCGCGGCTATGGATTCCGGGCTCGCGCTTCGCGCGCCCCGGAATGACGTGAGGAGAGAGCGGGGGCCGTGATCGGAAACGGCGATCAGCCGCGTCCGACGAACGGCATCTTCGTCGCCATCACGGTGATGAACAGGACGTTGGCGTCGAGCGGCAGGCCGGCCATGTAGGCGACGGCGTCGCCGACGGCCTTCACGTCCATCCGCGGCTCCGGCATCATGCGGCCGTCGGGCTGCAGCACGCCGCCGACCATGCGCTCGGTCATCGGCGTCTCGGCATTGCCGATGTCGACCTGGCCGACCGCGATGTCATAGGCGCGGCCGTCGAGATTCGAGGCCTTGGTCAGGCCCGTGATCGCATGCTTGGTCGAGGTGTAGGGCGACGAGAACGGACGTGGCGCATGCGCCGAGATCGAGCCGTTGTTGATGATGCGGCCGCCGCGCGGCGACTGGCCCTTCATGATGCGGAACGCGTGCTGCGTGCACAGGAACGGCGCGGTGAGATTGGTGGCGACCACCTGCTGCCATTGCTGCAGCGTCAGGTCTTCGAGCGGCACCGGCGGCGCGCCCATGCCGGCATTGTTGAACAGCACGTCGAGCCGGCCGTAGGTCGACTTCACGGTATCGAACAGCGCCGCGATCGAGGCGGGGTCCGTCATGTCAGCCGGCACGGCGAGGCTCATGCCGGACGGACCGAGCTTGGCGGTTTCCTCCAGCATCTCCTTGCGGCGCCCTGCCAGCACCACGGTGAAGCCGGAGTTCATCAACGCCAGCGATGCGGCGCGGCCGACCCCTGTGCCTGCGCCCGTCACCAGCGCGATCTTCTTTGCCGCTTCAGCCATGTTTCCTCACCTTCAATTCAAGCGTTTTGCAGTTTCAGTGTTTTGACTCGCTCTGAGTCTTATAGGGCGGCCGCGGGATGTTGTTATGCGCCGCGCGCAGGGCCGCCGACCAGCGCGAGCGGAGATCGTGGAAATAGGGCTCGCCGGCCTCGATGCGATGATTGAGGTCGGCCTCGCAGGCCTCCGCGCGCACCACCAGGACGTCGATCGGCAGGCCGACGCCGAGATTCGAGCGCATCGTCGAGTCCATCGAGATCAGGCCCGTCTTCAGCGCCTCGTAGAGCTCGACGTCGTAGTGCATGGCGCGGTCGAGCACCGGCTTGCCGTATTTGTGCTCGCCGATCTGCAGATAGGGCGTGTCGGTGGTGCATTCGATGAAGTTGCCGGCGGTGTAGACCATGAACAGCCGCATCCGCGAGCCCTTGATCTGGCCGCCGAACAGGAACGAGACGTCGAACGAGATGTCCTCGGCCTTCAGCGCCGGCCCTTCGGTGGCGTGCACCATGCGGATCGCCTTGCCGATCCGCTGCGCCGCCTGGAACATGGTCGGCGCGTTCATCAGCGTCTCCACCTCGCCGGTGTCGGGGTCTTCCATTCCTTCGGTCAAGGTCGACAGCACGGACTGGCTGATGGCGAGATTGCCGGCGCTGGCGACCGCCACGATGCGCTCGCCCGGATTGGAGAAGATGTGCAGCTTGCGGAAGGTCGAGACGTTGTCGAGACCGGCATTGGTTCGGGTGTCCGCGATCATGACGAGGCCGTCACGCACCAGAATTCCGCAGCAATAGGTCATCTCAGTCCCCTCGAGCCATTGCGCGAATTACTAGCGAAAATCGACGGTCCCTCCAACCCCGCAGTGCTGTAGCCCGGATGAGCGGCAGCCGGCGCCCGTAGGGCGCTGGTGGGAGCGATATCCGGGATCTCACGCGCTTTCTCGGAGAACCCGCATGTCGCTTCGCTCATGCGGGCTACGGGGCTACGGGCGCGCGTTCCGGAATTCAGGACTGGCGCTGCGACTGCGATTGCGACTGGCCGCCGCGGCCGACCTGCTCGACCTTCACCTTGACGGTGAGCGTCTCGGTGCCGCCGCCATAGCGGGTGCCGCGCACCGGCGCCGCGCCGAGATAATCGAGCCCGATCGCGACCCGGACATGGGCGTCGGTGGTGCAGATGCAGTTGGCGGCGTCGAAGCCGACCCAGCCCAGATCCGGCACATAGGCTTCCGCCCAGGCATGGCCGGCCTCCTGGTGCACCGCACCATCGGAGCGCAGGAAGTGGCCGGACACGAAACGCGCGGGGATGCCGGCGGCGCGCGCGCAGGCAATGAAGATGTGCGCATAGTCCTGGCAGACACCGCGCTTCAGTCCGAAGGCTTCCGCCGCCGAGGTGCCGCTGTGGGTCGGATCCTCGTCGAAGGTCATGTGCTCGTAGACCTGCGTCATCAGCGTGTGCAGAAGACCGAGCACGTCGCTCTCGGACTCCGCGCGCAGATCGCGCACGACTGCGGCCATGGCGGCATTGGCGGCCGTAAGCGGCGTCTGCCGGAGGAAGAAGCTGGGCGGGAAGCGCTCGTCCGCTCCCTTCAGCACGCCGCCGGTGTCGTGGGTCTCGACCAGACCCTCGGCCGTGATTGTGAGATCCTCGAGCGCGCCGTGCGTGATCACATGGGTGACGTTGCCGAATGCGTCCTCATGCATGTCGAGGCGGGAATCGGTCGACACGTCGATCTGCCACTCCGCCACATATTGGCCGTCATTGCTGCCGGGCGTCATGCGGATGATCTGGATGACGCCGGTCGCCGCCGGCTCGTAGCGGTAGGTGGTGGAATGGGAGATACGCAGGCGCATGGCGGTCGACCAGTCTTCGTCAGATGTGCTGTCCGCGGTAGCTCGTTTCACCTCTCCCTGAAAGGGGGGAGGAGGATCCCTCGGGCGGAGGGCAGGGCGCCGGGTGCCGGACGTGGTCTCGCAGACACAGTCCAGCGGGCCGCGATCGCTGTCTCCACTGCGCTCAGATCAGGTACTGCTTGGTGATGATCTCTCCGAGCCGCGAATTGTCGGCGATGAACTCCTGGATGAACTCGTGCACGCCATGCTGGAAGATGTCGTCCATGTTGGAGTGGTCGAGCCGGTTGCGGACGCCGCGGGCATGGCGCTGCGCCGCCCCCTGGCGGCCATAGGCGACGCCGATCTGGTCGAGATTGCGGACGAGGTTGCCGTAGCAGCTCGCCAGCGAGCGCGGCAGCGTGTCGTTGAGGATCAGGAGGTCCGCGATCAGCCAGGGCTTCAGCGTCTCGCGATAGACCCAGTGATAGGCCGTGAGCGCCGACACCGAGCGCAGGATCGAGGTCCACTGATAGTAGTCCAGCGGGCCGCCGACATGCTCCTCCTCGGGCAGCAGCACGTGATATTTGACGTCGAGGATGCGGGCGGTGTTGTCGGCGCGCTCGAGATGCAGGCCGAGCCGCGAGAACCAGTAGGCGTCGTTGCGCAGCATGGTCCGGTAGGCCGAGCCGTCGAAGCGCAGCGAGGTCTCCTGCACGAAGCGCAGGAAGCGCGCCAGCTCCTCGCGCGTCTTGGCGCCCTTGCTCCAGACTTCCTGCAGCTCGATCCAGGATCCGTTGAGGGTGTCCCACATCTCCGACGTCAACGCGGTTCGCACCGAGCGGGCGTTGAGACGGGCGGCCTCGATGCAGTTCTTGATCGAGGACGGGTTCGACTGGTTGAACGAGAGATATTCGACGACGTTCTGCTCGTTGGCCTCGGAGTAGTGCTCGTAGAAGCTGACATTGACGCCGGCGGTCATCAGCGCCGATTCCCATTCATTGGTCTTGCCGATATAGGCCGCGGGAAGCGCCGTGACGCGCAGGGTGGCGTCGATGGTGCGAGCAAGGTACTCGGCGCGCTCGACGTAGCGGGCCAGCCAGTACAGGTTTTCGGCGGTGCGCGACAGCATGGGCAATCTATGAGGTGCGGAGGAGACGGTGCGCTCCCTCTCCCCGTTCTTCACGGGGAGAGGGCTGGGGTGAGGGGCAGCCGCACGGGTGGTGCGAGTTGATGGACCTGTACCCCCTCACCCGGATTGCATCTTTCGATGCAATCCGACCTCTCAGCGCGAGCGAAGCTCGTCGTGCCCCCGCAGGCGGGGAGAGGTTGCAGCGAGCAAGCTCAGAACCCTGTGCAAACCAACTCTTACTCATCCAGCACCCATGTGTCCTTGGTGCCGCCGCCCTGGCTGGAATTCACCACCAGCGATCCCTCCTTCAGCGCCACGCGGGTGAGGCCGCCGGGCACGATGGTGGTGCGGTCGCGTCCCGTCAGCACGAACGGCCTGAGATCGACATGGCGTGGCGCCAGGCCGGACGCGACGCAGGTCGGGCAGGTCGACAGCGCGAGTGTCGGCTGGGCGATAAAACCCTCCGGCTCGCGCTTCAGCTTGTCGCGGAACGCCTCGATGGTCGCCTTGGTGGCGGCCGGGCCGATCAGCATGCCGTAGCCGCCGGAGCCGTGCACCTCCTTGACGACGAGCTCGCCGAGATGGTCGAGCACGTAGGACAGATCGGCCGGCTCGCGGCAGCGCCAGGTCTGCACGTTCTTCAGGATCGGCTCCTCGCCGAGATAGAACTTCACGACGTCGGGCATGTAGGAGTAGATCGCCTTGTCGTCGGCGATGCCGGTGCCGACCGCGTTGGCGAGCGTGACATTGCCGGCAACATAGGCCGACATCAGGCCGGGCACGCCGAGCGCCGAATCCGGTCGGAAGGTGAGGGGATCGAGGAAGTCGTCGTCGACGCGGCGGTAGATCACATCGACCCGCTTCAGCCCCTCGGTGGTGCGCATGAACACCTCGTCGTTCTTGACGATGAGGTCGCGGCCCTCGACCAGCTCGATCCCGAGCTTGTCGGCCAGGAACGAGTGCTCGTAATAGGCGGAATTGTAGATGCCGGGCGTCATCAGTGCGACGGTCGGCTCGGCCGAAGCGCTGAGCGGCGCCACCGAGCGCAAGCACGACAGCAATTCGTCCGGGTAGCGCTCGACCGGTGCGACGCGGTGGCGCGCGAACAGGTCCGGAAACAGCCGCATCATGATCTCGCGGTTTTCCAGCATGTAGGACACGCCCGACGGCGTGCGCGCATTGTCCTCGAGCACGATGAAGTCGTTGGCGTCGACGCGGACGATGTCGATGCCGGCGATGTGGATGTAGACGTCGTGCGGCACGTCCTGGCCGTTCATCTCCGGGCGGAAGACCGGGTTCTGGAAGATCAGGTCATCCGGCACCACGTTGGCGCGGAGAATGTCGCGGCCGTGATAGATGTCGCGCAGGAACATGTTCAGCGCCTTGACGCGCTGCTTCAGCCCCTTCTCCAGCAGGATCCATTCCTTGCCGGAGAGGATGCGCGGGATCACGTCGAACGGGATCAGCCGCTCCTGCGCCTCCGCCTCGCCATAGACCGCGAAGGTGATGCCGATTCGCCGGAACAGCAGCTCCGCCTCGTGGCGGCGATACTCCAGCGCCTCCGGCGGCGTTTCCTTCAGCCACCGCGACAGCTCCTGATAAGCCTGACGGACGTCGCCGCCCGGCTCGTTCATTTCGTCGAACGCAACTGCCATAGATGCCCGTGTGTCCCAGCCTCGCCATACACTGCATGACTCCTTGGGATGGTAGCAAGGGGCGGGCCAGCGCGATATGCATTCTCCTGCGGCATTTCGTGGGGGTTGCGAAAGCCGTGCCCGAAAAACCGGCTGCGTGGTGCTCAAATCCGCGGCATAGACTGCGACGTTCCGGATGACATTGGCGCCGTGGCGGGCCAAAAGAGACGCGAGATGCGAGGAGAAACCATGAGCGAGATCGTCACCGCGGGGTTGCTGGTCATCGGCGACGAGATCCTGTCCGGCCGGACCAAGGACAAGAACATCGGCTTCATCGCCGAATACCTCACCAATCTGGGCATCGACCTCAAGGAGGTTCGGGTGGTCTCCGACGACGAGCCCGACATCATCGCCGCGCTCGATGCGCTGCGGCATCGCTACACCTATGTGTTCACCACCGGGGGCATCGGACCGACCCATGACGACATCACCGCGGATGCGATCGCGAAGGCGTTCGGCGTCGGCATCGACCATCACCCCGAGGTCGTCGCACGCTTCCGCGAGCGCTGGAGCGAGCAGGAGCTCAACGAGGCCCGGCTGCGCATGGCGCGCATCCCCGACGGCGCCGAGCTGATCCAGAGCGCGACCATCCTGGCGCCCGGGTTCAAGCTCGGCAACGTCATCGTCATGGCCGGCGTGCCATCGATCATGCAGGCGATGATGGACATCGTCGCGCCGAAGCTGAAATCGGGCGTGCGCATGCTGTCGGAGACCGTGCGCGCCAATGCCCGCGAGGGCGACATCGGCGGTCCCCTGCGCGAGATCGCCAAGGCGCATCCGGACACCATCATCGGCAGCTATCCCTTCATCGACGAGGACCAGAAGCCGAACACGCATCTCGTCGTGCGCTCGCGCGACCAGGACAAACTGTCGGCGGCGATGGCGGCGGTGAAGGAGATGCTCGCCGGGCTCAACGTGACGCGCTAAAGCAGGTGCAGCTTTCGAGAACTCACGGACGAGACGAGATGCCAGACAAGACTTTGAGTGCAGAGGAGCGCGCGGGCCGGGCCTTCCCGGTGTCCTGGGACCAGTTTCATCGCGATTGCCGGGCGCTGACCTGGCGGCTGAACGAGATCGGGCCGTTTCACGCCGTGGTGGCCATCACCCGCGGCGGACTGGTGCCGGCAGCGATCGTGGCCCGCGAGCTTGGCGTGCGCGTCATCGATACGATCTGCATCGCGAGCTATGACCACACCAAGCAGGGCGAGCTTCAGGTCCTGAAGGGCATCTCGTCCGACACCGCCCAGCTCGGCTACGGCACGGGCAAGGGGCTCCTCATCGTCGATGACCTCGTCGACACCGGCAAGACCGGACGCATGGTCCGGGAGCTTCTCCCCGACGCCCATTTCGCCACCGTCTATGCCAAGCCGAAGGGGCGGCCGCTGGTCGACACCTTCATCACCGAGGTGTCGCAGGACACCTGGATTTTCTTCCCCTGGGACACCGCGCTGTCGTTCGCGCCGCCGCTGCGCGACGGGGCCGCGTGAGCTCAACCTCGTCATTGCGAGCGACGCGAAGCAATACAGAGCTGTGGACGGGACTCTGGATTGCCTCGTCGCTTCGCTCCTCGCAATGACGGCTGGTGGGGAGCGCCGCCATGCCGCTGCAGAACCGTGTCACCCCGACCGGCGACATCGTCGCCACGCCGCATCGCGGCCTGTTCACCGGCAATCGCGGCATCATCCATGATCCCGCGACGAAGACGCTGCTGAACAAGCGCTGGTCGAGTCCTGCCTGGCTGGTCTGCCTGTGCGACTTCCGCGGCAAGCGCCGCGAGGTGATGGCACGGCAGAGCTGGACCGAGCTGTTCTTCCTCGACGAGGCCACCGCGCTCGCCGCCGGCCATCGCCCCTGCTTCTACTGCCGCCGCGACGACGCCAAGAGGTTTCGTGCGGCGTGGGAGGAGGGCAACGGCGTCGGGGCTCTGCGCATCTCCGAGATTGATCGCGTGCTCCATCGCGAGCGCCTCGATCGCGGTCGCAAGCACCTGCATCCGCTGCCGACGCCGCTCGCCGCCTTGCCTGACGGGGCCATGGTGCAGGCAGGCGAGGAGAGCTTTCTGATCCGAAAAGGCAGGGCGCTGCCCTGGTCGGCGGCGGGCTATGACGCGCCACGCGCAGGGATCACCGATGCGTTGCTGCTGACCCCGCCCTCGACGCTGCGCGCGATCAAGGCGGGCTACGCGCCGGTGCTGCATCCGAGCGCGATGACCTGACCGTCGGGTGATCGAGGCGCCGTACGGATGTGCCGCGCGCAGCTCCGCGCGTCACCACGTGTAGCGCACGATGCCCTTGCCGCCGTAGCTGCGGGTCACATCCGAGAACTCGCCCTCGAAGCTCGCGGCGGCCGACCAGCCATTCCGCCACTTCATTTCAGCGGAGACCGTGGTCAGCGCTGAATTCTGCGCCTGCCGCGCGCCGTTGACGACGAAGGATGCGCCCGGAAGGGTCTGGAACGTGGCCCCGGCCGACCGGCTGGGGTTGAAGTCATAGGCCCAGGCGAAGCGGCTTCGCAGCGTGAACACGCCATCGGCCAACGCATAGGCCTTGTCGGTGCGCAGGCCCAGCTCCGACCGCGTATCGGTGACGTTCTGCGATCCAAAGCGCAGCGCGAACGTGTTGGCGCCGGAGACAGCATTCTCCGCATAGCCCGGCAGGCTGAACGTCGTGAATTGCGCCGCGGCGTAAGGCGTGATCCCGAACCCCATCCAGGGCGCCACGAAGCGATAGCCGCCCTCGACCCGGCCGGCAAAGGTGTTGGCGTCGAAATTCGCCCGGAGCTGGTCGACGCCGGCCACCGTCACGGTGCGGTTGGTGGTGATGTTCTGCCAGCCATACGCCAGTGCTCCCGAGATATAGCCTGCGCCGATATTGTGCCTGACGAAGGCGCCGGCCTGGAACAGGTCGGACCGGCCGCTGCCGCCATTGGCGACGCTGAACGTGGTGCCGCCGCCGGCCATCGAGAACCCGGCGATGGTGAACGGCGAGAAGCGATAGTCGGCGCCGACGGCCGTGCCGTAGAGGTTGCTGGTTGTGTTGTTCGAGCCGAGCGCGGTGTTGCCGTCGGTGGTCTGCGAGCCGCCGAACCCGGCTGCCCACACGCTCCAGCCCGGCCTGGCCACGGGCGCGGTCGGCGCCTTGGTGTAGATCGCGGCCAACGCGTCGTTCGGATTGCGCTTGGACGCAAAAGCGAGCGTCTCTTCCGCGTAGCCGATCGCGCCGCTGGGCGCAGAGCCCTGGTCGCCGCGGCCGCCGACGAACGGATCGGTCATGACGCCCATGAACTGCGTCATCGCATTGAACGTCGTCTGCTGCGAGCCGGTCGCGGTCTCGCCCGAAATCTGCGTCAGCCCCGTTGGCGTCAAACCGGTGAAGACGACGGGAATGCTGCCGTTCGTGTTGAAGTAGTTGCTGAGCGCGTTGCTGACGTTCTGCTGGTTGGTGCTCGCCGACGACGTGCCCATCGAGAGGTTGAGGAAGACATCGTTGCTGCCATAACTCAACGTCGAGGTGAACCCGGCTGGGAGGTTGGCGTTGGTGATGCCGCTGAACGTGCCGCTGACGCCGCCGGTGGCGGTGAGAATGGTGTATTGCTTGGAGACGTAGCTGCCGTTTGCGAAGGTCGCGGTAACGGCGGCGCCCCCGAGCGTCGCAGTGCCGGTGACGGTGGCGAACGACGCCGTAGTCGGATTCACCTGCACCAGGTATTGCGCGCCCGACTGGAACGCGAGGTTGCCTACGATAGCCATGGAGGACGCCGGCGTGCCGTTGCCCGGCGCGAACGAACCTGAGATCGTCGCGTTGGCGCCGGTGACGGTGCCATCTCCGCTCAGCGTGCCGAACGTCTTGTTGAAGCCGTTGAGATCCAGCGTGGCGCCGGACAGCACGCTGAAGACCGTGCTGGCACCGAACGCGCCGGCCGAACCCGCGCGCAGCGTACCTGCGTCGACGTTGGTCGCGCCGGTGTAGGTGTTGGTGCCCGAGAGCAGCAGGATGCCGCCGCCCGCCTTCGCCAGGGTGCCGGCGGAGGCGCCGTCGCCGACGATGCCTTGCAACGTGGTCGTGGTCGCGCTGGCTATGTCGATCGTCGACAGCCCGGCAATCTTGAAGTCGCGGCCGTTGGCGAACGTCGTCGTGCCGGTGACCGCCAATGTGCCGCCGTTGGAAATGATCACGTCGTTGGCGACGTTGCCGAGATTGGCGGTGGCGCCGACCGAGAGCGTGCCGGCGCTGATGTTGACGTTGCCGGTGAACGTATTGGTCGCCGACAGCACCAACGTGCCGATGCCGGTCTTGTTGATCGCCGTGTTGACGCCGCCGGTCGTCAGTCCGGTACCGCCGATGGAGTCGCCGTAGGTCACGGTGCCACCGGACACGCTGATATTGGCCGTCACGCCGCTCAGGAAGATGCCGGCGCCCTGCGCTGCGCCGGCCGCTGCCGAAAACCCGTTGATGGCGCTTGGCCCGATGCCGATGCCGGGGGTACCGGCGGCGCCACCGGTGACGGTGTTGCCCGAAATCGGCGAGTCGAGAATCGTCAGCGTGCCGCCGGTGGCGACATAGATGGCGCCGCCATTGGCGGCGCCGCCATTGCCGCCGGCGCCGCCGTCGGAGCCGGGCCCGGGGCCGCCCGAGCCGCTGGCATTGGTCGCACCGTCGCCGCCGGTGCCGCCGTTGCCGCCATTGGCGTTGCCGCTGCCGCCGGGATTGTTGTTGGTGTAGGTGTTGCTGTTGGTGGTGCCGGAGCCGCCGCCGCCACCACCGCCGTCACCGAGCGCGGCGCCCGCGGTGCCGGCCGTGCCTTGCGTGCCGGTATGTCCGCCCGTGCCGCCCGCGCCGCCGCCGCCGCTGGCGCCGCCGTTGTTCGCGGCGCCGCCCGCGCCGCCATTGCCGCCATTCACCGGGTCGGCCGCCGCATTCTGTGCGCTGCCGCCGTTGCCGCCACTGCCGCCGGTGGCGCTGTTGCTGGTGAAGGTCACCGCGGCGATCGTGACGTTGGCGCCGCTGCCGACCAGCAGGCCGCCGCCGGCACCGAGACCGCCGCCGCCGCCGCCGCCGGAGCCATAGGCCAGGCCGCCGCTATAATAGCCGTTCTGGCCGTTCTGGCCGTTGCCGCCGATCGCGGCCGTGTTGGTGATCGCCAGGCTGGAGATGTTCACGGTCGGCGCGTTGGCACCGTTGACGACGATGCCCTGAAACGAGGAGGCGCCGTTGATCGTCTGGCCGTTGCCGGTGATGTTCACCGTGACGTTGCTGTTCGCGGCCTGCAGTTGCGCAAGCGAGCTCGACAGCGTGAAGCCGCTGGTGATGTTGATGGTGACGGTCGAGTTGGCGCCGGCGGCCGCGACCGCTGCCACGGCCGTATTCCAGTCGGTCTGGTTGGCGACGTCGATCGCCAGGGCCTGGGTGCTCAGGAAAGTGCTTGTGCACAGGATCGATAGGGCCAGCCATCGCCGAGACTTTGATTTCGGCGCAGCAGTAATCGTTCTCGCAATGCAAGTCATCCCCATCCCCAGCAATGAAGGCAAACGTCAGATTTGAAACTGATGCAGGCGGCGGAAGCTTACCGCGTTAACAGGTAGTAACGAGATGAAATGCTCGTACATACATTGTCAAGAACGCGAAAGACACAGTGCTCTGCCAACGATGTTGCTGGGTGTTTTGATACCACGATTGCCGAAGTTGATCACGACGAGATGTCGTCCCGTCGGCCGTGAGTAGCTCCAAACTAACAGTAAGGTGCACATGAGCGCTGCGCACAGCGGGCCCAACGCTGCTGCTGATTCATCCGGAGTCTTACTGGCCGGTGCGCTCGCGCCAGCGCTCGTCAGCGTGCGAGAGGAGCCGTCCGGGAGCAGGCGGTGACCTGTGATGCTCCGCGGGCACCGCGGGAGTGGTGATGGGCGCCAGCATCGGTCGGCGTGCGCCGTCAATCGTGGCCGCTCAAGCGAACCGCTGCCGAGCCAGCTTTGCGCCGGTGCCGAGCGCCATCAGCTTGGCCTCGGCGATCTCGCGCCGCATCGGCGCCATGCCGCAATTGGTGGTGGCGATGATGTTCTCCTTCGGCACCACCTTCATGACGTCCTCGAGCGTCTTGCAGACGTCCTCGGCGGTCTCGATCGCGTCGCTGGCGACGTCGATGACGCCGGCCTGCACGATCTTGTTCTTGAGCAGGCCGAGCAGCTCGATCGGCACCTTCGAATTGCGGCACTCGACCGCGACCTGCTGGATCGTGCTGGCGTCGATCACCGGGAAGGTCTCCTCATACTGCCGCCACTCGCCGCCCAGCGTCTCCTTCCAGTCGGTGTTGGCCTTGATGCCGTAGCCGTAGCAGATGTGCACGGCGGTCGGGCAGGTCAGGCCTTCGGCGGCGCGCTCCAGCGCCTTGATGCCCCAGTCGCGCACCTCGTCCATGTAGACGTTGAAGGCGGGCTCGTCGAACTGGATCATGTCGATGCCGTCGTCGTGCAGCGCCTTGGCCTCCTGGTTCAGCAACTCGGCGAAGGCGAACGCCATCTTGACGCGGTCGCCATAGTAGTTGTCGGCGATGGTGTCGATGATCGTCATCGGTCCGGGCAAGGTGAACTTCACGGCGCGCGTCGTGTGCGTGCGCGCGATCCGCGCCTCGTCGCCATGGACGCGGCCCTTCAGCGACAAGGGTGCTACGACCTGCGGTACCATCGCCTTGTAGCGGTCCTTGCGGATGCCCATCTCGACCTTGTGGGCGAAGTCGATGCCTTCGACACGCTCGAGGAAGCCGTGCACGAAATGCTGGCGCGACTGCTCGCCTTCGGTGAGAATGTCGATGCCGGAATCCTCCTGCAGCTTCAGCGCCAGGATGGTCGCGTCGCGTTTGGCGCGCGCCAGCTCGTCGCCCTTCGACTTCCACGGCGCCCACAGCAGGTTGGGCTCGGCCAGCCATTCCGGCTTCGGCAGCGAGCCTGCGATGGTCGATGGAAACAGCATGGTCGAACTCTCCGGCATAGGGGGGCGGTCAGGCTTGAGCGCCTGTCTGCCATGGCTTACCCTTCAGGTACAGAAGAACGAAGCCGCCTCGCGTGTTCCGCAGCGCGGCATAATGGTCCGGGGAAGGAATCGGGGAAGGATGATCGATCTCCATTACGCGCCGACGCCGAACGGCTGGAAGATCTCGATCATGCTCGAGGAACTCGGGCTGCCCTATACCGTCATTCCCGTCGACATCCGCGCCGGCGACCAGTTCAAGCCGGACTTCCTGGCGATCAGCCCGAACAACCGGATTCCCGCGATCGTCGATCACGCGCCGGCCGATGGCGGCGCGCCGTTCCCGGTGTTCGAGACCGGCGCGATCCTGATCTATCTTGCCGACAAGACCGGCCGTTTCCTGCCGCAGGAGATGCGTGCGCGCTCGCGTGTCATCCAATGGGTGATGTGGCAGATGGCCGGGCTGGGGCCGATGATGGGGCAGCACGGCCATTTCGCGCTGTATGCGGCCGAGAAGATCCCTTATGCGATCCAGCGCTATCGTGATGAGGTCGCGCGGCTGTTCCATGTGCTCGACGTGCAGCTCGGCAAGACCGGCGCCTACGTCGCCGGCGATGACTATTCGATCGCCGACATCGCCTGCTTTCCGTGGATGATGACGCACAAGGCCCAGGGGTTTACGCTCGACGACTATCCCGGCATCAAGCGCTGGTACGCGGTGTTGCGCGCGCGGCCGAAGCTGCAGGCGGGGCTGGCGATCGGCAAGTTCGTCAAGGAGCCGTTCGACGAGCAGTCGCGTCATGTGATGTTCGGCGCGCGGGCGAAAGAGATGATCGAACGAGGTTCATAAGAAACCCTCATGGTGAGGAGCGCCGCAGGCGCGTCTCGAACCATGAGGCCACGACGCGGGCCTCATCCTTCGAGATGCGCGCAGTGCGCGCTCCTCAGGATGAGGAAAAACAGCCAGAACGGAAATCATCCATGATCGAATTCTTCTTCGACTGCTCCAGCCCCTGGACCTATCTCGCCTTCCACAACATCCAGCCGCTCGCGCAGGAATTCGACGTCGACATCGTCTGGCGGCCGATCCTGGTCGGCGGCATCTTCAACACCGTCAATCCCAGCGTCTATGCGCAGCGCGAGAAGCCGGTGCCGGCCAAGGCGGCCTACATGCTGAAGGACCTCGGCGATTGGTCCCGCTCGGCCGGGCTCAAGATCAAGATGCCGCCATCGGTGTTCCCTGTGAACAGCGTCAAGGCGATGCGCGGCTGCATCTGGCTCGGCCAGGACATGGTGCCGTTCGCGCGCGCCGTGTTCGAGATCTATTGGGGCGAGGACCAGGACATTTCGCGGGATGCGGTGCTGACCGAGGTGTGCCGGCGCGTCGGCATCGATCCGAAGGCGTTCTTCGATGGGATCGCGCAGCAGGGCATCAAGGACCAGCTGCGCATCAACACCGAGGAGGTCGTCAAGCGCGGCGGCTTCGGCTCGCCGACCATCTTCGTCAATGCCACCGACATGTATTTCGGCAACGACCGGATGCCGCTGATCCGCGAGGCGCTGGCGAGGGCGAAGGGGCGCGCCAGCTGATGGCGCGGGCGATCGTCTGCCGCGAGCTCGGGCCGCCGGAGAAGCTGAAGCTCGAAGACCTTCCGCCACGCCCGCTGGCCGAGGGCGAGGTGCGGGTTAAGATCCGCGCGGCCGGCATCAATTTCCCGGACATCCTGATGGCGGCGGGCGAGTATCAGCTCAAGCCGGAGCTGCCGTTCACGCCCGGCGTGGAGGCGGCCGGCGACGTCATCGCGGTCGGCGCGGCCGCGACCGGCCATGCCGTCGGCGACAAGGTCATCGTCCGGATGCGCTTCGGCGCTTACGCCGAGGAGGCGGTGGTGGCCGGGAGCCAGCTCACGCCGCTGCCGTCGACCTTCGACTATGCTGAAGGCGCGACCTATCTGGCCGGCCACGGCACCGCTCATCACGCGCTGGTCGATCGCGGCCAGCTCAGGCCCCGCGAGACGCTGCTGGTGCATGGCGCCGGCGGTGGCGTCGGCCTTGCCGCCGTCGAGATCGGCAAGCTCCTGGGCGCGACCGTGATCGCGGCGGCGTCGTCGGAGGAGAAACTCGCGGTGGCACGCGCGCGTGGCGCCGATCATCTGGTGCTCTATGCGCGCGAGCCGTTCCGTGATGCCGTCAAGCGCATCACCGATGGCCGCGGCGTCGACGTCGTGTTCGATCCCGTCGGCGGCGAGGTGTTCGAGAACAGCGTGCGCTGCATCGCCTGGGGCGCGCGGCTGCTGGTGATCGGCTTCACCGGCGGCATCGGGCTCGCACGCACCAATCTGATCCTGATGAAGGGCGCCAGCGTGCTCGGCGTCCGTGCCGGCGAGGCGGTGCGGAAGGATCCCGAGCTGGGCCAGCGCCGCATGGCGGCGCTGCTGGAGTTCGCTGAGCAGGGCAAGCTGCGGCCGAACGTCTCCCATCGCGTGCCGTTCGCGGACTACGCCGCGGCGATGCGGCTGTTGATCGATCGCAAGGCGATCGGTCGGGTCGCGCTGGTGATGGACTGAGGCACACAGCGGCGCCAAACCACCGGTGTCGTCCCGGCCTTGAGCCGGGACCCATACAGCGTGATCTCTCTTGTGGCACCCTGAACGTCGTTCTTCGCCAAACAGCGCCCTGTGGTTATGGGTCCCGGATCGGCGCGCGCCGTGCCGCGCGCTTGTCCGGGACGACACCGAGGGTGGGGTTGGCACCGCTCGCCGTCATTGCGAGCGAAGTGTTTAGCCCGGAGACATAGCTTACACCTGTTCGGGGACATGGTTGACACTTTTGGGGTCACGCAAATCGATCGCTGCGATCTGATGAGCGGCAAAGAAAACTCCGAATTTTCCGTCTTGTCTGAGTGGACGAATAGCGAGTCGCTCACCGCGAAAGGCTTGAGGGACTTTCCAGAGCCGTCCCTCGAAACTGACATAGGCCTTCGTGCTCGACACGGAACGGACGATCTCCCCCTCGTCGTAGTCCACCGTCGGAAGGCGATCCGGCATGGTGCGTTGGCTGGGCCGATAGCGGCTTGCCGGCACATTGAAGTCGAGAGCCTCATGGGGGCGGTCGAGATTGTAGACGGCTCGCCATTCGTCGAGTGCCCGCTGGACATCGGGAAGGTCCCTGTAACGCTTGAAGGCAAAGACCTCGGCCTTCAGGCTGCGGTGGAAGCGTTCGTTCTTGCCGCGGCTCTGGGGATGATAGGGCCGGCTATGGATCGTTCGAACGCCGAGCTTCAGCAGCCAGACCGTCAACGCGGTCCAGGGGTCTTCGAGAGTAAAGCCCCAGGGGCCACCGTTGTCGACGAACATCGCATCCGGCAGTCCATAGCGGCGGAACGTCGTCTCCAAATGTCCTTTGACCGTAGAGCCGCGCTCATTGTCGCAGGCCGCCAGGCACAAGGAAAAGCGCGAGTGATCGTCCAGCGCGGTGAGCGGATGACAAGACACACCGTTCTCCAGCGCACTGTGTCCCTTGAAGTCCATCTGCCACAGCTGATTGGGCGCATCCTTCTCGAACCGCGTGTAGGGCTGCCCGGGCGTGCCGCCAGGCTCCGTCACCCGATCGTAGCGGCGCAGGATGTTATGCACGGTGGAGATCGCCGGGACAGCTTGCCCATCGCGATCGAGACGATGCGCGAGCTTGCGCGCGCCCCAGGCCGGGTGAGCATCGCGCAACGCGACAATCTGCTGCTCAGTCGCAGCTGCGGTGCGCTCCGGACTTCGATGCGGCCGCCGCGACCGGTCCGCCAGCGTCGTATCGCCGGCGTCAGACCGCTCGATCCATTTGTAGCCGGTCTGGGGGCTGATGCCGAACCGCCGACACAGCTGCCGCCGGTTGGCTCCCTCCTGCTTGGCAAGCATCACAAACTCTCGTCGCTGGTCCATGACAGACACCTCTCGCCACGGCATCGCTCGCCCCTTTGCTTGACGAATCGAGCCAATTTTGAGGTGTCAACCATGTCTCCGAACACCTGTCAGCCATGTCCCCGGGCTGAACAGAAGCGAAGCAATCCAGGGCTAAGACGGGACTCTGGATTGTTTCGTCGTGGAGCCTGTCATCGGGCCGCGCTTTGCGCGGACCCGTTTGCTCCTCGCAATGACGGACGACTACTTGTACTCCCGCTCGTCCCACCACGGAAAATAATCCGGCATATCAGCCGTCACCGTGTTCTTGAACTGCGCCGGGCGCTTCTCCAGGAACGACACCACGCCTTCCTTGACGTCGTCGGAGCGGCCGCGCGCGTAGATGCCGCGGCTGTCGACCTTGTGCGCCTCCATCGGATCGTCGGCGCCCATCATGCGCCACATCATCTGGCGGATCAGCGCGATCGACACCGGCGCGGTCTTCTCCGCGATCTCGCGCGCAAGCGCTCGGGCGGTCGGCAGCAGATCATCCGGCGGCACGACCTTGCTGACGAGGCGGCCGGCGAGCGCCTCCTGCGCCGGAAACACGCGGCCGGTGTAGCACCATTCCAGCGCCTGCGAGATGCCGACGATGCGTGGCAGGAACCAGCTCGACGCCGCCTCCGGCACGATGCCGCGCTGGGAGAACACGAAGCCGAACCGCGCCGCGTCCGAGGCAATGCGGATGTCCATCGCAAGCTGCATGGTGACGCCGATGCCGACGGCGGGACCGTTCACCGCGGCAATCACCGGCTTCAGCGACTTGAAGATCCGCAACGTCACCTGGCCGCCGCCGTCGCGCACCTGCGGATCGGAATAGTCGACGCGACCGTCGGCATGGCGCTTCACCGGACCGCGCTTGGCATCGCGGTCGAAGGTGTCGGCACCAGACGAAAGGTCTGCACCGGCGCAGAACGCGCGGCCCGACCCGGTGACGATGATCGCCCGGACGCCGTCGTCCTTGTCGGCGCGATCGAAGGCGTCGATCAGCTCCTCCATCATGGTGCCGGTGAAGGCGTTGAGCTTTTCCGGGCGGTTGAGCGTGATGGTGAGGATCTTGTCGACGACGTCATAGAGAATGGTCTGGTAGGCCATGGGGTTTCCTGGTCCGCTGTTGTTATTAGTTAGGCGAGCCAAAAATCCCGCCGTCATTCCGGGGCACGCCCGAAGGGCGTCAGCCCGGAATCCATAACCACGATCGTGAGTATGGATTCCGAGTGCGTGCTTCGCACGCCCCGGAATGACGACACAAACTATGACCCGCGACGTGACCACAATAGTTCAGCGTTGCGCGGCGGCAAAGACCCGATAAATCATTCCGCAGCATGGAAAGGCGTAAGGCAACTTGCCCATCCCTGCACCCAAGACTCGCTGATAACGCAGCGTCATCTTGTTTCAATGGGCGACGTCGCAGTGATAATCCGCGCTCTCTCCCCGTCATTGCGAGCGCAGCGAAGCAATCCAGAGTCCCGCTGCGGAAAGTTCCTGGATTGCTTCGCTGCTGTTCAGCCCGGGGACATGGCTGACAGGTGTTCGGAGACATGGTTGACACCTCAAAATTGGCTCGATTCGTCAAGCAAAGGGGCGAGCGATGCCGTGGCGAGAGGTGTCTGTCATGGACCAGCGACGAGAGTTTGTGATGCTTGCCAAGCAGGAGGGAGCCAACCGGCGGCAGCTGTGTCGGCGGTTCGGCATCAGCCCCCAGACCGGCTACAAATGGATCGAGCGGTCTGACGCCGGCGATACGACGCTGGCGGACCGGTCGCGGCGGCCGCATCGAAGTCCGGAGCGCACCGCAGCTGCGACTGAGCAGCAGATTGTCGCGTTGCGCGATGCTCACCCGGCCTGGGGCGCGCGCAAGCTCGCGCATCGTCTCGATCGCGATGGGCAAGCTGTCCCGGCGATCTCCACCGTGCATAACATCCTGCGCCGCTACGATCGGGTGACGGAGCCTGGCGGCACGCCCGGGCAGCCCTACACGCGGTTCGAGAAGGATGCGCCCAATCAGCTGTGGCAGATGGACTTCAAGGGACACAGTGCGCTGGAGAACGGTGTGTCTTGTCATCCGCTCACCGCGCTGGACGATCACTCGCGCTTTTCCTTGTGCCTGGCGGCCTGCGACAATGAGCGCGGCTCTACGGTCAAAGGACATTTGGAGACGACGTTCCGCCGCTATGGACTGCCGGATGCGATGTTCGTCGACAACGGTGGCCCCTGGGGCTTTACTCTCGAAGACCCCTGGACCGCGTTGACGGTCTGGCTGCTGAAGCTCGGCGTTCGAACGATCCATAGCCGGCCCTATCATCCCCAGAGCCGCGGCAAGAACGAACGCTTCCACCGCAGCCTGAAGGCCGAGGTCTTTGCCTTCAAGCGTTACAGGGACCTTCCCGATGTCCAGCGGGCACTCGACGAATGGCGAGCCGTCTACAATCTCGACCGCCCCCATGAGGCTCTCGACTTCAATGTGCCGGCAAGCCGCTATCGGCCCAGCCAACGCACCATGCCGGATCGCCTTCCGACGGTGGACTACGACGAGGGGGAGATCGTCCGTTCCGTGTCGAGCACGAAGGCCTATGTCAGTTTCGAGGGACGGCTCTGGAAAGTCCCTCAAGCCTTTCGCGGTGAGCGACTCGCTATTCGTCCACTCAGACAAGACGGAAAATTCGGAGTTTTCTTTGCCGCTCATCAGATCGCAGCGATCGATTTGCGTGACCCCAAAAGTGTCAACCATGTCCCCGAACAGGTGTAAGCTATGTCTCCGGGCTAAACACTGCGCTCGCAATGACGCGTGGGGATAGCTCGTCGTCTAATGGGCGGATGGTTATGAAGCCGGAGCCTTTGGCCATGGCCGCTGCTCGCCGCGTAATCCCTCGAACGTCTTGGCCATCCCGAGCACGCCGACATCGTCGAAGCGGCGGCCGACGATCTGCAGGCCGATCGGGAAGCCGTCGGAGTCGTAGCCGGCATTGACGGAGATCGCCGGGTTCTCCGACATGTTCCACGGTACGGTGTAGGTGATGTGCTCGAACGGCGCCAGCGGGTCGTTGACCGGCGAGGCGAACTCGGCGGGGAATTTCACGCCGGGCGAGACCGGCGAGATGATGTAGTCGTAGTCGCAGAACAGTCTTGCTGCGGCGGCGCGTAGCGCCATCGTGACGTTGAAGCCTCTGACGACTTCGACGCCGGAGAGCGCGGCGCCGCGCTCGGCCCATTGCAGGATGTAGGGCAGGGTCTTGGCGCGCACCTCGGGCGCCAGCCGTGACAGATCGTCCCACAGCCGCGCGCGCCAGAAATTGTCAAGACCGTCGAGCATCTCGCGCGTCAGGAAGCCCTTGACCTCGCTGATTACGGCGCCGGCGTCCTCGAACGCTCTGGCGGCCGCCAGGGTCGTCGCGCGCACCGGCTCCTCGAGCGGCTGGCCGACGCCGCCGAGATCGTGCATCAGGCCGATGCGCAGCTTGCGCACCGGCTTCTCCGCGATCTTCCAGTGCAGGTCCGAGGGCGGCAGGCTGGTGCCGTCGCGCCTGTCCGGCTTGGACAGCACGCTCATCATCAGCGCGGCATCGTCGACGATGCGTGTCATCGGGCCGGCAACGCGGCCGACATAGGGCGGATCGATCGGCACGCGGCCGAAGCTCGGCTTGAGGCCGACGAGGCCGCACCACGATGCCGGCAGCCGGATCGAGCCGCCGATGTCGGTGCCGACATGCAGCGGACCGTAGCCCGCCGCAGCGGCAGCACCGGCGCCGGCGCTGGAGCCGCCGGGGTTCATGCGCAGGTCCCACGGATTGCGCGTCAGCGGATGGAAGCTCGACAGGCCCGACGACAGCATGCCGTAGTCGGGCATCGTGGTCTTGGCGAAGATGATCGCGCCGGCCTCGCGCATGCGGGCCACCGGCGGCGCATCGGCGGCGAGCGGCGTGCGCGTGACGCTGGCGGCGCCGAGCGGCATCGGCTGGCCCTTGGTCGCGAGATTGTCCTTCACCGTCGCCGGCACGCCGTCGAGCACGCCGGCCGGCTCGTCCTTGGCCCAGCGCTCGGTCGAGACTTTCGCCGCCGCTCGCGCGGCGTCGGTGTCGAGCAGGTACAACGCCTTGATATCAGGCTCCCACGCCGCGACCTGCGCCAGGACCTCGTCCATCACCTCGGACGGCGAGAACTGGCGTGCGCGATAGCCGGCGATCAGGTCGACTGCGGAGAGATCGTGAAGCGAGGTGACGTCGTCCGAGACGGGCTTGTGCATGCTGGTGCTCCCACGCCGAAGTTCATCTCGATCTGCCGCTCGCTCATTGACGTATGTCAGGCGCGCTAGGCTGCCGGCAGGCGCGTTTCGATGATGCGCGCGAACATGCTGGCGCCGATCGGCAGGATCTTGTCGTCGAGCACGTAGCCGGGATTGTGCACCGGCACCGAGCCGTCATGGCCGACCCAGAAATAGGCGCCAGGGATGGTCTGCAGCATGTCGGCGAAATCCTCGCTGCCCATCTTCGGCGTCGAGCGGGTCAGCACCTTGGACGGCTCGACCACGGTGCGCGCGACCTGCTCGACCACCTTGGACTGCTCCTCCTGGTTCACCAAGACGCTGAACGTGTCGCGGATGTCGACATCGATCTCGCAGTTGAACGCCGCCGCCATGCCGGCGCAGATCGCGCGCATGCGCTCGCGCACCAGCGCGCGCACGGGGTCGGAGAACGCACGCACGGTGCCGCACAGCCAGGCATCGCCGGGAATGACGTTGTAGGCCGAGCCGGCGTGGATCTGCGTGATCGAGACCACCGCGGCCTGCAGCGGCTCGACGTTGCGGCTGACGATGGTCTGGATCGCCTGGGCCACGCTGGTGGCGATCACCACCGCGTCCTTGGAACGCTCGGGCATGGCGCCGTGAGCGCCGTAGCCGGAAATCCGGATGTCGAAGAAGTCGGCGCCGGCCATGGCCGGACCGGGCAGGATCGCGATCTCGCCGTGCTCCAGGTCCGGCGCATTGTGCAGGCCGTAGAGTTCGTCGCAGGGAAACTTCTGGAACAGGCCGTCCTTGATCATCGCGCGTGCGCCGCCGAGTCCTTCCTCCGCCGGCTGGAAGATGAAGTGCACGGTGCCGTCGAAGTTGCGGGTCTCGGCGAGATAGCGCGCCGTGCCGAGCAGCATCGTGGTGTGGCCGTCATGGCCGCAGCCGTGGAAGCGGCCGGGGATGGTCGAGCGCCACGGCAGGTTGGTGTTCTCCTCCATCGGCAGCGCGTCCATGTCGGCGCGCAGGCCGATCTTCCTGCCGCTGTCGTTCTTGCCCTTGAGGACGCCGATCACCCCGGTGCCGCCGAGGCCGCGATGCACCTCGATGCCCCATTGCGCGAGCTTCTCGGCGACGATCCCGGAGGTGCGCGTCTCCTCGAAGCCGATCTCGGGATGGGCGTGCAGGTCGCGGCGGATGGCGGTGAGCTCGTCGGCGTAACCTTGGATGCGATCGATGGTCGGCATGGGTGCGTTTCCGTTGAGAGGTTTATGCTTTGAACGCCGGGCCGTTCGGCTTGAGGCGGATGCCCGGACGCAAACTGGTCCAGGGCAGGGTGGAGGGATCGGCGGGCATCGCGCCGGGCGCGGCGCAGATCAGGAGATGTTCGGCTATCGGTTCGAAATCGGCGCGGAAATGCACCGAGCTCTTGTTGACGAGAATGGCCTGTTCGGTCGGCTCGATGCCGACGAAGCGATACATTTCCTGGTCGGCGAGCTGGGACTTGTGCGAGGCCACCACGACCCTGACGTCGCCGATGCGCAGTGCCGCGGACGGTCCCATCTCCATCTTGCGGCCGCCATAGAACGGGCCGGGCGCGACGAAGCGGCCGTCGGAGATCTTCTCGACGATGAAGCTCTCCTCGAACGGCGCATCGCCGGGAATGCCGCTCTTGCCGCCGAGCGACAGCGTCACGGTGGCGCCCTCGCCGGCGGCATGGGCGGCCAGCGCCGCCTGCGGATCGTAGATCATGCCGATCGCGGCACGGCTGGCGCGGTTGCGCACCAGCGCGCGCAGCATGCCGGTGGTGTCGGAGTCGCCGCCGGCGCCGGGATTGTCCTGGGTGTCGGCGATCACGATCGGGCGTGTCGCCGTCTTCGCCAGCGTCATGGCATGGCGCACGCCGTCGTCGGGCGCATAGATGCGGCCGTCGAAATCATTCTCGTGGCCCGCGACGATCGCCGCGATCGCATCCGCCGCGGCATCCGCGTCGGCCTGCGTACGGCCATAGGCGAACACGCTCGGGCCGCAATGGGCGAAATCGGCGGCGGGAAAGCCGGGCGCGAAGGACAGCGTCGGCACCGCCTCGCTCTGCAGCGCCGCGAGCTTCTCGTAGATGCCCTTGGTCGGCTGGTCGTTGGTGCACTGCCAGCTGATCGGGATCAGGAACGGCAACTGCCGGAACGCCTTGGCAAGCGGCTCTTTCGTCCGCAGCAGCAGCGCGAGATGCTCCGCCGACGCGCGTCCGGTATCGGCCATGTCGGTGTGCGGATATTTGCGATAGGCGATCAGCGCATCCGCATGCGCCATCATCTCGGGCGTGACGTTGGCGTGCAGGTCGAGGCTCGCGACCAGCGGAACGTGCGGGCCGATCACCTTGCGGACGCGGGCGAGGATCTCGCCTTCGCCGTCGTCGAGATGCTCGGTCACCATCGCGCCGTGCAGATCGAGATAGACGCCGTCGAGCGGCCCGGCAGCCCTGATGCGATCGACCATCGTGGTCGTGATGCGCTCGAACGCATCCCGGGTGACATGTGCGGAGGGGCTCGCCGCACAGGCGATGGTGGGAACGATCTCCCAGCCGTTCGCTTCCGCGACCGCGATGAAGCCGGCCTGGCCGGCATTGATGCCGCGCATCGTCGTGAGCACGGAGGTCGCATCAACGATCGAGCCGCGGCCGCCGCCATGCATGAACGCGTCGTAGTCCGCTTTCGTCGGAGCGAATGTATTGGTCTCGTGCAGGAAGCCGCCGATCGCGACGCGCGTCATTACTTCGCCTCAGGCCGTTGAACGTATGATGACGTTAGACCCGGGTTCGCGGCCCACGCAAGCGATGGAGCGATGCCGTTTTGCATGCCGCTAACGCGTAGCCCGGATGAGCGGACGCCTGCGCCCGAAGGGCGAAGGCGGGAGCGACATCCGGGTTCATCGCCGCAGTTCGTGAGATCCCGCATGTCGCTGGCGCCGCCGCGCGTTCCGCACGCCGGCTTTCGCTCATGCGGGCTACGGCAGCGCTGCTACGCAACCGCTTCCGCCACCGGCCGGAAGTTGGCAAAGTCCCAGTTCCGTCCGGGGGCCGCTTCGAGCAGGGATCTGGTATAGGCCTCCTTCGGATGCGTCAGGATCTCGCCGGCCGGGCCCTGTTCGACGATGCGGCCCTTCTGCATCACGACGACGTCGTCGCAGATCTGCGCGGCAACGCGCAGATCATGCGTGATGAACAGGATCGCGATCCCGAGCCGGCGCTGGATCTCGTCGAGCAGCTCCAGCACCTGCGCCTGCACCGACACGTCCAGTGCAGAGACGGCTTCGTCCGCCACCAGCACGTCCGGATCGAGCGCGAGTGCGCGGGCGATCGCGATGCGCTGGCGCTGGCCGCCGGAGAACTGGTGCGGATAGCGCGAGATCGCGTCCGCGGGCAGGCCGACCAGCTCGAGCAGCTCGCGCGCCCGCGCCATCGCCTTGTCGTGCGACGTGCCGTAGTTGACGGGCCCCTCGGCGATGCTCTCGCCGACGGTGAGGCGCGGGTTGAGTGAGCGGTAGGGATCCTGGAACACGATCTGGATGCGCTTGCGGTGCGGCTGCAGCAGCCGCCGGGTCAGGATCGAGATCTCGTGGCCGGCAAGGCGGACGCCGCCGGAGGTCGGATCGATCAGCCGGACGATGCAGCGGGCCACCGTCGACTTGCCGGAGCCGCTCTCGCCGACGATGCCGAGCGTGCGGCCCTTGCGCAGGGTGAGGGTGACGTTCTGCGCGGCGACGACCTCGCGCGCTTTGCCGAGGAACGAGCGCTCGCGATAAACCTTGCCGAGCTCGTTGGTCTCCAGCACCACCGGCTCGGTGCTCTCAGGGCGGGGCGGGCGCGGGATCAGGCTGGGCACGGAGGCCAGCAGGTTGCGCGTGTAGTCCATCTCGGGCGCGCGCAGGATCTTGTCGAGCGCGCCGGTCTCGACCAGGCGCCCCTGGCGCATCACCGCGACGCGGTCGGCGATCTCGGCGACCACGCCCATGTCGTGGGTGATGAACAGCACCGCCGTGCCGTGATCGCGCTGCAGCTCGCGGATCAGCGACAGGATCTGCTTCTGCGTGGTGACGTCGAGCGCGGTGGTCGGCTCGTCGGCGATCAGCAGCTTCGGCTCGAGCACCAGCGCCATCGCGATCATGATGCGCTGGCGCTGGCCGCCGGACAGGCGATGGGGATAGGAGCCGAAGATTCGCTCGACGTCGGGCAGGTGGACCTGCGCCATCATGTCGAGGATGCGCTTGCGCCGCGCCCGTGCATCGAGCGACGTATGCGCGCGCAGCACCTCGTCGATCTGGCGGCCGACCGGCACGACCGGATTGAGCGCGGTCATCGGCTCCTGGAAGATCATCGCCATCCGGGTGGCACGCAGCTCACGCAGCCGGCGATCGGTCGCGGTGAGCAGCTCTTCGCCGACCAGCTTGACGCTGCCGCCCACCGCATGCAGCGCGTTCTTCGGCAGCAGGCCCATCGTGGTCAGCGACGTCACCGATTTGCCGGAGCCGCTCTCGCCGACGACGCAGAGCGTCTCGCCTTTCTCGACCTTGATCGAGACGCCGTCGATGATGCGCGGGCCGTTCGGGTTCTTCGTCTTGCCGACGGTGACGACGAGATTGTCGATGTCGAGGATGGTGTCGGTCATTAGGTCAGGTCTCCGCCGTCATTGCGAGGAGCGAAGCGACGAAGCAATCCAGAGTCGCGGGCGTGGCCCTGGATTGCTTCGCTTCGCTCGCAATGACGAAAAGTGAGATGATCATCTGGGCTAAGCGGTGCCGTCACTTGCCGGCCTCGCGCTGCTTCATGCGCGGGTCGAGCGCGTCGCGGGCGGCGTCGCCGATCAGGTTGATCGAGAGGATGGCGATCGACAGCAGCAGGCCCGGCCAGAAGATCAGCGACGGCTTGATCTGGAAGTAGGAGCGGCCCTCGGCCATGATGTTGCCCCAGGTCGGCGTCTCCGGGCTGATGCCGGCGCCGAGGAACGACAGGATCGCCTCGGTGAGGATCGCGGCGGCGCAGATATAGGTGCCCTGGACGATCAGCGGCGCGATCGTGTTCGGCATCAGGTGCCGCCACATGATCTTGGGCATCGACGTGCCCAATGAGATCGCGGCCTCGACATAGGGCTCCTCGCGCGCGGTCAGCACGACGGAGCGGACCAGGCGGGCGACGCGCGGGATCTCAACGATGGTGATCGCGATCATCACGGTGCCGACGCTGGCGCCGGACAGCGACACGACGGCGATGGCGAGCAGGATGCTCGGGATCGCCATCAGGCCGTCCATCACCCGCATCATGATGGCGTCAACCCAGCGGAAGAAGCCGGAGACGAGGCCGATCACCAGGCCGATCGCGATCGAGATGATCGCCGCGCCGACGCCGACCAGAAGAGAGATGCGGCCGCCATAGATCGTGCGCGACAGCAGGTCGCGGCCATAGGCGTCGGTGCCGAGCAGATATTGCGCGCTCGCCGGCTTGAGCCGCTGCGCCGGCGCCAGCAGGATGGGATCATGCGGCGCCAGCAGCGGGGCCAGGATCGAGATGATCACGATCAGCGACAGGCACACCGTGGCCACGGCGATGATCGGGGTCGAGGTCAGAAAGCCGAACCGGGGCCCGAGTCGCGTGGTGACCGGGATCGACGGCTCAGGAGTGGTGACGATTGCCATCGGAACAGGGCCTCAGTAGCGGATGCGGGGATCGAGCAGGGTGTAGGCGAGGTCGATCAGCAGATTGACCGCGAGATAGATGAAGGAGGTCAGAAGGATCATGCCCTGGATGACCGGATAGTCGCGCGCCAGCACGGCGTCGACGGTGAGGCGGCCGATGCCCGGCAGGTTGAACACGCTCTCGGTGACCACGACGCCGGAGATCAGCAGCGCGAAGCCGGAGCCGATCACGGTGATGACGGGCACCGCCGCATTGCGCAGCGCGTGCCGCAGCAGCACCGCGATCTCGCTGACGCCCTTGGCGCGGGCGGTGCGCACGAAGTCCTCGCCGAGCACATCGAGCATCGCGGCGCGCGTCATGCGCGCGATCAGTGCGACGTAGATGAAGGACAAGGCGCAGGTCGGCAGGATGATGCGCTCGAAGAACGGGCCGAAGCCGGCGCTGAGACTCTTGAAGCCCTGAACGGGGACCCAGCGCAGGTTGATCGCGAACACCTGAATCAGGATGTAGCCGATGACGAACACCGGCACCGAGAAGCCGATCACCGAGAGCGCCATCACGAAACGATCGATCCAGGTGCCGTGCTTCCAGGCCGCGATGACGCCGAGCGGGACGGCGACGAGGATCGACAGGATGATGGTCGAGATCGCGACCGAGATCGACGGCTCGATGCGCTGGCCGATCATCTGCAGCACCGGCACCTTCGAGATCAGCGAGACGCCGAGATCGCCATGCAGCAGCTGATTGATCCAGGTGAAGAACTGGATGTAGAGCGGCTCGTGCAAGCCGAGCGTGATGCGGATGCGCTCGAGCTGCTCCGGAGTCGCGTTGTCGCCGGCGAGAATCGCGGCGGGATCGCCCGGCGTCAGCCGCAGCAGGAGAAAGACGAACAGCGCCACCACGCCCATCACGGGGATGGACGCGAGGATGCGGCGAAGCAGATAACCGATCATCTTGAGAGAACCGCCTTCATGGTGCTGGGGCGACGCGCGCAACGTCGTGAGAGAGTGTGCATGTCACCGATGTCCATCGCTTTCAAGGTCTCCGATGTGCGCTCGCCCGCTCCTGCGCGCAGGATGACACGGTGTTCGTGATCCGCGCGAACCATCGCATTTGCGAACAATGTCGCAGCACTTTTGCGGCGAACCTTCTCGGAAACTTTGCAAGCCGCATGCCATCATGCGCGCGCTGCGGAGTGATTGTCCACTCGCCCCGTGCAGGTCCCGGAAAATGAAACCGTGCTGCTGCGCAGCGTAGCCCGGGCGAGCGCAGCGACCGCGCCGACGAGCGGGACCCGCATGTCGCTGACGCTCATGCGGGCTGCGCGCCGTCGCGTGCCGCGATCTAGTCGAGCGTCGCGAGCAGTCCCGCCATCAGGCGGCCGCGCTCGGCGAGGCTGTCGATCTCGATGTGCTCGTTCAGAGTGTGCATGTCGGTGCCGCGCACCCCTAGGCCGTCGAGGGTTGGAATGCCGAGCGCGCCGGTGAAATTGCCATCCGAGCCGCCGCCTGCCGAGCCGTGCGGCAGCGACAGGCCGAGCTGCTCGGCGATTCCGCGCGCCTTGTCGTACAGCGCCATGGTTCCGGAATCCGGCTCCCACACCGGCCGCGTCACGCCGCGCGTCACTTTGAAGGTCACGTCGTCGGTGGTGCCGGACAGGGCGAGCATGCGCTCCACGCCGCGATCGAGGTCGGCCTGCCGTTTCGCCATGCTGAGCGCTTCGCCGGTGGCGGTGGTGGCGACGCAATTGACCCACTGGCCGCCATGCACGATGCCGACCGAGAAGGTGCAGTCCTCGGTCGTCATGCCGTCGATGGCGAGGATCTGTCGCGCCATTTCCCGGATCGCGGAACGGCCCGCGCCGAGCCGTGCGCCGGCATGGCTCGGACGTCCGATCGCCTCGAGATTGAAGCGGGCGATGGCATAGCGGCCGGTCACCACGCCATTGTCCTGACGGCCCGGCTCGGGCACCAGCACGTATTTGTTGCGCTGCGCCTCGGCTTCGATGATGTCGCGGGTCGAGGGCGTGCCGACCTCCTCGTCAGGCGTGAACAGGACGGTGATCGGCAGCGGCGTCGCGATGGACGCCTTGCTCAACTGGCGGATCGCTTCCAGCGAGAGATAGTTGCCGCCTTTCATGTCGCAGATGCCGGGCCCGTAGCATCTGTTGCCCTCGCGGCGCCACGGCAGCTTGGCCAGCGTGCCGACGGGGTGAACGGTATCCATGTGGCCGGCGATCAGGATGCCCGGCTCGCCCTGCCGCGGGTGCGGGAATCGCGCGCGCACGCAGCCGGCGAAACCCTGGCGTCCGGCGATGCGCTCGATCGTCGCACCCATGATCGCCATGTCGCGCGCGGCAAGATCCAGCATGCGCTCCACCGCGGCGGCGTCCCAGGTCGGGCTTTCGCATTCGACCCAGCCGCGCAAGCCCTGCAGCATGATGTCGGTATCGAAGGGAAGATGGGCTGGATTCATTTGTGCTCTCTCAAGGCTTTGTCGCGATCTCATGACACGAGACGGAGTTGCGCACGCCTTGTAAAGCGAAAGCTATGCGGACGTTAACGGCATTCTCAGCCCAGGGCTGCATGCGCTGAATGCGGATTGACGCGAAAGGCGACCTCTGCAACTGTCGAAAGCTCGCGACTTACAGCATGTTAGTTCGCACAAGGATTGATCTGCACGCCCAACGAATGGTCTGGATCTGATCAGTTTCAGGTCAAACCATCCACTCAGGAGACCTCGTAATGTTCCACAGCCCGCGCTGGAAACGTCTGACGCTCGCGACGAGCCTCGCCGTTTCCATGCTTTCGCTCTCGACGGCGCTGAGCACCCAGGCCATCGCAGCCGGCAAGAAGACGATCACGGCGGTGATGCATTCGGATCTGCGCGTCATCGATCCCGGATTCACGACGGCCTACATCACCCGTGACCATGGCTACATGGTCTACGACACGCTGCTGGCGACCGATTCGAATTTCAAGGTCCAGCCGCAGATGGCGGATTGGAAGATCTCCGACGACAAGCTGACCTACACCTTCACCCTGCGCGACGGCCTGAAATGGCATGACGGCACGCCGGTGACCGCCGAGGACTGCGTCGCCTCGCTGAAGCGCTGGGGCCGCAACGACGGCATGGGCCAGAAGCTGATGGACTTCACGGCGAGCCTCGAGGCTGCGGATGCCAAGACCATCGTGCTCAAGTTGAAGGAGCCCTATGGACTCGTCCTGGAGTCGATCGCCAAGCCGTCCTCGCTGGTGCCGTTCATGATGCCGAAGCGTCTCGCCGAGACGCCGGCGGGCCAGCAGATTCCCGAGCAGATCGGCTCGGGCCCGTTCAAATTCGTCAAGGCGGAATTCCAGCCGGGCGTGAAGGCGGTGTACGAGAAGAACACCGACTACGTGCCGCGCAAGGAGCCGGCGAGCTGGACGTCCGGCGGCAAGGTGGTGAAGGTCGACCGCGTCGAGTGGATCACGATGCCGGATGCGCAGACCGCGGTGAACGCGCTGCAGTCAGGCGACATCGACTTCATGGAGAACCTTCCCTACGACATGCTGCCGGTGCTGGAGGCGAACTCCGAGCTCAAGATCGACGTGCTGAACAAGTTCGGCTTCCAGACGCTCGGCCGCATGAACTTCCTCAACCCGCCGTTCGACAACGTGAAGGTGCGCCGCGCGGCCTTCCTCGCGCTGAACCAGAAGGACGTGCTCGACGCGCTGGTCGGCAATGAGAAGTATCAGAAGATCTGCGGCGCCGTGTTCGTGTGCGGCACGCCGCTCGAGACCGACGTCGGCGCCGAGACGCTGATCAAGGGCAACGGCATGGCGGAAGCCAAGAAGGCGCTTGCCGAGTCCGGCTATGACGGCACGCCGATCGCGATCATGGCGCCGGGCGACGTCACCACCCTGAAGGCGCAGCCCGTGGTGGCGGCGCAGCTGTTGCGCGAGGCCGGTTTCAAGGTCGACCTGCAGGCCACCGACTGGCAGACCGTGGTGACGCGGCGCGCCAGCCAGAAACCTGTGAAGGAGGGCGGCTGGAACATGTTCTTCACCAACTGGGTCGGCGCCGACGTCGCCAATCCCGTGGTGAACGTCTCGGTCGGCGGCCGTGGCACAAAGGGCGGCTGGTTCGGCTGGGCCGAGGATGCCGAGATCGAGAAGCTGCGCGACGCCTATGCGCGATCGTCCTCGCTCGACGAGCAGAAGAAGATTGCCACCGAGATCCAGAAGCTGAACTACGAGAAGGTGATCTACATCCCGCTCGGCCAGTATCTGGTACCGAGCGGCTGGCGCAAGTCGCTGAGCGGCGTGCTCGACGGCCCGGCGACGCCGCTGTTCTGGAACGTCGACAAGAGCGAGTAGGCGGCGAACGCACTCGTGATGCAAACAAAGACGCGGCGAAGTGGAAACTTCGCCGCGTCTCTTTTTTGTTCCCGCATTCGCCCGTGCGTGAGCGCCCTTCAGCAGTGCGGATCGCGCACCGCTTCGAGACCCTCGACCATCAAGGGCGGGCTGATCTGATCCTGGGACGGGTTCTTCTCGGTGCGGATCGGCATGGCCGGACGTCGGCTGTCCCGCGGTTTGGTGACTTCATTCGGCATCATCAGGCTCCTTGCTTGCTGCGCATAACAGACCGGGAGCCGCCGAGTTCCAGATGGCGGGACGTGATCGACGCAATTGCGATATGTGCATCCGCGTGATGCGGCGACCCATGCGCCCATGGCGATTGACCTGCGAGGGAACTGCTGCAAGTCTCCTCGCCGAGACTGTTTGCTGAAGCGTTTGCAGACGCGACGCAGGACGCCTCGTCAGGCCTTGATCGGTGTCAGGGCCCCCGGATGGAAGCTCACGCCAAGAGAGATCGCATGTCACATACTCCGCGCCGGACCGCATCCGCGCTCGTTTCATGGTTCGTCGCTTCGGTCATGGCCGTGTCGATGGCGGGCGTCACGACCGAGGCCTTCGCCGGCAAGAAGACGATCACGGCGGTGATGCATTCGGACCTGCGCGTGATCGATCCCGTGTTCACGCCGGCCTACATCACACGCGACCACGGCTACATGGTGTACGACACCCTGCTCGGGACGGACGCCAAGTTTCAGGTCCAGCCGCAGATGGCGGACTGGAAGGTCTCCGACGACAAGCTGACCTACACCTTCACCCTGCGCGACGGCCTGAAGTGGCACGACGGCACTGATGTCACCGCCGAGGACTGCGTCGCCTCGCTGAGGCGCTGGAGCCGCAACGACAGCATGGGCCAGAAGCTGATGGAGGCGACCGCCTCGCTCGAGGCCACCGACGCCAAGACCATCACCTTGAAGCTGAAGCAGCCGTACGGCCTGGTGCTGGAGTCCATCGGCAAGCCGTCGTCCTACGTACCGTTCATGATGCCGAAGCGTCTCGCCGAGACGCCCGCGAACCAGCAGATCTCGGAGCAGATCGGCTCCGGACCGTTCAAGTTCGTCAAGGCGGAATTCCAGCCGGGCGTGAAGGCGGTCTATGAGAAGAACACCGACTACGTGCCGCGCAAGGAGCCGCCGAGCTGGACGGCCGGCGGCAAGGTGGTGAAGGTCGATCGCGTCGAGTGGGTCTCGATGCCCGATGCGCAGACGGCCGTCAACGCGCTGCAGGCCGGCGATATCGACTTCATGGAATTTCCGCCGCTCGACCTCGAGCCGGTGCTATCAGCCAATCCCGATCTGTCGATGAACGTGCTGAACAAGTTCGGCTATCAGACCCTGGGACGCATGAACTTCCTGTTTCCGCCGTTCGACAACGTGAAAATCCGCCGTGCGGCGTTCCTGGCGCTGAACCAGAAGGACGTGCTCGACGCGCTGGTCGGCAACGCCAAGTACTACACGATCTGCGGCGCCGTGTTCGGCTGCGGCACGCCGCTCGAATCCGACGTCGGCTCCGAGACGCTGGTGAAGGGCAACGGCATGGAGCAGGCCAAGAAGCTGCTGGCCGAGGCCGGCTATGACGGCACGCCCGTCGTGATCCTCGCGCCGGGCGATGCGATCACCCTGAAGGCGCAGCCGGTGGTCGCTGCGCAGCTGCTGCGCGCCGCCGGCTTCAAGGTCGATCTGCAGACGACGGACTGGCAGACCGTGGTGACGCGGCGTGCCAGCCAGAAGTCGCCGAAGGAGGGCGGCTGGAACATGTTCTTCACCAACTCGGTGATCGCCGACTCCGGCAATCCGATCGGCAGCACCTTCGTCGGCGCGCGCGGCCAGAAGAGCCCGTTCGGCTGGCCCGACGATCCCAAGATGGAGGAGCTGCGCGACGCCTTCGCCAAGGCCACCAAGCCGGAGGACCAGAAGCGGATCGCCGCCCAGATTCAGCAGGAGGTCTACGATCAGGTGATCTACGTGCCGCTCGGCCAATGGTTCATGCCGAGCGCCTGGCGCAAGTCGATCACCGGCGTGCTGGAAGGGCAGGCCGTGCCGGTGTTCTGGAACGTCGAGAAGAGCGAGTAGCGGAGGTCGTGTAGCCCGCATGAGCGCAGCGACATGCGGGTTCGCCACCGCCGTGCGTGAGATGCGTAGCCCGGATGTCGCTGCGCTCATCCGGGCTACGTATCTCACGCGGAACGACGATCTTCAATCACGCCTTGATCTGGTCCAGCGCCGCCAGCACCTCGCTGGATGCGACCTCGACCCGGCCGATCTCATTGAGCGCTTCCTCGATGTGCCCTGAGCTGAACAGCCGCGCCGCTTCCTTGCCGTGGCGGTGCACCGCCTCGTGCGGGCGCTCGAGGTTGCGGAATGCCGGATCCCCGGCCAAACGCCGACCGCCTTCGCCATAGTACCATTTGCCGAGCCGGCACGTGTGATGATCGGAGAGCTCGTCGGCGCGCAGTTGCAGCCGGCCGACCGACATGTCGACCAGCCGCTTTTTCCAGATCACGTGGTCGGCCTTGGCCAGTCTCACCACCTGGTGGTCCAGCGAAAGCTTGGCGATCTCGCCCAGCATCTTGCCGACCTTCGCGTCCGTCTTGCCCATGGTGTCCGCGAGCGACATCACCTCGTTGGCATTGGCGGTCGCGAGATCGGCGATGATGGTGATGCCCTGTGCGACCTCGTCGGTCGCGGCGGACTGCTCGGCGAGAATGCCGGAGATTTCGTCCATCTTGGTGCTGACCACCGCGGTCCGGGTGCCGGCCTGATCGATCGCCTGCGCCAGATCGTCCATCTCGGACATGCCGACCTCGACCGCCTTGGCGCCGCCGGCCATGGCCTCGACGATGCCGCTCATCTCGCCCTGCAGCCGCTCGATGCGGCCCTTGATGTCCTCCGTCGCCTTGGTCGTCTGCTGCGACAGGTTCTTGACCTCGGCCGCAACGACGGCGAAGCCGCGTCCGAACTCGCCGGCGCGCGCCGCCTCGATGGTGGCATTGAGCGCCAGCAGGTTGGTCTGGTTGGCGATCGCGTCGATGGTGCCGACGATGGATCCGATCTCGGCGGAGGCGGCGCTGAGATCGGCGATCTTTGCCGAGGTGTCGCGCACGGAGCTGGCGATGCCGTTCATCGTCTGCAACGTCCGCCGCACCGCGGTCACGCTGTCCTCGACGGCCTGGCGGGTCGCGGCGGCCTCGGCTGCAGCCTGGGTCGACGTCGCCCGGATGGTGTGCACGGAGGCCTGCATCTCCACCGAGGCCGAAGCGAGGCTCTGGCAGCGCTCGGATTGATTGTTGGAGGCGCCGATCAGGCGCGCCGCGCTGATCGAGGCTTCGTTGCTGTTGATGCAGAGGTCGACGATGGAATCCAGGTCCTGGGAGGCGCGGGTAGCCAGCGCGATGCCCAGGCGATGGATGGCCTCGATCAGTTGCGGCTTGAGCCTGGCACGTAGCGCGGCAGCGTCGACATCAGCGACATCGCGGTTGAGCCTGCCGTCCGCCCAGTCGCCCAGGCACCGCGCCAGCGTGTCCTGGAAGGCGTCGTGTGCGTCCGTGTCGGGGGCGGGCGGGGCATCCGACGGTTCGTTCTTTCGGCTGCGGAATCCCAGCATCGTGCCTCTCATTGATGGCGAGCCCCGGCTGGCCTCGGAACGTCGCACGCAGGTGATCGACTCGGAACGCCGGCAGCCGTTGGTTCCACCGTGGTTCGGTTGTGGTTAACGGCGGGTTTCTCCCTGCAACCGGCGGTGGCGAGATCTGCTGGATCAGACTCTCGTGTTCCGCGTCGAGCCGGCATCCTTGACAGTTTGGTAAGTATTGGCTTACAGTAAGCTATGACTTACGAAGTGGCGCTGAACGTTTTGGCGGACCCGACGCGGCGGGAGGTGTTCGAGCGGCTGCGCGGCGGGCCGCGCCCGGTCCACGCGATTGCGGCGGGAATGCCGGTGTCGCGGCCGGCCGTCTCGCAGCATCTGAAGGTGCTGAAGGATGCCGGCCTGGTCGAGGAACGCAGCGAGGGGGTGCGGCGCATCTACGCTTTGCGCCGTGAGGGGTTGGCCGAGCTGCGCGACTGGCTCGACAGCTTCTGGGACGACGCGCTGCTCGCCTTCAAGATCGAGGCGGAGCGCACGCATCGGCAGACGAAAGGGAGGATCGATGAGTGAGGGTGCCGTGATCGCGCCGGTCCGGAAGCTTGTCCATGTCCGGGCGCCGATCGATCATGCGTTCGATGTGTTCACGCGCGGCCTGACGCGCTGGTGGCCGCATACGCATGGGGTCGGCCGCAAGCCGATCGAGAAGGTGCTGCTGGAGCCGAAGCTCGGCGGCCGCTGGCTCGAGATCTCCGAGGACGGCACTGCGACCACGGTCGCGACGATCACGCTGTGGGAGCCGCCGCATCGCTTCATCATGCTGTGGCAGGTCGATGCGCATTGGAAGCCGGATGCCGCGATGCGCTCGGAGGTCGACGTGCAGTTCGTGGCCGAGGGGCCCGGACGCGACCCGGGTCGAACTGCTGCACCACAAGTTCGAAACCATGGGCAGCGAGGCCGGCGCGTCGATGCGGCGGGATGTCGACGGCGGCTGGCCGGGGCTGCTGCAGCGTTTCCTGGCCGAGGCCGAGCGGCCGCCGGCGTCATCATGAGAAGTTCATCATAAGCGTGGGGAGATCGTGATGTCCGAGTTCGTCGTCCATTCCGTGCCGGGAAGCCCGTTCGGGCGCAGCGTGTTGATTGCGCTGGAGGAGAAAGGCGTTCCGTATCGGCTCGCGGCGATGGCGCCGGGTGACTCCAAGGGGGCGGCGCATCTGGCGCGTCATCCCTTCGGGCGCGTGCCGGCGCTCGCGCATGACGGCTTCGCGTTGTACGAGACCCAGGCGATCCTGCGCTATCTCGACCGCGTGCTGCCCGAGCCGGCCCTGACGCCCGCGGATGTCCGGCAGGCCGCGCGCATGGACCAGGTGATGAACATCAGCGACTGGTACCTGTTCCAGGGCGTGTGCAACGTCATCCTCTTCCAGCGCATCATCGGCCCGCAATTCTTCGGCACGACCACCGACGAGGCTGCGATCGCGCGCGCGATGCCGCAGGCGAGAGCCGTCATCGCGGAGTTGTCGCGGCTGCTCGGCGAGCAGCCATTCATGGTCGGCGATCATCTGTCGCTGGCCGATCTGCAGGCCGCGCCGCAGGCGAGCTTCCTGTCGCTGACGCCGGAATGGGCGGAGCTGACCGCCGGCCATCCCAATCTCGTCGCGTGGATCGAGCGGCTGGAGGCGCGGCCGAGCTTCAAGTCCACCACCATGGCGGAGCTGACGGCGCGAGCGCAGGCGGCGTAGGCCAAGCGGCGTCGATCCTGCTTCGGGTGTCGCGCTGCGACGGCCGTCGGGACGGATGGGCGACTTTCAGCCGCATGATTAATCCAGGTTATATCGCTGCGGACCGGTTCCATTTTAGCTGCGACGCAGGTCGAAGGCTTCGGCATCCGCCGCCCCCGATCGACCGCCACAGCGTCCCGATGACCGGATGACGAATCCGGGTCGGCGGGACGGAAGCGCGCGCACCCCTTGATGCTGCGATCAGAACCCGATCTCGCCGGCTGCTGCGTCTCCTGCACCCACGTCGATTCCGGATTCTGTGCCGCGCTGTTCAGGGCCTGCCGGGCGCAGTCGGCGCTGCCGCGGCTCAATCAGCAGTTCTTCAGCGTCCGGGCCGGCCAGCAGATCAAATGCCAGAGCGAGGCGCGCGACGACGTGCTCGTGCTCTGCAGCGGCTGGGCATTCCGTTACATCCAGTTGTCGGATGGCGGCCGCCAGATCCTGCGCTTCCTGCTGCCGGGCGACATCTTCTCGCCGGCGGCGATCTTCGCCAAAGGCATGAGCTTTTCGGCCAAGGCCTTGACCCAGGTCCAGGTCAGCCGGCTCGATGGCGAGGAGGTCCGCAAGCAGTGCCGTGCCGACGAGCTGGTCATGATGGAGGTGTTCCGCTCGCTCGGCGACAACGGTCGAGCCTCCTACGAGCTCATCACCGTGCTCGGCCAGCGTCCGGCCGAGCGCCGGATCGCGCATCTGCTGCTCAGCCTGATGCGGCGGGTCGCGGTGGACGGCGTGGTCCAGCACCACCGCTATCCGTTTCCCTTGAAGCAGCAGCACATCGCCGACGCCGTCGGCGTGACCTCGGTCCATGTCAGCCGCGTGCTCGCGCTGTTTCGCGATCGCAAGATCCTGACGATCGCGGAGGGCAGGCTGGAGGTCACCGATCTCGCCGAGCTGGAGCGGCTGGCGGCGCTGAACTGAGCCGGGCAGGGCAGTCGAGCGAGGCGTGCACAGGGCTGGTGCGGACGGTGGGACTCGAACCCACACGACGTTGCCATCGAGGGATTTTAAGTCCCTTGCGTCTACCGATTCCGCCACGTCCGCGCTTTGATCTTGGAGACCTGACGCATCATCCGGCGACGCCGGACGAGTTGCACTTTGACTCCAAAGCTCATCCTCTGCTTAAGCCAGCGCGAGCGCCTTGGTAAAGCCTCAATCCGGCCGTCACCAGCTGCTTTGAGATTGCCTTCGCGCTGAAGCGCTTTGTCAGGTCTGGGATCATCTGGTGCAAGACATGGACGAAGCGGCCGTTGTAAGGCACGGACCCATCACGAGAAAACGATTCGGATCCGCGTGCCTTGCGGACCAGTCGTTGAGCGAGGTGAGCGTGACGAATCCGAAGACCATCGCAGAGGCGAATGCTGCCGCCGTTCGGGCCGATGTCCGCGACCGATCGGCCCAAGATCGAGCCCAAGATCGACCCCATGGCTCGCGGCCGCTGCACGATCGGGGCTGCATGACCAGCGATCGGCTTCGCGTCGCGCTGGCCGCGGGACTGCTGGGGGTGGGATCGCTGCTGTCGGGCTGCGCCGGCATGAGCGACAGTGTGTCGACCGCCTTCGCGGATCCGGCCAAGTACGAGCTCTATGACTGCAAGCAGCTCGAGGCCGAGCGCAAGGCGCTCGCCGGGCGCGCGGCCGAGCTGCAGGGCCTGATGGCCAAGGCGGAGACCGGAGCCGGCGGCGCGGTGGTGGCCGAGGTCGCCTATCGCAACGACTATATCGCGATCCGAGGCCAGACCCAGTTCGCCGAAGAGGCCTGGCGCCGCAACAAGTGCCAGGAAACTCCGGCGCCGCAGCCGGCGGCCGCCAAGCCTGGGAGGCCGGTCAAGCCGGCGGCGCGCCCCGCGCGGCCGATGGCCTCCGGTGCGGGCACGCCGTCGACCCTGCCGCGGGATGGCTCGGTCTACTGAGACGGCGCTCTCCGCCTACGGCCGCCAGTCGTAGATCCAGCTCTGCCGCGCCGACAGGCGCTGCGGGCCGAGCGCCTTGATGCTGAGATCGCGGGCCAGCGCCAGCGGTCCGGTCATGTGATAGAGCCGGCCCTGGTTGCGCGCGGTGCGCTGCACCTGGCCGACGCGCGGGCGGCGCAGCTTGGCGTAGCGTTTCAGCGCAGCCGGGATCGCGCCGGGACCGTCCGGGCGCGCCTCGCTCAGGCTCTTGGCCAGCACCACCGCATCCTCGATCGCCATTCCCGCGCCTTGCGCCGCAAACGGCAGCATGGCGTGCGCGGCGTCGCCGAGCAGCGCGACGCTGCCCTCGGTCCATTCGATGCCTTCGGGGACGCCGAACAGCGCCCATTTGCGCCAGCCGTCGACCGCATTGAGCAGCAGCCGCGCCGTCGCCGGCCAGCGCGGCGGCGCGAACGCCGCCTTCAGCTCGCCCGGATCGCCCTCCGTGCTCCAGCCCGGCCGGTTCCAGGTGCCCGGTACCACCGCAACCACATTGACCTGCCGGCCAGCCGAGATCGGATAGGCGACGAGATGGGCCGCGGGACCCATCCAGAGCTGCACCCGCGCGGCGGTCAGTTCGCGCGGCAATTGCCGGGCGTCGAGCGTGCCGCGCCAGGCGATCAGGCCGGAGAACTCGGCGCGGACCTGCGGAAACAGATGGTGCCGGACCGTCGACCACACGCCGTCGGCGCCGATCAGCGCCAGCGCCACGTCCTGGCGGCGCTCATTGCCGCGGCGATGCACCACGGTGAGGCCCTTGGCGTGGGCGACGACGTCCTCGAACTGGCAGCCGAGCCGCAGCTCGACGTCCGGATGCGCCATCACCTCCGCGGCCAGCGCCGCCTGCAGGTCGGCGCGGTGGATCACCCAATAGGGTGCGCCCGCTGCCCGGCTCGCGGCCTCGCCGAGCGGCAGGCGGGCGATCTCGCCGCCGGCCCGCGCGCTCATGATGCTGACGGCGTCCGGCACCACCGCGCGCGCGGTCAGCCGCGGCCCGAGGCCGAGGTCGAGCAGGATCCGGCTGGCATTGGGTGAGAGCTGCAGGCCGGCGCCGACTTCCTCGAGCCGTTCGGCCTTCTCCAGCACGACGACTCGGAAGCCCTTGGTGGCGAGCGCGAGCGCGGCCGTCAGGCCGCCGATCCCGGCTCCCGCCACATAGACGGTACGCGATGCCACGACACGCCGATCAGGCGACGTCCTTCAGCACGCATTCCGGCGGCCGCGCCTCGCCGGCGGCGAGGTCCGGCGCATAGCGGTAGAGCGTCGAGCAATACGGGCAGATGATCTCTTTGTCGTTGCCGAGATCGAGGAACACGTGCGGATGATCGAACGGCGGATTGGCGCCCACGCACATGAACTCATGCGAGCCGATCTCGATGACGGGGACACCGGCATCGTTGTTGAAATGCGGGACGATGTTATCGGCCATCGGTATTACCTCGCGTGGCAACGGGAGCGTATGCGGTCAGCACGACGGAACAGGACGGGACTGAGGTCGCACGGCCGCACGCGTCGAAAACGGCGCGACCATACTGAGCCTTGATGCCAATTCCTAGTGCTGGGAACCCGCGTTTGATGCAACGCACGCCGTTATGTTGTGGCCTGTGGATTCGACACAAACTCAGGGCCGCCGAGAAGCCCTTCTTTCGTCGAGGCCGTTGTGTCAGGCACGGAAATTACTATGTCTCTTCGCATCGTTCCCGCGAAAACGTGAAGGCGGCGTGATCTCGAAGCGAATCAAGCTGGGACTCAGTCTGGCGCTGGCCGGGCTTGCCGTCAGCGCCGCGGTCGGCGCTGCGGTGTGGCCGCACGCCTATGGGGCCGGAGCCATCATGGCGGCGCAGGATGATCCGGCGCGGCTGTCGGAGCTTCAGGTCGCCTCGGTGCTGCAGACCGATCCGGCGCGCATCACCAGCGGCATCAAGGATGCGCTCGAAGCCGGCGATCCCGATCTCGCCGAGAGCTTCGTTGCGCTCGCGCGGGATCATCAGGTGGCACTCGACGACGCGCTGGTGCAGCGCGTGAGCGATGCGGCGGCCGCCGAGAAGGCGCCGGCCAGCGTTGCCAAGCGGTTCGCGACCGGGCTCGTCACCGGCCAGGCCGACGACGTCGCGAGCCTGTCCGGCACCGTGGCTGGCGACCTCTTCGTGTTCGGCGACATCCGCGACGCGGTGCGCGAAGGCAAGCATCTGGTGATGGGCGAGGAGACCGACCGCCTGGTGCTGGGCCTGGCCACGGCCGGCCTTGCCGTCACTGCCGCGACCTATGCCTCGGCAGGCACTGCCGCGCCGGTGCGGGCCGGGCTGACGCTGGTGAAGGATGCGCGAAAGGTCGGCCGGCTCGGCGAGGGGCTCGCCGCCTGGGCCGGACGCTCGGCGCGGGATGTGGTCGATGCGCCGCTGTTGCAGCAGGCGGTGGCCTCGGGCTCGGTGCTTCGTCCTGGCCAGACCGCGACCGCGATCCGCGCGGCGTTCCGCGCCGAGAAGGCCGGCGCGCTGGTGCGGCTCGCCAAGGATGTCGGCCGCATCACTGAGAAGGCCGGCACGCGCGGCGCACTGGATTCGCTCAAGCTCGCCGAAGGGCCGAAGGACATCGCCCGCGCGGCGCGGCTCGCCGAGGCCAAGGGCGGCCAGACGCGCGCGATCCTGAAGCTGCTCGGCCGCGGCGCGCTGCTGCTGTCCGCGGGGGCATTCAATCTCGCGCTCTGGCTGTTCGGCGCGCTGATGACGCTGCTCAGCTTCGTCGCATCGCTGAAGGCGATGACCGAGCGGGCCACCCAGGCCTGGCTCGACCGGAGCCGGCGGCGCCGCCTGCGCCGGATGCAGGCCGCGTCCTCCGCTCCCGAACTGGCCGCAACCGCGTCCTGCGGCTAGAGCATGATCCGGAAAAGTGGAAGCCGGTTTTCCGAAAAGATCATGCTCAAACAAAGGGATAAGATCATGATGCGATTCCGTGGAAGCGCATCATGATCTAGACTTCGTCCGACCAGCTTCACTCCAGCGTTCCGGGATTCGCGACCGATGCCGAGCTTTCACAACGGCGCCGTTGAAATTGCCTTCATCGATGAGGGGGAGGGCGATCCGATCGTGCTCGTCCATGGCTTTGCCTCGAGCAAGAACGTCAACTGGGTCTATCCGGCCTGGATCTCCGAATTGCGCAAGGATGGCCGCCGGGTGATCGCGCTCGACAATCGCGGCCATGGCGATTCGGCCAAGCTGTACGACCCCGCGCTGTACGCGATCGCGGCGATGGCGAGCGACGTCACCGCGCTGATGGATCATCTCGGCCTCGCCAGCGCCGACGTGATGGGCTACTCGCTCGGCGGCCGTATCGCCGCGCATATCGCGCTGACCGCGCCCGAGCGGCTGCGCTCGGCGATCTTCGGCGGCATCGGCATGGCGATGATCGAAGGCGGCGGACCCGGCGAGAACGTCGCCGTCGCGCTCGAGGCGCCGTCGATCGACGACGTGACCGATCCCGTGGGCCGCACCTTCCGCGCCTTCGCCGACCAGACCCGCTCCGACCGCCTGGCGCTGGCCGCCTGCATGCGCGGCTCGCGCGGCCTGATCTCGCGCGAGGACGCCGGCCGCATCGCGGTGCCGGTGCTGGTGGCGGTCGGCACCACCGACGAGGTGTCGGGCTCGGGTCCGGCGCTCGGCGCGCTCATCCCCGGTGCCGAAGTGCTCGACATCCCCAATCGCGATCACATGCGCGCGGTCGGCGACAAGGTCTACAAGGCCGGGGTGATCGACTTTCTGGCGCGGCGCTGAAGCCGTAGCCCGGGCGAGCGCAGCGACCCCCGGGGTTGTCCGAGCGGCGCGTGTGAACCCGCGTGTCGCTCCTGCCTTCGCCCTCTGGGCTTCGGCTGCCGTTCAAGCAGGTTACGGGAGGCGTTCCGCCGAGCCGTCCACGCGCTCGCCGCTGAACCACCTCGCCGCCGCAATCAGCGCCGTGAAGGTGGCGATCCACACCATCCGAGCGCCGTAACGGTCATGTGGGCCGGAGATGACGCCGCAGATCAGGGCGTTGCCCAGCAGCGCCAGGGTCACGGTGCTGGCGAGCAAAGCCACATCGTCGCCCCGCCGGCGCCAGATCGCGTGCGCTGCGATCGCCGCCGCCGCCAGCATCGAGGCCAGCGCGACTGGCACGTGCAGCCAGTTGACCACGGCGAAACTGATCTCCCAGTGCTGCTGATGCGCCGCGCGCATCTTCTTGACCTGCGAGGGGATGTAGCGCTCGATGATGCCATAGGTGTGCGGCAGCCAGCCGTTGGTGCCCTCACCGGTCGCCACATGCGCCAACTGCTCGGCGGTAGCGACCGCGGCGGCCTTGGCCTGCCACAGCGGATAGGCCGCGAGCGACCGCTTCACGATGAAGCCCATCTCGTCGTTCATGCCCTCGAAACGGCCGAGCTTGTCGAACATGCTGTGGCCCCACAGGAAGTCGTCGGCGGTGGGCGGCAGCTCGTTGCGATAGGGGCAGAGCTTCAGCTTCTCGCGGGCGCAATGGTCCTTCAGATATTGCGCCACGATGCCGTCCTGGAGCATGCGGCCGAAGGCGACCCCGGTGCCGCCCGGCGTCCAGGCGAACTGGCCGGACAGGGCAAAGTTGGCTGCGAGCAGCATCGCCGCACCCGCGACGATCGTCATGCTGGCCCGGACCAGGCCGGAGAGCGCGATCTGCCGGCGCAGCCAGGGATAGGCGATCCAGCCGGCGCAGCACAGGCCGAACAGCACGCCGAGCGTGGCGCTGTGGGTGGCGGAGGCGAAGGCCACGAAGCCAAACAGCGCGCATGTTTCCAGCATGGAGATCCGGCGGGCGTGCGCGACCATGATGTAGAGCGCCAGCACCGACAGGCCGGCGAAGATGTCGGTCAGCAGCATGCTGGCGAGCCAGGGCAGGGCGGTGGTCAGGATCAGCAGCAGGCCGATCCAGAGCAGGCGCAGCGGCTGGGCCAGCCCCAGCACGCGCAAGGTGAGCTGCAGGATCCAGAGCGTCGCCAGCGCCTGCAGGCCGAGATTGAGCCAGAAGCTCGAGCCCTCGCCGAAATGCAGATAGAGCCCGAAGACGGTCGAGCGGCTCGGCACCAGATAGCCTTCGTACCAGCGCGCAAGATAGCCCCCGGTGTCCCACTGCAGCAGCGGATAGCCGTTCCACAGCGCCGGCGCGACCAGGAAGAGCGGGATGACAATGACGGGGAGCCAGGCCAATCCGGCCTCGGTCGCGCGTTCGTCCAGGATCTGAGTGTTACTGATACCCGTGTCCCCCGATCAGGAGCACCGTGGCCGAAATATGGTCAGGGCGATATTCACTAGTAGACGCAGAGCGATGGATGGTAAAGCCGCTCCCGTGATCGAACGGGGGAATGGCCGGCCTTCTGTCCCCGGGTGGTTCCTTTTTGCCGCAGCCGCCGGTATCCGTCCCTTCCGCCCTCCCGCAGAGTGCCCCAGGTGCCGGAACCGATTGCTACCCCCGAGGCCCACCTTGATTTCGGGTTCCTGCTGCCCACTTTGAACCGACGCGGTGCCGAATGGCATGGCGGCGCAACCGGGACGTCATCGGCGGGACGTAAAATGTCTCAATCCCGTGTTTTCTGGGAGGCAGGCTGGCTGGAATGGATCGCCGGCCTCGCGCCTCCTGCAGAGGACATCGTTCCATGCGCCGTGCTATAAGTCCCGCCCACTGAAACTGCGAGAAGCAGCCATGGCTATGCATCAGACCAATCCGCAGCAGGGCAGCAAGCTGGCGACGCTTGATCCGATCTGGGATCGGATCCGCCACGAGGCAGAAGAGATCGTGCGCCGCGAGCCCGAGCTCGCGACCTTCATCTATTCAACCGTCCTGCACCACGGCCGGCTCGAGGATTCGGTCGTGCACCGCGTCGCCGACCGTCTCGATCATTCCGCGCTGTCGGGCGACCTGATCCGCCAGACCTTCAATGACGCGCTGCGCGACGAGCCGGACCTCGGCCATGCGTTCCGCGCCGATCTCGTCGCCGTCTACGATCGCGATCCCGCCACCTCGCGCTTCATCGATCCGCTGCTCTACTTCAAGGGCTTCCACGCCCTGCAGACGCACCGGCTGGCGCATTGGCTGTATCGCAACAGCCGCAAGGATTTCGCGTTCTATCTGCAGAGCCGCTCCTCGGCCGTGTTCCAGACCGACATCAATCCGGCGGCGCGCATCGGCCGCGGCATCTTCCTCGATCACGCCACCGGCTTCGTCTGCGGCGAGACGGCCATCATCGAGGACAACGTCTCGATTCTGCATGGCGTGACGCTCGGTGGCACCGGCAAGGAGAACGAGGATCGGCACCCCAAGATTCGTCATGGCGTGCTGATCGGCGCCGGCGCCAAGGTGCTCGGCAACATCGAGGTCGGTCATTGCGCGCGCATTGCTGCCGGCTCGGTCGTCGTGAAGCCGGTGCCGAACAACGTCACCGTCGCAGGCGTGCCGGCGAAGATCGTCGGCGAGGCCGGTTGTGCGGAGCCGTCGCGCACCATGGATCAGATGATCAACGCGATCGGGATCTGAGCCGCGACCGCGTCGGCGACAGCGAAGTCAAGACCTTCTCATCCAGGGAAATTCGTGCCAACACATCGGCGTCTGTGGATTTGACGATCCGCCGTTTGTCTTGAGTTTGTCTTGGCGGAATGAATGTGAGATCCACGGCGTCCCTTTCAGGTCGTTCGACATCGCCGGCTCGTCTTGCCTCGATCGGTGGGCTGGAATGTCGAACTCATAAGGACACGGACGTTCGCGCTGCAACGTCCGCATCATCTGCAAACCTTGCTGTCGATTGGAGATCACCGTGGACGTTCAGGAAGTCAGGAAGCTCGACGCGTATCTGAAGCGCGTGTTCGGCAATCCGAAGATCCGTGTGGTGCCGCGGCCGAAGAAGGAAGACTCCGCCGAGGTCTATATCGGCGAAGAGTTCATCGGCGTTCTGTTCGTCGACGACGAGGACGACGACCGCTCGTTCCAGTTCCAGATGGCGATCCTGGAAGACGATCTGGTGGAGTGAGTGCTGGAGCGTGTAGCCCGCATAAGCGTAGGCGATATGCGGGCTCACACGCCCCGGGCGAGAGAATCCGGATATCGCCGCGCCCATCCGGGCTACGACTGACTACTTCGTGGCATGCATCTGCGCCGTCAGCCGCTCCATGGCCGCGGCGACGTCCTGCCATTGTGACAGCCAGCCGCGCGGAAACCTGAAGGTCAGATCTGCGCCTTCGACACGGCGTTCGCTGAGGCACATGCCCGGCGTGGCGGCATCACGCGTGCAGCGGGCGACCAGCACAGGCTGCTCGGCCGTGAACAGATCCTCCATGTCGTACGCTGTGCCCGCGCGGAAGCTTCGCATGCTCAATCCGTCCTGCACCGACACGGCGGCCGGATTGAGATAGCGCGGATAGATCGTCTTCAGTCGCGTCTCCGGCGACATCGCGTCGTGATGTGCCGATATCGAGACGAAGATGCGATCGATCGGGTGCGGCGCCTGATCGATCTGGTCGGCGCTGACGTGATGCAGCGCCTCAGGCGGGGTGAGCGAGGGATATTCGAAGCCGAGATCGACGCGCTCCTGCGGCCCTGTATGGCGCTGGATCTTCACCCGGATGGCGGCCGCCGGCACGTTGAACACCGTGCCGCCGATGCTGACCGGCAGGCGTTCGGGCCCCTTGAAGGTGCTGGCGCGCCAGGTGGGCCAAAGCAGGTAGGCGACGAGGGCGACTGCGACCGCCGTCAGCACGCAGCCCAGGATGATCGGCACGGCGTGGCCATGTCCGTTCGAAGGGCGGGCACTGCGGACCGAAAACATCGTCATGGCGGGCAGGGGATCTCAAGGACCGAATCAGCGCCGACTATGCCACGGCGATGCGGCATTCTGCAGAAACTTACCTGCAGGGAGCCGCGCACCGGCCGCGGCCGCCATTAACCCTTCCTTAAGGATAATGTGGCGGGTGCGGTCGCTTTTTGCCAAACCAGCATCGGGCAGTTTTGCAAGTGTGTGAGTGCGTACGATGTCGGCAGAGGCGTTCAATTCCCTGTTCTCGCTCCTCATCGGTTTCGCCTTGGCCGGCGCCTTGGCGAGCGGCTACCAGGCCTATGCCGAACGTCCGCCGGGCTTCGAGCTGCTGCAGGAGGGCGTCACGCCCCGGCGGTTCGCCGCGGTGCCATTCCTGGTGTTCGCCGCGCCCTTCATCATCATGCGCAACACGCTGCGCGGTGCCCGCATCGAGCGCCGTCGCTTCGAGTTCGTGATGCTGGCGACCGTGATCGCCGGCTTCTGGAGCATGATGTGCGGCACCTTCGTGGTGATGACGCTGCGCGCCGCGGGCGTGCTGGCCTAGTTCCCGTGCCGGGCGCCGCCGCGGCGTTTGCTTGAAATCGCTCCGGAGCCTGTGCCAAGGTCGCCTGCGAACGGGAGACCTCGATGGCCATCTACGAACTCGACGGGCAGGCGCCCGAGCTGCCGGCGGACGGCAACTACTACATTGCCGACAATGCCACCGTGATCGGTCGGGTGAAGCTCGCCAAGGAGGTCACGGTCTGGTTCGGCGCGGTGATCCGCGGCGACAATGACTGGATCGAGATCGGCGAGAGCTCCAACATCCAGGACAATGCCACCTGTCACGTCGATCCCGGCTTTCCGCTGCGCGTCGGCCGCAACGTCACCGTCGGCCACAACGTCATTCTGCACGGCTGCACGGTCGAGGATGACGCCCTGATCGGCATGGGCTCGATCATCATGAACGGCGCGCACATCCGCCGCGGCAGCGTCGTCGGCGCCGGCGCCATCATCACCGAGGGCAAGGATTTTCCGGAATACGCGCTGATCATCGGTGCGCCCGCGCGTGTCGTTCGCACGCTGGAGCCGGCGCAGGTCGAGCGCATGGGCATCGCGGCCAAGGCCTATGTCGCCAAGGGACCGCGCTACACCAAGGGTCTGAAGAAGATCGGCTGACATCACGGCCGATGGAGCTGTCGGAGATTCCTCACGTCCCTTCGGATTCGCCTGCCTCCGCTGCGCTGGCGACACGTTCGTGGCCGCTCGCCCACAGCGCATGCTGTTCGCTGCCGTCCTGATAGGGATTGGCCTCGGCCGGAATGTTCTCGCGCGCGGCGCGCTCGCCCTGTTCAAACGGATCGGGGTCGGTGCTCATGCTGATGTCCTGCTCCTCTGTTTCGGTTTGGGCTTCGACTGGTTTCTGGACTTGTCGTCCGGCTCGTTCTTCCGTTTGCGCGCAGGCTTGCCTGCGCCATCGCCATCCTCCGCAGCGCTCTTGCGCAGCGCGTCCTTCAGATCCGCCGGTACGCCGTGCTTTTCCAACAGGTCCATGAACGCCTCGTCGGCGAGGTCCTGCAGACTCAGCATCTGATCGCGGCCCAGCTGCTTGAGCTTGTCGAACGTGTCCTCGTCAAAGGCGATCAGCTTGCGCACGGCTCCTTGCTCTCCTCGCCCCATCAATCCTCTCCGATCAACATTCGTTCCGGAACGCGGTCCGTCCGGTCGGGTTGAAGTGTAAAGGGAGACGGTCCCATGGCCAGGTTTTCATTGAGCACTTTGATCGTGATTGCAGGCCTCGGCACGGCCACTGCGGTGTTCGCGCAAGGCGGTGGCGGCGGTGCGGGCGGCGCTGGCGGTGGAGCGAGCGGCGGCGGCGCGCCGAGCGCGGGGGCCGCCGGCGCCGGCACGACCGGGACCGCCGGAAGCGGCAGCAATCCCTCACAGTCATCGCAACCGGGCGCGGCAGGTGCCAACGGGACTAACAGCCTGGGCACGGCGCAATCGTCCGGCTCCGGCGCGAGCGGGGCGGGGGCGAGCAATTCCGCTGTCACGATCGGCTTGGGTCATGGAGGAGACGGAGGGACCGCTGCAACAGGCCCGAACCGTACCGGTGATGCGACCGATGTGCAGATTCAGCAGGAGAACAACGCGGTCGACCGGAAGGTGAAGAGCATCTGTCGCGGTTGCTGAATGTTGCCCGCCGCTCCAGACGTCACGCAACGACATCGAGATCGCGCAGATGTGAGCGGGTTTGCCCGCGCGCTGTTCCAAATCCGGCTTAGAGACTTCCGGCTGGGAGCACCGAGTACACTGACGCTCTCATGCCGCTTGAATTTGGAGACGGATCGATGCGCAAGAGATTGATGGGATTGTTGGCGGGTGCCGTGATTGCGGCGGCAATGATGCCGGGCATGGCGTCGGCGCACGGGCCGGGCGGTTTCCATCATGGCTTCGGCCATCATGGCTTTGGCCCGGGTTTCGGACTCGGGTTCGGCTTCGGTTTTGGCTATCCCGGCTACTACGGATACGGAGGCTATCCCTACTACTACCCGTACACCTACGAGGATCTCGGCGGCTGCTACGTCGCGCGCAAGCGTGTGCGGACAGCGCACGGCTGGCGCTATCGCAACGTCGAGGTGTGTGAATGAAGTTTGGGCGAGGCGGCCGGCCGATCCGGTCACTTCGCCTTAACGACATCTCGTGACCATTTGTTGCCGCTCCGATCGGCGGAGCGGCAACGGAGAAGTAGCTGGCGCAACGCTTGCATGGGATCCAGGCATGATGAACACACTCACATCCCCTGAACTCACGTTTGTCTTCATGGGCGTCGTCGTCAGCCTGGGCGCCGCGCTGGTCTGGATGGCCTGGGAGCTCGAGCAGGGCGGCAGGCAGCTGGCGAAGATTCGTCGCGACGATCGTCGGCCGCGCTAACAGCCGCCGGTCCGGCGCCCGAGCGCAAGCGACAGCCGGCAAGCGACTTGCGGGAAGTCTCGCGGGGCAGTCTTCCGTGTTCGCTCGCCCCGGGCCGCGGCTGTCAGCTCAGCACGCCATATTTCTTGAACCACGCCTGCATCTGCGCCCAGCCGTCCTCCGCGGCGTCCTTGCGATAGCTGGGGCGGTAGTCGGCGTGGAAGCCATGCGGCGCGCCCGGATAGATCTTGAACTCGGCGGTCTTCTTGTTGGCGGCGAGCGCGGCCTTCATGGCCTCGACGCTGGCGACGGGAATGCCGGTGTCGGCTTCGCCGTAGAGGCCGAGCACGGGCGCCTTCATCTCCGGCGCAAGCTGCGTCGGGCTCTTCGGCCAGGCGGGATTGGGCGGGTCGATCAGCGGGCCGTAGAACGCAACGCCCGCCTTCAGCGCCGAACTATGCGCCGCATACTCCCACACGTTGCGGCCGCCGCGGCAGAAGCCGACGATGCCGAGACGCGAGGTGTCGCCGCCCTGCGACTTGGCCCAGGCCACGGTGGCGTCGAGGTCCGACAGCAGTTCCGCGTCGGGCTTGGCATTCACGATCGGCAGCAGGTCCTTGATCTCGGTGATCTTGGTGAGGTCGGTCCCGCTGCGGAAGTAGTAGTCCGGCGCCACGGCGAGCGCGCCGAGCTTGGCGAGACGACGCGTCACGTCCTTGATGTACTGATGCAGGCCGAAGATCTCCATCGCGACCAGCACGACGGGCGGATTGCCGGCGCTGGCGGGGCGCGCGAAATAGGCCGGCATGTCGCGGTCGCCGACCTTGATCTTCGCATCTCCGGCATTCAGGCCATTGGTGTCGGTGGTAACGACCTCGGCCCGCACCGGGCCGGCAGCCAGCGTGTAGCCGGCCGTCACGGCAGCGGACGCTGTCATGAAGCCGCGGCGTGAGAAGGGGGCGACTGTGGTCAGCCCGATGACATCGGACGTCAGTGCTGGATCGGCGGACATGGGGGCTCCTCTGCGTCTTCAGGGCGCATTGAGCCGAGAATTGGCTGGGAAAAGCAAGTCACCAGCCGGAGAGCCGCGGTCGTCGGATCCGTTCCGGGCGGTCGAACGCGCCGCCACAAAGAACAAGGCCGTCGGCGCAGTATGGCGCCAACGACCTTGCCAGCCCCGGATATTGAAATTGGCCCTGTGCCATCCTGAAATTGGCTCGCCATCCGGTGCAGGCAGGATGGCGTGACTCCCGGTTTCAATCTGTGAAGCACTTCACAGGGTCCCGGGAAAATTCGGCGGGAATTCTACGAGCAGGCGTCAGAACCGGGCGTCTCAGGATCGGTTGCGACGATGCCGATGGCTGCTGCGGCTGGCATGGGCGCGGGCGCGGATGCTGCGGTTGCGTGGAGCAGGCGCGGCCTGCTCCGAGCTCTGCGTGCTGGCGAAGGACTGGCGCAGGCCATCGATGGAGTCCTTCAGGGTCGAGACCTGGTCCGACAGCCGCTTGGTGTCGGCCTGCTGGGCCGCGAGCAGGCGGCGCATGCTCTGCAGTTGCTCCTGCATCATCTGCAACTGATCGATCGATTCCTGCTGGGTGGCCTCCAGGCCCTTGGTCTTCTCCACCAATTGCTCGGATGCCTGCACCGTGCGCGCCTGCAACTGCCGCGTCACCGCGCCGCGCTCGGTTTCCGGCGCGCCGCCATAGGCACGCCACAACATGATGCCGCCGATGCCCGCGACCAGCACCACGAGCGTCGCGGCGGCGAGCGCGATCGGCTGGGCGCCCTTGACGGGGCTCGGGCTGAGCTTCTCGGGGTAGCGTCTGGTGTCGCGCGTCACCGGATTCATCACGAAACCACCCAAATTGAAAAAGCTTCGGATGCTCCTCCCGAAAACTGGGAGAGGCGAAAAACTCGAGCAGAGAACGCTGTCCGCCGAGCCCGCAAATCGTGCATCTGGCGAACGAACCAAGTCGTCAACGTTTGATTAGGAAATCCGACAAAAGCGAGGCCTGCAAGCCCGAAATCGCGCGGTCGCAGCGGTTCCAGATCGCGGTCGCGACCAGCCGAAAACTGCGGACGGACAAATGCTTACTGCGTTGCGCTGCAGTTCCGGCAGATCGTGAGCTTCTGCTTGAGGCGGGCCTCGTCGGCGAGGTCGGCCGCCTGTTCCTCCTCCCAGCTCATCCGGCCGCGATAACCGGAGCTCGATTGCGCGGACATCACGTCGACCCGCGAGTCGCCGCGGCGCTTGGCGCCTTTGCGCGGCGTGCCGATGTCCGGCTCCGTCACCATCTCGGTGTCGGCGTCGGAGGTGGCGACACGGCCGTCCCAGTCGGCCGCAGCGCTCGTCGGCTGCGCGGTAATCACGGCGGGCGTAGCGGCCATCGCCGGCGCGGCTGCAGGTGTGCCGGCCGAGGCCAGCGGTCCCGAGCAGCCGGTGCCGGACATGCAGCAGTTCGCCAGGGTCAGGGCCGCGGCCAGCAAGGTCGCGCTTCGCAGGATCATCATCATGCCGACAACCTAAACCCGACGGTCGAGGGAAAACAAGGTTGGCCGGCCGGTGCCGCGCCCCGCCGGCGACATATCGTCAAAGCAAGGCCAAAAAAAGTTGCGCATCGAGACGGCCTCACGCGAAGCGATGCCGTGCCTCTCACCGTCCGCGACCGGCGGCAAGACGTCTAACTTCAAACTCAGAATTCGATCTGAGGTCGATTTTATTGCGCGCGATGGCGAACGCATGTGGTATTTTATAACCGTTGTTCTGGTCGGCCCGGGGGGCGCGTGCGTGCGTGATGAGGCACAAGCTTTGGTTGTTGATCTATATTGCCATGGTCATCTTATCGGGCTGCCTGGCAGCTCCGATCGCATATAGCGGCAGGGGTATCTCGATCGCCGGATGCAAGCCGGCGCCGGAGCGTGATCAGTTCATCAGCTCGTGCAGTGCGCGCCGGTTTGGAGACTTCGAGCATGCTGCGTTTTGGTTCGGGATCGAGGGCAGGGCGCTTGCCAACCTGAAGGCAGCCGATGTGGTCTTTACTGGATCGAGCCGCACGATGTTTGCTTTCAGCACGGCCGAAGTGCGGTCGTATTTTGCCGCACGCGGTTTACGGCAGTTCAATCTCGGATTCAGCTATGAGGACCAGCAGGCGTTCTTCTCTGCGCTTGCAGTGAAGCACCATCTGCGTCCACGTGTGCTGGTGATTGGCGTCGACCCCTATTTCAACGACCGTGTGAGCGAGCCCGCTCTGGCCGCGATGCATGATCGATGGGAGCTCGGGCGGGCTCTGGTCAAGAAGGGGGAGATGTGGGCCCAGCCAGCCCTATGCAAATTTCGGTTTATCGACTGCGAAATTGCGCCGACGGCCTTCAGATCGTCAGTGGATGGCTATTTTCTCTGGCGGGATTCGCTTATGGCGGATCGCCAGCGCCCGCGGGTTCGTCGGCATCAGTTGCGGGACTTTCAGGTCAATGTGCCGCTCGCGGCGATCGAGGCAAACACCTTCTTGAAGCGAATTGGCATGCCTGCCGACTGTGTCGTGCTGGTCCCGATGCCGACGACTGAAATCTGGCCAAAGCCGGATCCGACCAGGCAACTCGCCGAGACGATCGGGGCCATGTATATCGACGCGGACACCGGCGACGATCTCACCTTCGTCGACGAGGTGCATCTGTCATTTGACAGCGCGAAGCGGTTCTCGTCGGAATTTGTTCGTGCGTTCGACCGGCTGCCGCAGACCTGCTTGAACAACGATCCATTGCCGGCCCAGGCCTCCGCGCTTCCTGGCAAGTGATGGAGCTGGGACGGTCGGGATCGCCGCGGACCTCTAAAGGGGGCGCCTCCAGCGGAGCCGCCAACTCCGCGCAAATGCAAGCACACCGATGGGCTTGCGCCTTGGGCGCGGGCTCGAGCAATTGCGCGGTCAGGTCAATCGGGCCTGGCTTCGAGCAGCCGAAGGGACGGATGGATCGTCGAACGAGACCGGGATGGTGCTGCCAAAGCGGTAGAGTTCAAGCGATCTTCGTGAATTCCGTCTGGCTCAAAAAGTTGCGGCCAGGCCTTGGGGGAGGCCTGGCCGCGCGCGAACCGGTCTGGGACGGGGAGGGGTGGGGATGTGACCGGGTCGCGTAACTCGAATTCCTGTCTCGCCTCTCTGATCAGCGCTATCTTGCGCTGGCGGTGGCTACGGCCGGGCGACCGTCGCCGAGCGAGACCCACACGTTCGGGTCGCTCTGCGACTGCCGCTTGACGAAGCGGTAGCCGGTTTCGGTCCAGGCGACGACGTTCTCGTTTTGATTGTCGAGCACGTACTCGCCCTTGTCGGTCTTCACGGTGAGGACGGCATGTCCTTCACCCTTCTTGTCGCGCACCACCGTGATCAGCAGCGCCTCGCGGGGCCAGCCGGCATCGATCAGCAGCTTGCGCTTCAGCAGCACGTAATCCTCGCAGTCGCCGTAGCCATCCGTCGGCAGCGACCATTTCTCGACCACGCCCCAATGGTCCATGTCGGTGATGGGCTTGACGTTCTCGTTGACCCAGCGATTGACCTTTAGCAGATCGCGCCAGGCGGTCTGGGACAGCACGATGTCGCGGGGCTGCGACGCGCCGCCGCGGCATTCCTCGGGGGTCTCGGTGCAGAACTCGACCCAGCCGATCGGCGCCCGTGCGGTATCGCCCAGGCTCGCATAGAGCACCCGGTCATCACCGGCATGCGCCATTCCGCCCATCGCCATCAGGAAGGCTGCGACCGCCCACCCTGTTGCCTGTCCCGTCCGCTTGACCATTTTGGCCCCCCGTTTTCGTTGGGACCATGTGTCTCACAAAGATTTTTCGCTGCCGCTAAATCGCCACGATGGATTTGACGCAAATCCAAGTAAAACAAAGGGCTTATTCGACTTTCACTTGAATCGAATCTAGCTAAAATTTGAATCATTCGCGGTTGAATCGAATGCGCTGCATTAAGCTGGGAACCGCTGCCGTTGCAGGGTCCCGTGCGCTTTTCCCGCCAACCATTAACTGCGCTGGACTGCCTGTGCGATGGCCGAACGCCACACGGCGCCCGTGGTGGCGGACGCCGTGTGCTCCGTGAAGTTGCGGGATTTCAGAGGCTTGCGGCTTTACCGCGCGGTAACGCTGTCTTCGAGCGTTTCGGCGAGCTGGGCGTGCATGAACTCGATCGCGAAGCCGCCTTCGAGATTTCGCACCACGCGCGCCTGGACGCGGCCGAGCATGACCTGCGATTTCAGCGGCGGCCTGGTCTCCGCCGCGATCGCCGCGCCCGACAGCGACATGTCGATGATGCGGCAAGTCATCTTGGTGCCGTCCTCGAGCGTCAGCACCGCGATCGGGTTGCGCGGAATGATACGGTCGTGGCGGCGATCCTCCGGCAGGTTGAGGATGTCGCGGTTGGCGAGCCAGGTCAGCTGCGCGGCGAGCTTGTCGCGCTTGCGCGCGGTGGCGCCGATCGTCATCGCGAAGCCGTTGTCGATGATGCGGGTGATCTTGCCCTCGACGCGGCCGATATGGTCGAGATAGGCGATCACGCGGTCGCCGACATTGCCGATGCCTGGTGCGAGCAGCGCCAGCCCGCCCGGCGACATGTTGATCACCTGGCAGGGAAACTCGCGCCGGTCGGGCAGCATGTAGCGGCCGAGCAGGTGGACCTTGACCCGCTGGAAACGGCGGCGCTCCTCGGCGGCCGGAAGAGAGAGTTTTTTGTTCGGCAACGCCATGTTTCGCCACTCAAAGCCGGCTCTTAGCGTGCCGGATGATCCAGTGTTGAAACTAAGTCCTGCACGGTTAATTCAGCGTTATCGCAGCACCGCAGGCGTTCATCTTGTTCGCGCAAGGCGAGCGTTGCCGCTGATGACGGGGAGAGAGCTGCGGCCCGATGAGGCTTACGGCACACGCGTCTGCAGGACGTCAGCGCAGGCCCTCATACACCATCAGGCCGCGGGCGAGCGCGAGCTTGCGCAGCGCGCGCGGCACGATCGGCTCGACCGGCGGATGGATGTAGCGCCATGACACCATCTCCAGCGGGCCGAGCGCGCCCCTTGGCGTCTCGAACGGGGCGAGCAGGCCGGTCAGGCTGATCGGTTCATGCGCGCGGGTCGCGAACGGCAGCAGCAGCAGCTCGAAGTGCGCGGTCGTGCGATCCGGCGCCTGCGCCGTCACGCCGGCGATCGCCGGCAGCGTCTCTTCGCAGACCACCGCCGTGATCTCCTCGATCTCGCGGCGGCTGGCCGGCGCGAACTGCGCCGGAAAGCTCCTGTCCTTGACGTCGCCGCCGAGCAGCGCGCACAGCCGCGTGCCGGCCATGCGGAACGGAAAGCCGCTGTCGGCATCGCAGGACAGGACGAAGATGTCGCCCAGCAGCTCGCGCACGGCCGACGGCTCGAAGTCGCAGCGCTCCGGCGCCTTGGCATGGCCGCGCCTGTCGTTCCAATAGGCGAAGAGCTCGCGATTGGACGGATGTTTCATCTCGGTAACCCCTCGCGCCCCTCGACGTCACGGGGGACATTGCTGTCCCGCTTTCGTCCAGGCGCCTCCCTGGTTGATTTTCGCAGGAGGGGTGGTGCAGCGTCCATGCCGATGGTGCGATCGTGCCGGCTTTACCCCGGCCTTCCGCGCGTTAAGGTTAAATTAACGATGAGCTTGGCGGCGTCCCGGCGATCGTTAACAATGCGTTCATCAGATCGCGGCCGGACGGTGCAAGGTCCGCCGCGATACGGTGAGGTACACGCAGGCGGCGTCAAACAAGTCTGGTCGTCGCGACGGGGCGGGGTGGGGACAACAACCCCGGGCGCTCCGGACGCGGCAAAGGCCGGCAAGTCTCGGAGGGAGGGTCTTCTCAGGACCCTCCCTCGTTCTTTTGGCGGATCCGTCGCCCTTTCGCCTCCGCTGCCTCCGCCCCACACATCAACTCTGCCGCCGTGCGCTTGCGCAGGCCGGCCAAAGCCGCCTATCTGACGGATCTGTTCCTCTCGTCGAAGGCGTGCGTTCCGTTGGATTCCTCCTCGTCAGACCTCACGCAGGATCCGCCGCTCCAGCAGGCGCGGGAGCCGATCCTCAATCTGCCGGGCGCACTGACCGCCTACATCCTGCTGATCGCGGTGATCCATCTGCGCGTGCTGCTGCCGGACGAGTGGAACGCAGGGATCATCGACCTGTTCGCCTTTGTCCCGAAACGATACGACCAGACCCTGATGGACGGGGCGTTTCCCGGCGGCACGCCGGCCAAGATCTGGACCTTTTTCAGCTACTCGCTGCTGCACGCCAATCTGGCGCATATCGGCTTCAACGTGCTGTGGCTGCTGCCGTTCGGCAGCGCGCTCGCGCGCCGCTTCGGAGCGCTCAGGTTCTATCTGTTCCTGACGGTGACGGCGGCGGCCGGTGCGCTGGCTCATCTGCTCACCCATGAGCACGCGCTGGCGCCGATGATCGGCGCCTCGGCCTCCGTGTCCGGCACCATGGCGGCGGCGATGCGCTTTGCCTTCGTGAGCGGCAGCTTCCTGTCGTTCACCCGCGGCGATGCCGATGCAGCGGCCAGGGTGCCGGCGCTGTCGCTGTCGCGTGCGCTGCGCAATCCGCGGGTCCTCGGCTTCCTGGCGGTGTGGTTCGGCGTCAACATCGTGTTCGGCATCGGCGGCATCACGCCCGGCGCCGAGGGCGCCGACGTCGCCTGGCAGGCGCATATCGGCGGCTTCATCGCCGGACTGATCCTGTTTGCGCTGTTCGATCCCATCCCGCATGCGCGTGGCGATGCTGCACCTGCGTTGCCGTCCGACGCGGCCGACCATTAGTTGCCGCGATCCTGCGCTTGCGAGCGCGGGTGATTTCATTCATCATTTGCGTCCACCACAACCGGGACACGATTCCGGGCGAACGAAAGCAGGCCCTTTTGTGCCATGCGGCAGGCCTGCGAAGGGCGTTGCAACCACAACGCGATCCGCTGCGTTGGATCAGACGCGGTCGGGCCGGATGCGTTGGATCGGTTGCGCTGCCAGACTGTTGATTGAAGACTCGCTTGACTGACGATCGCTGGAAGCATCGGCCGCAACGACGCCTCGTTCAAGAAGGCGCACCGGCCTTTCAAGGAGACGAGCAATGACAGTACGTGCGATCCTCGACATCAAGGGCCACCAGGTCGAGAGCGTCGAGTCCCAGACCACACTCGCCGAGGCTGCCAAGCGGCTCGCCGAGCGCAAGATCGGCGCGGTGCTGGTGATGTCGGGCAGCCGGATGGAGGGCATCCTCTCGGAACGCGACATCGTCCGCGCGCTCGGCGAGCGCGGCGCCGCGGCGCTGACCGAGCCGGTGTCGAACGTGATGACGCGGCGGGTGGTGAGCTGCAAGCCGGCGGATACGGTCGCCTCGATCATGGAGATGATGACCAACGGCAAGTTCCGCCATCTGCCGGTGATCGAGGGGGGCGGCGTGGTCGGCCTGATCTCGATCGGCGACGTCGTGAAGTGGCGCGTCCAGGAATACGAGACCGAGCAGGAAGCGCTCCGCCAGTATATCAAGACGGCGTAGTCGCTCCGCCGCCGGTCGGCGTGACTGCGCCGATCGCCTCCTGGATTGAATCCAGCGCACGTTCGGCCGCCCTTGTGCCGAACGCGATGAGGTCGGCCGCGCGGTGGAAGTCGAACCAGCCGATCTGGCCGACGCGCGGCGAGATCAGCAGGTCCGGCGGGTCGCCGGCGAGGCGCGCACGGGTGATGCGGTCCTGCATGATGTTGAAGGCGTCGACCATCACCGACGAGATGCCCGGCCGGCCGCCTTCGCCGAAGAACTGCCGTTTCACCGCGCGCTCCGGCGAGAACAGCCTGCGGAAGCGCCGCTTCGGCGGCGTGCTTTCCATCACCGTCTCCGGCACCTGGACCGGCTGGCCATGCGCGTAGATCGTTGTCGAATGCGTGAACACGTCGCTGGACAGGTTGGCGGCGATCACGATCTCGGCGCCGAGCGCCCGCGCCGCCGACACCGGCACCGGATTGACCATCGCGCCGTCGACCAGCCAGCGGTCGCCGATCAGGACCGGCGCGAAGATGCCGGGCAGGGCATAGGAGGCGCGCATCGCATCGACCAGGCTGCCATGGGTCAGCCAGATCTCGTGCCCTGTGCGAATCTCGGTTGCCACCGTCGCGACCTTCATCGGCAGCTCCTCGATGGTGACGCGGCCGAGCGATGCTTCGAGCTGGGCGGCGAGCTTCTCGCCGCCGATCAGGCCGGAGCCATTGAGGCGGATGTCGAGATAGCCGAGGATGTTGCGCATCTGCAGGCTGCGCGCCCATTCCTCCAGGGTATCGAGCTGGCCGGCCGCATAGGCGCCGCCGACGACGGCCCCGATCGAGGTGCCGACCACGACGTCGGGCACGATGCCGTGGGCCATCAGGGTCCGGATGACGCCGATATGGGCAAAGCCGCGCGCCGCGCCGCCACCGAGCGCCAGCCCGATCACCGGCTTGCGGATCGTCCCGAGACCGACATCGGAACCTTCGGTTCCGCTCGTACGGCGTCCTTTCAGAATATCCAGCACCGAGATCTCCACGCCTACGCATACTGTGTGCAACGAGTCGGCAACGGACTCATGACGCATGACAGCCTAGCACCAGCCTACCAGAAGCATCCTTTATGCCGGGTCGACGGGAGTGCCGGATGCCGCTGATTTGAACGCTCCGCCGGGCAGACTGCGCGCCGCGGGCGCTCAGGCGCCGGAGAACGCGACCAGGTCGCGCGCCGTTCGCGCGGTTCCTCAGGGAAGGTTGAGTAGAGGCTTGAATTTGCCGCGTTTTCGGTCAAAAGCAGGACGATGACGACAGGTCGCGGGTTCACCAGATTCCGGCGCAGCGGGCGGCTATGGCTTGTGCTCGCCTTGTCGTGCCCGCTGACCGGTTTCGTGATGTCGCCGGCCGCGGCGCAACTGTTCGGCGACCGGCCGCCGCCGGTTCCGCCGGCCTCAGTGCCTGATCCCGGGGCGGCGGTCAGCCTGGCGCCACCCTCCGGCCCCGCCGCCGGGCCCATTCCGCCGCCGGCCCCGCAGGCGCTGCCGGGACCCCCGGTCGCCGCGATCCCCCCCGGCGCGCCGGCCGCGATCCCGCCGGTGGCCGCTCCGCCGGCCGCGACTCCCAATCAGGGCGTGCTGTCGCTGTCGGCGCGGTTCGGCAAGGACCTGCCGAACATCAATGGCGGTCTGGTCTGGCGCGTGTTCGCCGACCGGCCGGACGAATCTGGCGCCTTCAAGATGCTGCGCGAGGATCGCGGCCCGACGCCGAACATCGTGCTGCCGCCCGGCACCTATGTCGTGCATGTCGCGCTCGGCCTCGTCAGCGCGGTCAGGTCGGTGAACCTGAAGACGGAGACCGATCGCGAATCCTTCGTGCTGCCGGCCGGCGGCCTGCGCCTCGAGGGCAGGGTCGGCACCAGCAAGATCCCGCAGAACCAGATCTCGTTCGCCATCTACAAGGGCAGCCAGTTCGATGGCCGCGAGCGGGCGCCGCTGGTGCCGAACGTCGCCGCCGGCGACATGCTGATGCTGCCGGAGGGCACCTATTACATCGTCTCCAACTATGGCGACGCCAACTCGGTGGTACGCTCCGACATCCGCGTCCAGGCCGGCAAGCTCACCGACGTCACGGTGACGCACCGTGCCGCGGTCATCACCTTGAAGCTCGTCTCCGACAAGGGCGGCGAGGCGCTCGCCAACACCGCCTGGTCGGTCATCAACCCCGGCGGCGACGTGATCAAGGAATCGATCGGCGCCTTTCCCAAGGTCGTGCTGTCCGAAGGCGACTACCGCGCCATCGCCAAGAACGAAGGCAAGGTGTTCGAGCGCTCCTTCAGCGTCGTCAACGGCGTGGATGGTGAGGTCGAGGTGCTGGCGCGGTAAGTTGCGCCAACTCGGCAGGGCAAACCGACTCTCCCCACCATTCATGAGAGCCAATCTCCGGGGAGAGCCGCATGCAGATGTCCGACATCATCCGTACTGCCATCGCGATCGGCGAGCGCAAGGGCTGGATCACGTTCGATGAGCTGAACGAGATCTGCCCGGGCGCCGAGGTTGGGCCCGAGGATATCGAGCGGATCATGGAGGCGCTCAGCAACGGCGGCATTCGTCTGGAAGAGGAGTGATACGAGACGGACGTTTTCTGGCGGGAACCCGCCTGATCAACGGTCTCGTCCCCGCGAACGCGGGGACCCATACCGCGGATGCGATCGGGAGACATCGCCGCCAGACGTCCGCATCATCGCGTCCGGTGGTTATGGGGCCCAAGGCCGGAACGGCAGCAGTGACCGTCGACGCGATCGCGCCGCATCGCGGCCGACTCGTGTCGCATCTGCCCCGTCGGATGATTTTGTTGCAGGGCCGTAGGGCAGGCAAAGCAGCTGCCATCAGGCGGCAGCGTGCTGACCATCGATCTGGGACCGCGAGCGGATGCCTCGTGCGAGAAGGGGCCCTGTCTCGAACGGTCCAGGCGGAACGGGGGTCTCCGTCGCAACGATGGCGGGCCTCACTTTCCGTCGTCCCGTGCCGGACCATGCATGAGGCCGGTCCCGGCCAGCGTCAGGACCCGGCGGATGATCTGATCCAGGTCGTCATCGCGGACGATCTGGCGGTCGATCAGCAGCAGCCCGAGGCCATGCACGAGCGCCCACAGAAACAACCCTGCAATCGGCAGCTCCGCGGCCGTAAGCCGGGATTCGAGGCTCGCCTTCATGATCTCGTAGCTGCGCGTCCGCAAGCCGCGGATCGCTGCGCTGTGCTCGGATACGGCGGGGAAACCCTCGCCGAACATCAGGCGGTAGAGCGCAGGATTGGCGCGCACGAACGCAATGTAGGCCTCGCCATAGGTCAGCAGTGAGCCGCCCGGGTTTGCCGGCGCAGCGGCGAGGCATGCGGCGAGCTCTGTTGCGCCCTGCTCGGCAAGGCCGAGCGCGATGGCGTCGCGGCTGGGAAAATGATGATAGGCCGACGGCGCTGAGACGCCGACCCGGCGTGAGATCTCGCGCAGCCCGAGGAATGACGGGCCGCGCTCCTCCAGCACCTCGCGCGCCGCCGTCAGCAGCGCGTTACGCAGGTCGCCATGATGATAGGTCTTGCGCGGCTTCTTGGCTGGCTTCGCCGCCATAGGGCCAAATCCCGGTTCAATCTTTACAGCGTTAGAATTATGCGCTATCCCGCGGCAGTGCGCAACCTGCTGCCCTGGTGCGGGAGAGGGACGATCGTCATGCAGATGGGACAGCCCAGCCGGACCGCACTCGGAGCCGCGATCCTCCGCGCGGCGCATCAGGTCGTGGACGGCGCCAGCATCTTCGCTGATCCGCTGGCCCGCGTGCTTCTCGGCGACGACGCCGACACCCTCATCGCGGCCGCGGCAGCGGACGAGACCAAGCAGCAGCTCAGGCGATTCATCGCTGCGCGCAGCCGGTTCGCCGAGGATGCGCTGGCTACGGCGGTCGCCAGCGGCGTCCGTCAGGCCGCGGTCATCGGCGCCGGCCTCGATACATTCAGCCTGCGCAATCCGCACGAAGCCCATGGGTTGCGCGTGTTCGAGGCCGACCATCCGGCCACGCAGGCCTGGAAAAGGGAGCGCATCGCCGCAGCCGGCCTCACTTTGCCCGCGTCGCTCACCTTCGTGCCGGTCGATTTCGAGCGGCAGCGTCTCGGCGATGCCCTCGCTGCGGCTGGCTTCCGGCCGGACGAGCCCGCTTTCTTTACCTGGCTCGGGGTCGTGCCCTATCTCAGGCGCGAGGCGGTCGTGGCGGTGCTGACATTCATGGCCAGTCTGCCCGGTGCGCAGGTCGTGTTCGACTACACCGAGCCGCTCGACAACTACAGCCCGGCGCGCCGCGCAAATGTCGAAGCTCTCGCCGCACGCACCGCCGCCATCGGCGAACCCTGGCTGAGCCGTTTCGATCCTTCGGATCTCCGCCGCGAGCTGCGCTCATGCGGCTTCGATGAAATCGAGGACGTCGGCGTGACCGGAATCATCGGCCGCTATCTCGGCGCACCCGACGGCGACGGCGCGAGCGAGGCAGGACCGCACGTCGTGCACGCCCGGCGGTTTGCGTAGGGAGTAGGATGGGCAAAGCGGCCGCCGAAGATGGCAGCGTGCCCACCATGCATCCGCGCTCTCGTCACGAAGATGATGGGCACGGCGCCATATCGATCTCGCGCGTGGATGGGGCACGGCAGCGCCTTTGCCCACCCGACAGCTCATACGGACTCATCAATTGCCCGTCGGGTTACTTTGTCGCAGTTATTAGTCCTTGCGCCGTCGGGCAAATCACCTCCACATTTCGGCGTATCCCGTCTCGAGCTGAGGGGCGTATCGCGGTCGTCACGAGACGCGAGGCGGGGAGCGGTGGGCGTGGTGGATTGCAGCGCGGGGTCTCTCGTGCCGACGAACGATCTGCTGCGCACGGTCAAGTCGCGCGGTCCTGATATCCCGATGCTGATATCAACTCACGTTGAGGCTTCGCCTTGCGTGGGGATGGTGGCCAGAAAGCCCGGCGCACCAGGGAGAACGCGAAGCAGCCGTTAAAGCCATCGCGCAGGGAGGGCCGGGTTTCCGGCTGACCTGTGGTACCTGCCGCCTGCATTTTTTTCGCAGGCGGGCCACGGGCCTCAGTCGAGGTCCGGCTCTCCCTGCGCCCTCTGTTTGAAGAGGGCGGTTCGATCAGCAAAACTCGGGCAGATCGTGTCGCGAGATCGCGCAGTCACATCCGCATCCGTGCCGTATCTCCCTCTCGTTGGGACAGCGGCGATGAACGTGAAGCGACGCTGTCACAGTCGCTAATGCGCGATAACCATGGAACCACTTAAAACTGTCACAATCGCTGCGCGCCATGCGCGAAGCCAATGCATTTACAGCTCGTTAAAGCCGCGTCTGCTTCAGATACCGCCGGGACCGACAGGGTGGGCGATCGAGTGGGAATGATGAGTGCCGCGACGACCAAGGCGTTGACAACGATCAGCAGCGATCTCTTTGACGACATCCCGGTGCTCAGGCGCAAATGGCAGGCCGCATTGAGGCCAGGGCAGCGCCTGCCGCGCTACGAGGACGTGATGCTGGGCAGCCTCGGCCGGCTCGCCGATCACATCGCGGTGCTCAACAACGACGACGGCGGCCTGCAGATTTCGCGCAGCGGTCGCTACGTCCAGCAATGGCTGCAGGACGAACGCTGGGACGTCGCGGTGGAGGCCGTGTCGCCGGATTGTGCCACCGTGCTGGTGGAGGCCGCCAATTGCGCGCTCGTCAGCGGCCAGCCCTATCTCGCCCATGCGCATTGCGTGCGCGACGGCATGGTCCGCAGCTATGATGTCCTGGCGTTGCCGACCAATTCGCGGTGGGGCAGCACGCTGGTCGGGACCTATGTCAACGAGCGTGCCACGCAGTACAATCTGCTCGACGCGATCTTCTCGACGACCGATGACGGCGTCGTCTCGCTCGCGACCATCCGCGACAGCGTCGGCATGCCCTGCGATTTCCAGGTGGTCCATCACAATCGCGCGGCCGCTGACCTGCTCAGGCTGCCGTCGGCGACGCTGCAATGGCATCGGCTGAAGCAGGGCGGCAACATGTTGTGCACGCCCGAGGTGATGGCGCGGCTGTTCGACGTGGTCACGCACGGGCGAAGCGACCAGTTCGAGCTCGACAGCGAAGCGCGCAGTCTCAGGCTCGGCGCCCACGCCTTCGGCGACATCATCTCATTGACCATTGCCGATGTGACCGCGCTGAAGCGGCGCGAGGCCTCGTTCCGGCTGCTGTTCGACGCCAATCCGGTGCCGATGTGCATCCTCGACGCCAAGACCGCGCAGATCCTCAACGTCAACGACGCGATGGTCGGGCACTATGGCTATGGCCGGGCCGATCTCCTGTGCATGAACGTCTGGGATCTCTGGCCGCCGGGCGAATGGGAAAGCCTCGATGACGCGCTGTTGCGGCTCGCCGACGGCGATCTGTTTCACCGCGACTGGCGCCATCGCAAGGCTGATGGCAGCGAGATCGAGGTGCTGACCTATGGCCGCGAGATCAGCTTCGATGGCCGCGACGGCGTGCTGGTCGCGATCGTCGACATCACCGAGCGCCGCCGCGCCGAGGCGCGCATCGCCTACATGGCGCACCATGACGGGCTGACCGGCCTGCCGAACCGCGAATTCTTCCAGCAGCGCCTCACGCAGGAGCTCGACGGCGCCTTGTCGGCGGACAGGCGTATCGCGGTGATGTGCATCGACCTCGACCTGTTCAAGACCGTCAACGATTCCTTCGGCCATCCGATGGGCGACCGGCTGCTGCAGGCGGTCGCGGGCCGCCTGACGCAGCAGATGCATGGCGGCAAGCTGGCGGCGCGGCTCGGCGGTGACGAGTTCGCGGTGATCATCCGTCAGGGCGGCGCCGATGACGCCAGCGAGAGCGCCGCGCGTCTGATCGCGGCGCTCAGCGCTCCCTATGACATCGACGGCAATGAGCTCGTGATCGGTGCCTCCATCGGCATCGCGCTGTCGCCGGGCGACGGCGCGAGCTGCGAGGAACTGATGAAGAACGCCGACATGGCGCTGTACCGCGCCAAGCAGGACGGCGGCCGCGTGCATCGGTTCTTCGAAAAGGAGATGGACCGCCAGGCGCAGAAGCGCCGCGACATGGAGCACGATTTGCGCCGCGCCTTCGCGCAGGGCGAATTCGAGCTGCACTACCAGCCGCTGGTCGACGTCGCGACCGGCGCGATCTCCGGCTTCGAATGCCTGCTGCGCTGGCGCCATCCCGACAAGGGCATGATCTCACCGGCCGACTTCATCCCCGTGGCCGAAGACATCGGCCTGATCGTGCCGCTCGGCGAATGGGTGCTGCGCGAGGCCTGTCACGAGGCGGCGCGATGGCCCGATGGCATCAAGGTGGCGGTGAACCTTTCGGCGGTGCAGTTCCGCAGCCGCAACCTCGTGCAGGTCGTGGTCCAGGCGCTGGCGCAGTCGGCGCTGGCGCCGGAGCGGCTCGAGCTCGAGATCACCGAGTCGATCCTGCTGGCGGAGACCGAGGCCAATCTGGCGACGCTGCATCAGCTGCGCCAGCTCGGCATCCGCATCTCGATGGACGATTTCGGCACCGGCTATTCCAGCCTCAGCTATCTCCGCAGCTTCCCGTTCGATAAGATCAAGATCGACCGCTCCTTCGTGAAGGACCTCGCGCAGCGCTCCGACTGCCTCGCCATCGTCCGCGCCATCTCCGGCCTCGGCAGGAGTCTCAACATCATCACCACCGCCGAGGGCGTCGAGACATCGGATCAGCTCGACTGGCTGCGCGCCGAAGGCTGCAACCAGGTCCAGGGCTATCTGTTCAGCGCCGCCAAGCCGGCCTCGGAGATCGCGGGGCTATTGGCGCAGTTCGGTGGACGATCGTCCAAGGCGGCGTGATGGGATGACGGCCGCCACACCCTCAACCGTCGTCCCGGACAAGCGCGCCGTAGGCGCGCGCCGATCCGGGATCCATAACCCCAGGAAGATGTGGTGACGGATGGTGTCGAACGAGCTTGTGTCGCGACTGCCGCCGGTGGTTATGGGTCCCTGCGTTCGCATGCGTTCGCAGGGACGACAGCGGAGATTGTCGCGCTCAGAACCGCGTCACGATGTCCGCCAGCGCCGGGCGCGGGCGGTCCTCGCTCGGCTTGGTCGGCTTGCCGATATGAATGAGACCTGCGAGCTTCTCCTCCGGCTTCAGGCCGAGCCCGTCCATCACGTCGCGGTCGAACATGAACCAGCCGGACAGCCAGCAGCCGCCATAGCCGAGCGCGGTGGCCGCGGTCAGGATGTTCATCGCGCTGGCGCCGGCCGACAGCTCCTGCTCATAGGCCGGCACCTTGGGATGCGGCCGGGTGAAGCTGACGAGACCGATCACCAGCGGCGCTTCCATGAAGCGGTTCTTCTCCACCTCCAGCTCGGCAGCGGTCGCCTGCGGGTTCTTCCTGGCGAAGGCGGATGCAATGACTTCGCCGGCGCGGCGCCGGCCGTCGCCCTCGAACACGATGAAGCGCCACGGCGCGAGCTTGCCATGGTCCGGCACGCGGGCGCCGATGGTCAGGATGGTGTCGAGCTCGGCGGGCGAGGGGCCGGGACCGCTCATCTCGCGCGGCTTCACGGAGCGGCGGGTCTTCAGGAGTTCAATCGCGTCGGTCACGTCGTCAGGTCTCGTTGGTTGCATCCGCGACAGATAGCATGCGCCCCCGCCCGCAACGAGATCACGGCACGGCGTTTTGATCGGTTCTACCGCGTGCTGCCGCGGCCGCAGGCGGACCCTTTGCTCGAGCCGGCGTGCAGCCGTGACGTGAAGCCGGCCATCTTTCGCCTGGTGCGGCGGCGCCGGTCGTACGGGCTGCGGCCATCGGTCCGCAGCCCGGCCTGGCGCCGGCAATTGTGGAAGTTGGGGTGGATCGGTAAAAAGATGACGCTGGCGACCGCAGCTCGCGGCCGGCCGGGCACCAGCCTTGCAGTGGGAATGACAGCGCTGACACCTTCACCTGATGCCGTACTGCGGCTGCGCGGCGCGCCCGGCTTCGCCGCGGCGATGCGAGCCTCGACCGCAGCCGCGGTCCGGCTCTACCGTGGCGACCGCATCCTCAATGCGTTGCTGAGCGATCGGGCGAGGGCGCTGTTTCCGCATGTCGCGCTGTACCTGCATTTCGCCGAGCAGCGCGACGGCGAGCTCGGCCTGACCGTCGGCGCCATGAAGGAGATGTGCGCCAGACTCGATCTGTGCAGTGGCGGCCGCTGCGAGGCGATGCTGGCGCTGATGCGCGCGGCCGGGCTGGTCGCGTCCGCCGCCAATCTCGACCGTCGCCGGCGTCCGCTGGTGCCGACCGACAAGCTGATCGCGCTGCATCAGGAGCGCTGGGGCGTGCAGTTCGACGCGATGAGCGCGGTACTTCCGGCCGCCGTGGTCTATCGGACGGCGCTGAACGATCCGGCCTTCGTGAAGACCTTCGTGCTCGAGCTCGGCCGCCGCTTCATCGCCGGCCTGCGCGTGCTCGACGGCGCGCCCGAGCTGGAGCCGTTTGCCGAGCGCACAGCCGGCATGGTGATCCTGTTCAGCCTGGCCCAGGGCGCAGGGCCCGAGCAGCCGTTCCCGCCGGATGAACCCGTGCCGCTCTCCATCAACGCCCTGGCGACGCGCTTCTCGGTGTCGCGCAAGCATGTGCTGACACTGCTGCGCGATGCGGAAGAGAAGGGCCTGCTCGCCCGCGGCACCGACGCCATCACCATCCTGCCGCGCGGCCGCGAGGCGATCGAGCGGATGCTCGCGACGATGTTTCTCTACATGGCCGAATGCGCCGAGGTAGCGCTGCAGGCGGCGGGCAAAGATAGAGATTCCGCTGATGTCGTTGTCACTCTGTCAGCGTAGCCGCTCGCGACAGCCGGCCCATGCGGGCGCAATATCTATCCCCGCGTCATTGCGAGCGCAGCGAAGCAATCCAGACTGTCCCTGTGGAAAGACATTGGATTGCTTCGCTGCGCTCGCAATGACGGCGAGGGAACGTGTTGATCGGGTCAACGCAAGCGACATGCGGGAATACCGTTCCCGCGTGTCGGCCCGCTTATGCGGGGATAGGCTGACCTCAGGCCGCCTCGCGCTGGCGGCGCCGCACGTCGGGCGGCGTCGCCTCGTCGACCAGCGCCGCGATGGCGTCCGCCGTCGGCATCACGGTCTGGCCGTCGCGGCCGAGCCGGCGGACCGAGACCGAATGCGTCTCGGCCTCCTTCTTGCCGACGACGAGCAAAGCCGGGATCTTCTGCAGCGAATGCTCGCGGACCTTGTAGTTGATCTTCTCGTTGCGAAGATCGATCTCGGCCCGAAGACCTGCCCGGCGCAGCGCCGCCAGCACCTGCTTGGCGTATTCGTCGCCTTCCGAGGTGATGGTGGTGACGACGACCTGGGTCGGCGCCAGCCACAGCGGGAAGCTGCCGGCGTAGTGCTCGATCAGGATGCCGATGTAGCGCTCCATCGAGCCGCAGATCGCGCGGTGTACCATCACCGGCGCCTTCTTGGCGCCGTCGGCGTCGATGTAGAACGCGCCGAACCGCTCCGGCAGGTTGAAGTCGACCTGCGTGGTGCCGCACTGCCAGTCGCGGCCGATGGCGTCGCGCAGCACGTATTCGAACTTCGGCCCGTAGAACGCGCCTTCGCCCGGATTGATCTCGGTCTTGATGTGGTTGCTCTGCGCCTTGATCTCATTCAGCACGGTCGCCATCACGCGCTCGGCGTGATCCCACATCTCGTCGGTCCCGACGCGCTTGTCCGGCCGGGTCGACAGCTTCACCGTCAGCTCGCCCTCGAAGCCGAAATCCGAGTAGGTCGACAGGATGAGGTCGTTGATCTTCAGGCACTCCTCGGCGAGCTGATCTTCCGTGCAGAAGATGTGCGCGTCGTCCTGGGTGAAGCCGCGCACGCGCATCAGGCCGTGCATGGCGCCGGAAGCCTCGTAGCGATGCACGACGCCGAACTCCGCGAGCCGCAACGGCAGGTCGCGGTAGCTCTTCAGGCCATGCTTGAAGATCTGCACGTGACCCGGGCAGTTCATCGGCTTCAGCGCGAACCAGCGCTTGTCCTCAGCCTCGTCGCCGGCGGACTGCGCCGCGAACATGTTCTCGCGATACCAGTTCCAGTGGCCCGAGGTCTCCCACAGCGACTTGTCGAGGATCTGCGGCGCGTTCACCTCGTCATACTCGCCGGCGAGGCGCCGGCGCATGTAGGCGATCAGCGCCTGGAAGATGCTCCAGCCTTTCGGATGCCAGAACACGACGCCCGGGCCTTCCTCCTGGAAGTGGAACAGGTCGAGCTCGCGGCCGAGCTTGCGGTGGTCGCGCTTCTCGGCCTCCTCGATCTGCTTCAGATAGGCGTCGAGCTGCTCCTGCTTGGCGAAGGCGGTGCCGTAGATGCGGGTCAGCATGGGATTGTTGGAATCGCCGCGCCAATAGGCGCCCGCCACCTTCATCAGCTTGAAGGCGTTGCCGATCTTCCCGGTCGAGGTCATGTGCGGGCCGCGGCACAGGTCGAACCAGTCGCCCTGGTAGTAGATCTTGATCGGCTCGTTGCCGGGAATGGCATCGACCAGCTCGACCTTGAACGCCTCGCCCTTGTCGCGGAACACCTGCTTGGTCTTTTCGCGGTCCCACACCTCCTTGGTGAAGGGTTTGTCGCGGCCGATGATCTCGCGCATCTTCTTCTCGATCGCGGCGAAGTCCTCGGGGGTGAACGGCTCGTTGCGGAAGAAATCGTAATAGAAGCCGTTCTCGATCACGGGGCCGATCGTGACCTGGGTGCCGGGCCACAGCGCCTGCACGGCTTCCGCAAGCACGTGCGCGCAGTCGTGCCGGATCAGCTCCAGCGCGCGCGGGTCGTCGCGGTCGACGAGCTCGAGCTTGGCGTCCTCGGTGATGGGATCGATGAGGTCGACGAGGTCGCCATTCAGCGCCATCGCGACGGTGCGCTTGGCGAGCGAGGGCGAGATGCCCTTGGCGATGTCGAAGCCGGTGGTGCCTCTGGGATATTCGCGGCGGGCGCCGTCGGGGAAGCTGATGGTGATCTTCTCGACCGGGGCGGCGGGCTTCAGGTTGCTGAGGCTGTATTGGAAGCCGGGCTTGGACTGGTCGGCGGCGGATTTCGCGTCGGGCGATTTGGAATCAGGCATGGGTCTCTCCTTGAGCTCACTCCTGCGAACGAGCGCAGGTAAGCGGGAGCAAGGGGTATAGCAGGGGATTCGGAGGCTGCAACCCGGGGAGGGAGGGGAAAACCGGCCAATTGCGGCCGACGGGGCGATGCGGTGATTGCCGCCGCGGGCCGGTATGATACAACTTCAAGTGTTCGGGGCGTGGGGACGCGTTTGGCGATGGAGTCTGCAGGGGAGGCGCCGCTCTCTCTTTTTCGGCGGGGTGGCGCGCATGTCGGGGCCGCGCTGATCATGTGCGTGCTGTCGAGCCTGTCGCCGCTCGCGGCCGCTCCGACGATGACGAGGCCGGCGGCCCAGCCAAAGCCCGCGGCACAGGCGAGGCCGGCCACCCCGGTCAGGCCCGCCACGGAGTCCAAGCCGGCTGTGCGCCGGGCGTCGCCGCCGCGGATCGCAGACGGCTCCACGCCGATCGCATTCGCGCTCGTCAAGGGCTCCTCGGATGTCTGCGGACATGGCTGTGACAGCTGGATCGCCGCCGAAGGCAAGATCGACGGCAGCGCCGCCGCGCGGTTTCGCAAGTTCATGAAGCAGATCGGGGAGCGCCGATTGCCGATCTACTTCAATTCGCCAGGCGGCAATCTGCAGCAGGCGCTCGCCATCGGCGACATGCTGCGCGAGCGCAAGGCCGCCGTGCGGGTGGGACGCACCACCTTGCGCGAGTGCGGCTTCGAGCCTCAGGAGGGCGACGCTTGCACCAAGCTGAAGCTGTCCGGGCGCGAACTGCACGGCGAGGTCTGGACCCGGGGGGCGATCTGCAATTCGGCCTGTCCCTACCTGCTGCTCGGCGCGCCCACGCGCGAGATCGCAGCGGATGCGACGCTCGCGGTGCATTCGCCGCGCGTCATCCTGAACTTCACTGGCGGCGTCCCGACCCGCGAGATGCGGGCGCAGGCGATGCAGCAGGCGATGGCGCGGGCCGACAAGATGGTGCTCGACTACATCACCAGGCTCGGCGCGGATCCCGCTCTGCTCACGGTGGCGCGGTCCGTCCCGTTCGAGAGCATGCGCATCCTGACGCGGGAGGAGATTGCGCGCTTCGCGCTCGACCGGCGGCAGCGGGTCGAAAGCCCCTGGATGTTCGAGACCGCGAGCCGTGGGATTGCCTACAAGACCATTCTCGCACGCAAGGAGGGTGAGAGCACGTTCCAGACCACGCGCTTGCAGATGGTCTGCTTCGATCAGGACCGCTTCGAGCTCGACGTCGAGCGCATCGCGCCGGCCGGCCCGCCGCCGGCTCCGCTGGCGATGACGAGCGGAGATCTGCGGCTCAATTTCCTCTCGCCGCCGCGGCGGTCCGGCGATCGCGAGACTTGGGGCGTGTTCCTGAATGCAAGCCAGGTGAAAACGCTGTCCTTGATGCCGTCTGCCGAGCTGAGCGATTCCCTGTTGAATGTTGCGCGTCGCAATGTCTCGACATTTCCGGTGAGCAGCGAAGGCCTGCAATCTGCTCTGAAGATGCTGACCGAGAGCTGCCCGCCGTCCAAGGCTATCGTCCGTCCGACGGGCACGCCGGTTCCCTGGAGGCAGATTCCCTCGCCGCAGGCCTCGGCGGCGCAGCCTGCCCCCGCGCGCTGACGAGAATAGCGGCCAGGACAAGGGAGGAGGACGAGAGAAAGTCATGGACGGCATGAGACATTTTCATGCAAATGCATGAAATTCTCTGCTATTGAGGCGCGATGACATCCGCTTCCGCTTCCGGGCGCCTTGCGCCGACCTCGCTCATGCTCGGCAATCTCGTCACTGGCTGCTCGGTGCTGGCGCCCGCTGGCCTGCTGCCGGAGCTCGCCTCGGATCTCGCCGTCGGAATTCAGACGGCGGGGCTGCTGATCACCTTCGGCGCGGTGGTGCTCTGCATCTGCTCGCCCTTGACCGCCTGGCTGACGAGCCGCTTCGACCGCCGCCGTCTGCTGGCGGCGACACTCCTGGTGCTCACGCTAGGCAATCTCGCCTCGGCGTTTGCACCGGACTATGCGAGCCTGCTGGCGCTGCGCCTGGTGATGCTCGCGGTCGGCGCTCTCTATACACCGCAGGCCGCCGGGACCGCGGCGCTGATCAGCCCGGTCGAGAAGCGCGGCAGCACCATCGCCTATGTCTTCCTCGGCTGGTCGCTGGCGGCCGCCGTGGGGCTGCCCATGATCACCTTCATCGGCAGTCATTCCGGTTGGCGGGCCGCCTATCTCGCGGTCGCTGCGGCCGGCGCGGTCAGCTTCGTGCTGCTGACATGGCGCCTGCCATCCGGCCTGAAGGGCGCGCCGGTCGCGTTGAAGACCTGGACCGAGCTCGGCCGCAACCGCCTGGTGGTGCTGCTGCTCCTGGTCACGACCCTGCAGATGTCGGGACAGTTCGTGATCTTCACCTTCATGGGACCGCTGCTGAAGCGCCTGACCGGCGCCGACTCCAACCAGATCGGGCTGGTGTTCGCGATCTACGGCGCCTGCGGCTTTCTCGGCGTCGTCATCGCAACCCGGATCGTCGATGGCTGGGGGGCCTATCGGACGTCGCTGTTGTTCACCTGCCTGATGTTCGCCGGCGTATCGGCCTGGACGCTGGCGGCCGGCACCTACGTCCTGATGGCGATGGCGGTCGCGATCTGGGGGTTGGGATTTGCGTCCACCAATTCGATGCAGCAGGTTCGGCTGGTGGCAGCCGCGCCGCCGCTCGCCTCGGCCTCGGTGTCGCTCAACACGTCCGTGCTCTATATCGGCCAGGCCATCGGCTCCGCGATCGGCGGCAGCCTGTTTGCACGCGACCTGCTCGGCGCCACCGGCTACGTCGCCCTGATGTTCCTGACCCTGGCATTGCTGGCGATCCTGGCCAGCCGCCAGCGCGCGCAGATCGCGGTTCCGGCCCGAGCAGCGGGTTGACGCTTGGCAAGACCGGTCCGACCGGATTAAAGGCCGATGTCGTTGGGGGGCTGCCGGGGGCGTGGATTCTGCCTCGGCCGGCGAGTAGCATCGGCGGACGTCCTCGCGTGCCCACGGGTCGGACAAGAGAGATATGGCATGAAGAAGATGATGTTGAGCCTGGCCGCAGTGCTGCTGTGCACCCCTGCGCTGGCCCAGAGCGCGCCGATGGTCGGTGACCGCCCGCTGGTGCAGGTCAAGCCGAAGGGAACGAAGACCGCCGCCGCCGCGCCGGCCAAGCCGCAATCGGCAGCCGTCAAGCTCCAGGCCTGCCTGGACATCGACGACGGAACCAAGGAGCGGCTGAACTGCTATGACGCCGTTATTCCTCCGGCAGCCAAGCCGAAAGCGATGAAGGCCAAGACCGTCGCCGACTGCAAGTTCACCAAGGAAGAGGACGAGCGGCTCGCCTGCTTCAACGGCTTCGTCGAGAACATGCCGAAGCTGCCGAAGTCCTGAAGCGCGGCGTCGGCCGCCCGCTCAGCGGCTCGACACACGGTTCGAACTATCCTGGGCTCCGGCCGCAATCCGGATCGGCGGCTGGGCGGCCGCCATCTTCATCAGCACGTCCTTGATCGGTTGGCGGGTCCAGGCCTGCGTGACGTAGTCGCGATGGGTGATGCCCTCGTCGGTCTCGACGAAGACGACGCTGCCCGGCCGCAGCGGCCGGTCCATGCCCTCGGAGACCTCGATGCCGCGATTGCGCAGCATGGTCATCAGCTCCTGATCATGCCGCGCGGTATAGCGGGTGTAGGAGCTGATGAAGAAGCCGGAGCGGTTGCGCTCGATCCAGTTGGCGAATTTGTCGAGCTGGCCATAGACCGCATCGAGCAGCACCACGCCGCGCACGCGGTCGCTGATGCCGCCGACCTCGAGGCTCCAGGCCGTAGGGAGAAAGCCGCCGCTGTAGCCGACGATCACGATGGGCATGCCGGCGAAGGTCTTCGCGCTCGCCGGATCGCCGGTCAGGCGGGCGAGGCTGGCCGCAGCCTCGTCCATGAAGCGCTTGAAGCCGCCGGGCTGCCAAAACTTGCCGGCGCTCGAATCGGCGGCGTCGACGGCCATCTGCGGCGCGAGCAGCACCGCGTTGACGCCGGCCGCCGTGATCTGCTGCGGCACCAACTGGCGGTCGCGCACGTCGCGCTCCAGCGTGGCGCCGTTGCCGTGGAAGAACACGACGATCACGCCCGGCTTGCGCACATCGAACTGTTCGGGGACGTGCACCAGCACGCGGCTGTCGTTGTAGGTCTGGTCCTGCCAGTAGACGCGGCCGGAGAAGCTGCGGTGGCCGCGTCGCTCACCGTTGCTGACGTTCAGGAACGGCGCGTCGGAGGCTGGGTTGTTGCCGAAATAGGGAAAGGCCGACGACTTCATGCTGACGAGGGTCGTCAGATCCTCACGCTGCCGCCGTTCCGGCCGTTGCGGCTCCAGCGATGCGATCTGAGAGGGCGCGGGCTTCGAAGCGAAGTCGGAGGGCGTGTGAAGCCGGAAGCTCTCCTGCGCGGACGGGAAGCGGTCGCTGAATTCAGGTACCGGAAAACGGTCGTCGAAGGTCAGCCCCTGGGCCGTCGATGCGTTGGCGGCCAACGCCTCGGGATTCGGCGCCTTGCCGCAATGCGTGACGGAAAGACAGATTGCCAGCGCCGATGCCGCGCGCCACCACAGGCGCAAGCCCTGGCGCACAGACCTCATGACGTTCTGGTGTTCCCCGATCATCCGTCCCCAAAGACGCGTTCGAGCCCCAACGCGGCTCTTCAACCAGCGGATTTCGTTCAACCTGCGCCGCCGAAATTGAGGTCGCGTTAAGGATCGTGTCCGGTCAACCCCGGGCGCACCGGGACACACCACGCGAACGTGTCGCGATTGTGGGTCGTTTGGCCGCCCGATGCAATGCCGCAGCCTGGCCCGGCCGAAATCGGTTCAAAAATACCCTTGAGGAAGGTCATATTTAACGCCCGTTAACGATGTTTGAATGCTTCGGCGGGAACCTGGGCTGAGGCAGAGGAAGGGGCGCACGGCGTCCCTCGACGAAATGGCTGCATCCGAGGCGGACGATCCCAGCCTGGGCCGGGCGGACGGCGACCGGGTTCCATCCGTGTCCTTGCCGGTCGCGACCGCCATCGTCATCGCCGACATGATCGGGGTCGGCGTCTTCACCAGCCTCGGCTTCCAGGTCCGCGACATCCCATCCGGCTTCTCCATCCTGGCGCTGTGGGCGGTGGGCGGACTGGTGTCGATCTGCGGGGCGCTGGCCTACGCCGAACTCGGCACGATGTTTCCTCGCTCCAGCGGCGAGTACAATTTGCTTACGCGGGCGTTCCACCCGGCGATCGGCTTCATGGCCGGGTGGGTCTCGGCGACCGTGGGCTTCGCAGCGCCCGTGGCACTCGCGGCCATGGCGTTCGGAGAATATGGCCGTGCCGTCATCCCGGGCGCTCCGCCGATGCTGCTCGCCACGGGCGCAGTCTGGCTCGTGACGGCAGTGCAACTCGGCGGCATCAGGCAGTCGAGCCGCTTCCAGCTGTTGTCGACCGTGCTGAAGCTCGGGCTCATCACCGCCTTCCTGATCGCCGGCTATACCATTGCCGCCCCGCAACCGGTGACGTTCCTGCCGGCCGCGACCGATCTCGGCCACGTGACGAGCGCTGCGTTCGCGACTGGACTGGTTTTCGTCATGTACGCGTTCTCCGGCTGGAACGCGGCGACCTACATCATCGGCGAGTTGCATGCGCCTGAGCGAACCTTGCCGCGCGCGCTGCTGCTGGGCACCGTGATCGTTCTGGAGCTCTACATTGCGCTCAACGCGGTTTTCCTGCGGGCTGCACCGATGGACGCGCTCGCGGGCCAGCTCCAGGTCGCAAGCATCGCGGGCAGTCATATCTTCGGCGAAGCCGGCGGCCGCTTCGTGTCCGCGATGATCTGCATCGGACTGGTTCCTTCCATCGCCGCGATGATGTGGATCGGCCCGCGCGTGCTGATGACGATGGGCGAGGACATTCCGGCGCTGTCGGTGTTCGCACGGCGCTCGCGCAACGGCGCGCCGGCCTATGCCGTCCTGTTCCAGCTCACGGTGGCCACCCTGATGCTGTTCACGGAGAGCTTTGAGGCGGTGCTGGACCTGGTCCAGTTCTCGCTCTTGTCCTGCTCGTTTCTCGCTGTGCTTGGACTGTTCAAGCTGCGCATCGCGCAGCCGGACCTCCCGCGACCCTATCGCGCCTGGGGCTATCCGGTCACGCCGTTGATCTTCCTCAGCGTGACCTTCTTCATGATGTACTATCTCGTCATGACGCGGCCGTTGCAGGCAGGGCTCGGCGCAGGCGCAATGGCGTCGGGACTGGTGATCTATTGGTTCGCTCACGCGCGGTCGCGCCGTGTCGCCGCAACGCTCGCATCGGGTTCGGATTGAAATGCTGTGGGTCTCGAGAGTCTGGTTCGCCGTCGCATGTCTGATGCTTGCCCCGAGCTTCGAGGCTCGGGCTCAGTCCGTCACGCCGGACGATACGGCGCGGGTGCTGGCGGGGATGGCGCCGGCGGCGGGCTCGCCACTTGCGCCCTTCGTACAGGATCCGGCGTGGCGGCGGCACGCGGCTTTCTTCGACAACGCCTTCAATCAGCTCGAGCAGCGGCAGTTGTCGAAGATCAGGGCCTGGACGGATGCCAATCTGACGGCCCCGCAGCCGGCGATGTTCTATTTCTTCTCGGGGCCGGATTTTCTCTATGCCGACGCCTTTCACCCGAAGGCAACGACCTATGTCCTGGCGGCGCTCGAGCCAACCGGCCCGATCCCGGACCTGTCCAGATTGCCGCGCGGCGGCATTGGCCCGGCACTGTCCTATGTCGAACGCTCGTTGCAGTCGATCCTGAGCTTCTCCTTCTTCATCACCAAGGACATGAAGGTCGACCTGCGCGAAGGCGAGCTCGAAGGGACCTTGCCGATCCTCTACGTGTTCCTGGCACGCACCGGCAAGACGATCCGCGAGGCGAGCCTGATCTGGTTGGACGAGAACGGCGGATTGCACGGCAACTCCGAGCCGCCGGCGCGCAATGCGACAAAGGGCGCGCGTATTCTGTTCGCCGGCGCCGACGGGGTCGTGAAGACGCTCTATTACTTCTCCACCGATCTCTCCGATTCCGGCGTGAAGGCGAGTGGGCTGCTCAAGTTCTGCGAGCCGCTGGGGCCAGGCGACAGCCTGCTGAAGAGCGCGTCCTATCTGTTGCATGAGAACGGCTTCGGACGGGTCCGCAGCTGGCTGCTCAAGAACAGTGCGACCGTCGTCCAGGATGATTCCGGCATCCCGCTCGCGAGCTATGAGGCGCGGGCCTGGCGTTTCCTGCCGTTCGGACGCTACGCCGGGCCGATCGACAAGTTTCCGGACATGTACCAGAGGAGCTATGCGAAGCTGTTCGAGCGTGCGCAGCCGCTGGAGTTCGGGATCGGCTATCGCTGGCGAACGCGGGAATCGAATGTCCTGCTCGCGGTGAGATCGCCTCCTGCCGACGCGACGGTGTCGGCCGAAGCGAGCGCCCCTCCAGAGACGGATTATCAGCCGCCGCCGCGCGCCCGGCGCGTGCCGCGGACGCCGGAGCCCGTTCCTCTCTATCCGCCGCCGCGGCGCGACGATTTCATCTTTTGGCCGAGATGGTAGGGGTGAATCTCACCAGTGCACGCTCTGGCTGGGCACGATGTAGGACGTCGTCGGCGGGGGCAGGGCGGTGCTGTCGGCGAGATAGCGCCAGGCACCGACAATGACGATCAACAAAGCGATGATGCAGAGCAGGTCCACCTGACGGGCATCGTGGTGGTCGGCATGGTCGGGACCGATGCTCTTGCGCGATCGGTTGCTTCTGGGACTGATTGTCCAGCGCATCGTTGTCTCCTCCCGAAGGAAGCGTCACATCAATGCAGGCCGAGGCAGCGCGGTTCCTGCTGGGAGCGCCGGCTCTTGGCGTAAGAATAAGCCTGACTACAGATTTCGCCAGGCCCTTTTGCTGCAGATCAATCGACGGGCGAGGCGTCTGTTGCGCTGCACATCAGTCCGGGCCGTTGACGCCGCGCCATCGCGCGTAGCGCCACGGCAGGTACCAGCGGGCGCGCACGGGAGCCGTCGTTGGGACGTTGTCGATGCCCGAGGTGCCAAAGGGCTGGCAGCGCAGCAGCCGAGCGAGTGTCATCCACCCACCCGCCCAGAGCCCGAAGCGTTCGATGGCTTCATCGGCATAGACCGAGCAGGTCGGCAGATGCCGGCAATTGTAGCCGACCAGTGGCGACAATGTGTGGCGATACAGCCAGATCAGCGCATGAGCAGCGCGCCGCGGGAGTCGGGCCAGCAGCGACCCGATGTGCGCAGAATGGCAGCCGATGTCAGAGCATGAGTGCTTCATGAGCGCGATGCAAGATGGATGGGCGAGCTTCTGACCGGTTCCTCGGCAGGGAACCCGGCTCTCGGTCATTTGTGGTGATGTGATGCAACAATGGCCGGTTTTCAGCGGCGTCGCAGCACGCCGCAGCTGGACGGTAGGTGATTGCCCGGATACGTTTCTCGGCAAGGATGTGACAGACTAATAACGGATTTGAGGCCAAGTTGTCAGGTCTTTCCGCAAGAAAACCGAGGAACTGCGTACCGAGCTTGACGAGGGGGACGGATTGCGCGTGAGATTGCTGCGGTCGCGTGAATTGCGCTGGATGCTACTCGGTGTTGCAGCGCTTGGGATGGTGGTCGGTGGCGCGATCACCATCATGTCAAACACGGCGCGCGCCGGCGGCGCGCTCGAAGAGCGCAAACTCCCGATGCGGTTTGGTTGGGTCGCCTGCGAGCCGAATTGCGGCTGGGTCAGCGCGGTCGGGATCGTCACCGGCGATACGCCGAAGGATTTCGAGGATTTCGCGAGGGATCGCGACCTGACTGGCACCACGCTGGTGCTCGATTCCAGCGGCGGCTCCGTCAATGACGCGATCACCTTGGGCCGCCGGTTCCGCGGCTTGAAGATGCGCACCACCGTCGGCATGACCCAACGCCCGAGCCGCGGGGGTGATCGGCCGCGGGTCATGCCCGAGGCCTATTGCGAGTCGATGTGCGTGTTCCTGCTGCTGGCCGGAACCACGCGTTATGTTCCGGATGCGGCCCATGTCCGCGTCCACCAGATCTGGATGGGAGACCGCGCCGACGACGCCAAGGCGGCGAGCTACACGGCGCAGGACCTGATGATCGTCGAGCGCGACATCGGGCGTCTCGCCAAATACACCTTCGACATGGGTGGAGCGGGCGATCTGCTGTCGCTGGCGCTGAACGTGCCGCCGTGGGAAGACCTGCATGAGCTGTCGCGCGCCGAACTGCGGCTCACCAATGTCGTGACCACGGATCTGATCGCCGAGGTGCTGCCGCCGAAGGGCACGACACCGGTCGCCGAGCTCGCGCCGAAGCCGCAGGCCAAGGACAAGCAGCAGGACCGCTTCCCCGTTGCGCTGGACAAGGCGCAACTGTCGCGTACCGCCGAGGCGTTGCCGCCCGCGACCGTCGCCGCGACGCCACAGCAATAGGCATCGACGTCGCCTGGGTGAGCCGGGCCTCGCGCCAAGAATCGGCGTGTCGAAATACTGCTCCCGCATGTCGCCGCGCTCATGCGGGCTACGGATCGGTCATTCTGCTCGCGCGGGCGGGAAGCGGCGTTGCCTCAGCCCTGGGCGGCGGCCGGCTCCGCGCCGTTGGCCTTCGCCTCGATCTGGCCGATGGCATCGACCACGGCATCGAAGGTCAGCATCGTCGAGGCGTGGCGGGCCTTGTAATCCCGGACGGGCTCGAGCAGGGCGATGTCGGCCCATTTGCCCTCCGGCGGCGCGCCGTTTTCCTTCAGCATCCTCCGGACCGTCTCCCGCAGCTCGCGCAGCTCCGCGGCGCTGGAACCGATAACGTGGCGGGCCATGATCGAGGAGGAGGCCTGGCCGAGGGCGCAGGCTTTCACGTCGTGGGCGAAGTCGGTCACCACGGGCCCATCCATCTTGAGGTCGACCTTGACGGTCGAGCCGCAGAGCTTGGAATGGGCGGTGGCGGTGGCGTCCGGGTGGTCCAGCCGTCCGAGCCGCGGAATGTTGCCGGCCAGCTCGATGATGCGCTTGTTGTAGATGTCGTTCAGCATGTGCCTGACGTCCCGGAATTACCGGCGTGGCGGCCTTGGCGGCCGGGTTTCATCGCCCTATATTGCGAGTATATGGAAACGATTGGCAGGAATTCCAGCCACATCCACAGGCGTCCGGCGCCAGAGGCGCCAAGCCTGCGTGTGGCGCCTCTGCAGGTGACGCCCTCAAGGTGATGCTGTGCCGGTGACACTCCGGTCGGACCGCCGACCGGTCGAACGGAGTTGAGATGGACACTTTGATCAAGACGCTGCGCACCACCAAGCCCGAGGGCAAGCCGTTAGACGCCAAGCTGACCGACCCCCGCGCTGCAGAGCTCGATCCTGCCGATTTTCTTGCTGCTGCCGTGCGGCCGGACCGGCCACGGCCGTCGCGCGCCGAAGCCGAGGCCGCGGTTTACACGCTCCTGAACTATATCGGCGAGGATCCGACCCGCGAAGGGCTGGTCGATACGCCGCGCCGGGTCGTCGAGGCCTATGACGAGCTGTACCAGGGCTATCACCAGTGCCCGGCCGAGGTGCTCGACCGTACCTTTGGCGAGACCGCCGGCTACGACGACTTCGTCCTGATTCGCGACATCGAGTTCACGTCGCAATGCGAGCATCACATGATGCCCTTCTACGGCCGCGCGCATATCGCCTATACGCCGGTCGAGCGTGTCGTCGGCCTGTCCAAGCTGGCGCGCCTGACCGACATCTTCGCCCGCCGCCTGCAGACCCAGGAGCATCTGACCGCCCAGATCGCGGCTGCGATCGACGAGGTGCTGAAGCCGCGCGGCGTCGCTGTCATGATCGAGGCCGAGCACACCTGCATGTCGGTGCGCGGCGTCGCCAAGCACGGCGCCATCACCTTCACCAGCCGCTTCACCGGCATGTTCAGGGACAATCCGGCCGAGCAGGGGCGCTTCCTGTCGATGGTGCGCTCGCCGCAACGGTAAGACCAGCAACATCTTAGCGAGAGTTTCGTGTCCTCATCCTCAGTCGAGCGCGAGGAGGGCTTGGCCTTCCTGCCCAAGTTCGACGCGGCCGGCCTCGTCACGTGCGTGACGACGGACGCCGTGAGCGGCGACGTGCTGATGGTCGCCCACATGAACGAGGAGGCGCTGCGCAAGACGGTGGCAACCGGCGAAGCCTGGTATTTCAGCCGCTCGCGCAATGCGTTGTGGCGCAAGGGTGAGAGCTCGGGCCAGACCCAGCGCGTGGTCGAGATGCGCACCGATTGCGACCAGGACGCGGTCTGGCTGCGCGTCGAGCAGACCGGCGCGGCCTGTCACACCGGCCGCCACTCCTGCTTCTATCGCAAGGTGGAGCGGGCTGAGGGCGAGGGCGCGCGGCTGGTGTTTGTCGAGGCCGACCGGCTGTTCGATCCGGCCGAGGTCTATCGCAAGTAGGCCAGCGACCTTCCTCCGGGTCTGTCCTGTCGTTCATTGGCCCGGCCGGGCCCAGCGAATTAACCCGCCATTAACCATACCCGCCGCATTTTGCCGGACGTTTCCGGCGCGTTCGTCTGCCAGCGAATCTGCAAACAGCGGGTCTTCCCATGTCGGTCGACGCATCCAACTCCTCGTCCACCGGTTTCCTCGATGGCGTCCGGGCGAAGGTCGCCGGCGCGATCAAGCAGGCCGCCGACAGCGTCGGCACCAGCTTCGAATATCTGCTGTCGACCGCCAAGATGGAGTCCGACTTCAATCCGACCGCCGGCGCCTCGACGTCGTCAGCGCGCGGGCTCTACCAGTTCATCGACCAGACCTGGCTGGGCACGGTGAAGGAAGCCGGCGCCGATCTCGGCTACGGCCAATATGCCGACGCGATCACCCGGACATCGTCGGGCGACTATACGGTCAGCGATCCCGCCATGCGGCAGGCGATCATGAAGCTGCGCGACGACCCGCAGGCGTCGTCCGCCATGGCCGCTGCGCTCACGCAATCGAACAGCTTCCAGCTCACCGGCAAGATCGGCCGCCGGCCGACCGATGCCGAGCTCTACATGGCGCATTTCATGGGCGTCGGCGGCGCCGCGAAGCTGATCACCAGCGCCCGGGAGACGCCGAACGCATCGGCTACGCAGATGTTTCCCGGTGCCGCCGCGGCCAACCGGCCGATCTTCTACGATCGCGACGGACAAGCCCGCAGCGTGTCCCAGGTCTATGCAGTCCTGAACACGCGCTATGCCGGCGCCGCCAATTCCTCGGCCACCCGGGGCGCGCTTGCGCTCTACGGTGGGACGAATGTCGCGGCCAATGCGGCCGGCGGCGGCGCGCTACCGACGACCGACACCGCAACCTTCCTGTCGATGTTTCCGGATGCGCGCGGCTCATCCCGGGCCGGCGCCTCGACGACGGCCGACGCATCGGCCGTCAACCGTCCGGCGGATCCGATGTTTCGTTCGCTATTCCAGGTCGACGGCCAGTCGAGCCAGGCGGTCTCGCCAACCGTGCGCGAGTTGTGGGGCCATTCATCGGTTGCCAGTGCGACCCCGCCGGAGGGCGGCAGCAACGATGCCAGCGGCAATGGTCAGCGCAGGCTCGACCTGTTCAGCGATCCGCACGGCACCTTCTCGGGCTAATGCGCCGGCGCAGGCGGTCGCACGCGTCGCTGAACCATTGATGAAAAAGAACTATTTTTGGCGTCCCGCCGCGGCTCGCACCGTCGGCGGCGGCCGCATTTCCCCCGTCGGATTACGGCCAAATGAGGCGTTGAGTGGTATCATAGTATAGAAACAACCTGTCGCCTTAACAAAACATCAACAAAACCAGCTACTTATGGTGAACGCTTTGTTAAGCGTCGTGGTTTATTTTCGGTGCTGTTGAGGCCCTCGTGGCCTTTGTCTGCAAGTTGCGTAAGCCGGAAAGACCATGATCGTTCGGCAGTTTCTCAGTTGGGTCAGAACCGCACCCGCCGGTGAGCGGGCAGAGGCCACCAGGGCGCTCGCGCGGGCGTGGTTGTTGTCGGATCTCTGCGACGAGGATCGCGGCGCCGCGGAGGGCGCGCTCCTTATGCTGTTGGACGATCCGTCGCCGCTGGTGCGGCAGGCGATGGCGGAGGTGTTCGCCCGCTCGGAGGAGGCGCCGGCCGCCATCGTCCAGGCGCTCGCCACCGACCAGGCTTCTGTCGCCGCCATCATCCTCGAATATTCGCCGCTGCTGATCGATGCCGACCTCGTCGACATCGTCGCGACTGGTAACTCCGAAACCCAATGCGCGATCGCGCGCCGCGTCGGCCTGCCGGCGCCGGTGTGCGCAGCGATCGCCGAGGTCGGCAGCGCCGCTGCAGCGCTCGAGCTGATCGAGAATGCTTATGCCGAGCTGGCGCCGTTTTCCTGGGACCGCATCGTCGAGCGTCACGGCCATCTCGCCGCCATCCGCGAAGCGATGCTGGTGCTGGACGATCTGCCGGCCGCGACGCGCGCGGCGCTGGTCGACAAGCTCTCAGAGACACTGGCGCAGTTCGTGGTCGCCAGGAACTGGCTCAGCGCCGACAGGGCAGGGCGCATCACCAATGAGGCGCGCGACCGCTCGACCATCACCATCGCGGCGCGCTCGCGCGGCGAGGAGCTGCGCGGGCTGGTCCAGCATCTGCGCGCAACCTCGCAACTCACCGCGGGTCTGATCCTGCGCGCGCTGCTCTCCGGCAATGTCGAATTGTTCGAGATCGCGCTGTCGGAGCTCGCCGACATGCCACGGGCGCGGGTGGCGGCGCTGCTCAACGATCGCGGCCGCGCCAGCCTGCAGGGGCTGCTGCGCAAGGCGGGCATTCCCGACACCACCTTCGACGCCTTCAGCATCGCGCTCGAGGTCTGCCGCGAGAACGGCTTTGCCGACACCTTGAGCGGGGCAGCGATCCTGCGCCGCAAGATGGTGGAGCGCGTGCTCACCCATTGCGCCACCGACCGCGACGCGGCGGCGCCGCTCTTGATCCTGCTGCGCCGCTTCGCCACCGAATCCGCGCGCGACGAGGCCCGTGAGTTCTGCGACGAGGTGATGGCCGAGGATTTCGTCGCCGGGCTGGAGTTCGGACTGATCGCGGCGTGAACCGTGTGCGCTGCCGTAGCGTAGGCAAAGGCGCGTCGCAGATATTGCCACGTTCGAGCGCGCGGGGGCGTCGTGCCCACCGACTTGCTGCAAAGACCGCCGATCCATGATGGGCACGCGACCGCCGCTTTGCGGCGGCGCTTTGCCCATCCTACGTGATCGCCATCCGATTACGGCTGATCGCTCGGCACGAGGCTCGGCGCCAGGATCGCTTCGAGATGCTCCGGCCGGTTGCGGTTGACCTGGATCAGATAGTCGTCCGCCACGCGGCGCAGCCGGCGGCTCAGTTCGCCTGCGACCGTCGCGCTGTCATACTTCGTATGATCATGCACGATCGCCTGGATCGCGTTGACGTGATGCTCGAACAGCTCGGCCGGGACCTTTTCGAGATCCGGCGCGTGCTCGATGATCCGGCAAAGGCTGTCGGCAACCTCGGCGGCGGCGGGATAGCCGAAGGTCGCGGCGTCGCCCTTGATGTCGTGTGCCGCGCGGAACATCTCCTCGCAGGCATCGTCGTCGAAGCCGGTCTTGAGGACTGCTGCATAGGCTTTCGTCAGGCGATCGGCCTCGGTGTCCATCCACGACTTGAACTCGCCGGACAGCCCTTCGAGCGCGGCTTCGGCGCGCGCGATCGGATCGTCGAGATCCTTCTCTTCGGCGCGACGCAGCACCTTCTTCAGCGGATTGGGCTGGGTGATGACGTGATGCGAGGCGTAGGTCTTGACCTGGATCGCCGGGGCCTTGTCTTTTGCCATCTCGATATCCCCTGATGATGCCGACCGACGCAGTTCGACGCATCGCCCCGATTCATAGCCGAGGAGCTTGGAGCGCTGGGCGCCGATCCCCGGATTGCGTTAACGCCGGCTCACTGCCGCGCCCCTAAACTGCGGAGCGCGCTTTATCCAGAAGTGACGGCTGCTGGAAGATCTCCGCCTCGCCGCCGATCCGGCGCTCGGGCCCGATATAGGCCGTGTTGGTGTTGCGGCGCCGGTCCGGGCCGAAATAGGTCTTGGTTTTGATGAAGGGCCGCGGATTGGCGACCACGTTGAGGATGCGCTGATACAGGCCCTTGGCCGAGATCGGCTTGGCGAGGAATTCCGTCACGCCGGCGTCGCGCGCGACGGTGACGCGGCGCTTCTCCGAATGCCCGGTCAGCATGATGATCGGCGCGTAGGGATTGCCCTTGGCCTCCGGCTGCCGGATCATCTGCGCGAGCTCGAGGCCGTCGAAGATCGGCATTGCCCAGTCGGTGATGACGATATCAGGCGAGAAATGGGTATACATCTCGAGAGCGGTCGCGCCGTCCTCGGCCTCGTTGACCTCGCGGGCGCCGAACGAATGCAGCAATGTGCGCAGGATGCGGCGCATGTGCGGGTTGTCGTCGCAGACGAGAAAGCGCAGCTTGTTGAAGTCGATGCGATACATTTGGGCCGGCCCGGAGGGATCACCGGTGAAGGTGGTCAACGCGCATTAACCATACGGAGCCGCGGGTTAACAAAGCGTTGCGCGGGGCGGCCGAGGCGCAAAAAGGCGCGGACAACCGAGATGTCAGTAGCCGAACTGCTCGCTCAGGATCCGCTCTTCCAGGCTGTGGCCGGCGTCGAACAGCATCCGCATCGAGATCGTCTTGTCGGAAAGCACCTCGACCCGCTGGACGTTGCGGACCTCGTCATGGTCGGCCACCGCCGCGACCGGCCGCTTGTCGCCTTCGAGCACCTCGATGATCACATAGGCGGTGTTCGGCAGCAGGGCGCCGCGCCAGCGCCGCGGCCGGAACGCGCTGATCGGCGTCAGCGCCAGCAGCGCGGCGTTGATCGGCAGGATCGGGCCCTGCACGGAGAGATTATAGGCGGTGGAGCCCGCGGGCGTCGCGACGAGCACGCCGTCGGCGATCAGCTCCGGCATGCGCTCGCGCTCATCGATCAGGATGCGCAGCCGCGCGGTCTGTGCCGTCTGGCGGAACAGGTAGACCTCGTTGATGGCGTGGTGGATGTGAACGACGCCCGCGGCATCCGTCGCCCGCATCAGCAGCGGATGAATCACCGATTCCTGCGCCGCTTCGAGCCGTCCATGCAGATCGATCGTGCTGAATTCGTTCATCAGGAAGCCGACCGTGCCGCGATGCATGCCGTAGATCGGCTTGCCCGAGCGCATGTGGTCGTGCAGCGTCTGCAGCATCAGGCCGTCGCCGCCGAGCGCGACCACGACGTCCGCCAGGTCCGGATCGGAGTTGCCATAGAGCGCGGAGAGCTGCGTCAGCGCGGCGTGGGCCTCGGCGCTCGGACTCGCAACGAAGGCGATCCGCTCATATCGCTTGGACGTGGTCATGCGTCGCAGGGCTCGCTGGTCGGTTGGCCGGTAACAGGCGCCGTGTCGTCTAGCCGACCTTGCCCGTGCTTGTCCATCGCGGCCGGTATCCTGGGGCAATGGGGCCGGGATGAGGCTGATGTGCCCGGACTGCGCGCACGCGCGGACGTCATCGGGGCGTCATTTTTCCTGCAGGCTGCGCACGGGATCCCAGGAGGGGGAGCCGGTCCCCAAGGTTGCCTTCACCCGCTCGGCGAAGAGGCGGCTCGGAGGATCGCTCGGTGCGCCTCGCCCGAAACAGTCGGCTGCTTGCGGCAGCTCGCCGGCGCGCCAATGCGCGAGGCCGGTGGCATAGCCGGTGAGCAGGACCTGTTCCTCCGGCGCGAGCTCGGTGGCGCGGCCATGCAGCTCGTAGATCTTCAGCGACTGCTCGCGACCCTTGACGCGGATGGTGTCCAGCTCGCGCCAGGCGAAGTCGGCGCCGGCAAGCGCGACCGTGCTCTCGGAGGCGATGATCGTGGTGCCGTAGAACTTGTTGGCGCCCTCGAGTCGCGAGGCCACGTTCACTGAGTCGCTCATGACGGAGTAGTTGAAGCGGCGTTGCGAGCCGAAATTACCGACCAGCGCGGCGCCGCTGTTGATGCCGATGCGCTGCGCCACCTTGATGCCCTGGAACGCCGTCGACGTATTGTTGAGCTCGGCGAGCTTCGCCTTGCAGTCGAGCGCCGCACGCGCCGCGCTGCGCGCATGATCGGGATCGTCGAGCGGAGCGCCGAACACGGCGACCACGGAGTCGCCGATGTATTTGTCGACATAGCCGTCGTGGCTTTCGATGACGTCGGTCATGGCCGAGAGATATTCGTTGGTGAGGGCCATGAGCTGCTCCGGCGTCATCTGCTCGGCGAGGCGCGAGAAGCCCTCGATGTCGGAGAAGAACACGGTGACCTCGCGGGTCTCGCCGCCGAGTTGCGGCAGCCGGCGCGAAGCGAGCATGCGGTCGATCTCGTGCGGTGCGAGGTAATAGGCAAAGCTCTTCTGCAGCAGCCTGCGGTCCTTGTCGGTGACCATGAAGCGATAGCCGGTGGTCGCTGCCAGCGCGAGCACGCCCGCTGCGAGCGGCTCCGCCAGGGGCAGCGCGTAGGCATGGTCGAAGAGAGCGGTTGCGAGCACGGTGTAGAGCAGGGCGGCCACGGCCAGGATGGCCGCTGCGGAGGCGGGCCGCAGCAGTCGGGCGAGCAGCGCGGCAAGCAGCGCGATGGTTGCGGCGATGGCGTAGATCGCAGGGCGTCCGAGTTCGGTTGCCGCGTCCTGCCGCACCAGATTGTTCACCGCCGTGGCGTGGATGTAGACGCCGGCAATGGTGCTGCGGGCGAACGTCTCGGCGATCCTGCGCTCGTCCAGCACGCAGCGCGGCCGCCGCGCGCCCTCGGCACGGGTTGCGAAGCGCTTCGAGGTGAGCCGCCGATCCTCGATCCCGACGGTGCCGAGCAGGACGACCTTGCCGGCGAACTCGCGGCGGAAATAGTCCTTGTCGCCTTTCAGCGCGCAGGCGCGCAAGTCGGCGAACGAGTAGGTCGGAATGTCCTGGGCGCCGCCGGCAAAATTCAGGGTCATGGTGCTCGGCACGCTGCCGGGCACCTTGTACGCACCGAGTGTGACGCCGTCAGCGGCAATGAGCGGCGCGGTGCCGGTTGCGCGCCCCGCCAGTTCCAGCGCCATGCTCGGGACTGCCTTGCCGTCGACCGACAGCGTCAGCGGATGGCGGCGGACGACATCGTCGCTGTCAGTATAGGTGTTGAGCGGACGAAGATTCTGCTGCTGGCGCACCGCGATGCGCTGGCCGGGCGCGGGCAGGATCGGCGGCTCGGCAAAGATCTCGCCCAGCACCACCTTGCCGCCGGCGGCCGCGGCAGCGAGCGCGCGCAGGAAGTCGCGATCGAAGCCGCGCGTCTTCTCGCCGAGGGTGCTGTCGCCGAGCGGAATCTCCGACTGCTCGATCGATGTCTGGAACACGATGTCGAAGCCGACCACCTTGGCGCCGCCATCGAGCACGGCCGTCATCACGCGGCCGATCTCGCCGGTCCATGTCAACAGCGGCGCACCCTTGAAGGGGGGCGCCTGGTAACTCTCCTCGTCGACCGCGATCACCACCGCCGGACTCGCCGCCGCATCGTGACGGTTGCCGAAGGTCTCGAAGCGCAGCCATGTCAGCGCATCCAGCGACAGGCCACGGCCGCGCTCGAAGACTGGCGACACGAACAGGCCCGCGCACGCCAGCGCGATGGCGATGACGGCAATGGCGTCGCGCGTCCGGCGTCCGATCGCCACCGATAAAAGCCTTCGGTCTCAGTTGAACCGGATCAATCGCCCGACCGCGGGTCCAGGCCCCGCCTTGGCCTGTGCGTCGACCTTGAACACGATCCGCGCGTTGCTGAAGCTCGCAACATAGGTGCCGCCGGGCGTGAGCGGGTGGCTGGTGCCGGCGAAATCGTAGAATCGTCCCTTGTATTGCCGGCCCGAGAGCTCGACCTGCTGGCGCTCGCCGGGCTGGTCGAGGCGCTCGACGACCAGCGTGCCGCGGCCCTTGGCCTCGAAGATGGGCGACGCGCTGTAGATGATCGCCTGCGCCACCGGTGCGCTGTCCGGTCCGACGCTGCGCACGATCGTGGCCGCGACCTCGCTGGTCTCGCGCGAGGTGGCCTGTGCGTGGCTGGCGTCGCAATTGACGATGTCGCTCTTGAGCGTCGCGCCGTCGACCGTGCTTTCGCCGGGGCCGACGGTGACGCTGCCGGCGCCGTTGACCGTCTCGCGCCGGCACGATTTGAGGTAGCTCATCACCACGGCGCCATCCGGGCCAAGCTTGATCACCTGGCCGGGCGCGACATAGTCCATCAGCTCGGCGCCGGCCACATCCCCCTGGACGTCCTCGACCAGCGCCGCCGGCGGGCCGGCCCAGGCCGCCGGCGGTCCAATCACGACCGGTCCGGCGAGCCCGGTGAGGGCTGCGATGATGAGCGTCGGCAACTTCATGATGAACTCCGTGATCGCGATCGGCGGCGCGCCTCTTGTCCCAAACCTGGGTGTCCCGGTGATGGGACGTCGGAAGCGCTGGAGAGGTTCGAGCCCATAACACACCTGAGGGGACCAGGCACGGGTGCTGATGTGACCTGGATCACGGAAGAGTTGCTTGAGCTTGCTCCCAAGCCGCGGTTCATGCGCTTGCAGAAATGGCGAGTTACGCCAACCGCCTGGTCGAGGGAGTGAGCTGATGGCAGGTTTGAGATCGTCCGTCGCGTGGCCCGGTCTGATGGTCTTGGCCTTGACGACAGTGCTCGCCGGGCCGGCCCTGCACGCCGAGGACGCGCCACCGGCGGCGCAGGACGCCGCAGCGCCGGGGTCACATCGCACCGGCTCGGCTGGAAATCGCGCCGCGAGCCCGCCCGGCTCAGCATCGACCGCCGAGCAGCACAAGCTGCCGCCGGACTCCACCACGACGCAGAAGCTCGAACTGCCCGGCCGCACGCTGTCGTTCACGGCGACTGCCGGTTCGATCCGCCTGTTCGACGACAAGAGCGAGCCGCAGGCCGACATCGCCTACACCTCCTATCAGCTCGATGGCGCCGATCGCGCCAGCCGCCCGGTGACCTTCTTCTTCAACGGCGGCCCTGGCGCCTCATCCGCCTATCTGCAACTCGGCAATGCCGGTCCATGGCGGATCGGTATCGATGCGGCCAGCGTGACGCCCTCGTCGAAGCCGGAGCTGATGCCGAATGCAGACACCTGGCTCGACTTTACCGATCTCGTGTTCATCGATCCCGTCGGGACCGGCTACAGCCGTTTCGTCGCGACCGGCGACGAGGTGCGCAAACGGTTCTTCTCGGTCGATGGCGACGTGCGTTCGCTGTCGCTCGTGGTGCGTCGCTGGCTGGAGAAGCACGACCGTCTCGCATCGCCCAAGTTCATCACGGCTGAGAGCTATGGCGGCATTCGCGGTCCGAAGATCGTCAACAACCTGCAGCATGACCAGGGCATCGGCATCAGCGGCCTGATCCTGCTGTCGCCGCTGATGGATTTTCGCGACTATTCCGGCTCGAGCCTGATGCAATATGTCGCGAGCCTGCCGAGCTATGCCGCCGTCGCCAAGCAGTTGAAGGGGCCGGTGACCCGCGCCGATCTTGCCGACGTCGAGCGTTACGCCAGCGGCGAGTTCCTGCTCGACCTCGTCAAGGGCGAGGCCGATGTGGAAGCAACCAATCGGCTCGCCGACAAGGTCGCGAGCCTGACCGGCATCGACCAGGCGGTCAGCCGCAGGCTGGCCGGGCGCTTCGACGTCTCGGAGTTTCGCCGCGAGTTCGACCGCAAGAACGGCCGCATCACCGGCCGCTATGACGGCTCGGTGCTCGGCATCGATCCCTATCCGGATTCGAGTCGGTCGCGCAGCTCCGATCCATCGGGTGACGTACTCACTGCGCCGCTGACCAGTGCGGCGGTCGAGCTGACGACGCGCAAGCTGAACTGGCGCCCCGAGGGCTCCTATGAGCTGCTGAGCGGAGCCGTGAACCGGTCATGGGATTTCGGCCGCGGCACCAGCCCGCCGGAGTCCACCGCCGAGCTCCGGCAGATCCTCGCGCTCGATCCCAAGCTCAAGCTGCTGGTCGGCCACGGCCTGTTCGATCTCGCCACGCCGTATTACGGCTCGAAGATCCTGCTCGACCAGCTGCCCGCCTTCGCGCGGCCGCCGCGGGTCAAGCTCGTGGTCTATCCCGGCGGGCACATGTTCTATTCCCGCGACGACGCGCGCAAAGCGTTCCGCGGCGAGGCCGAGGCGCTGATGAAGTAGGCCAAGCAAGTAGCCCGGATGAGCGCAGCAATATCCGGGTTCACACGAGCTGGGTGCGAGAACCCGCGTATCGCTGCGCTCACCCGGGCTACGCACCATGTTTGCGCCTACGCGTCCTTCTTCCGGCGCCCTTTCGGATATTTCCGCTCCATCTCGGCCTTCACCACGCGTTCGGGCCGCACCCGTGCGCCCGCGAGCCAGATCTCGCTGACGCCGGACTTGGTGCGGACTCGCCTGACCGCCTCGCCATGGCTGGCATAGCCGGCCGCGTGCACGATGCGCCCGGTATCGCGTCCGGTCACCTCGATGCGGGCGGCATCGAGGAACGGGTTGATGAACACCGGATTGGCGACCATGACCCTCTCGCCGAACGGGACGAGATCGACGGCGCCCCACAGCGTCCACCAGCGGCCGGTCCAATCGCGCGTCCTGCGCGACGGTGCGCCATGGGTGGCGAAGGCCTGCAGGATGAACTTGACGCCATTGGCCCAGCCGGGCGCCCAGCCGTCGACGGCATTGGTCAGCACGGTGATCGTGATGTCGCGCGCGGGAATGACCGAGGTGCGTGAGATGTAGCCCTGAAAGCCGCCGCCATGGCCGAACCAGTCGAAGCCGGCGGTCGTCCCGCTCATGAGCGCCAGGCCGTAATAGGCCTCTTCGACGTCCTGGGGCACGCGCCATTGCCGCCGGATCATCTCGCGCCGGCTCGCGACCGACAGCAGGCTCTTCTTCGCGTTCGGGGCGAGCTGGGCGAAGAAGCGGGCGGTGTCGGCTGCCGTCGCGACCACACCGGCGGCGGCCATGATCGCGTTGGTCGGATTGTCGCCGGGAATCACGACACGGCGGCCCACGGGGACGGTGCGCGAATGGCCGCGCGCGAACGGGATGCCCTTGCCAAGCAGCGTCATGTCCGGCGCGCTTTCACGCAAGGCCAGCGGCGTCATGATCTCGCGCTGCAGCCAGGTCGGGTAGGGCTCGCCGGTGATCGCCTCGATGACCAGGCCGAGCAGGCCGTAGCCGTGGTTGGAATATTTGAAGCGGCTGTTGGGATCGATCGCCGGCGGCAGCTTCAGCTCGGCCAGCAGCTCATCCTTGTCGAGATAGGAGCGGCCGTCGGTGAACTGGCCGGAATCCTTGCCGTCGCGGATCAGGCCCGCCGTGTGCGACAGCAGCTGGTTCAGCGTGGCCGCGGCGACGTCCGGATGCAGATCCTTGACGTATTGTCCGACGGTGTCGTCGAGCTTCAACCGCTTCTGCTCGCGCAGGCGCATGAGGGCTGCGGCGGTGAACGCCTTGGTGTGCGAGGCGATGCGGAAGCGGTGCCGCGGCGTCAGCTTCTCGCCGCTGTCGAGATTGGCGTGGCCGTAGGCCGCCTCCAGGACGATCTCACCGCGATGGGCGATCGCAAGGATGCAGCCGGGCTGCTCGGAGACCGCGACCTGAAAGGCCAGCCAATCCTTGATGTAATCGAGTGCTGCGCCAAGCCAGGGCTCCACGAGGCAATCTCCTGTCCAAAAGACGTGATGAAAATGAACTGCGAGACATCCTATCCATAGCGGACGAGGGACATGGGACAAACGAAAATGGCGCAACCCTTTCGGGTTGCGCCACTGTCGAGATCAGAGCTGCTCCGATCGCGCCGTCAGTAGACGAGGCCGGTGCCCGGCTGTTTCTCCAGCGCGTCGGCCAGCGAACGATATTCGGGGCTGTTGGTGCCGGCGAGCTGTGCGACCTTGTCGAGGTGGTACTTGGCCTGCTCGCGGTTGCCCTGTTCGAGCTGCCACAGGCCGTAATACTGCCAGGTGCGCACGTGGTTCGGATCATCCGCCAGGGCCTGCTCGTAGTACTGCTTGGAGGCCTGGTAGTTGCCGAGCTTGCGGTAGGAGTAGCCGATCAGGTTGGCGACGTCGGCGACGTCCTCGCGGTTCAGCGCCTTGAGCTGCTGGATCGCGGTGGTGTAGTCGCCGCGATCATAGATCGAGGTGTAGGCCGTGCGATAGGCCGCCAGGAACTTCGGATCTTCGATGCTCGAGCTCTTGTCCTTCTTCTTCTTGCCCGAATCCGACGCCGGCGGCGCAGACGGGGTATCGCTGCCCGCGGCATAGGCCTTCGACAGAAGCAGCGGCCCGGAGGCCACGGCCATCGAGAACAGAGCCAGCGTGGCAATCCTGATCGCAGACTTTTTCATTCGTATCTCCCGAGTTGTCGATCCAACAGGTGACTGCGTACGGAGAAGAACTCCCGCAGCTGCGAAATATTCCCGGCCATTTGCGCGGATTTTGCGCCGCGATCGGTGCATTATACGGACGACATGATGACAGACCAGTCACCTCGATGACTATCCCTTCATGTCCATGAACTGAAAACACCGCTTTACTTCAGGGTGGGTTCAGTGCCGGTTCCCTATCGTCGTCTCCATGATCACGAGCCTATCCGGACTGGATGGTGCCTCCAGATCTTCACATCACGGAGATGACCATGCTGAAGTCAATGTCTGTTGCGCTGCTCGCCGCGTCGATCCTGGCTGCGCCCGCGTTCGCCGCTGGTCCTGCAAAAACCGATACGTCCGCGAAGTCCAGCCAGACCACTGGCACCGCGAAGACCGATGTGAGCAAGACCGATGCGGCCAAGACCGACGCCACCAAGCCGGGCGCGATGCAGGCCGGCGACAAGGCCAACGAGATGAAGCCCACCGTCGGCAAGACGAAGACCAAGCCGCATGCCTCGCTTGTCCGCCACAAGCATCGCCACGTCGCGCATCTCAGCCATCACAACAAGGTGAGCCTCAAGCGCGTGACGCCGGCGACCCGCCGCGGCTGATCCGGCCACGGCCTGGCCAAGCCAGATCTGATCGTCGACCGCCGGAGCGCCAGAGTGCTCCGGCGGTCGCGGCTTGACGAAGGCGTGAGCCGGGACGGATTTCCCGGGTGTCGGCTTTGAGCTAGAACGACCGCGGGATTGGCTTGCAAGAGTTGGGCGCCGTGGGGATGGGGAGATCGAGCTGGTGGCCGGCGACCGTGCTGGCGCTGCTGTTGACCGGCTGCGCGAGCGGCGGTCCGGCCGCGTTCATGAGCGAGGACAATCGCGGCATCGCCTATACCGGTGATCGTGGCGTCGGCAGCCAGCCGTTTCCGACCAACCACCGCAGCGAGATCCTGTCCTATCTGAGGACCTACCTGAACAATCCGGTCGGGGTGCGCGACGGCGTCATGGCGGAGCCGGTGCAACGGACGGTCGGTGGCCGGCTGCGTTATGTGAGCTGTCTCCGCTATGCGGCGCGCGAGTCCGACGGCAGCTACCGTCCGGCGCAGGAGCGGGCGGCGGTGTTCGTCGACGGCCGGTTCGACCGCCTGGTCGAGGATGCCGGCGAGCTCTGCGCCGGGTCGACCTACACGCCATTCCCGGAGCTGGCCGGCCTCACGCGTTAGGCCGCGGCGTTTTCGACGGCCTGCCACGTCGTCGCAGCGCCTTGCCAAGCGGTTCGTCCGATCACAAATCAGGGACGGGCCGAACGCTTTGTCGCCTTGCGGCGACCAAATGTCGGGCGAGGCGTCAGCTTCACGAAATATTCGGGAAGCCTATGGAACAAAAGGCCTTTGTTGCCCTCTGGTGACACCGCAGCAGCAATCACAGCTGCGTCACCGCCGCCGGGCAACCCAAATGCGGCCATGATGTTCGATAGATGTCGCAAACGAATAACGGGGACGTCCCATGAAGCGGTTTTTGATCAGTGCAGTGGCCTTGACCACCTTGGCTGCCCCGGCTTTCGCCGCCGACATGCCTCCGCGCACCTACACCAAGGCGCCGGTCTACACGCCCCCTCAGGCGATCTACAACTGGACCGGCTTCTATCTCGGTGGTCACCTCGGCGGCGCCTTCGCCGGCAACAACAGCCTGGAAGGCAACAACGGGCGCTTTCTCGGCGGCGTGCAGGGTGGCTTCGACTACCAGTTTGCCCCGAACTGGGTGCTCGGCATCGAGGCCCAGTACAGCTGGATGGACCGCAACACGACCAATTTCGGCTTCCCGGGGGCGACGGTCGTGACCTCGACCGGCGCCAACCAGCTCGGCTCGGTCACCGGCCGTCTCGGCTACACCTGGGGACCGGCGTTGCTCTACGCCAAGGGCGGTTACGCCTGGCGGGACGGCAACAATCTCGGGGTGAGCGTCGCCGGCGTGCCGACGGGCTTCACCACGTCCGGCAATACCAAGGACGGCTACACCGTCGGCGCCGGCCTCGAATACATGTTCGCGCCGAACTGGTCGGCCAAGGCCGAATACCAGTACTACAATTTCGGCAATACGACCTTCACGGGCGGACCGGCTCCGGTCGTGGGCAGCCGCTTCAACGGCGACGAGCATACGGTCAAGGTCGGCGTGAACTATCGCTTCGGCTGGGGCGGGCCGGCCGCCAGCAAGTACTAAGCGAGGTCGCGAGCCCCTGGCCGACGGCTTCCGGGTCGAGCGTATCGCGCCTCAATTCCAACACGCCCGCGCCGTCTGGTGCGGGCGTGTTGTTGTCCGGCGGGTGGCCGGCGATGGTTTCGAGGACGCTCACGCGGTGCGAAAAAATTTTCAAACCTTCGTGAAACTTTCGCCATCAGTTGATATTATCAGTCCGCCGGTTTGATGGATCATCCCACATGCGTATCTTGGTGTCCGTGCTGTTGTTGTCGGCGGCTGTTTTGCCGTGCTCCGCCCAGACCGTCCTGAAGTCCGAACCGTTGATGCTGGCCCCCTACGAGGTGGCGCTGGTGCAAACCGCGTCCTGCCCGTCGGGCAAGGTGCTGAAGGTGACCGGTGCGATCCGCGGCGTCAGCCGCAAGCGCGCCTGTGTCGCCCTTCCGGCCGAAACGGTATCGCTGGCGACGGCGACGCCCTGAGAACGGGCTTCATGGCGACCTTCCAGCGGGCAGCTCCGGCTGCCCGCTGATCGCGGGTCTGTCTGTCGAAAAATCCTTGATCAAGGCAAGTCGTCCGCGGGAGCGGACGGGCATGAATGCGTGAATGTCTTCTGCCGGCGGCTTCGGTCTGGGCACGCCGAGGCTCCGGGATCAGCCGTGCATAGAGCCTATGGTATCATCCAAGGCGCGCTTCCGCCGCAGCCGCTCAGGATGCGAACGGGATGTTGAACTCCTGCTCGGCTTCGGCACGGTTCTGCCAGGGATCTTCCTCGGGCTCGGCGGCGCAGGGCCGGATCTCGTAATCATTGTCGAGCTGCAGATGCGCGGTCGATCGCGCATTGATCATCACGTCCACCACCAGCCCACTCTGCCGCGCCAGCCTCCAGACGTCTCCCTCGGTCGGATAGGCCTTGCTCAACTTGGCGTCGTTGCAAAACAGCGCGTAGGGCATTCCAAACAGCTCCGGAGAAGCGAAGGATGAACCGAGAATGAACGGCACGTGCAGCGAGACACTGGCGCGCCTGAGGCAGGAAAGGGGCCTTTTCGGGCGCCCGAGTCGTAAACGAGTCCTAAATTTTTGAAAAAAGAATCCGTGGGACTCCGGGGCTAGAATCGCCAGATGGTTAAACCCATGGGAACCGATCTCCACATCTTCTGCGGGCGGATCCAGCTGACGCTCGCCTTTGGGCTGCTGCTCGCCTTCGTCGCCAATGTGGCGCTGCTGTGCGCCTGGCTGTGAGCCGGCGTGTCGATTGCGGATACGTTTGTGTACCCTCGGCCATCGGAGATCCTTGGCGCGGTCGCCTTTAGTCCTCAGGGAGGGCGCTCCGTCCGGCCGATGCTTTCAGGCGCGCGAGTGTCGCGCTGAAATATTCCTGACGCTCCCGATTGAAGCGCTCCTGATGGGCCCGGAAGCGCGCGACGCGGGCGCGAATCTCCGCCTGCATGTCGCGCTGGAGATCGAGCTGCGAGGCGATGCTTGTGAAACGCTCCCCAGGGACCGGGCTCGCGGTGGCGAACGAAGCCTCGGACGCGATGGCGTCGGGCGCTCTCGGCCTTGCAGGCTCCCCCACAGCATCGGAGATCTCAACTTGCACGTTGCCGCCGCGACGTGCCTCGGTTTCGACGGTGTTCGCCATCACGTGCTCGACAGCGGCATGCGTCGGGCGACCGGCCACGGCCTGCTGCGGTGTGATGGGGGTGCCGACCGGAACGGTCGGCAGCTCGAACTGGGCGAAGTCGGCGGGCTTGCCGGTGACCGACTGCACGAAGGCCATGGTCTGCGCGATCAGCGCATCACGCTCTTCTTTCCACGTCATGACGCTTGTCCCCCGATGCCTCAATTGCAACAAAAGCGGCTGACGAAATCAAGTTGAAGACCAGTGACTTCTGGGGATAAGCAGGAGTTCTAGGTGAGATGTGACAACAATATTGCCACAGTCTGAACCCGTTTCGTCCCCACCCGCCAAAGGCGATACCGGAAATCCAGTCGCGTACAAATGGTTCCTAAGCGGCGGGTTTTTCCGGAGCTCTTCTTGACAGAGGAGGGCGGCTCGCCCCTATGACCGAGCCGCCCCGGACTTCGGGGATCATCTGCTCGCAACCTTCGTGCACCGTCCGGGCACTTCGCAGTCTTCGATGGACAACCCTTCACGCTCCGAGCGGTCGCGCAAGGCCGCGCTCACCGCCGCCCTCACCATCATCGCCCGCGATGGTCCGGGGCGGCTGACGCTCGACGCCATCGCCCGCGAGAGCGGGCTGAGCAAGGGCGGCCTGATGCACCAGTTTCCCAACAAGGAAGCGGTGCTCAAGGCTCTGCTGGAACAGCAAATCCTGCATTTCGACGAATTCGCCAGCAGGTACAGGGCTGAAGCCGGCAAAGCGGCTGATCAGCCCGAGCTCGCGACGCAGATCGCGATCTCGCGGGAGCTGATCGCACAGCAATATTCGGTGGCGCAGGCCATGCTCGGGGCGCTCGCCCAGGAGCCGGGATTGCTGGCCGATGCCCGTGCCAAGGATGCCGAGAGAGTAGCCGAGATCCGCGGCGAGGCCGATGACGCCGATCTCGCGGTTCTGCGATGGGCGGCGGCACGTGGGCTTGCCTTGATGACGATGCTGCGCGTCTCGCCGCTGGAGCAGCCGGACCTGGACCGTCTGTTTGCCCGCCTGCTCGACGACCAGCAATGGACTGCATTCCGGCAGGCCGGGACGACCGGGGAGCGGTGACACCCTCGAGCTCGGCGCCATCTCCAGCCTTGGACGGTTCAATCTGAGCGAAGTCGGGCTGGCTTGCGTCCGATGGCGCTCGATGCCGCCGGAAGTCCCTGTCGACCGCGCATTCCTTCTCATTCGATTTGCCATTTACAAACCGTCTAGTCGGTTTATAAAGATGATCATGTGAGGCGCTGGCAGCGGCGCCGCAGTCGTGGAGAAGGGGATGACGAGTCGATTTCGGATGTCCGGCTTCGCTGCGATCGCCGCCGCAGGCCTCTGCGCGGGGTGCAACACGGTGACGCCGGTGGCCTATACCGGAGTGGCGTCGGCGCGCTATCTGGCGCCCAACACATCCGATCCCTCGGGCCGGGTGCCTTACCGCTACGCGGCTGCCGCCGACTGGCGCAGCTATGACAAGGTGACGGTCGATCCGGTCGTGATCTATCGCGGCGCGGATCACCAGTTCGGCGACATGTCCGATCGGGACAAGGCTGCGCTTGCCGCCTACATGCAGCAGCGCTTCCTGGAAAGTCTCTCGACACGCTTCCAGATCGTCCATCAGCGTGGGCCGAATACCCTGCGCGTGCGGCTGACCCTGACCGGCGCCGTCGCCAATACGCCGGTGCTCGGCATCGCCTCCCGCTTCGATCTCGCCGGAGCCGTCTACAACGGCGTGCAGAGTGCACGCGACGGAGAAGGACTACTGACCGGCTCGGTGTTCTATGCGGCGGAGATTTTCGATGCCGCGAGCGGACGACTGCTCAGCGCCTTCGTCAGCAAGCAATATCCCTCGCCCTACGACATCAAAGCCAGCGTTGGTGCGCTCGCGGCCGCCGAGGCCGGAATCGATAAGGGCGCCGAGGCCCTGGTCGCACAGCTCCAGTGAGCGGGCCGTGCGAACGATCGCGCCGCGCGGGCAGATGGCACCGCATCGGACGAGCGCGTGGCTCGAGGCCATGGAGACAATGAGGTCCCTGGACATGACATTGAGATTCGTTCTGCGCGTCGGGTTGCGCATCGTCGTCAGTCTGCTGCTGTCGATGGCGGAGGGCCGTGGTCACGCCGCTCCCGTCGGCGATCCGGTCGGCACATGGTTGACCGAGGACGGCCGCGCCCGCGTCCGCATCGAGCGCTGTGGCGCGATGGCCGACCGCGTCTGCGGCTACATCGTCTGGATGAAGGAGGTGGCGGATGCCAAGGGGCAGCCGTTCCGCGACCGGCTGAATCCCGATCCGGCCAGGCGCGGCCGTCTGCTGCTCGGCCACCAGATGCTGCTCGGCCTGAAGCTGAACGCCGACGGCCGCCACAGCGGCGAGGTCTACAACGCCGAGGACGGCAAGACCTATGCCGTCTCGATCTGGCGCGATGGCCCGAAGATTCTGGCGGTCAAGGGCTGTCTGCTCGGGCTGTTCTGCGCGACGCAAGGTTGGGCGTTGGTCACTGATCAGGTGCCCGGCCAACTCATCGGAGCGACCGGCGCGGGCGGCGGGCCGTTGCCGGATCCAGAGTGGACTGCGCCCAGGCCGCCGTCGGCGAGCGGCATCGCCAAGCCAGCCGTCAGGACGAGGGCGAATTGACGCCTAAAGCCGGTGACAGCCATTGCCGCAGCAAATCCCAGCTGCACGGAAGCTGGTGCCGGCTGAGGGGATTGAACCCCCGACCTTCGGTTTACAAAACCGCTGCTCTACCGCTGAGCTAAGCCGGCGAAGGCACATTGGTGGCGCAGATCTCGTCGTCAGTTTGCGACGAGGTCTCGCGAAGCGCGGTGTTCCTACCAGAGTTGATGCAGTCCGGCTACTCCCCGCGTGAACGCCGCTTCTCCCATCAGCCCAGCAAAAAGGGGCGGCCGTTGGGCCGCCCCTGTCGGAGCCGATCGTCGAAGCCGCTCCGGCTCGATCTTTACTGGCAGATGTGCATCAGCCCGTCGCTGCCCTTGAACATGGTGCCGGGGCGGCAGACCAGGCCGTTGCGGGTCGCGTAACTGTTCCAGTCGCCATAGTAGCCGTTCGGGCCGCGATCATAGCTCGGTTGGCCGTAAGAGGGGCCGGGACCGTAGGCATAGGCGTCGGCGGTGCGGAACGGCGCGGTGGCGATGGCGCCGGCGGTTCCGATGGCTGCGCCAGCAACACCCGCGGCGGCGCCGACGGCACCGGCGGCGACGTCAGCCGGCCAGAAGCCGGTGCCGCGGCGATTCCAGTCGTTGTTCCAGCCATTGTTGGTCCAGCCGGCGTCGGCGCGCTGCTGCATCATCGCGCCGTCGTGGCGGGCCATGTGGTGGCGGTGGTGCATGTCGCGCGCCATGGCCGGGCCGGCCAGCGCGGTCGCGAGAACAGCAGCCCCGAGAATTGCAGATCTGATCATGGATGACTCCGTCGTTGCGCCCCAACTCCTAAGTTCCTCCGGCCGCCGCCGTTCCGCGGTCACGCCGTTTTTCACGACGGCCGGCGGCGCGCGTTGTCGACACTGATCGCGATCGTCGCGTGCGGGGCTAGCGGGCCAACCGGGCGGTTGAGGGAGCCGTCGGGCTGGTGACATCCGCGATCGGGCTGCGCACGATGGTCGCGACCGCGCGGGCTGATGATCAGCCATTAACCCTCACGCGTGAACCCGACCGGAGCTTTAACCCGGAATGATGGCTCGCGCGTTAGTCTTACCGGCAGATTGATGTGCGCGTTTAACCCATCAGGGCGCGCGTTGCGGTATTTGTAGGACGGCAACCGGGGCGTGAATTCATGCGTATTGCAACGGCTTTTGTGATTGTGATCGGGACCTCTTCCGCCGCGCTCGCGAGCGAAGGCTTCGAGATCGTCATTCCCCAGCGACCCGGCGTGCCCGTCGTCATCGACGGCATCGATGCCTCCTATGCTGTCGTCGAAGGCCAGTCCAGTCTCGGCAAGGGTCAATACATGCAGCCCACGATCTATGGCGGCCGCACGGTCCCGCCCGAGCCATATGTCGGCCATTACTATCCGACCCTCGGAGCGAGGCCCGGCTATGGCCGGATGGAGATCGAGCCGCCGGCCGATCGCAAGCTGCCGAAACCCGCCGAGAGCTATTCCCGCTCGTGGGGCGCTCAATCCCAGATGCAGCCGCCGGAGCCGGCGGTGCCGATGTATCCGCCTGCCGTCATCCTGGCTCCGCCCGATGGTGATCCGCGCGGCTATCCCAATCGGCCGCCGGCCTACCGCCGCTAGCGAGCAACTCACCATCGACAGCCAAACACAAGCAAGACAAGCAAGAACAGATCAACAGGAGAGAATTATGCGTGGAGTAATTTCAGGACTTGTCGCGATTGCCGGTCTCGCCGTCGCCGGCAGCGCACCGGCCGCGGCCTGCGGCGCCACCGCCTGCGGCCCGTGCGGCTACGCCACCCCCTGCGCGCCGCAGGTCACCTATCAGCCGACGGTCACCTATCAGCCGACCGTGACGTACCAGCCGACGGTGACGTATCGGCCGCAATATTTCTATCAGCCCGGCTACACCTATGGCCACGGCTGCGGCGCCTGCGGCGCGAGCTATGAGCGGCTGTCCGAGCCGACCCGGCAGTATTATTACGTCAACCAGGGGCCGACCTACAGCGGTCCAGGCGCCTTCGCGCCGTATCCGGCCTATGAGGAGCAGGCGCTGCCGGTCTACAGCTATCACCATCGCCGCCACGCCTATCGCTGGGGCGCCTCCCCTTACTATCACGGCCAGCGCGTGCTGCGCCGCTACTACTGATCCGGACATTCGTTCAGGCCAACGCCCGTGCGCCTCGGCGCGCGGGCGTTTGATCATTTCGGCATCAATCCGATCCGGGTCGCGCCGATATAGAGCGCGAGCACGGCGGCATTGGAGACGTTGAGGCTCTTGATGGCGCCGGGCATGTCGAGCCGTGCCACGACGCTGCAGGTCTCGCGCGTCAATTGCCGCAGGCCTTTGCCCTCCGCGCCCAGCACCAGCGCGAGCGGCTCGCGCAAGGCGACCGCCGCGATGTCCTGCTCGCCCGCGCTGTCCAGCCCCACCGTCTGGAAGCCGCGCTCGTTCAGGCGCGTCAGGGCGCGAGCGAGGTTCTGCACCGTGATGATCGGCACCAGTTCGAGCGCACCGGAGGCTGATTTGGCCAGCACGCCGGTGGCCTCCGGGCTGTGGCGGGCGGTGGTCACGATCGCCTTCACGTCGAATGCTGCCGCCGAGCGCAGGATGGCGCCGACATTGTGCGGGTCGGTGATCTGGTCGAGCACCAGGATCAGCCCCTCGGCCGCGAGCGTGTCGATGTCCGGCGAGGGCAGGGGATCTGCCTCCGCCAGCAAGCCCTGGTGCACGGCGTCCGGACCGAGCCGCTGGTCGATCTGGCTGGGGCGCACGATCTCCGGCGTCACCCTTGTTTCGATCCGCTCGTCGGCGAGCCGCCGCGCAGCGTTCTCGGTCAGGTAAAGTTTGCGAATCCTCCGCTTCGGATTGGCCAGCGCCAGGGTCACGGTGTGCCAGCCATAGAGAATGACGGGGCCATCCGAGCCGTGGTCGCGTTCACGCCACGGCTGCGGCCGCTCGAATCCGCGCGGTTTGCCGGAGAATTTGCCGCCCGGACGGCGAAAAGGGGGCTTTCGGTCGCGTTCGCTCATGGCACGAGCTTCTGTCACGGCCTGCGGATTCTGGCAATTTGGCACCGCTCAGGCGGGAAAATTCGTCGTCCCTTGGTTGACTTCGAGGGGCGGGTTCGATCATAAGGGCCCCGGCCGCGCGCGCCCGCTCATCCGGGCCCCGCGGTCTTACCGTCTCCATGGCGCTGATGGTCCCCGACGCCGCTGTTCCGCGGCCGGCCCGAATTGCCATCGATACGGGGGAGTGTCCCGAGTGGCAAAGGGAGCTGACTGTAAATCAGCCGCCTCATGGCTTCGCAGGTTCGAGTCCTGCCTCCCCCACCATCTACTGCCTTTCAGCTCGACGAGATTTTCGAGGGCAATGGACCCCCTTAGCCATTGTTTCGCTGCAGACCGTGCGTCGAAATATATGCCTCGCATCTCGGGCCCGGCGGTCGGTCGCGATATTCATTGGATCCTTCGTTGTTCCTTGATGCCGGGGCGGCGATTGCTCACGGCCGTCGTGGCGGGCCGGCGTGGCAATGGCGTGCGACTGATCGCCTGTTGCCGTTCCGCTGTGTCGCTTGAGGGCCCATCTCACTTAATGGCGCGGAAGCGGTCCATATTGAAGACAAACACGAAAAACTCGACATTCTCCGAGGCGAGATTTTTCTTTGTGAAATAAATAGCTGACTTTAAATCACCGCCTCGGCTTTACTTCATTCCCACTGCTTTGATTTTGCTTCAGATTCTGAAATCCCCGCTCCGGAGAATATGGCGGAGCGTAGCTATTCTGCCACAACCGGTCGATTTTTCGCCGCAACTGTGGCGAGTCGCGTTGCGAGCCGATCTCGGGTTTGTTATCGGTTCCGTATGTTCAAGAGCATATATACACCCATTTTGATATGCGTTGTGGGAATGAGCTTCAGCCCGGCATTGGGCGCTGAGCCGTTCACCATCCAGGATGCCATCAACCAGGCGGTGAAGACCAATCCCGGCGTCGGGGAGGCCGCAGCCAACCGGCGGGCCACCGAAGCCGAGCTTCGCCAGTCCCAGGGCACGCTGCTGCCGCAGGTCCGGCTCGATGCGAGCGCCGGGCCGGAGATGCTCAAGCAGTATGTCTCGCCGTCGCCGAGCAATAACGGCCGCTACCTGCGCGGCCGCGAGGCCGGCGTGGTGGTCCGCCAGTTGCTGTTCGATGGTTTTTCCTCGATCAATGAAGTGTGGCGACAGGCCGCGCGGGTCGATGCCGCCGCGTACCGCGTGCTGGAGCGAACCGAGCTGATCGGTCTCGATGCCGCCGAAGCCTATGTCGACGTGGTGCGCTACTCCAGGCTGGTCGCGCTGGCCGACAAGAACCTCAAGGTTCATCTCGAACTGCGCAAGAACGTGCTGGCCCGTTTCCAGGGCGGCCGGGCCGGCGAGGGCGACACGCAGCAGGCCGAGGAGCGGGTCGCGGCAGCACAGGCCGTGCTCGAAGAATTCCGTCTCAGCCTCGAAGTGGCGCGGGCGAAGTACCGCAAGGTCGTCGGCGTCGAGCCCTATAATCTGCGTTTCCCCGGCCGGCTGTCCGACATGCCGCGCGACAAGGCGGAATCGCTCGACATCGCCTACAAGTTCAATCCGACCCTGCGCGCTGCCGCGGCGGACGTGACGGCCGCCAAGCGCGGCTTCGATGCCACCACCGGCACCTTCCTGCCGACGCTTTCGCTGGAAGGCCGCGCGACGACCGGCAAGGAATCGATCACCTACAACAATCGTTACGACGAAGTCAGCGGCAAGGTCGTTGCGTCCTGGGATATCTTCAACGGCGGCCAGAACAGCTGGCGCCGCGAGGAAGCCGCGCAGCGGATGATCCAGGAGCAGCAGAAGCATGCTCGCCTGCAGCGCGATGCGCTGGAGTCGATCGACAAGGCCTGGGCGGCTCGGATCATCACGGCTGATCGCGTCTCGGCTCTCGTCCGCGATGTCGAAGCGGCCCGCCGCACCTTCGTCGCCTACAACAAGGAGTATGAGCTCGGCCAGCGCACGCTGATCGATCTCCTCAACTCGCAGAACCAATACTTCAACGCCAACGTGTCGCTGGTGTCTGCGCGCGGTGTGGTGGTGTTCGCGGACTATCAGCTGCTCGCCGCGATGGGCCAGATGCTGAACTACCTGAAGACCGGGCATCCTCCGGAGACCGAGCCGGTGGATACGCCGAGCGGCTTCATCGGCTACAGTCTGGCTCCCATTCGGCTGAGTGCGCCGGCGCCCGGACCGCAGCCGCTGAGCTCTGCAGGCCCGGTGCCGCTGTTCGGCCTGCATGATGGTACGCCGAAGCATCCTGCACCGATTACCTTTGGGGATCGGTGGGCCTCGAGCGATCCCGAGGATACGACGTTGTTTGTTACCTCCGGAAAGTACGGCGGATTTGCTCAGAGCCTCAACGGGCCCGCGTCGAAATAGCTGCAACTAACAAAAGCCGGTGCATCTCGCGCCGGCTTTTCACCATATGCATTTACTTTGCGCTGAGATTGTCGAGAAACACCCGTAAAAGTCTCGAAAAAGTCGGGTGCAGGCCAAAGAACTGGGCTAGAGCAAATTATTAGCAAGAAGCGATGGGTGCAGGCCCGCGTGGGTCGTTGGGCCAGATGGATTTCCGAGGCGTTGTTGAATATTCGTCCGACAAGGTTCGAGCTCGAAGAGACGGCGCATGTGATGCCGCAGATGAGCACAGCCGTACCGGCAGCTGATCCTCTCAGCGACAGTCTGCTTTACCTCGCAGCTCATCACGGCCGCGCCTTGAGCCGCAGCGCGCTGCTGTCCGGACTGCCGCTCGAAAGCGGCGTGCTCAGCATCGCGCTGTACGAGCGCGCCGCGCAGCGGGCCGGGCTCGAGGCGCAACTGGTCGAACGGCCGCTGAGCGAGATACCCGCGCTGGTGCTGCCCTGCGTGCTGATGTTTCACGACGGCACCACGCGCATCCTGCTGACGATCGACGAGGCCGCCGGCCGTCTCACCATCGTCGATCCCTCGCGCCGCGAACAGCCGGCGATCGAGCGCTTCGAGGCGGTCGCGGCGCGATATGTCGGCTTCGCCTATCTGGTGCGGCCCGCCGCAGTCGTCGATCCGCGCGTGGCGGCGGCCGGCGAGGTGTCGAAGACGCACTGGTTCTGGTCGGTGGTCAGCCGCTTCGGCGCCAACTACGGCCATGTCGCGATCGCCGCATTCATCGTCAACATCCTGGCGCTGGCGGCGCCGCTGTTTACGATGAGCGTGTACGACCGGGTGATTCCGAATGGCGCGATCCCCTCGCTGGTCGCGCTCGGCGTCGGCCTCATGCTGGCCATCGGATTCGACTTCCTGCTCAAGGTGGTGCGCAGCCGCATCATCGACATGACCGGAAAGAAGATCGACGTGGTGCTCGCCGCCAACATCTTCGAGCACGTGATGTCGCTGAAGATGGACAAGCGGCCGCCATCGGTCGGCATCCTCGCCAACCAGCTCCGCGACTTCGATTCGGTGCGCGAGTTCTTCACGTCCGGTACCGTGGTCTCGGCGACCGACATGCTGTTCGCGGTCGTTTTCATCATCGTGTTGTTCATCATCGCGGGTCCCATCGCCTGGATTCCGCTGCTGATGCTGCCGGTGATGATTGCCGTCGGGCTGCTGATCCAACGGCCGCTCGAACGCGCGATGCGGCAGATGCAGGCGCAATCCGCCGCGCGTCACGGCATCCTGGTGGAATCGCTGAACGGGATGGAGACAGTCCGCGCGGTCGCCGGCGAGAGCCGCGTGCAGACGGTGTGGGAGCGCTCGGTGGCGGCGCAGGCGCGCTCCAGCGAGGACGTCCAGTTCTGGGCGTCGATGGCGATGACCGCGGCGAGCGTCGCGAGCCAGTTCTGCAGCCTGCTGCTGGTCGTCGTCGGCGTGTTCCTGATCCTCGACGGCAAGCTCTCGGTCGGCGCGCTGGTGGCGGCCAACATGCTGTCGGGGCGCGTGCTCGGTCCGATCGCAGGCATCGCCGGCCTGATGACGCGCTTCACCCAGACGACGTCGGCGCTGCGTTCGATCGACCGGCTGATGTCGCTGGACCGTGAGCGTCCGCCGGAAAAGATCTACGTCGCGCGCGAGATCAACCAGGGCCGCATCCAGTTCAAGAATGTCAGCTTCTCCTATCCGGGAAGCCAGACCAAGGCGCTCGACAACGTCTCCTTCGACATCAAGCCGGGCGAGAAGATCGGCATCATCGGCCGCGTCGGCTCCGGCAAGACCACGGTCGGCCGTCTCGCGACCGCGTTCTATCCGCCGACCGAAGGCAGCATCCTGATCGACGGCATCGACATCCAGCAATACGATCCGGCCGATCTGCGCGCCGGCATCGGCTTCGTGCTGCAGGACACCGACCTGTTCTACGGCAAGCTGCGCGACAACATCACGCTCGGCCGCCCCGCAGCGACCGATGAGGAGGTGCTGGAGGCGGCGCGGCTCGCCGGCGTCGAGACCTTCATCGCGGGCCATCCGCAGGGCTATGAGATGATGATCGCCGAAGGCGGCCGCAGCCTGTCGGGCGGGCAGAAGCAGGCGATCGGGCTGGCGCGCGTGCTGATCCGTAAGCCGCGCGTGCTGTTCCTCGACGAGCCGACCGCGCATTTCGACGTTCGCAGCGAGGGCGAATTCCTCGAGCGCCTGAAGTTGCTGGCCAAGGGCGAGATGTCCATCATCGTCTCGACCCACCGGCCGTCGTTGTTGTCCCTCGTCGACCGCATCCTGGTGTTCGACTCCGGCAAGATCGTCGCCGACGGGCCGACCGCGCAGATCCTCACCATGCTGCGTCCGCAGCCGCCCGCGGCGGCGCCGGCCGCGAGCCACACCGCGAAGCCGGTCCAGGGGACGAGGTGACATGGCGCACAGCGATTTCGCGTTCTCCAACGACATCCGCGCTGCCGTCGAGCTGCGCACGCCGAAGACAGCGCGGATGCTGCTGCTCGCTTCGCTCGGCCTGTTCTTCACCTTCCTGATCTGGGCGCATTTCGCCGTGCTCGACGAAGTCAAGCGTGGCAACGGCAAGGTCGTGCCATCGCGCCAGACCCAGGTGGTGCAATCGCTGGAAGGCGGCATCATTGCCGATCTCCTGGTGCAGGAAGGCGCGATCGTCGACAAGGATCAGCCGCTGGCGCGGATCGAGGACACCAATTTTGCTTCGCAGTTCGGCGAGATCCGCGAGCGCCGCGGCGCGATGGCCGCCCGGGTGATCCGGCTCGCGGCGGAGACCGAGGGCCGCAGCCCGGTCGAGTTTCCCGATGACCTCGTCGCCGACGCCCCGCGCGCGGTCCAGAGCGAGCGTGCCGTGTTCGATGCGCATGCGCGCAAGCTCGCGCAGGACGTCGACGTGGTGCAGCAGCAGGAGCAGCAGAAGAGCAAGGAGATCGACGAGCTCAGGGCGACCGAGAAGCGCTTCTCGGAGACGCTGGCGCTGCTCAATCGCGAGCTGGGTCTGACCCGCAAGCTCTATGACCAGAAGGTGGTGCCCGAGATCGAGATGCTGCGTGCCGACCGCCAGGCCACCGACATGCGCGGGCAACTCGCGGTGGTGCAGGCGAGCATCGTGAAGACCGAGGCCGCGGTGCAGGAGGCGCGCTCGCGCCGGCTCAACATCGTCACCGCCTTTCGCGCCCAGGCCGAAGACGATCTCGCGAAATCCCGCGGCGATCTCGCCGTGCTCGACGAGAACATCAAGTCGGCGCAGGACCGGGTACGGCGCACCGAATTGCGCTCGCCGGTGCGCGGCATCGTCAACAAGCTCAACGTCACCACCATCGGCGCCGTGGTCGCGCCGGGCGCCAGCCTGATGGAGATCACGCCGCTCGACGACACGCTGCTGGTCGAGGGCCGCATCCGTCCGCAGGACATCGCCTTCATCCGCCCCAACCACGAGGCGGTGGTCAAGCTCAGCGCCTATGATTCGTCTGTGTACGGCTCGTTGCACGGGCGCGTCGAGCGCATCAGCGCCGACACGATCACCGATGAGAAGGGCGACAAGAACGAGCGCGGCGAGACCTTCTATCGCGTGATGGTGCGCACCGAGAAGAACCATCTCGGCACCGCCCAGCAGCCGCTTCCGATCCTCCCGGGCATGGTCGCAACCGTCGAGATCCTGACGGGCAAGAAATCGGTGCTGGACTATCTGGTCAAGCCCGCGCGCATGCTGCGTGACGAGGCGCTGCGCGAGCGCTGAGCAAGGAGCAGTGTGCCCGCGCGGGGTACGGGCTCCGCGCAGGCGTGCGTGCCACCGGCGCCGCTGCGCTCATCAGGGCCCGCCCTGCGCGGCCGGCAGCGTTACCAGAATCTGAATCGTTCAAATGCGACACGGTTCGGTTGGCCGTGATTAGTCGCGTTCGCAGCTTGGCGGCGAACATCATTGCGGTTTAACCGGCCCGAAGCAGCGCCGGCCCTATCCCTGATCCGATAACGACCGGGACAGGGATCGACGCGATGACGTCGGCCGATGCCCCGGAGCATACGGGGCGTCACTGATGTTGCGGATCGATCGGCCGCGGGTTCTCCCGCGTGCGCTGGGGCTTGTGCTTGCCTTGTCGGTGGGGGCCGGTTGCGCCGGCGCCGCATTTGCCGAGACTTCAAACCGCAGGTCTGCGCAGGGCACTGCGGATAGCGCGCTGCCGGTGCCGCCGCCCGTCCGTTTCTTCACAATCAATGCCGTGCTCGCCAAGCATGACGGCCTGCGTCGCTCCGCCTCTGGACCCGTGGAAGTCGCATCGACCGATGCATCCGGGCGCGCCGGAGTCGTCAGCGACGCCCCGCAGGCACCAGCGGTCGCGATGCCAAGCGACGAGCCGTTCGGCCTGATGACGTTCCGTGCCCCCGAGGGCGTGCTGTGGGTGAAATGGCGCGGCATCCAGGGCGCGATGGCAAGCGAGCGGATCTCGATCGAACGCTGCAACGGCGACGACGCACGCTGCTCGGCGTCGGAGCGGATCTTCGTCGCGCTGACGCGGTCGGCGGCTGCGGCTGGCGACGGCCGCGCGCGCGCGGAAATGATCAATCGCGGCGTCAACCAGGCGGTGCGCTACGTCAGCGACGACCAGCAACACGGCGTGCCGGACGTCTGGAGTTCGCCATTGCAGACCTTGCGCAGCGGCCTCGGCGACTGCGAGGATTACGCGATCGCCAAATACGCGCTGCTGCTGGCGGCGGGAACGCCCGAATCGGATATCAAGCTGCTGCTGGTCCGCGACCTCGCCGTGCGGCAGGATCACGCCGTCGTCGCCGTGCGGCTCGACGGCAAATGGTCCATGCTCGACAACCGGCGGGCCGCTCTGATGGAAGGCCGCGATCTGCAGTCCTTCATGCCGCTGTTTGCCATCGATCACCGCGGCGTCAGCCTGTTCGCGGCGCCCTATGCCGAGCGTCCGCACCACGAGAGCGAGAGCGACGTCACGCCGGCGGCGGAAGCCGATATCGGCGGCGGCCGGGATCCGGGTCGGCCGCTGCTGCTCTGAATGTCGCAGGCGGACGACTTGTAGCCGAGATCATTTACGGTCTTAATGCGCGCAGGGAAGCTGGCGAGCAGGGGGCCGGGGTGAATATCAAACAAGTGATGATTTGCGGGGCATTGGCTCTGGCGGCGATCGGTGGATTCATCGGCCGCGCGCAGGCTCACGCGGTGATGCTGCCGGGCGCGGCGTTTTCGATCGCCTGCGAGAATGGCGGCAGCTACATGCTGCGCTCACGCCCCGTGCTTGCGCCGGGCGAGATCGTCACCGCACAGCTCTACCTCCATCCCCATCGCGCGATTCCAGTTCGTCTCGTCCCGATGGGCGACGGCTATCGCTATGCGGGCCGCGGGGTGTGGCTCGATGGCATCGGTGACCAGGCTTTGTTGTATTTCCGCAAATACGAACCGGTGGCCTGCGTCGTCAGTCGCATCTGAGGCAATCTGCCGCGACTTCAATCCTCTTCAAGAATAATTCCTGCCTTTCGCAAATAATTCGCGAGAGGCCGGTTCCATTTCGGCCGTTTGATGGCGGCAAGCTCTTATTCCCAACAGCGTGCGTGTTGTTCCCCGAGTATTGCGCGATTGAATAACTGCGAATTGGCAGTAATTCTGCAGGCCTCGCCTCCATTTATTCTTGTCGTTCAGGCAGCTCCGCCCCTTAGGCGGAAGCATAGGCACAGCCTTGTTTACCTTCGCAAATGCCGCTGCACTTGACTGCATTTACCCAAAGTCCCTAAAGTCTGATTAACAAGAACCGGTAATATTGACCCGTATTCTCGTTTAATAATAGTTTAACGATAGAAATGGGGCGCCACCAAAGCGCCCCATATTTGGAGGTTTTGGCGCATGAATGCTCCTGTCCTGCTGGCCCAGTTGACCGGCACGTCCACGCAGCCATCCAGCGCCTCGGCCAAGCACCTCAAGATCGGGAAGCCACAGGGCAACCAAGCCGTCACGGTCCATCTCGACGGCCCGAACCAGATCGATTTCAGCGACATTGCCAGCGAGCGGCTGACCTTCGTCAAGATCGGCAACCGCCTGATCATCCTGTTCGATAATCAGTCGACGGTCTCGATCGACCCGGTTTTCGACACCAACGGCGCCCCGCTGAAGGACGTCAGCTTCGAAGTCGGCCCCGATCGAATCATCAATGGCGATCAGTTTGCCGAACTGTTTCCGATCACCACCGACCAGTCGGTGCTGCCGGCCGCGGGGACGCCCGGAGCGCCGGGCGTGCCTGCCGGCGCGAACTTCGGAACGTTCAAGGTCGACCCGCTGACTGTCGGCACGCCGCTGGGGCTGCTGGGAGCCGAAGACATCGGCGCTCAATTCGGCGACAGGCCGGTAACGCCGAATCCGACGCCGATCGCCGGCGTTGCCGACAGCGTCGTGCTCAATGAGGACGGACTGTCCGAGGGCCGGCCCGGCGGCAGCGGCGACATCGGCGGCGTGGCGACGAGCTTCACCGGTTCGCTCAACGTCGACTTCGGCACCGACGTGATCGGCCGCGCCTTTGCGTTCGCGGCGTCGCAGCCCGGTCTCGCCGGACTGACCTCCGGCGGCCAGGAGGTGCATTTTGCGATCACCACCGTCAACGGCCAGCCTGAGCTGATCGGCTATATCGGCAGCGATCCATCGATTACCGCCAACCACGTCTTCACCGTCACGCTCGACGCCAACTCGACGATTGCTGGCACCTATACGGTCACGCTGCTGCTGCCGCTCGATCATCCGGTCTTCGGCACCGAAGACACGCTGAACCTCACCTTCAATGTCATCGCCATCGACGGCAGCGGCGACAACGCGCCGGTGACGATCGTGATCGGCATCAACGACGATTCGCCGGTCGCCGGCACCGTCGAGGCGATCAATGTCGCCGAGCACACCGGCGGCGGCAGTGAGGGCGGCGGGGAGAGCGAGCTCGGCGCCAAAATCGTGGGCGACGCCAAGCCCTCGGGCGGCGACGGCTTCGAGCCGACCACCGCGAGCGTGGACCTCCACATCGGCTGGGGCGCCGACAACGGCAACAGCAAGGTCGATGGCGGCTCCAACGGCACCGTGGTCGACGGCGACCGCTCGCTGGTGTTTGACGCGTCCGAGATCGCGACCCTGCAGGCACTGGGCCTGACCTCGAACGGCGAGGCCATCTCCTACACGCTGTCGGCCAACGGCACCGAGATCATCGCGACGGCAGGTGAGGGCGAGGGCGCGCGCACCATCTTCAGCGTGTCGCTGTCCGACACCGGCTCCGGCAGCGCCACCTTCACGCTGTCCGACAACATCGACCACAACGGCGCCAACGACGCGTCGCTGCCGCTGACCTTCAAGGTGGTCGCGACCGACGCCGACGGCGACCCCGTCAACAGCGCCTTCACCGTCAACGTCGCCGATGACGGCCCGAGCTTCGGCGAGAAGCCGAGCTATTCGGTGGTCGACGAAGACGGCCTCGGCAATGCCGGCAACAGCTACGCCGACAGCCACGATGCCTATGGCGAGGACCTGACGGTCACCGATACGCTCGGAATCCGCTGGGGCTCCGACGACGCCAACAACAATGTCGACGGCGGCATCAGCGGAACGCCGGTCAACGGCGACCGCGCCGTCACCTTCGCCGCGAACGTGGTGGCCTCGCTCGAGGCGCAGGATCTCACCTCCGACGGCTTTGCCCTGCGCTATGACGTGTCGGCGAACGGCACCGTGCTGACCGCCTATCGCTACGATGCCGCGCACGAGACCTATGTCGACGCCAACGGCAAGCCGCTGGAAGGCGAGGGTCTGTCGGGCGCCGTGGTGTTCACGGTGTCGCTGTCAGACCAGGGCCACGGCTCCTACACCTTCGCGCTGTCGGGCAACCTGGATCACCCGGTGCACGGCACCGAGGACGACATCACCCTCAACATCGGATTCGTCGCGACCGATTCCGATGGCGATGCGATCACCGACACCTTCACGGTGAAGGTCAATGACGACGCGCCGACCTTCGGCGAGAAGCCGAGCTATTCGGTGGTCGACGAGGACGGCCTCGGCAACGCCGGCAACAGCTACAAAGACGACGGCGACGCCTATGGCGAAGACCTGAAGGTCACCGATACGCTCGGCATCCGTTGGGGCGCCGACAGCGCCAACAGCCATGTCGATGGCGGCATCGATGGCACGCCGGTCAACGGCGACCGCGCCGTGACCTTCGCGGCCGACGTGGTCGCGACGCTCGACGCCCAGAATCTCACATCGAACGGCTTCGGTCTCACCTATGTCGTGTCCGAGAACGGCACGCTGCTGACGGCCTATCGCTACGACGCCGAGCACGAGACCTATGTCGGCGCGGATGGCAAGCCGACGGATTCGGCCCATGCAACGGTGTTCACCGTGTCGCTGTCCGATCAGGACCACGGCTCCTACACCTTCGAGCTGAAAGGCAATCTCGATCACCCGGTGCACGGCACCGAGGACGACGACATCACACTCAATATCGGCTTCGTCGCCACCGACTCGGACGGTGACGCGGTCACCGACAGCTTCACCCTGAAGGTCAACGACGACGCGCCGGTGTTCGGCGATGCGCCGAGTGCCGGCGTCGTCGACGAGGACGGCCTCGGCAATGCCGGCGACAGCTATGCGCACGGCAGCGACGTCGTGGGCGCCGATCTGACGGTGACCAGGTCGCTCGCGATCCTGTGGGGCGCCGATAGCGCCAACAGCCATGTCGACGGCGGCATCGATGGCGCCCCGGTCAAGGGTGATCGCGCCGTGACTTTCGCTGCCGACGCCGTGTCCTCGCTCGAGGAGCTGGGGCTGACGTCGAACGGAACGGCGCTGAGCTATCAGGTTTCCGAGAACGGCACGCTGCTGACCGCCTATCGCTACGACGCCGCCCACGAGACCTATGTCGACGCGAACGGCAAGCCGACGGAGGACCTCGCCAGCGCCACGGTGTTCACCGTCTCGCTGTCGGATCAGGACAACGGCTCCTACACCTTCAACCTCACCGGCAATCTCGATCACGCGGTCCACGGCAGCGAGGATAATCAGGGGCTGAATTTCAGCTTCGTCGCCACCGATTCCGACGGCGATGCGATCCACGGCAGCTTCAATGTCGAGGTCAATGACGACGCCCCGGTGTTCGGCGAGCGCGTCAGCTACTCGGTGGTCGACGAGGACGGTCTTGGCAATCCCGGCAACTCCTATGCGGACGGCAAGGACGCTGCGGGCGCCAATCTGACGGTGACCGATTTCCTCGGCATCCGCTGGGGCGCCGACAGCGCCAACAGCCATGTCGACGGCGGCATCAACGGGGTGCCGGTGAACGGCGACCGCGCCGTGACCTTCGCCTCCGACGTGATCTCGACGCTCACCGCACAGCATCTGACGTCGAACGGCGTGGCGCTGAGCTACACCGTGTCAGCCGATGGCACGCTGCTGACGGCCTACCGCTACGATGAAGCCCATCACACCTATGTCGACGGCCAGGGCCATGCGACCGGCGATCCGGCCAAGGCCGCGGTGTTCACGGTGTCGCTGTCCGACCAGGGGCAGGGGTCCTACAGCTTCACGCTGATCGACAACATCGATCATCCGGGCCACAATACCGAGGACGACGTCACGCTCACCCTCGGCTTCGTCGCCACGGATTCGGATGGCGATGCGGTCTCCGACACCTTCAAGATCAAGATCAACGACGACGCGCCGGTGCTGAACCGGGAGATTGCGACTGGCGTGGTCGATGAGGACGGGCTTGCCACCGGGCTCGCGGGCGGGCCTGGCGACGTTCCCGGCCAGAACACCGTCGCAACGGGTGCTCTCGGCATCTCCTGGGGCGCCGACAGCGCCAACAATCTCGGCAATGTCGGGATCACCGGTGCGTCACCGGTGAACGGCGACCGCGCCGTCACCTTCGCCTCCGACGCCACCTCCTCGCTCGCCGCGCAGCACCTGACGTCGAACGGCGTCGCGTTGTCCTACGCCGTCAGCGAAGGCGGCACGCTGATCACGGCCTACCGCTTCGACGGACAGCATTACATCGACGGCAACGGCAACTGGACCAGCAACAAGGCCAATGCCGCCGTGTTCACGGTGAAGCTGTCCGATCTCGATTCGGGCTCCTACACCTTCACGCTGCTCGACAATCTCGACCACCCGGTGCCCAACACCGAGGACAGCATTGCGCTGACTCTGAAATACGTCGCCACCGATTCCGACGGCGATCAGATCGGCGGCACGTTCAAGGTCAGCGTCAACGACGACAGCCCGGAGGCGCATACCGGGACGGCCAAGAGCATCAACGAAGCCGATCTCAACGCCGGCGGCGGCGATTGCGGCCCCGATTTCGGCGGTCATGATGGCGGCAGCCATGATCCCCAGGTGACCGGCGCGCTCAACATCAAATGGGGTGCCGACAACAACGACAACGGCGCAGCCGATCGCTCGGTCCGCTTCACCAACACGTCCAACGCCGCCGCCGACGTCCATGTGACCAACGGCAGCGATGTCGGTCTCAGCGGCCTGACGTCGGACGGTCAGCAGGTGAAATACGCCTTCGATCATGGCGTGCTGGTCGGTTACACCGGCAACAGCCTCAATTCCGGTCAGCGCGTGTTCGAGGTCTCGCTCGATGACGACGGCACCGGCACCTACACATTCAAGCTGCTCGGCAATCTCGATCATCCGGCGGGGCAGGGCAGCAACGTCGTCAAGCTGACCTTCGACTACACGGCGACCGATTCCGACGGCGATGCGAGCAGCAGCACCTTTACGGTCACCGTCGTCGACGACGTCCCGACGATCGGGCACGCCGAGAGCGAGACGGTCAGCGAATCCAACCTGCCGACCGATCTCTACGACGTCTTGTTCCCGGATTCGCCGTACTCGACGGTGCAAACCGGGCATCTCGCGATTTCCTGGGGCGCCGACGACAATGATTCCGGCGCGACCAACAACCGCTCGGTGGCGTTCTTCAACACGACCGCGCCGGACGGGCTGACGTCGAACGGCTATGCGATCAGCTATGTGGTCTCGTCCGACGGCACCACGTTGAGCGCGGTGACCACCGACCACCGCACCGTCTTCACCGTCACGCTGAGCGACGACGGCGACGGCAGCTACAAGTTCACGCTGCTCGACAACCTCGACCATGGCAAGTCGGGTGCCGACAGTCTGGCGCTGAGCTTCGGCTTCAAGGCCACCGATTCCGACGGCGACAGCGCCACCAGCAGCTTCACGGTTGCGGTGACCGACGACGTGCCGACCGTCGGCTGCGCCGAGGACGAGACCGTCAGCGAGGCCAATCTGCCGACCGACGGTTACGACACGAGCCACCCGGATGCGTCGAACTCGACGGTCCAGACCGGCAGCCTCGCCATTTCCTGGGGCGCCGACGACAACAATACGGGTGTCGGGCACAACCGCGCGGTGGCCTTTACCACCGTCGCCGGCGCCACGGGCCTGACCTCCGACGGCTCGGCGATCAGCTACACGATCTCCGGCGACGGCACCTTGCTGACGGCGGTCACCGCGGATCACCGCACCGTCTTCACCATCCAGCTGTCCGACACTGGCGACGGCAGCTACAAGTTCACGCTGTACGACAACATCGACCACCCGGCGTCCGGCCAGAACGGCACCAGCCTGCCGCTGACCTTCGGCTTCAAGGCCACGGATTCCGACGGCGACAGCGTCAGCAGCAGCTTCAAGGTCAACGTGCTCGACACCGCGCCGGTGGCGGCGGCCGGCGATGCCAGGACCGTCGACGAGGACGATCTGCCGAGCGGCACCGATTCCTCCAAGGAGTCGACCTCCGTCAGCGGCGACCTCAACATCAGCTGGGGCTCCGACGACAGCAACAAGACCGCGGGCGCCGGGCTCGGCGACCGATCGGTCACCTTCCGCTACGCGAGCGCGGGCGCGAATGTCGACGCCGAGGACAGCGCGGGCCACAATCTGACGCTGACGTCGGACGGCCAGACGGTGAAGTACAGCTTCGAGAACGGCGTGCTGGTCGGCTACACCGGCAGCGATCTCGCCCACGGCACCCGCGTGTTCGAAGTGTCGTTGAGCGACCAGAACGACGGCTCCTACAGCTTCAAGCTGCTCGGCACCCTGGATCACCCCGCCGGCAGCGGCGAGAACTTAGTCAAGCTGTCCTTCAGCTTCACGGCGACCGACGGCGACGGCGACACCTCCAGCAACAGCTTCACCGTCTCGGTCAAGGACGACGTGCCGGTGCTCGGTTCGGCGGCCGCCGCGACGCTGACCGAGAACACCACGGGATCCGCCGGCGCCGAGGTGTTCCAGACCCAGACCGCGGCCAATGTCGCGCTCAACATCAATTGGGGCGCCGACGACAACAATTCGGGCGCGGCCAATCGCAGCGTGGCGTTCGACAGCGCGATCCATACCGGCGATGTGGTCAAGACCACCGGCGCGGGCAGCCCGACCCTGACCTCGAACGGCACGGCGGTGCAGTTCATCCGCGTGTCGGACACCGAGATCTGGGGCGTCGCCAACGACAATGGCGGCCAGCTCACCACGAACGACCGCAAGGTGTTCCACATCACGCTGTCCGACGATGGCTCGGGCAGCTATACCTTCGAGCTCCTGGACAATGTCGATCACGTCGGCTCGGGCCAGACCAACGCGCTGTCGCTGAAGCTCGGCTTCACCGCGACCGACGCCGACGGCGACACCGCCTCGGGCGGCAACTTCACTGTCACCATCAATGACGACAACGGCCGGCCTGCGATCGGCACGGCTGACGCCGGGACCGTCGACGAGGATGGTCTTTCCGGCGGCAACACCGGAGCGGCGACCGGCGACGTCGCCGGCGCCAATGTCACGGCCAACGGCTCGCTGGCGATCTCCTGGGGCGCTGACGACAATAACAGCGGCAGCGTGAACCGCGCGGTCGCCTTCAGCGGCATCACCAACGGCCAGAACGCGACATCGGACGCGGGCTTGCTGACGGTCGAAGGCGTCCAGGTCAAGCTCTGGGTCGTCGGCAATACGGTCTATGGCTACACCGGCAGCAATCCGACCAACGGCAATCCGCCATCGGCGGCCAACCAGGTGTTCAAGGTCTCGCTCGATGATTCCGGCGCGGGCAGCTACAGCTTCACGCTGCTGAAGCACGTCGATCATCCGGCGGGGCAGAACGAGAACGACGTCAAGCTGAGCTTCGGCTTCACCGCCACCGATGCCGATGGCGACAGCGCCAGCTCGTCCTTCGCGGTCACGATCAACGATGACAGCCCGGTCGCGACCGCGGCGGTGCTGAGAGCCGCTGTCTACGAGAGCGAGCTGCCGAACGGCACGGTGGTGGCCGCCACCGGCAACCATGGCGGCGACCTCAACGGGGACGGCAACGGCAACGACTCCTACTTCACAGGCAATCTGAGCTCGCTGGTGTCGTTCGGCGCCGACAAGCCCGGCACCTATACGGTCGAGAAGACCAACCTCGCGCCCGAGCTGCTGTCGCTGACGTCGGGCGGTGTGGCGCTGACCTACAGCATCGGGGCCGACAACACGCTGATCGCCAAGGCAGGCGGGGTCACGATCTTCGAGTTCCAGGTCGACGCCAACACCGGCCAGTATTCGTTCCGTCTGAAGGGCGCGCTGGACCACGTCGGCACCGGCCATGACAACGCGCTCACGCTCGATCTGTCGACCGCGGTGACCGCCACCGATTCGGATGGCGACTCCGTCGCGCTGCACGACCAGATCATCATCACCGTCAACGACGATGCCCCGCAGTCGCAGGATGTCGACATTGTCGCGGTCTCGGAGGCGGCCGGCAATGTCTCGACCGGCGCGGTCGATCTGCGCATCACCTACGGAGCCGACGGCGACAGCTCCGGTCCGTCGGTGACCTTCTTCGGCTCGTCGCCGGTCCGCGTCTACGATGCGGCCAATCACCAGCTCTCCGGGCTGACCTCGCTCGGCTTCGGCCTGACCTATGTGATGTCGGCGGATCATACGACGCTGACCGCCTATCGCATGAGCGGTGGCAGCTATATCGGGCAGAACGGCCAGGTGACGGGCAATGCCGCCGATGCGGCGGTGTTCACGGTGACGCTGTCGGAGGCCGGCACCGGCTCCTACAACTTCATTCTGCTGCAGCCGCTCGATCACCCCGCGCCGATCGGGACCCCGAGCGCGGCCGATCAGTATCTCGACCTCAACTTCGCGTTCGCGGTCGAGGATCGCGACCACGACGTCTTCACCAACAATTTCACCGTCCGGGTCGATGCCGCGGGCACCGTGACGACGACGCGCTATGACGCGCCGAACTCGCCGGTGTTCATCAATCTCGGCGACAGCTCGGCGACCGTCCTCGGCGAGACGGTCGGCGCCCACAGCGTGACCGACCGTGCCGCGGTGACCGACAAGGTCGTCGGCACCGACAAGCTGGGCGGCGTGACCGAGGCCCACGGTTCCGGCGGCGACGACATCCTGGTCGGCGGCAGCGGCGCCGATGCGCTGTATGGCGGTGCTGGCAACGATGTCATCAAGGGCGGGGCAGGCGACGACCGGCTGTTCGGCGGCGCCGGCAACGACACCTTCCTGTACACCGTTGGCGACGGCAGCGACGTCGTCGACGGCGGCTCGGAGTCCGGCGCGGCCTATCCGAACTACGACGTGCTCGCGATCACCGGCGATGCCAATGCCCGCAATTTCACCATCGGCAAGACCTCGACCGGCACCGAGATCAATCCGACACTGAACGACCCCTCGGCCAGCAACGCCACCGACATTCTGGTGCGCTACGACGGGCCGAATGGCGCGACCATCCGCGCCGACGAGATCGAGCGCATCACCATCACCGGCGGCACCGCCAGCGACACGGTGACGATCACCGATATCAGCGGCACCGCGATCGCGCCGTCGACCATCGTGTTCAACGGCGGCTCCGGCAACGACACGCTGGATCTCGCCCGGTTTGCCGGCAACACCAGCGTCGTGTCCGACGGCGGCGCCGACAGCGACACCGTCAAGTTCGGTTTCAAGTTTGCCGACGCGACCTACACCAAGGTGTTCGCGGCGGACGGCGTGACGCTGATCGGCGTGCAGGTCACCCACAATGGCCTGACCGACACGTTTACCAACTACGAGAGCTTTGCCTTCACCGACGGTACGCGCACGCTGACCGGCGTCTTCAACACGCCGCCGGTGGCGCACGACGATGTGGTGCAAGCGAGCGAAGACAGCCCGCTCACGGTCAACGCGCTGCTCAGCCTTCTCAACAACGACACCGACGTCGACAACAACACCTTGACCGTCACCGGCGTGTCGAACGCGACGCATGGCTCGGTGTCGCTGAGCAACGGCAACCCGGTGTTCACGGCGGACAAGAACTTCTCCGGCGTTGCCGGCTTCGACTACACGGTCAGCGACGGCGATGGCGGCACCGCGACCGCGCATGTCACGGTCGACGTCGCGCCGAAGGCCGACTCGCTGACGCTGAGCTTCATGGACCTCGGCCCGGCCTCGGGCGCCGAGGATCAGACGATCAGCCTGAAGCTCATCAGCGCCGCCGTCACCGATACCGACGGCTCCGAAAGCGTGCGGCTGCTGATTTCGGGCTATCCGGCCGGGGCGACCTTCTCGGTCGGCCATGCGGGAACCGGCGCCGACGCCGGCAAATGGGTGATCGACGACGCTGCAGCGATTGCCGCGTTCGACAGCCATCCGCTGCAGGTCACGCCGCCCGCAAACTACAACGGCACGTTCTCATTGTCGGTCGTCGCCGAGGTCACCGACCACGCCACGTTGTCGGACGGCAACGTCCATACCGATGTCGCCAACACCGCGCTGCAGACGATCGACGTCACGGTCACCCCGGTCAACGACGCGCCGCAGATCCATGCGCCGGCGCAGGTGACGACGAACGAGGATACGCCATTCGCCTTCACCGGCGCGAACGCGTTCACCTTCTCCGATGCGGACGGCGACGTCGTCGAGTTCGTGCGGTTCGACATCTCCGGCGGTACGCTGTCCGTTCCGTCACTCGGCGTCATCGACGCCAGCCAGACGCTCACGATGAGCGGGTTCAAGATCAGCGATCTGAACACCTATCTGGCCTCCGCCGTGTTCACGCCGACCGCCGACAACGACACGACGGGATCGGTCACGATCACCATCAACGACAACGGCAATACCGGCAGCGGCGGCAATCTCAGCGCGACGCAGACGATCACGATCAACATCAATCCGATCGAAGATGCTCCCACGGCCGTGGATGACACAGCCAGCGTGAACGAGGACACGACGCTGACGGTGTCCAATCCGGTGCAGGGCGTTCTGCACAACGATCGCGACCCGGACACCGGCGACACGCTGAGCGTGGTGGCGGGCGACTTCACGACGGCCAAGGGCGGCACCATCCACTTCAATGCCGACGGCACCTATGTCTACAAGCCCAAGGCCGATTTCTACGGCGCGGATACCGTGGACTACACGGTGCGTGATGCGGCCGGACAGACGGACACCGGCACGCTGACCATCAACGTGGCGCCGGTGAACGATGCACCCGAGGTCCACGCCCCGACGCACGTGACCGCCAATGAAGGCGCCGGGTTCGCTTTCACCGGCTCCAACGCGATCACCTTCTCCGACGCGGACGGCGATGTCGTCGAGTCCGTGAGGTTCGATATCTCCGGCGGGACGTTCTCGATCCCGTCGCTCGGCGTCTTCGACGCCAGCCAGACGCTCACGATGAGCGGGTTCAAGATCAGCGATCTGAACACCTATCTGGCCTCCGCCGTCTTCACGCCGAACAGCGACCATCCGGGGTCGGTCACGATCACCATCAACGACAACGGCAATGTCGGCGGCGGCAATCTGAGTGCCACGCAGACGGTCAGCGTCGAGGTCATCCCCGCCAACCACCCGCCGGTGGCGAACTCCGACACCAACGCGGTGCTCGAGGATGGCAGCCTCAACATCTCAGCGGCGAATGGCGTCATCCGCGGCTCGACCGGCGGCTCGGTCGCCGATAGCGACGTCGACACCCCCGTCAGCTCGCTCGTCGTCTCGGGCGTCGTCGCCGGCACCGGCAGCGTGACGCAAGGGGCGGGCGTCGGCACCTCGATCGAGGGCACCTACGGCCATCTGACGCTGAATTCGGACGGCTCCTATACCTATGTCGCCGACAAGTCCGATGCGCTGGCCGCAGGCGTCAACGCGATTGACACCTTCACCTACACCGACAAGGACCCGTCGGGCGCCGTGTCGAACACCGCGACGCTGAAGATCACGGTCACCGGCGTCAACGACGCGGCCGTGATCAGCGGCGATGCCACCGGCACGATCGCCGAGGAGGGCGGCATCGCCAACAGCCAGAGCAGCCCGCTCTACGGCATCGCCCGCGGCGACCTCAACTCGACCGATGTCGACGGTCACAACGACGTGTGGCAGGCGGCCTCTTCGAACACGGCCAATGGCTACGGCTGGTTCGACATCGGCAGCGACGGCAAGTGGACCTACGGGCTCTACAACAACAATCCGACCGTCCAGGCGCTGAAGGAAGGCGAGACCACGCTGACCGACAGCTTCACGGTCTACACCGAGGACGGCACCGCCAAGACGGTGACGATCCAGATCCTCGGCAACAATGACGCGCCGACCCTGCAGAATGCGCTGGCCGACCGCAGCTCGGCGGAGGACCAGCCGTTCAGCTTCGTCATCCCGTCCAACACCTTCGCCGACGTCGACGGCCGCTTCGACGGCAGCAACGGTCCGCTGACGCTGGAGGCGGTCCTGAGCGACGGCAACGCGCTGCCGTCCTGGCTGCATTTCGACGCGACGACGGGCACCTTCAGCGGCACCCCGCCGGCGAATTTCGCGGGCGCGGTCAATGTTACCGTCTACGCTTCGGACGGCGAATACGCCGTTTCGGACGCCTTCACGCTGACGGTCACGCCGGTCAACGACGGTGCTGCGACGGTGACGGTGTCGGGCACGGCAACGCAGGGCCAGACGCTGACCGCCAATCTCGGCAGCGATCCGGATGGCGCCGCGTCGAACGTCGTCTATCACTGGCTGCGGGACGGCGCCGTCATCAACGGCGCGACGGGCTCGACCTACACGCTGGGGTCCAACGACGTCGGCCACAAGATCTCGGCCAACGTCACCTACACCGACGGCCAGGGCTTTGCCGAGAACGTGACCAGCGGCCAGACCGGCTCGGTCACCGCGCCGAACCACGCGCCGACTTTCGGAGCGGGCACGACCACGGCGAGCGTCACCGAGGACGCCTCGTATGCGGCGCCCACCGGCAACCTGATCCAGAACGGCTCGTTCGGCTACTACAACGGCAACTTCTACACGCTGGATGCGTGGACGGTCGGGGGCGCCCATGCCGTCACCGTCGTGGGCGGCCGCACGGATGGCGGCTCGGCCGATTTCTACGGCGCATCGAGCTCGATGAGCCAGACCATCAGCACCGTCGTCGGCATGACCTATACCGTCGACTTCTACGTGATGACCTACGGTACGGCCCTGACGTCGGGCGTCGACGGAACGGCCGTTCTGACGACGAGCGCCTGGAACCTCGGCTGGACGGAGCAGACCTACCAGTTCACGGCGACGTCGACGACGACGACCATCAAGTTCGCGAGCGCGGGCGGTGCCGTCATCGACGACATCTCGGTGCAACCGAGCACGGCCCTGACGCCCGGCGTGGAGAAGGCGTCCGGTGCGATCGCCTTCACCGATGTGGATGGCGACGCCCAGACGGTGACCACCACGACCCCCGCGGGCAGCAACTATTACGGCTCGTTCAACGCCACGGTGGACAACGCCGGCCACAAGGTGAACTGGACGTTCACCGTCAACGATTCCGACATCCAGTCGCTGCGCGCCAGCGACCATATCGATCAGACCTACACGGTGAAGATCGACGACGGCCATGGCGGGACGACCACGCAGACCGTCACCGTCACGGTGAACGGCGTCAACGATGCGGCGTCGATCACCGGCACGGCAAGCGGGACGGTCAAGGAGGACGGCACGCTCACGGCCGGCGGCACCCTGACGGTTGCCGACGTCGACAGCGGCGAAGCCCAGTTCCAGACGCCGGCGTCGCTGGCAGGGACGTATGGCACCTTCACCTTCAATGCGGCGACCGGGGCCTGGGGCTATACGCTGAACAACTCGGCGGCCAACGTGCAGGCGCTCAACAATGGCGACGTCAAGCACGACACGCTGACGGTGAAGTCGGTCGACGGCACGGCCAGCCAGGTCATCGACGTGACCATCAACGGCACGAATGAGCCCGCGCCGCTGTCGGTTGTGGACACCACGAGTGCCGATGGACGCTATGCGCTGTCGAAGAACACCGACTCGCCGAACGTCATCAGCCTGGATGCGGCGACGCTGTTCTCAGGCGGAACGGGGACGGTCACCTACACCTACAGCCTCGTCTACAGCTCGACCGGCGACGACAGCTGGATCCACCGGACCGGCAATCAGTTCACCGGAGATCCGAACAACAACGACGCGGGCCTGTACGTCTACAAGGTCACGGCCACCGATTCGGTGTCGTCCGTGTCGACCTATCTGGCCTTCAACGCGCTCGACAATGGCGCCTTCAATCTCACCATCAACTCGCTGTCGGACAAGTCTTATGTGACCGGCTCGGCACCTTGGCTGTCCGGCTACAGCGCCAATGACGGCGACGCTATCACCGCCACGGTCGACAACCCGCTCGAGGCCAACGCCAACAGTGGCTACGACGTGATGATCGGGTCGAGCGGCGGCAACAACTTCAATGGCGGCGCCGACGATGACGGCATCTACGGCCTCGGCGGCAACGACACGCTGCTCGGCGGCGCCGGGAACGACTACATCAATGGCGGCGCCGGCAACGACTCGATCCGGGGCGGCAGCGGCAACGACGTCACGATCGGCGGCTCGGGCAACGACACCTTCTACTGGGGCGTCAATGACGGCGTCGACATCGTCGACGGCGGCACTGGCACTGATACGTTCGTCATCGAGGGGACGTCGTCGCAGGATCTGATCTACGTCACGTTGGCCGGCGGCGTCATCACCGACGTCAACGGAACCAAGCTCAGCAATATCGAGGCGGTGACCGCCGATCTCGGCGGCAGCAGCAGTGACACGCTGACCTATATCACCAGCGAGGACGTGACGGTCAATCTCGGAGCCGGCACCGCCACCGGCTTCAGCTCGATCGCCAACATCGAGCGCGTGACCGGTGGCTCGGGCGACGACATCCTGATCGGCAGCAGTGCTGCCAACACGATCAATGGCGGCGACGGCGACGACATCATCCGCGGCGGTGGCGGCAACGACACCATCGACGGCGGGGCAGGGATCGACCTGCTCGATTTCTCCGACGCGACGGCCGGCTTTACGTTGACGCTGACTCAAAGCTCGACCGCCACGAATGTGTCCATTCCGGGTCTCGGCACGGACAGCTACAAGAATATGGAAGGCGTGATCGGTTCGAACTACAATGATACGATTAATGGGTCGGGCAGCGCTGACGTTCTCATCGGCGGCGCCGGCTCCGACCAGCTCACCGGCAACGGCGGTTCGGATACGTTCAAGTGGAACGCCGGTGACCTGGCCGGCGGCGGCCTCGACACCATCCTGGACTTCCAGACGGGCACCTCCGGCGACGTCATCGACCTCTCCGGCCTGCTGGCGAGCGTGTCCGGCAACCACGCCGACGCGGTGCGCTTCGTCGACGGCGGCGGGCACTCCAGCCTCGCCTCGGCCAATGGCAGCGGCGTGCTGAACAACGGCGACCTGACGCTGCAGGTCAATACCGGCTCCGGCTGGACCAATGTGGCGACCATCAAGGACACCGGCACCAACCTCACGGGCGGCGACGACGTCATCAAGATGATCCTCGACAACAGCCACGCCCAGACGCAGGTCCACGTCTGATCCCGGCCGGCGTCGGACGAGCAAAAGGGCCGCCGATGAGGCGGCCCTTTTTCATGGCTGGAGGCGGCTTCATCGCTGGAGGCGTCATCGCGCCGTCGATGCGTTGCGGCTCAGATCTTCTGCCCCGCCGGCCCGACGCCGACGTTGATCATGATCCGCTGCACTTCGGTGCGGCCCTGCGGGAACTTGACCTCGAGCGTCACCGTGTCGGTGCCGGCGAAATCGGCCTTCGATTGGTAGAAGGCGATGAAGCCCGGCACTTCCAGGGCGAGGCACTGCTTGTAGTTGGTGGCACTGACCTTGCCGCGCTTGATCGTGACGGTGCCGTTGCCCGGCGGCGTCACCAGGCGGATGGCGGGAAGGGGCCCGGATGAGCAGTCGGGCTGGACGTTGAGATAGATGCCGACCTGGATCGGCTTGCCGGCGACGCCCTTGGCGTTGCGCTCGACCGTGGTCTGAGCGGGAGCAGGCGCGGGAGCTGAAGCGCCGGGAGCCGGCGTCTGGGCTTGCGCCGAGGAGGCGGTGGCCGCCGCCAGCAGCGCCGTGACGGCCAGTCCCGCGAACGCTGACCGCCATTCTCCTCGCAACAGGTTCATCACCGCCCTCAGCCCCGCATTGTCCCTCAGCGCCGCCAGATTGCCGTATTCGAGCTGATCGTTCAACGGATTGCCGAACTTGCGGCCGACTCCAGCAAACTTCCTTCACGTCCGCCACGGCATCGCCGGCGCGGTGTCATCGGATGGGTCCGATGACGTCATGACTGTTTCCCGCTGTTGCCATCCGTGTCTGCGCAACTCGTCCGCCTCGAGGAATGCGCGGAGTGGACGACATTGGAACGCAGTCATCGGGCTGACATCAATGCCCTCCGGGCGATCGCTGTCGTCATCGTCGTTCTCTTCCATTTGAAGATCACCGGCTTCTCGGCCGGCTATGCCGGCGTCGACATCTTCTTCGTCATCTCCGGCTATCTCATCACCGGGCAGATCCTGCGCGATGTCGGCGCCCGGCGCTTCTCGCTGTCGGAGTTCTATCTGCGGCGGGCACGGCGCATCCTGCCGGCGCTGGTTGTAACCATTGCGGCCACGTTCGCGGTCGGCTGGCTGTTCCTGTCGCCGGAAGCCCTGCGCCAGCTCGCCAAGGAGGCGACGCATGGGCTGCTCTCCATCGCCAACATCCAGTATTGGCGCGAGGCCAGCGCCTATTTCGCGCCGAGCGCGGATGAGTTGCCGCTGCTGCACCTGTGGTCGCTGTCGGCGGAGGTCCAATTCTACGCGCTGGCGCCGCTGCTGCTGATGTGGCTCGGCACGCGCCGACATGTGTTCCGCGCCATTGCCGCGATCGGGTTGTTGTCCCTTGCCGCGGCCGCACTCTGGTCATCGCGCGATCCGGACGCCGTGTTCTTCCTGACGCCATTCCGGGTGTTCGAATTCGCCATCGGCGCGCTCGCCATTCCGCTCGAGGCTCGCCTGGCAGCGTCGCCGCGCGCCCGCTCTCTCGCCGCCGCCTGCGGTGATGTTCTGTTGTTCGGCAGCCTTCTCCTCATCGGCTACTATCAGTCCCAGGCAGGCGTCGCCGCGCTGCTGCCCTGCATCGCCACGGCCGTCATCATTGCGGCCAATGCCCCGACGTCGCTGGTGATGGCTCACCCGGTGCGCGCCATCGGCGCCGCGTCCTATTCGCTCTATCTCGTGCACTGGCCGGTGATCTTCTTCGTCCGCTTCATCTTCGGCGATGCGGCGCAGACCGCGGCGGGACTGGCAGCGCAGCTCGCGCTGATGGCAGTGCTGACCACGCTGATGTTCGCCATCGTCGAGCGGCCGCTGCGGCGGTTGCCGTGGCCGCGCGTCGCGCAGGTGGCGAGCTTTGCAACGGTGCTTATCGTCGGTGCCGCGCTCACCCACGTCACTTTCCGCGCCAACGGCGTCGTGTCGCGGCTGCCCGACGATCAGCTCGCGCTGTTCCAGCTGCAGGGCTTCGGCCTCAACAAATGCGGCCGCGCCGTCGGCCGGCTGTGCGCGTTCGGCGATCTCGAGGGCACGCGCGGCGTCGAGCTGCTCGGCGATTCCTACGTCCAGCAATATGTCGCCGCGCTCGATGCGACGCTGAAGGCGCGCGGCATGATCGGGCACGTCTCCACCATGAGCGGATGTCCCACCCTCGCGGGGCTCACCGCCGAGGGACCTCGCGCCCAGGTCTGCGCCGAGCTGCGCGACAGCGAGCTGCCGCGGATCCGGCAGTCGCCGGCCGATTTCGTCGTGATCGGGCAGGCATGGCAGCACTATCTCGATCTCGGTGATGGGCCGGCGGCGCGGACCCGCAACGCCGCGGTCGCCGGTCATCTCGCCGAGACTATCCGTCTGCTCGACCGGCCCGGCCGGCATTTCCTCGTCGTCGGCGGCCAGGTCCGTCCGGTGAATTGCGCCTTCGATCAGTTGCGCATGCTGCCGGGGCCGCGCTGGCACGCGCCCGCCAAGCCGTGCGATGCCGTGCCGAAGAGCGAGGCAATCGCGACCAACCGCGTCATCGACGCCGTCCTGTCGGAGGCGATCAGGCCGCTCGCCAAGGTGACGCTGCTCAGGCCCTCGGAGGTCTATTGCGACCAGGATTGCCCGGTCGTCGAGCATGGCGTGTGGCTGTTCCAGGATGCCGGCCATTTCACCGTGGCCGGGGCCCAGCGCATGGGCGAGCGCGCCGCGCCGGTGTTCGCGAGGTTCCTGTCGGACGACTAGTTGGCGCTGTTCGCCGTCAGTTGCGGCGCGCTTGCGGCCGCGGCCAATGCCCGCGACGCCGCGACGATCCGTGGCCCTGCGAGCTCCGAACCCTGCGCCGTAAGATGGCCACCGTCCCAGGCGAGCGGCGCGCCGTCTGGGGTCTGGAGCGCGCAATCTCCGGCCGGGCACAGCAGCGCGAGCAGCGAGACGTAGTCGGTCCGCGCTGAATCCTTCAGCAGAACACGCATGAAGCCGTCGACCTCGCCGAGACCATCCAGCATGTGCCCGTCGGTCGAGACGCCGAAGCGCTTCGCGGCAATCAGCAGATGCGGCAGTGGGCGGTCGAACTGCGGGCTCGGCCCGACCACCACCACCTTGCTGCCGTTGTCCGTGATCGCCTTGATCGTGGCGAGCAGGCTCGCCTGTGCGGCCGGCGTCATCGCGGTGCGCGTCCAATTGCCCGAGAGAACGACGATGTCGGGTGTGAGCTCGCGCACCAGAAGTGGCAGCCGGCGGTTGAAATCCGCACAGGCGGCGGACTGGCCTGCTTCGGCGTGAGGAACGCATTGCGCGAGGCTGGCGCGCAGCAGCGAGGCCTGGGGCAGGGCTCGCTTCAGGCCAGGGATGAGGTGAGCGGCGTGGCTGTCGCCCCACACCAGGATGCGCGGGCGCGGGCCTTTGGCAAGGCACGACGGCTGCAACGCCTCGAAGGTCTGGCCCGGATCGAGGAAGCAGGTGCCGCTCTCATAGGCGGACTGATGATCGTAGCTGATGAATTCCGCCAGCATCCGCTCCTGCGGCGAGAAGCGGGCGGGAAATCCGGCAAGCCCGATGATCGCGAGTGAGGCCAGCAGCACGACCGATGCGCTCGCGACCAGCGCGCGCGCCGTGACCGGCGACTGCGCCTGCCTCGCCGGCTGCTCGATCAGATAGAAGCTCGTCAGCGCCATCGCGGTGCAGGCGCCGAGCAGCGCCAGCTTGTGCTGAATAGAGCTCGGCGGACCCCAGACCGCCGTCGCCAGCGAGACGACGGGCCAGTGCCAGAGATAGAGCGAGTAGGACCACAGCCCGACCGCGATCATCGGTTTGACCGCGGTCAGCACGGCCTTGCTCGGGGACGGGTTGGCCCAGATCACGGCGGCGGCGCCGAGGCACGGCAGCAGCGCGGCCGTGCCGGGATAGGGCGTGTGCGGCGAGAACAGGTTGACGGCGGCGCCGAGCGCGATCCAGCCCAGTGCGGCCACAGTGATCCTGAGCCACTGGCTGTGCGGCGCCGGCAGGGCTTCCACGGCCAGCAGCGCGCCCAGCGCGAGCTCCCAGACCCGGGCCGGCAACAGAAAGAACGCGGCGGCGGGCTGCAGCCGGGTCTGGATCAAGCAGAGCAGGAACGAGGTCGCGCAAAGCCCGGCGAAGCTCGCAAGCATCAGCGGCCGCCGCAGCGCGAAGGCGGCGAGCGCCAGCATGGGAAACAGCAGATAGTACTGCTCCTCGACCCCGAGCGACCAGGTGTGCAGCAGCGGCTTGGTGATGGCGGCGGCGTCGAAATAGCCCTGCTGTGACCACAGCAGGATGTTGGAGCAGAAGACGAGCACGGCCAGCGCCTGCTGCGCCACCGCCACCGCGTCCCCAGGCAACAGGATCACGCTGGCGGCGAGCAGGGTCACGCACAGCATCGCCAGGGCCGCCGGCAGGATGCGCCGGGCGCGGCGCCGGTAGAACGCCGCGAACGAGAACGTTCCGGTCTGCACCTCCGCATGAATGATCCGCGTGATCAGGAAGCCCGAGATGACGAAGAATATGTCGACGCCGACATAGCCGCTGCGAAACGGCGAGATGTCGTAGTGGAACGCGATCACCGAGATCACTGCGAAGCCGCGCAGGCAGTCGATGTCGGGACGATAGCCGGTTGCGCTCAAGGGTTCTGTCCGGACGCTCGCATCTGGCGGCGGCCGTCAATTCCCGACGGTCACTGCACGCAGGCGACCCTGGTAGGCTCCGATTGCAACCGCATTGAGGGATTCCTGCGGCACCGTTGGTCGTGCAAACAGGACACAATGCCATCGAATTGAGATCGCAGCGGGAATCCGCGGCTTGCCTTCACAGACTTGCCTCAATGGCGTGATGGCCTTGCCGGAGTTCATGCGTCGAGCGAGCGTGTCATGCGTACATTGGGGCAGAAGGCCGGCCGGGCCGGATTGTTGTGCGGCGTTGTTCTATTTCAGGTTGTGGTTGGCGTTTCGCTTGCGCGAAGCGCCGAGCCCGGCGGCTCCTCACCACCCGCAGGCGAGGTGGCCAAGGATCAGGGCAAGGAGAGCGGGCCGTTCGGCGGATGCGAGCCGATCGGGTTGACGGCATCGGGCGAGCTGGTGTTCCCGCTGGACTGCAAGAAGCTGATCAAGAAGCCGGTCGAGGCGCCCGTCGCCGAGGACAAGACCCCAGCCGACGACAAGACCGCGTCGGTCGATCCCGCGCCATCCGTTCCGAGCCAGGCGGCCAGCGCCGACATTCCGGCCGGTCCCGAGGTCAAGCCTGCCGCGGCTGCGGAAGCGGTTGCGACGATACCCACCGCGTCGGCTGAGCCGAAGCAGGCCGCAGTTACGGACAAGCAGGATGCGGTTCAGAAAGCTGCCGCGGCAGAGCCAGTCGCCGGCAAGCCTTCCCTGACCAAGCCGTCCGTGAAATCGCCATCGATGGCGGCGCCAGCGACCAGGCCGTCCTCTGCCAAGTCGTCCTCTGCCAAGCCGTCCTCTCCCAAGATGGTCGCGGCCAATCCGCCTGCGACGACGCCATCCCCAGCCGGCGCCCCATCGGGCAAACCGTCATCCGGCAAGGCGGCCCAGGCGCAGGCCGTTGTGGTCGCCGCCAGGGATGCAGCGGCCAAGGATGCCGGCAGGACATCGCGCATGGTCGCCAGCCGGCCGATGATCGTGATGGCAAGGCCTGCCACCGCAACCCCGGCCTCGGCCCGGCTGCAGGCGGAGGGCAGGCCGCGACTGCGCACCGCGGGACTGCCGGCCTGCGTCCAATTCCGCAGCTACAATCCGGCGACGCACAGCTATCGCGGCTTCGATGGCCACACCTATGCCTGCCGGTGAGCGCTGACGCTCGAGGGCCGGTGGTCTGGAGGCCGGCGGCGAGTGACGTGACGGCCTGCCGCCCAAGGGCGGCAGCGAAGTCGAGCAGCGCGGCGCCGGAGCTGCTATAGAACCGGAGTCCTCATCTCCGTCCCTCGCCGCGGTTGCTTCCGATTCGACATGGCAGAGCCTCAGTCCGACCTGTTCGAGATGCGCCGGCTGGAATCGCTCTCCAACACCATCTTCGGTGTTGCGATGACGCTTCTCGCCTACGACCTGCCGAAGCCCAATTTCGCGCATATGCCCGGTTGGATCGACCTGGTGCACACCTATTCCGGGCGGCTCGCCGGGCTGGTCCTCAGCTTCATCATCGCCGGCGTGTTCTGGATCAGCCACCACCGGCGGCTGGCCCGGCAGCCGTTCGCGGGCCGGCCCGTGGTCATCCTGAATCTGTTCTTCCTGTTGTCGATCGTGCTGCTGCCGGTGACCAACGGGCTCTACGGCGGCTACAGGCTGAGCAGCGCGGTGGCCGTCCTCTATGGCCTGCATCTGACGATCATTGCGTCGCTGAACGCCGCGCTGTGGTGGCTCGCGCTTCCCAGCGGCCGCCATGCCGAAATCGCCGGCGCGATCTTTCCCGTGATCGTGTTCGTGCCGGGCATCGTCATCGCGGCGATTGCCCCGGAGTACGTGCAGTATTTCTGGATGCTCGGCTTCGGCGGCTTCCTGGCGCGGCGGTTCGTCCGCAGCCCGCCGGCGGCGCTGGCCGGCGAGCAGGCGGAGCTGCCGTAAAAAAACGCGGCGGGCCGTGAGACCCGCCGCGCTTCCGTTCTTGAACTCGCTGGTCCAGGGCCGAGACCGCCCCGTTGCCGAGCCGCGATGGCGCTGAAACGCTGACGAATCATGCGCTCACACGTCGCTCATGAAGAGCCGCTCAGCGGGCGATCCCAGCGAGGTGACAGCGCTTGGTGAAAGACACTGGATCACCTCCTTTCGTTGTTGATGGTGACCGGAATATAGGATGGTCCGGGCCGCGAGGGTAGGGGGGGCCGATTACGGAACCCACCAGCCGCCGCCGTCGTGCTGCGCTGCGGCTCGGGTCGCGGATTCCGCTCGATTCCGGCCGTTCCAACCGCGGATCCCGATGCATCCGCCTCCAGACCCCGTGGCGAAGAGGTTGAGAGCCGCCGCGGACCATGTTAGGGAACGCCCCGATGCGGGTGTAGCTCAATGGTAGAGCAGCAGCCTTCCAAGCTGAATACGAGGGTTCGATTCCCTTCACCCGCTCCAAGGCTTCCGCGGCCACTCCGTCATCCGACCAGAAGCGATCCTCGTCATGGGGCGCTCACGCGATGTCGCAGTCCCAATCTTCTGGGGACGTCGGTTTCCCTGGTCGTCGGTGCAGACTCCCCAGCCGGTCCGGCCGATCAGTCGCAAGCGACGCGATTGCCCATCCGCCGGCACGTCCTGCCGTCGCTGAAATAGGTCGTGTTTCCGATCGTATGCGCCGACGTGCCATCGCTGTAGTAGGTGTGATTGCCGATCTGCTGCGAGCTGCTGCCGTCGTTGTTGTAGGTGAAGCGCCCGATCTGCTGCGACGAGGAGCCGTCGTTCCAATAGGTATTGTTGCCGATCCGCTGCCCCGACGTCCCGTCGTCGCACAGGATCTGGTTGCCGATGAGCTGGCAGGTCTCGGCCTGAGCTGCTGTCGCCGCCCACAGGCCGAAAGCGATCGCGAGAACGTGGCGCATGAGATCGACTCCCGAAATTGCAACATCCAATCTCAACCCCTGTGCCAGCGCAACCGGAAACGATCCGTGATGATCGGCGCGGATCAACGTCCGGCGCCGCGTGTCCTGGTCTTGCCGGCGGCTCCGCCGACCCGGAACGCCCGCATCTGGCCGCTGAGAAAGCGCAGCAGATGGCTGGCGGCATGCGGCAGCTCGCGGCCGCGCCGGGTGATGACGCAGGCTTCGCTCGACGACAGCAGGCGGTTGTCGACCGGCACCGCGGCGAGCGAGCCGTCGGCAAGATCGGCGGCGATCGCGAAGGCGGGCAGGAGCGTCAGGCCGAGGCCGCCCTTGACGAAGTGGCGGAGCACGTTGATCGAGCTGGTGGTGAGCTTCGGCGACAGAGCGATGCGCTCGGCGGCCTCCGCCATCGCCACGATCTGACGCGTGCCGTAGCTCGCATGCATCAGGCCGAGCGGATGGTCGGCGAGCTCGCGCAGGCGCAGGGGACGGCCGAGCCGCGCCAGCGCGTGGTCCGGCGGCATGATCGCGCAGAGCGGTTGGCGGCTCGCGGTGGCGATCCGGATGCGCGGATCGGCTGATGGATTGAACACCAGGCCGATGTGATGGCGATCCTCGGCAACGGCATTGACGACCTCGTTGGTGCCGGCGAGGTCGAACGACATCGTGAGGTCGGGATGGCGCTGCCAGAACCGGCTGAGCGGGCCGGACATGAGATCGCTGACGAAACCCTCGCCGAGCACGATGTCGACATGGCCGCGCTTGAGCCCCTGCAATTCGCGCAGCTTGGCGACGGTGTCGGCCTGGTCGGCCTGCCATTGCCGGAAGCGCTCGACCAGCAGCGCGCCGGCCGCGGTGGCGCGGATGCCGCGGCTGAGGCGCTCGAGCAAAGTGAGGCCGAGCTCGTTCTCCAGCAGCGCGATCTGCCGGCTGATCACCGACGCGTTGACGTCGAGCGCTTCGGCGGCGGCGCGCACCGAGCCGAGGCGGATCGTCTCGTGCAGATAGTGCAGGCGGTGGTGATCGAGCAGGGCGGACATGGCTTCCGACAGCGTTGACTAGAGGTCAACACTAGCGGTGGAGGGCGCTGATGTCTGCCCCGGAATCGCGCGGTTACGCTGGCGGGGCAAATCGGGCAGGAGGCTTCGTGACCGCTGTTGGCATCATCGGACTTGGCAGGATGGGGCGCGGCATGGCGCTGACGCTGAAGAGCGCCGGCTTTGCCGTCACCGGCTACGACGCGCTCGCCGCGACGCGCGCAGCGCTGGCGGCCGAGGGCATCGCTGTTGCCGACGGCATCGGCGGCGTGATCGCCGCAGCCGACATCGTGATCCTGTCGCTGCCGACCGCCGGGATCGTCGCCGATGCCGTGGAAGGCCCCGGCGGCATCCTCGCGCATGCCAGGGCCGGCGTCGTCATCGTCGATACCTCGACCTCGCATCCCGAGACCTCGCGCCGGCTTGCGGCCGTTCTCAAGGCGCGCGGCATGGGCTTCGTCGATGCGCCCGTCAGCGGTGGCCCAAAGGGGGCGGCGACGGGCACCATGACCATGGTGATCGGGGCCGATGAGGACGACCTCGCGCGTGTGCTGCCGGTGCTGGAGCGGATGAGCGCCAAGCGCGTCCATGTCGGCGGCGTCGGCGCCGGCAACGTTGCCAAGATCGTCAACAATCTGCTCTGCGCCGCCCATCTGCTGACCGCCGCGGAGGCACTGCGCATCGCTGATGCGGCGGGTGTCGATGCCGGGCGGCTGCTCGAAGGCCTGAATGCCGGCTCCGGCCGCTCCGGCGTCACGCTCGTCAACGTGCCCAATTGGATTCTCAACGGCGCCTTCGATTCCGGCTTCACCATGCAGTTGATGCGCAAGGACGTCAGGCTCGCGGCGCAGTTCATCGGTGAGCTCGGACTGTCGCTGCCGATCGCAAGCGATACCGCGCGCATCTGGGCCGACAGCGCCGCGAGCATCGCCGACGCCGATGATTTCAACCGCATCGTCGAGCTGCAGCTCGGCCCGATGCCGAAGCCGTGAGCGTACCGCCATGACCCATTTCATCGATCCCCGCCTGCGCGCCGCAGCGCTGCCGTTCTGGCCGGATCTGAAAGCCGTCGGCTCCCATGTCGGCGGCGACGTCATCGTCGGCGAAGGCGCGACGGTCTCGGTCAACGATCCCGCCACCGGCCGATTGCTGTTCACCTATGCCGATGCCGGCGCCGACGTCGCGGCCAAGGCGGCTTCTGCTGCCGCGGCGGGGCAGGCGGAGTGGGCGAAGCTGACCGCCGCGGGCCGCGGCCGCGTGATGCAGGCGGTGGCGCGGGCGATCCTCGCCGCGGCCGAGCCGCTGGCGCATCTGGAAGCGCTGTCCGCCGGCAAGCCGATCCGCGATACCAAAGGCGAAGTCGCCAAGGTCGCGGAGATGTTCGAGTACTATGCCGGCTGGGCCGACAAATTCCACGGCGACGTCATCCCGGTGCCGTCGAGCCATCTCAACTACACGCGCCGTGAGCCGATGGGCGTGGTGCTGCAGATCACGCCGTGGAACGCGCCGGTCTTCACCGCGGGTTGGCAGATCGCACCGGCGATCAGCATGGGCAACGCCGTGCTGCTGAAGCCGTCGGAGCTGACGCCGCTGACCTCGCTGGCGCTGGCGGGGATCGCCGAACGCGCCGGATTGCCGAAGGGCGTCGTCAACGTGCTCGCGGGTCTCGGCCACACCACGGGGCAGGCGGCGCTGGCGCAGCCCGCCGTGAAGAAGGTCGTGTTCGTCGGCTCGGTGCCGACGGGGCGGCTGATCGGCGAGGCCGCGGCGCGCAGGCTGCTGCCGTCGGTGCTCGAGCTCGGCGGCAAGTCGGCCAACATCGTGTTCGCCGATGCGGACCTCGAACGCGCCGCCATCGGCGCGCAGGCCGCGATCTTCGGCGGTGCCGGCCAGAGCTGCGTCGCCGGCTCCAGGCTGCTGGTGCAGAGCGCGGTCTATGACCGCTTCGTCGATCTGGTCGCGCAAGGTGCTACGAAGATCAGATGCGGCGATCCGCTGTCGGCGGAGACCGAGATCGGGCCGATCAACAACGCCAGGCAATATGACCACGTGCTGTCGCTGATCCGCGAGGGCGCCGCCGAGGGCGCGGAGATCGTCACCGGCGCGAGCGGCGGCGTGGGCGAGGGCGGATATTTCGTCAGGCCGACCGTGCTCAAGAACGTCACCAACGCCATGGGCATCGCGCGCAAGGAGGTGTTCGGACCCGTCGTCGCCGCGATCCGTTTCGATACCGAGGCGGAGGCGATCGCGATCGCCAATGACAGCGAGTTCGGCCTCGCGGGCGCGGTGTGGACCAGGGACGTCGCGCGCGCGCATCGCGTCGCAGCACAGGTCAAGGCCGGCACGTTCTGGATCAATGCGTACAAGACCATCAACGTCGCTTCGCCGTTCGGCGGCTACAACAACAGCGGCCATGGCCGCTCCTCCGGCATCGAGGCGCTGTACGAATACACGCAGGTGAAGAGCGTGTGGGTCGAGACCGCGGCCGAGCCGGCGGTGGCGTTCGGCTACGCGCCGGGCTTGCGCGACTGAGCAAGCATGGCATGATCGGTGCAAGAGCTGCGCGCCACGGAACGACCACTTAGTTCCGAAATAAGGAACGGAAACATGCCGCGCTTCGTCAACGTCGCCATTGGTCAGCTCGGCCCGATTGCCAAGAGCGAAACACGGACCGCGGTGGTTGCGCGACTGATGGCGTTGATGCGGCAGGCGCACGCCAATGGCTGCGACCTGATCGTCTATCCCGAGCTCGCGCTGACGACGTTCTTCCCGCGCTGGTACATGGCCGATCAGGCCGAGATCGATCAATATTTCGAGCGCGAGATGCCGGGGCCGGAGACGCAAGTCTTGTTCGCGCTCGCGAAGGATCTGCGCATCGGCTTCTGCTTAGGCTATGCCGAGCTCGCGGTCGAGGACGGCATCGTGCACCGCTACAACACCGCCATTCTTGTCGACAAGACGGGCACCGTCGTCTCGAAATACCGCAAGGTGCATCTGCCGGGACATGCCGAGCACGAACCGTGGCGCAAGTTCCAGCATCTGGAAAAGCGCTATTTCGAACCGGGCAAGAGCTTTGGCGTCGCCAGCGCCTTTGGCGGCGTCATCGGCATGGCGATCTGCAACGACCGCCGCTGGCCCGAGACCTATCGCGTGATGGGCCTGCAGGGCGTCGAGATGGTGCTGATCGGCTACAACACGCCGGTGCATAATCCGCCGGCGCCGGAGCATGACGACCTTTCGCTGTTTCACAACCGCCTCGTGATGCAGTCGGGTGCCTATCAGAACGGCACCTGGGTGATTGGCGTCGCCAAGGGCGGCGTCGAGGAGGGCATCGACCACATCGCCGGCAGCTGCATCATCGCCCCTTCAGGCGAGATCGTCGCGGCCTGCGCCACCAAGGGCGACGAGATCGCGCTGGCACGCTGTGACCTCGATTTGTGCAGATCCTACAAGCAGACGATCTTCAACTTCGACGTCCATCGCCAGCCGCACGCTTACGGCATGATCGTCGAGCGCAAGGGCGAGACGCTGATGGCGGACGGCTCGCCGGTGCGGAAGGCATGATGCGTTCGGCAATCGCGCGCAAGTCCGTAGCCCGCATGAGCGCAGCGACATGCGGGTTCACACGAGGAGTCTCGGAGAACCCGGGGTCGCTGCGCTCGCCCGGGCTTCGATAGGCTTGCGCCCCATGCCTCATTTGCGTTCAAATGAACGCGCTCCACACGCGTGGCATGGGCCTTGCTTACAATTTCGGCAATTGAACTTGGGCATGTTGCATCAGGAGAGAACATGGATCGCAGAACGGTATTGAAGGGATTGGCGGGCGCGGGTGGTCTGGCGCTGACGGGATTTGCGGCGCCGGCGATCGCCCAAGGCGCTGCCGCACGCACCTTGCGTTTTGTGCCACAGGCCAATCTCGCCAATTTCGATCCGATCTGGGGCACCCAATATGTCGTGCGCAACGCAGCCGCGATGGTGTGGGATACGCTGTACGGCATCGACGATCAGTTCGTGCCGCAGCGCCAGATGGTGGAATCGGAGGAGGTGTCCTCCGACGGCCTGACCTGGACCTTCAAGCTGCGTCCCGGCCTCAAATTCCACGACGGCGAGCCGGTGCTCGCCAAGGACGTCGTCGCCAGCCTCACGCGCTGGTCGGCGCGCGATCCGATGGGCCTGATGCTCAAGGCGATCCAGAACGAGCTCACGGCGGTCGACGACAAGACCTTCAAATGGGTGCTGAAGCAGCCTTATCCGAAGATGCTGTTCGCGCTCGGCAAGGGCAACGCGCCGTGCGCCTTCATCATGCCCGAGCGCATCGCGCAGACCGATCCGTTCAAGCAGATGTCCGAATATATCGGCTCCGGCCCGTTCAAATTTGCCAAGGGCGAGTGGGTGCCGGGTGCGAAAGCCGTGTTCGAGAAGTTCGCCGACTACCTGCCGCGCCAGGAGAAGCCGCTGTGGCTCGCCGGCGGCAAGCAGGTGCTGGTCGACCGCGTCGAATGGGTGATCATGCCGGACCCCGCGACCGCGGCTGCGGCGCTGCAGAACGGCGAGGTCGACTGGTGGGAGAACCCGATCACCGATCTCGTGCCGGTGCTGAAGGGCAACAAGAACATCGGCGTCGACATCGGCGATCCCCTCGGCAATGTCGGTGCGTTCCGCATCAATCATCTGTATCCGCCCTTCAACAATGTGAAGGCGCGCCAGGCCATCCTGATGGCGATGAGCCAGGAGGACTACATGCGCGCGCTGGTCGGGGACGACAACGCGCTGTGGAAGCCGCTGCCGGGCGTGTTCACACCCGGCACGCCGCTCTATACCGAGGAAGGCGGCGATATCCTGAAGGGCAAGCGCGACCTGGCCAAAGCCAAGAAGCTGCTGGAGGAAGCCGGCTACAAGGGCGAGCCGATCACCTGCCTCGTCGCGCAGGATCAGCCGATCACCAAGGCGTTCGGCGACGTCACCGCGGATCTGCTGAAGAAGCTCGGCATGAACGTCGATTTCGTCGCGACCGACTGGGGCACGGTCGGTGCCCGCCGCGCCTTGAAAACGCCGCCGGCGCAGGGCGGCTGGCACATGTTCCACACCTGGCACGCCGGCGCCGACTGCATCAATCCGGCTGCCTACAACGCGCTGCGCGCCAACGGCGACAAGGCCTGGTTCGGCTGGCCGAACAGCGAGCCGGTGGAGAAGGAGATCACCAACTGGTTCAACGCCAAGTCGCTGGACGAGGAGAAGACCGTCGCCGCGCGCATCAACAAGGCCGCGATCGACGACGTCGTGTTCGCGCCGACCGGCTTCTTCCTCGGCTACACCGCGTGGCGCAAGACCGTCTCCGGCGTGACCAAGGGGCCGATCCCGCTGTTCTGGGGCGTGTCGAAGACCGCATAGGCACTGACATCCATGCTCGCTTATGCGCTCCGACGCGTGCTGTCGACCTTGCCGGTGATGGCGATCGTCGCGCTGTTCGTCTTCAGCCTGCTCTACATCGCGCCGGGCGATCCGGCCGTGGTGATCGCGGGCGACCAGGCGAGCCCGGCCGATGTCGAGCGCATCCGCGCCAATCTCGGGCTGGACCAGCCTTTCCTGGTCCAGTTCGGAAGCTGGGTGTGGCGCCTGCTGCACTTTGATCTGGGCACCTCGATCTTCACCAATCTCCCGGTGGCTTCGATGATCGCCCAGCGCATCGAGCCGACCTTGTCGCTGATGATGGTGACGCTGTGTCTCACCATCATCATCGCCGTGCCGCTCGGCGTCATCGCCGCGTGGAAGGCCGGCACCTGGATCGACCGGATCATCATGGCGTTCGCCGTGTTCGGCTTCTCGGTGCCGGTGTTCGTGGTCGGCTACATCCTCGCCTATGTCTTTGCGCTGAAGTTCGATTGGCTGCCGGTGCAGGGCTACACGCCGCTGTCCCAAGGATTCTGGCCGTGGCTGCAGAACCTGATCCTGCCGGCGGTCGCGCTCGGCTGCGTCTACATTGCGCTGATCGCGCGCATCACCCGCGCCGCGATGCTCGAAGTGCTGCAGCAGGACTACATCCGCACCGCCCGCGCCAAGGGGCTGGGGCAGGGCGGCATCCTGTTCATCCACGCGCTGAAGAACGCCGCTGTGCCGATCGTCACCGTGGTCGGCATCGGCATCGCGCTCCTGATCGGCGGCGCCGTCGTCACCGAGAGCGTGTTCGCCATTCCCGGCCTCGGCCGGCTCACCATCGATGCCATCCTGCGCCGTGACTATCCGGTGATCCAGGGCATCGTGCTCTTGTTCAGCTTCGTCTACGTGCTCGTCAATCTCCTGATCGACATCACCTACACCCTGGTCGACCCGAGGATCCGCTATTGACCGTCACGACATCAACATCGCCGCCGCCGGGCCTCGTCCTCGCGCCTGTTCTGCCGGACCTGATGGTCGCGCCAAAGATCCGGCGCGGCGCCATCGGCTTCCTGCGCAACCATCCGACGGTCGCGATCGGCGGCGCGCTGCTGTTGCTGCTCGTCATCATCGGCGTGTTCGCGCCGTTCCTGTTCACCGTCGATCCGACCGCGATCGCGCCGGCCAAGCGCACGCGGCTGCCGTCGGCGGATTTCTGGTTCGGCACTGACGCGCTGGGACGCGACGTCTATTCGCGCGTGCTCTATGGCACGCGCGTCTCGCTCACGGTCGGGCTGTCGGTGGCGCTGGCGGCATCGCTGATCGGCCTTTCGATCGGTCTCGTCGCCGGCTTCCTGCGCTGGGCCGACGGCGTGCTGATGCGCTGCATGGACGGGTTGATGTCGATCCCGCCGATCCTGCTCGCGGTAGCGCTGATGGCGCTCACGCGAGGCAGCGTCGGCAATGTCATCCTCGCCATCACCATCGCCGAGATTCCGCGCGTCGCACGACTCGTGCGCGGCGTCGTGTTGTCCCTGCGCGAGCAGCCCTATGTCGACGGCGCGGTCGCGTCGGGCACGCGCACGCCGATGGTCATCCTGCGCCACATCCTGCCGAACACCATGGCGCCGATGCTGGTGCAGGCGACCTACATCTGCGCCAGCGCGATGATCACCGAGGCGATCCTGTCCTTCATCGGCGCCGGCACGCCGCCCACCATCCCGTCCTGGGGCAACATCATGGCCGAGGGCCGCGCGCTGTGGCAGGTCAAGCCCTACATCGTGTTCTTCCCGGCCGCGTTCCTGTCGGTGACCGTGCTCGCCGTCAACCTCGTTGGCGACGGCCTGCGCGACGCGCTCGATCCGCGCATGGCCAAATCACCATGAGCAGCGGAGTGAGGCGGGCGAGCCACGAGGTCCGAGCAGGGGCCTGGCCCTTCGAGACACCCGCCTTCGGCGGGCTCCTCAGGGTGAGGGTTGGGAGCATTTCACATGGCGACGCTGCTCATCGCCGATGTGCAGCACCGGCCTCGGCGCTAACGCCTCATGGTGAGGAGCGCCGCGCCGAGTTGGTCGTGATATTCGGCAGTCGCAATGCGCGACGCGTCTCGAACCATGAGGCCCCTATGTCTCCGCATGAGGCCCCAAACCGCGGCCGGGGGCCGATCTGATGCCGCTGCTCGAGGTCGAGAACCTCCAGGTCCATTTCCGTACGCCGACCGGCATCAACCGTGCCGTCGACGGCGTCTCCTTCCACGTCAACCCGGGCGAGACGCTCGCCATCGTCGGCGAATCCGGCTGCGGCAAGTCCGTCACCTCGATGTCGATGATGCGGCTGATTCCGGAGCCGCCGGGCAAGATCGCGGGCTCGATTCTGCTCGAGGGCCGGGACATCCTGACGCTGTCCGACCGCGAGATGCGTCAGCTCCGCGGCAACGACATCTCGATGATCTTCCAGGAGCCGATGACCAGCCTCAACCCGGTGCTGACCGTCGGCCGCCAGATCGGCGAGACTCTGCGGCTGCACCAGGGGCTCGACCAGGCGCAGGCCGAGGCGCGCGCGGTGGAGATGCTGACGCTGGTCGGAATCCCTGAGCCGGCACGGCGCGTGCGCGAATATCCGCACCAGCTGTCCGGCGGCATGCGCCAGCGCGTGATGATCGCGATGGCGCTGGCCTGCAATCCAAAGCTCCTGATCGCGGATGAGCCGACCACCGCGCTCGACGTCACCATCCAGGCGCAGATCCTCAAGCTGATGCTGGAGCTGAAGCAGCGCGTCGGCGCAGCCATCATCCTGATCACCCATGATCTCGGCGTCGTCGCCGAGGTCGCCGAGCGCGTGATGGTGATGTATGCCGGGCGCAAGGTCGAGGAGGCGCCGGTGAAAGAGCTGTTCCGCACCCCCCGCCACCCCTACACGCAGGGCCTGCTCGGCGCGCTGCCCAAGCTCGGCTCGTCGCTGTCGGGCGAGACGAAACGCCTCGCCGAGATTCCTGGCCAAGTGCCGGATTTGAAGCAGCGCATCGAAGGCTGCGTGTTCGCCGGCCGCTGCGCGCTCGCGACCGACCTGTGCCGTCAATATGCGCCGGGGCTGGAGCAGAAGGCCGCGCACCACATCGCCGCCTGTCATTTCGCCGCCAAGGAGCAGGCTGCCGCATGACCATGCCGCTGCTCCAGGTCAACGACCTCAAGAAGCACTTCCCGATCTCCAGCGGGCTGTTCGGCCGCAGCAAGAGCAAGGTGCATGCGGTCGACGGCGTGTCATTCGAGATCGCGCGCGGCGAGACGCTCTCCCTGGTCGGCGAATCCGGCTGCGGCAAGTCGACGGTCGGCCGCGCCATCCTGCGGCTGTTCGACGTCACCGCCGGCCAGATCGTGCTCGACGGCCAGCGCATCGACGATCTTCCCCCTGGCAGCCTGCGCCAGATGCGCCGCCGCGTCCAGGTCGTTTTCCAGGATCCGTTCTCCAGCCTCAATCCGCGGATGCGGATCCGCGACATCCTGGCCGAGCCGATCAACAATTTCGGCCTCGCGAAGACCGCCGCGGAGCGCGACGCGCGCATCGCCGAGCTGATGGAGATCGTGCGGCTGCCGCGCGACGCGGTGAATCGCCGGCCGCACGAATTCTCCGGCGGCCAGCGCCAGCGCATCGGCATCGCCCGCGCGCTCGCCGCCAAGCCGGACCTGATCGTCTGCGACGAGGCGGTCTCCGCGCTCGACGTCTCCGTCAAGGCGCAGATCGTCAACCTGCTGCAGGATCTGCAGCGCGAGTTCGGCCTGGCGCTGCTGTTCATCAGCCACGACCTCGCGATCGTCGAGCACATGACGCACCGCGTCGCGGTGATGTATCTCGGCAAGATCGTCGAGATGGCGCCAAGGCGGCAGATCTTTGCCACACCGGGTCATCCCTACACCAAGGCGCTGCTGTCAGCCGTGCCCATTCCCGAACCTGGCGCCGAGCGCTCACCGATCATCCTCAAGGGCGACGTTCCGAGCCCGGTCAACCCGCCCAAAGGCTGCCGCTTCAACACCCGCTGCCCCCTGGCCTTCGACCGCTGCCGCGTAGAGGCTCCCGAGCTGCGGCTGAAAGGCGAGGACCAGTGGGTGGCGTGCCATTTGGAGAATGTGTAGTTACGTCCTTGCGCAGGATTGGCAAAGCGGCCGCCGAAGGCGGCGGCGTGCTCACTAAGCAGGTGCAATGACAGCTTGATGCGCGACCGCCGCGCCAATCACGGAGGAGAGACGGTGCGTTTCTCATGCGGATCTCGGTGCGGCGCGTAGCCCGCATGAGCGACAGCCGGCGCGTGGGACACGTCGGCGCCAGCCGACGTGCGGGGCCTCACGTGTCGTGTCGGTGAACCGGGATGTCGCTGCGCCCATCCGCGCTACGTGGCGACTGAACGAAACTTCGATGGCACGCAACATCGCTGCGCCGCGCGCCGTCGCTGCCCATCATGTTTTGAGGAACGGTATCGCAGCCGCGCCCGGTTGCGACCAGGCATCGGCTCACCGGGTACGGCTCTCGCCAGCTTTAGGCTGCAAGCGACCGATTGAATCTCGTCCAACAGAACGTCGCAAAGCGCGATCTGCGACAACAGGTCGGCCTCTAGGGACTGGCACGACGTCGGCCGATCGAGGCGCAGCTTTGCTGTGCGGATTCTACTTAGCGATTTCAATACTGCAGGATTGGACAGGTCGCCGCCTCGAATATTGGTCATCTTTGCACCACGACTACACCAGATCCGCCGCGGCAGGACCGATTTGGTTCGATGCAATCGGTATGCCGCGAATTGGGGCGGGAGCGGACGACGCAACCTTGCGGTACCCTCCGGCGTCTGCAAAGCAGCGGCCAGGGACATCAATTGGCGGTTTACAGTCGTTTCCGAATTTGGAAATTGGCACGGTGTATGCTGGCCTCTGTACGGGTGCTTTGTTGTTGAGTTGACGCGTTGCTTGCCAGATCGGCAACTTATCGCCTTTGGTCGAGCGATTGGCGATCTGCTGATAACGTATTGCAGTGGTGCCAGATTGGAAGATGGTCGCTGTGCCCGGCGAGGGGATGGCATGGTGTACTGCCACTGAACTGGTAATGCCTACAAGATAAGTGATAGAATGCAACGTGACCGTCTTGATAAGCATGACAGAACTCACTCCATACCGACTCATATCGACAGGCGTGTGGACGTTGCCAGGTTCGCGTTGTGACGAAGTCATAAGTCCATCGTCTCGGTGACCTGCTTCGCAAGATCGGGTATCTCAAGCGCCCAGCGTCGACGGTTGGGTGGCGCTTGTCTTGCTCTGCTGATCCCATTGCGCCTCAAAGCCGTCGAGCAGGTGGCGAGCGAGACCGGCTTGAGCTTGAGAGCCAATCATGAGGACTGTGTCCCATGGGAAGTGTGTCAGTGTTCCGAACATCATCGTCTCCCAAAAGTGCCGCGGTTCTCAGCTTGTTCGGGTCACGTGCACCCTTGGCTGCCGCTGCCAGGATGCGCGCAGCGAGCTTTGACTTCATGGTGGAGTTCTGCTCGGCCTTTGCCGCCACGTTCGCCTCCTCGGTTGCCGCCGCATTCTGGAGAGACGGCCGCCTTGCCCCTCTCAACGAGATTGAAGCGCGTCGCGCGGCGATTCTGAAGTCATTCTCAAGTCCAAACTCTGCAAACATCGCTCAGGATTTGCTGCATCATTAGCCAATTACCGCCTTCAAAATAACATGCGATAAATCGGGGACGTGATCGAACTGTTGCGCCCGGCCGCCGGCCGCCCGACGGGAGCTTTTCCGATGTTGACTTGGATCAGTCCGGAAGACTTGCGCTCCAGTATTTTGACACGAGCCTTATAAGCGAGGACTGATCCTTCGATGGACTTGGAGCGATCCGTGAGCCCGCTGAGCCGCGCTCCCGTCATTCGTACAGACGATCCGGAGGCGATGGAGCACGCGTTGCGGACGGTCTACGGGGCAACCGGATTCGCAGTCACCAACGCAGATGAATTCCAGGGGGTTGGCAACTATCTTCAGCTCGGGAGCATCGGTCTCGGCTTTTGTGCATATAGCGGGGCAAGGTCGCTCGTCGAGTTCCCGGAGAGCGACTTCGCGCGCCTGCAAATCGGCCTCAAAGGCAGCGCTTTGACCGTTCTAAATCGCACGGCGATCGCAATAAACGAGCGGCAGTCCTGCATAGTTGCGCCGGGCGAAGCCAACAGGATTGTGTTCGAGCCAGGTTATGAGCAGCTCATTCTTCGAATAAGCGCGAGGGCGTTGGAGCAGACATTGACGATGCTGCTCGGTGCAAAGCCAGCCGGTGTTCTCAAGTTTGATCCCATTGCCGCAGCGGTTCAGCCGAACGCTCTGGTCTTGCGCGATCTGGCGATGTTCCTCGCTCATCAGTTGGATGCGGCGGCGACAGAGCTGCCACGCACGGTGCTCGTCGAACTGGAGCAGGCTCTCATCGTTTCCTTCCTGTCGGCTCACCGCCACAATTTCAGCGAGCTGTTGAAGAGAGGCGAAAGAGATGTCACCCCGCGGACCGTTCGACTGGCCGAGGAATATATCGAGGCCTCTTGGGACCGCGCCATCACGATCGAGGAGCTGGCTTCGCAGACAGGCGTCAGCGTCCGCGCGCTCTATGCTGCGTTCAGGAAGAGCCGCGGATATTCGCCGATGGCGTTTGCGAAGACGGTGCGATTGCGTCGGGCAAAACAGATGCTCGAGGGGCCCAATCAGCGTACCTCCGTCTCTGCAGTCGCCTTCAATTGCGGCTTCGGAAATCTCGGACACTTCGCAAGAGACTATCGCGACATGTTCGGTGAGCTCCCATCCGAAACTCTGTCACGCGCGCGGCGCGCCGCCTAGCTCGCCTGACAGACGCGTCGGCGACACCATTCTCAAGAGCGCTGGGGTGGCCTCAAAAGCTATATCGGCCTTCACGAAGATCGAGCTGCGACACCGCGCCGCTGACCGGGTTTTTCCCAGGTTTGAGTTCGGTCAATCTGAGATACTATCTTTGGATGAACCTTGACCGATCCGTAAGCCTGCTGAGCCGCGCTCCCGTCATTCGTACAGACGATCCGGAGGCGATGGAGCACGCGTTGCGTACGGTCTATGGGGCAACTGGCTTCGCAGTCACCAACGCAAATGAATTCCAAGGGGTAGGAAACTACCTTCAGCTTGCGAATATCGGCCTTGGCTTCTGTGCATATGGCGGGGGAAGGTCGGTCGTAAAGTTCCCGGAGAGCGACTTCGCGCGCCTGCAAATTGGCCTCAAAGGCAGCGCTTTGACCATTCTAAATCGCACGGCGGTCGCGATAACCGAGCGGCAGTCCTGCATAGTTGCGCCGGGCGAAGCCAACAGGATTGTGTTCGAGCCAGGTTATGAGCAGCTCATTCTTCGAATAAGCGCGAGGGCGTTGGAGCAGACACTGACGACGCTGCTCGGTGCAAAGCCGGCCGGTGTTCTCAAGTTTGATCCGATCGCCGCGGCGTTGCAGCCGAACGCTCTGGTCCTGCGCGATCTGGCGATGTTCCTCGCTCATCAGTTGGATGCGACGGCGACAGAGCTGCCACGCGCGGTCCTCGTCGAACTGGAGCAGGCTCTCATCGTTTCCTTCCTGTCGGCTCACCGCCACAATTTCAGCGAGCTGTTGGAGAGAGCCGAAAAGGACGTCGTGCCGCGGATCGTTCGGCTGGCCGAGGAATATATCGAGGCCTCTTGGGACCGCGCCATCACGATCGAGGGGCTGGCTTCGCAGACGGGCGTCAGCGTCCGCGCGCTCTATGCTGCGTTCAAGAAGAGCCGCGGATATTCGCCGATGGCGTTTGCGAAAACGGTGCGATTGCGACAGGCAAAGCAGATGCTCGAGGGGCCTAATCAGCGTACCTCCGTCTCTGCAGTCGCCTTCAATTGCGGCTTCGGAAATCTCGGACACTTCGCAAGAGACTATCGCGACATGTTCGGTGAGCTTCCATCCGAAACTCTGTCGCGCGGGCGGCGCGCCGCCTAGCTCGCCTGTCAGAAGCGCCGGCCAGGACCATCCCAAGAGCGCAAGAGCAGTGAGGCAGCAACGCGCGGCAGGCAGGTTGTGCCTGGCGACGGGTCTGACGATGTCCGCTATTCGCGGACAGGCTAAGCCTCCGTGCTGCGTCTGGAGGCAAAAGCGAACGAACTGCGACATTACAGGTGACGTGTCAGGGTCATTGCGCTCGGCGGCGGGCATGCTGCAGGGCGGGGAAACGCGCGCATGCGACGATGTGGCGGGTAGCAGCACGCCATGGCGATTCACGGAACTCCGCTCGGCGATGCAGAAAGCCGGTACCCCGCTTGCTCGCCAGAGATTGGAGGCTTCTCAGCCTGCGACCGGCCCGCCACACCAACGCAGCCAATCGTCCATATGCCGTGCCGTCGCCGGGCGGGTGCATTGTCAGGAGCCCGTATGGCCATTAAAGATTCCGGCCCAAACCGCGTCGGGATCGCAAGCCTTCCCGCGCGGTCCCGCGTTTGATGAGGCCGCCATGCATCTCTCCCACGATCCGACAGCACCGGCGGCAGCAGGGATCGGCTTTGACCAGTTCCTGGCCGTCGACATCCGCGTCGGCACCATCGTCGCGGCCGAGCCCTATCCGGAGGCGAAGAAGCCGTCGCTGAAGCTGACGATCGATTTCGGGCCCGGTATCGGCACGAAGCGCTCCAGCGCGCAGATCGCGGCGCTGTATGATCCGGCCACCCTGGTCGGCCGCCAGGTCGCCGGCGTCGTCAACTTCCCGCCGCGTCAGATCGGCAAGTTCATGTCCGAGGTCCTGACGCTCGGCTTTCCCGATGAGCAGGGCAACGTCGTGCTGTTCCAGCCCGACAAGGCCGTGCCGAACGGCGCGCGGCTGTTCTGAGCGGAGGGCCGGCCGTGGATATGCTGCTCGAACCTGTTACGCTGCCGCCGTTTCCCGAAGGCCTACGGATATCGCTCAGGCAAATGCATCTTCTCCAGGCTCCGATGGGTGGCACCCTGGTGACCGGCGGCGCCACCTTCCGCGTGTTCGCGCCGCATGCCAAGGCGGTCTACGTCTCCGGCCCGTTCAACGACTGGGCGCAGGATGCGAGCTGCCGTCTCGCGCCGATCGGCAACGGCCATTGGGCGATCTTCGTGCCGTCGCTCAAGGACGGCGACGCCTACATGTATTTCGTCGAGGGTGAGGGCTCGTCCGGCTACAAGCGCGATCCGCATGCGCGGCTGCTCACCGTGGATCCGCCGTTTCCGCAGGCGCATTCGGTGCTGCGCAATCCCGGCGCGTTTCCCTGGCACGACACCGACTTCACGCCGCCGCCCAACAACGAGCTCGTGATCTATCAGCTCCATGTCGGCACCTTCGACATGAAGGCGGGCAATCCCGACGGCTGCTTCTTCGACGTCATCGAGCGCGTGCCGCATCTGGCGAAGCTCGGCGTCAACGCCATCGAGCTGCTGCCGGTGCAGGAATTCCCGACCATGTTCAGCATGGGCTACAACGGCACCGACCTGTTCAGCCCGGAAACCGAATATGGCGAGCACGAGCAGGCGCATCTCGCGGCCTACTTCAAGCGAACCAACGAGATCCTCTCGGCGGCGGGCGCCATGCCTTACGCCGATGTCAGCGTGGTCAGGCATTGCGACGACCAGCTGCGCGCGCTGATCGACGTCTGCCATGTCCATGGCATCGCCGTGCTGTTCGATGTCGTCTACAACCACGCCGGCGGCGGGTTCGACGAGAGCAGCATCTGGTTCTTCGACCGTCAGGCCTATGGCGACCCCAACCGCAGCCTGTATTTCACCGACCAGGGCTGGGCGGGCGGTCAGGTTTTCGCCTATTGGAACGCCGACGTGCGGCAATACCTCGTCGACAACGCCATCATGCTGTACCGCGAGTACCACGCCGACGGCCTGCGCTTCGACGAGGTCAGCGTGATGGACCGCTTCGGCGGCTGGGCGACCTGCCAGCAGCTCACCGAGGCGCTGCGCGCGGAGAAGCCGGATGCGATCCAGATCGCCGAATACTGGCCTGTCAACCCGTGGGTGGTGAGGGACATCGCGCAGGGCGGCGCCGGGTTCGATGCGACCTGGAGCGACGGCTTGCGGTTGTCGGTGCGCGGCGCCGTCGCGAGCGCGGCCGGCGGCGCGGGCGCTGTCGTCCCGATGCAGCCGATCGCCGCGGCGATCGCCGATCTCAGCCTCGACAAGCGCTGGCGCGCGGTCAACTCGATCGAGAACCACGACATTGTCTATGCCGGCCGCGAGCCGCGCATTCCGCGCCTCGCTGATCCCGTCGACAGTCGCTGCTGGTATGCGCGCAGCCGCAGCCGCGTCGCCACCGGCCTGTTGCTGACCGCGCCGGGCATCCCGATGCTGTTCATGGGCCAGGAACTGTTCGAGGACAGACCATGGAGCGACACGCCGAGCCTGGACACCACGATCCAGTGGTCGCTGCTCGACGGCGAGGACAAGATCACCGCGGATGCGATGCGCTTCACGTCAGAGCTGATCGCGATCCGCCGCACCCATCCGGCGCTGACCGCGGAGGGCTGCGCCATCGTCCACGTCCATGACGGCAACCGCGTGCTCGCCTTCCACCGCTGGGACGGCCAGGGCGACGACGTCATGGTGATCGTGAGCCTGAGCGAGACGCCATGGCGCGACTACGCCATCGGTTTTCCGGCAGGCGGCACCTGGCTCGAGGTGTTCAACAGCGACGTCTACGACAACTGGGTCAACCCGGGCGTCGTCGGCAACAATGGCTCCGTCACCGCCGGCGGCCCGCCGCTGCACGGCCAGCCGAGCTCGGCTGATGTGACGATCCCGGCGAACGGCGTGCTCGTGTTCGCGAGGAAATGAGGATCGTAGGGTGGGCAATGCGGCCGCCGAAGGCGGCGGCGTGCCCACCATCCAGCAGCGAACTGCAGCGGCGTTCGGTATCGGTTCACACGATCAGCCGTCCCTGCCGCTCCGCAATCCCGATCACCGCTTCCGTTCCGGCATTGAAATCGAGATTGTCCGCCTCGATGCCGTCGGAGAAGATCACGCCGTTCTCGGGCATCAGCGAGCGCAGGCGCAAGGTTTCGGCGCCGTTCAGCCCGCCGCAGACCAGGGAGGTCTGCGACGTCCTGCTCGGAAACGGCTCGCGCACGGCGAAGCGCAAGCTCCGGGCGTCCCAGGGCAGGGCGGTGTAGTCGCCATCGCCGTGGCTGCCGTAACGGCCGGCTATGGCCAGCGCGCCGGTGACGATGCTCTTGAACCAGGCGGTCGAGCCGAGCCCGGTGGCGACGATCAGTCCGCTCGACGACTGCCGTTCCCGACCGTCGCGCGTTGCGATCTCATAGCGGGCGGAAACGTGGGTACGCGCGCCGATGAAGAGGTCGTTGACCGCATGGAGCACCTGGCCGTCGGCGAGACTCGCGCGCGCCATGGTCACGGCCTTGGCGGCGCGCTTGTCGGCGGCGACCTCGGGCAGCAGGCTCGCGAGATCGGTCGGCGCGAACGGCAGCAGCACGCCGTCATGGCGCTGAGCGTCGGGGTTCAGTCCGAGCAGCGGCTGGCCGTCGAGATATTTCATGGTGTTGGCGACGAGCCCGTCGGGGCCGAGCGCCGCGACGATGTCGGCGGGGCCGAAGATGAAGTTCGGCAGGAAGCCGCGGTCGACGATCTGGTAGCGGCCCCAGCGCTCCAGCGTCTGCGTCGCCGTGGCGCGCGCGGCCTGATAGGCCGCGTGCTCGCGCTCGTAGTCGGAGAAATCGGCGCCGAGATGCTCGACATAGAAGCGGGCCTGGTCCGCGGTGAGGAACCTTGCGATCAGCTCCTCGAGCCGCGTTCTCCTGACGACCAAGACCACCTTGCGGTCATTGCCGGACACGGGGCGCCTCCGCGGGCTTCTGCATCAGGCTGTTCAGCAGCTCCGGCGAGACGTTGAGCTGCCCGATCTTCTCGGCCTTTTCGGCGAGGCCCGAGAACGCCTGCGCGATCAACTGGCCCGGCTGCATGCCGGTCGCGGCCAGCGCCTGGATCACGCGGGTGTCGACGCCCTCGAAGATCTTCATCAGCGCGCCGACGCGATAGGCTTCGGCATCCGCCAAAGTGCGGGTGTTCGCCGCATTCAGCGACACAAAATCCTTGCGCTTGGCCTCGAGCCCGATATCGGCGACCATGCCGGCCTCGCGCAGCTCGTTCTTTTTTGCGGCGACGCTGGCCTCGGCATCCATCTGCGTCTCGCGGATCGAGCGCTTCTTCTGCTCGACCGCGATCTCCGTGTCGAGCTCGCTCTCGCGGATCGCCCGCTCGCGCTCGACGGCGAAATTGCGCCGCGCGAAGATGGCTTCGTCAGCGGTCTTCAGGATCGCCTCGCGCGCTTCGGCCTCCAGCGCCTTGGCGGTCTCCGGCGTCGGCTTCACCGCGCGCACGGCGACGCCGAGGATGTCCAGGCCCAGCGCATCGATGTCGGCGCGGCGCTTCAATCCGGCCGCGATCGCCTCGGCGATGCGGTCGGAGGCGCGCAGCGCTTCCTTCAGGGTCATGTCCTTGACCGCCTGCTGCGCCAGCACCTCGACCGCGCCGAGCACGCGCTGCGGCAGCTCCTCCGGGTCATCGGACTCGTAGGTCTTGCCGTCGCGCTTGAGCGTGAAGTTCAGCATCGCGGCCGCCTTCCTCGGCTCGCCGATGCGGTAGGTCACCTGGCCCTGGATCGTCAGCGTCTGAAAGTCGCGGGCGATCTGCTGGAAGATGAAGGCGGCATCGCGGCTGCCGATCGGGATCGCGACCAGCGAGGTCGCGGGCCCATAATAGAAGGTGGAGAGCCCGGCGCCTTCCTCGACCACGCTGCCGGCGCGGTACTTGAGGAGATAGGTGGTGGGTTGGGCCTTGATGAAGCGTAAGCCGAACATGGCGGCCTCCTGACGTTGACTGGCGTAAGTGTGTCACGCCAACTTAGTAAGTTGGACAGTACAACTAAGTATGCTAGTGTCAAGGGACGAATTCGGGGGCGGGCGGTATGGCAACACGGCAGGGGCAGGGCGGCGGAGCGGCCGCGAGAGCGGGCGGACTGGATTTTCCGCGGCCGCTGACCACGGTGGACATCGTCATCTTCACGATCCGGCTGGAGGCGCTGCACGTGCTGCTGGTGCGGCGCGGCCACGGCGAGGGGGAGCCGTTCCCGGACGCCTTTGCATTACCAGGCGGCTTCGTCGACGTGGCCAAGGACGATGATCTCGAAGCTTGCGCGGGGCGGAAGCTCGCCGAGAAGACCGGCGTCCTCAGTCCCTATCTGGAGCAGCTCGGCAGCTGGGGCAGCGCGCACCGTGACCCGCGCGGCTGGTCGGCGACGCACGCCTATTTCGCGCTGATCCCGGCGTCAGCAGCGGAGGCCGCGCTCGCGGCCGACGCGCAATGGTTTCCGCTCGCGGGCATGAGCGTGAAGCCGAAGCTCGCCTTCGATCATGCCGAGATCCTGCAGGCCGCCGTGCGGCGGCTGCGCAACAAGGTCGAGTACACCTCGCTGCCGGCCTATCTGATGCCGGAGGAGTTCACTCTGCCCGAGCTGCAGCGGACCTACGAGATCGTGCTCGATCGTCCGCTGGAGAAGAGCGCCTTCCGCACCCGCATGCTCTCGGCCGACCTGATCGAGCCGGTCGCCAAGATGCGCAAGGGACCGAACCGGCCGGCCCAGCTCTACCGCCTCAAGGCGGCGGCCGCGCCGGTGTATTTTGCGCGGACATTCAACGCGCCGGAGTGAAGCCCCGTAGCCCGCATGAGCGTAGCGACATGCGGGGCTCACGCGCTGGCTGGGAGAACCCGGCTGCCTCGCAATGACCAGGATGAGAAGACGGTGCGCCACGAGGCCGTGCGGACTACGCGGCGCGTCTTCGTTCGGTCACGCCGAGAAGTCCACCACCAGCGACTTGCTGGTCGAGCTCGACGAACTGGTGCCGCTGGCGCCGTAGGACGAGGTCGTGCTGCTGTTCGAGCTCTGCAGCGCCTCGAGCAGCTTCTTCAGGAGCTCCTCGACCTGGGACGAGGACGATGACGACGACGAGGACGAGGTGCTTGAGGTGGTGTCGCTGCTGCTGTCGTCGCTCGGCGGCGGACCGGGTGGCGGGCCACCGGCACCACCCGCGCCGCCCGGGCCGCCGGAGAAGGCGTTGGCGAACACGTTCTTCAGCTCGCTTGCCTGGTCCGACGTCAGCTTGCCGCTGTCGACCTCGCTCTGGATGAGATCGTCGATCTTCGACTGCATCTCCTTGGGCGAGGGCGGTGTGCTGGAGGTCGATGACGAGGACGAGCTGCTGCTGCCGCTCTTCAACGCGGAATCGATGTCGTCGAGCGCCGACGACAAGGCGGTCTGGTCGGTCGAGCTGACCTTGCCGGCCGAGACTTCCTTGGTGAGCTCCTGCTTGAGCAGGTCGAGCGGGGAAAAGCCGCTCATCGAGGAGGCAGAGATCGACGTCATGGCGTGCTCCAGAGGGTAAGACATCAAACCTGCCTCCAGCTGTGGCTGTAACGCTTAACGGCTCCTTGTTCCCTGTGTCCGGATGTGTCTGGACTCCGGTCGCACACAAAATGAAGCAAGAAAGTGGCCGGCCGTCGCGAATCCGGCAATGTCCGCGCCGGAGCGGCCGTCTTGGAGCGGCGACGAGTTTCCACCGCCCAGGATTTGGGTCGCCCGGGGCGCGGTGCTCGGGGTGACGTCCTGTGCCGGGCAAGGCGGCATGCCGCCAGCGCAGTGCTCCGAGTCGCGAAATGGTGTATCGGCGAGTGACGGGCGGGGCCCTCGCTAGGGCATGTCCGCGCCAAGGAATAAGAACTCCCGGAGGAACTCCATGTCGGCCCTGCCGCTTTCTGGCATCAAGATTCTCGATCTGACCCGCGTCCTGGCCGGACCGCTGTCGGCGCAGATGCTGGCCGATCTCGGCGCCGAGGTGATCAAGATCGAGCGGCCCGGCACCGGCGACGACGCGCGCGCGTTCGGTCCGCCCTACCTCAGGGACCCCGACGGCAAGGCCAACAACAACAATTCCTTCTACATCTGCGCCAACCGCAACAAGAAGTCCGTCACGGTCAACATCGCCTCGCCGGAGGGGCAGGAGATCATCCGCGCGCTCGCCAAGGACTGCGACGTGTTCATGGAGAACTACAAGGTCGGCGATCTCAAGCGCTACGGCCTCGACTACGAGGCCATCAAGGCGATCAATCCCGACGTGATCTACTGTTCGGTGACCGGCTTCGGCCAGACCGGGCCGTATTCACCGCGCGCCGGCTATGATGCGATCTTCCAGGCCATGGGCGGGCTGATGAGCGTGACCGGCCACATGGACGGCGAACCGGGGGCGGGGCCGATGAAGGTCGGTCCCTCGATCGTCGACTACATGACCGGCATGAACACCTCGATCGGCATCCTTTCGGCGCTGTATCACCGCGACGTCAATGACGGCGGCGGCCAGCACATCGACGTCTGCCTGTTCGATACCGTGATCGCGTCGCTGTCGCACTACGCCCAGATCTTCCTGGTCAACGGCAAGTCGCCGCCGCGCCGCGGCACCTGGGGCAATGGCGGCATGCCGGCCGGCGTGTTCCGCTGCACCGACGGCGAATTGATGCTGGTGGTCGGCAACGACGCGCAATTCGCGCGCACCTGCGCCGTGCTCGGCTCGCCCCAGCTCGCCACCGATCCGAAATTCGTCAGGAACAACGACCGCGTCGTCAACGGCAAGGAGATCATGGCGATCTTCGCCGGCCTGTTCCTGAAGAACTCGGTGGCGCATTGGCTGGAGGAGCTGGAGAAGGCCGGCGTGCCATGCGGGCCGGTCAACGATTTTGCGCACGTGTTCGCCGATCCGCATGTCCGCTCGCGCGGCATGGAGGTGAAGGTCGAGCACCCGTTCGAGCCGCAGCTGTCCCTGATCCGCAACGCGCTGACCTTCTCGGGCACCCCGATCACCGAATATCGCGCGCCGCCGCTGCTCGGCGAGCATACCCAGGACGTGCTGTCGGGGCTGGGCTATGACGAGGCGAAGATCGCGGCGCTGAAGCAGCAGGGCGTCGTGTAGGGCACCGCTAGTCGCGTCATTCTCCGGTGTCGTCCCGGCGAACGCCGGGACCCATAACCACCGGCTGGCGTGCTGACTCTCGATATCTCTCCGCGTGCCTCAAGACGGATCACGCGGTATGGGTCCCGGCGTTCGCCGGGACGACCCGCGGAGAGAGTTTGCTCCTAATTGTGGCTGTGATGACGGTGCCGCTTCGCCTTGTGCCGCGGCGCATGATAGCGCGGCTGTACAACGTACCGGGCGGGCGGTGGCGCGCCAAGCTGCTGCCGCGATTCCTGCAGACGGCGCTGATAGCCCGGCGAGTTCATGATGCTGGCGGCGGCGCCGCGGGCCAGCACCGGCTCGCTGGCGGTCACCATCACGAGCGTGGACGCGACGAAGGCGAGTAACAGGTGCGGTCGGTACGTCACGAGTGGACTCCATGGTGGATGGTGGGATCCCGGCTACGGGCTGCGCGCTGCAATCTTGACCTTCGACTTTGCCGCGCTCTCGCGCGTGGTCAAGCCGAGCACGGCGCCGCGCACCACCCGCGCGATCACATCCTCGACATCGTCGAGGTCGCATTGACCGTCGGAGAGCTTGGTGAGGCGCTCACTCTCGCGGATGGTGTGATGCGCCATGGCGAGCGCAAAATGCAGGCCCCAGAACAGATCGACCTCGGAGCTGTCGGGCAGGGCGCGCTGCATTGCGCCGGCGAACTTCCGCAGATGGTCGATTTCCTTGGTCTTGATGCGGCGAATTGGCGGCACCGATTCGATCGAGGCGCGGATCATGAACTGCGCCACCGCCGAGCGCTGGTTCTCAGGGCCAAGGCAGCCGCGCAGGATCGGGCCGACGAGGGCGCGCAGGATGTCGGAGATGTCGGCGCGGCCGCCGCCGGCATCCTCGGCTTCACGCAATTCGCGCAGGCGCTCGCGGTTGAGCGCGATCGAGCGCGTCACGAACAGTTCGGCGATCAGCTCGTCCTTGGAGCCGAAATGATAGTTCACCGCGGCGAGATTGACGTTCGCCTCCGCCACGATGTCGCGCAAGGTTACGTCGGAGAAGCCGCGTTCGGCATAGAGCCGCTCGGCGGCGATCAGGATCGCAGTCCGGGTCTGGTCGGTCGCCATGCTCGTCCTCCCGAACGATGAAGCGGGGAGTTGCGTTTCAAACAATTGTATGAAACTATTGTTTGAGACGGCCGCAATGTCAATCACGGTTCTTCCGTGGGGCGACATTTCGGCGCTGCAGCGACGGTTCGCGCGGTCGTGTTGCGCAAGATCACACTTGCACGGACGCCGTGGGCGGGCCGACACTGCGGCCAAAATTTCAGAGGAAACACCCAAGGAGAGTCCCATGGACTTCACGATGTCGGCGAAGCAGCAGGAATGGCTGGAGCGCGTGCGCAGCTTCATGACCAAGCATGTCCGCCCGGCGGTGCCGATCTACAAGCAGCAGGACGCCGAGGGCGATCGCTGGAAGGTGATCCCGATCCTGGAGGACCTCAAGGCCAAGGCGAAGGCCGAAGGGCTGTGGAACATGTTCATGCCGCCGTCGCCACATGAGGACGACGAGTTCCGCGGCGCCGGTCTGTCCAATCTCGAATATGCGCTGCTGTCCGAGGAGATGGGCCGCATTTCGTGGGCCTCCGAGGTGTTCAACTGCTCGGCGCCGGACACCGGCAACATGGAGGTGTTCATCCGCTACGGCACCAAGGAGCAGAAGCGCAAATGGCTGCGCCCGCTGATGGACGGCGAGATCCGCTCGGCCTTCCTGATGACCGAGCCGGCGGTCGCGTCGTCGGATGCCACCAACATCGAGACGCGGATCGTGCGTGACGGCGATCATTACGTCATCAACGGCCGCAAATGGTGGTCGTCGGGCGTCGGCGACCCCCGTTGCAAGATCGCGATCCTGATGGGCAAGACCGATCCGTCGGCCGCCAAGCATCAGCAGCAGTCGCAGATCCTGGTGCCGCTCGACACCCCCGGCATCAAGGTCGAGAAGATGCTGCCGGTGTTCGGCTTCGACGACGCGCCGCACGGCCACGCCCAGGTGCTGCTCGAGAACGTCCGCGTGCCCGCGGAGAACATCCTGCTCGGCGAGGGCCGCGGCTTCGAGATCGCGCAGGGCCGCCTCGGCCCCGGCCGCATCCATCACTGCATGCGCACCATCGGCAAGGCCGAGGAGTCGCTGGAGAAGATGGTGCGCCGGCTGATGACGCGCACCGCGTTCGGCAAGAAGATCATCGAGCATTCGGTGTGGGAGCAGCGCATCGGCGAGGCCCGGACCAATATCGAGATGTGCCGGCTGTTGTGCCTCAAGGCGGCCGACATGATGGACAAGGTCGGCAACAAGACCGCGCAGGGCGAGATCGCGATGATCAAGGTCGCCGCCCCCAACATGGCGCTGAAGATCATCGACGACGCCATCCAGGCGTTCGGCGGCGCCGGCGTGTCGGATGATGCGGGTCTTGCCAAGGACTACGCCAACATCCGCACGCTCCGTCTTGCCGACGGCCCCGACGAGGTGCACAACCGCGCCATCGCCCGGCTCGAAATGAAGAAATACGCCAACGAGCCGCGGCATTGAACTCGTAGGGTGGGCAAAGCCTCCGGCTGTGCGCAAAGCGCGCAGCCGGAGGCGTGCCCACCATTGTCGAGCGCGAAGCAAGATGGTGGGCACGCTTCGCTTTGCCCACCCTACGTAACTGAGCCCTCTCACGGGCATTGCAGGCGACGCCCGCAATCACGACCTCCGTCATTGCGAGCGTAGCGAAGCAATCCAGAGTCGTGAGCGGAACCCTGGATTGCTTCGCTGCGCTCGCAATGACGAAAAAAACGAGCGACGGCAATCGCCGCCGCTCGTAGGATGAGACGTAACACCAAGGGAGTTCGTCGTGGCCGACGGCGTCAAGAAGGACGAAGAATTCTCCGGCACCAAGCCGGTCGAGGAGCGGCATCGCTTCGACGAGGCCAAGCTCGCGGCCTGGATGGCCGAGCATGTCGAAGGCTATCAGGGCCCGCTGACCGTGCTCCAGTTCAAGGGCGGCCAGTCGAACCCGACCTATCGCCTGAACACGCCGGCGCGTTCCTACGTGCTCAGGCGAAAGCCGTTCGGCAAGCTGCTGCCGTCGGCGCATGCAGTCGATCGCGAATTCCGCGTCATCGCAGCACTCGGCAAGCAGGGCTTTCCGGTCGCCAAGGCCTATGCGCTGTGCAACGACGACAGCGTCATCGGCGCGGCCTTCTACATCATGTCGATGGAGGAGGGCCGGGTGTTCTGGGATCCGACCCTGCCGCATGTCGCAGCGCCCGAGCGGCGCGCGATCTTCACCAGCAAGATCGAGACCTTGGCGAAGCTGCACAGCTATGATCCGGCGGCGATCGGCCTCGCCGAGTTCGGCAAGCCGGGCAACTACTTCGCCCGCCAGGTCGATCGCTGGACCAAGCAATATCGCGCCTCCGAGACCGAGCACCTGCCGGAAATGGAGAAGCTGATCGAGTGGTTGCCGCGCACCTTGCCGGTGCAGCAGCGCGTCTCGATCGTGCATGGCGACTACCGGCTCGACAACATGATCTTCCACGCATCAGAGCCGCGCGTCATCGCGGTGCTCGACTGGGAACTGTCAACGCTCGGCGATCCCATGGCCGATTTCACCTATCTCTTGATGCAGTGGATCATGCCGGGCCTCGACGGGGTCGACCTGAAGGCGCTGAACATCCCGACCATGGAGGAGGCGGCCGCGATCTATTGCGGCGTCACCGGCACCGAGCTGCCGGACCTCAACTGGTACTTCGCCTACAATCTGTTCCGGCTCGCCGGCATTTTGCAGGGCATCATCGGCCGCATCCGCGACGGCACCGCCGCCAACGACAAGGCCATCGAGTCCGTCAAGCGCATGGTGCCGATGACCAAGCAGGCCTGGGCCTACGCGCAGAAGGCCGGAGCGGCGTAGCTTGGCAGTCCGGATGAGCGGAAGCGACATCCGGGTTCTTCACCGGCAGAAGTGCTGAACCCCGATGTCGCTTCGCTCATCCGGGCTCCTCATCAGGCCCGCGTTGGCGCGGGCTCAGCGCCCACCGCCGCCGCCACCACCACCTCCGCCGCCACCACCGGCCGCGGTCAGCGCGTTGCTGTAGCGCGGATCGGTCTGCTTCATGTAGATCGGCGAGGTATCGCGGCTCTGGCGGCGCTGCGATTGCTGCACCTGTGCATCGGTGCCGCAGGCCGTCCAGGAGACCAGCTCACAGCCCGGCCATTGGGTCTCGCGCGCGCTCGCGCCCGTCATGGCCGCGCCGGCCGCCAGGGCGCCCAAGGTGAGCAGGGCTAGTTTCGACAATCTCGACATCTGATCCATCCTTCGGTTTCGGCGAGGCCGGAATGGTCCGCTTGCGAAGTTCGACGGAGGCTCGAAGCAGGCGGTTCGAAGACGTGGGCTGAAAAAATCGCAGCGAGCGCCGATGCCTGCGCTTGAACCGGACCGCTGTCCGCTGCGACACGACGCGGTCGCGCCGGCAAAGAAAGTTTGCGAGCGTGATCAAGTCGATCGCCTCGTTCAGCCCCGGGCAGGCGAAAGATTTTACTTTCGCTTTTTCGGAATTTGTGATTTGATGGCCGCCATCCCGCCTCAACGAGAGGGGCGTTGCGCGCGATCGTCACGACACGCGAGGCGGGGAGGCGGTGGCCGCGGAGATGTCGCAGCGTAGCTTGCTACGCGGACGAACGGCAGTTCGCGGACGTGAAGTCGCAGGGTCCTGATACCCCGATGCTGGTATCAAGTCGCGTTGGCCTGAGCGCCGTGCGGCGATGGTGGCCAACAAGCCCGGCGCACCAGGGAGACTGCGTATAAGCGTTAAGACCATCGCGCAGGGAAGGCCGGGTGTTCTCGGCTGCACCTGTGGTACCTGCCGCCTGCATTTCTTTCGCAGGCGGGCCGCAGGCGTCAGCCGACGCCTGGCCTTCCCTGCGCCCTCTGTTTGAGGGCGGTGAATTTCGGGATCACTCGGGCGCGGATGCGTCGCGGGATCGCGCGGTCATGCCTCTCATCGCAACATCTAACTGGTCGCCAGGCGAAGTTCGTGGAACGCGATGGCTGTCGTCCCAAACTCCGTCATGCCCGGGCTTGTCCCGCCTGCGCGGCCGAAGCCGCTTCGGCGCGGCGAAGGCCCGGGCATCCACGTCGCTCCACGCATGCCGGTCGACGTGGATGGCCGGGACAAGCCCGGCCATGACGGATGAGAGAGGATGGGCAGTGCAGCAGGCGCGGGGCGCGGCAGCTCGCCTAGATCGGCTTGCCCGCATATGGCATCGACGCGGTCAGCCCACCGTCCACCGGAAAGGCCTGGCCGTTGACGTAGGAGGCCTCGTCGCTGGCGAGGAACAGGGCCATGGCGGCGATCTCATGCGGCTGGCCGGCGCGCTTCAACGGATTGAGCTGGCCGATCTTGCCTTCGGTGCCGCGCTCCTTGGCGCCGTCGAAGATCGGCTTGGTCATGCCGGTCTCGATCAGGCCGGGACAGACCGCATTGATCCGCACGCCGGTGCCGGACAGCGAGTAGGCCGTGGTCTGCACCAGGCTGATGACGCCCGCCTTGCTCGCCGCATAGGGATGGCCCGAGGCGCCGGACTTCAGGCCCGCAACGGAGGCCGTGCAGACGATGGCGCCGCGCTGCTGCCGCACCATGTGCGGCATCGCGTATTTCACCGCGAGGAACGGGCCGATCAGATTGATGCGCAGGATCTCCTGCCAGTGCTCGACGGTCTGTTCGGCAATCGGGATCAAGCCGCCGGAGATGCCGGCATTGGCCCAGATGACGTCGAGCTTGCCGTAGGTGGCAACGGCGCGATCGATGAAGCCGCTCACGTCGGCTTCCGAACCGGCGTCGGCCATCACGGCCTCCGCGATGCCGCCCTGCTGCTTGACGAGCTCGACCGTCTCCTTCACGCCTTCGCTGCGATCGACTGCGATCAGCCGCGCGCCTTCCCTGGTGAACATCAGCGATGCGGCGCGGCCGATGCCGCTGCCGGCGCCGGTGATGATGACGGATTTGCCTTCGAGGCGGCCCATGTTTCCTCCTGCTTCAATTGTGATCAGTTGCGTGCCGCGCAACGGAATTCAAACGCAGTTTCAAACGTGCTGAGATCGCCAAGCGGCTTGAGACGATCTGGGCCTTCACGTACAGCGAGAGACGAGCGGAGGGAAGGGTTGAGCGATGTCGGTTGATGCAACGAAACCTTCTGTCGTCACCACGCGCTGGTGGTGGGTGCGTCACGCGCCGGTGCGCAGCGACGGCGGCAATATCTACGGCCAGTCCGACATCGCCTGCGATACCTCCGATCGCGAGGTGTTCGAGGCGGTCGCAAAAATCCTGCCGCGCAGTGCGGCGTGGTATGCGAGCAATCTGATGCGCACGCATCAGACCGCCGAGGCGATCTGGGCCGCCGGCTTCCCGCGTCCCGCAGCGATGGTCAGGGAGGCCGCTTTTGCCGAGCAGCATCTCGGACAATGGCAGGGCATGAACCGCGCCGCGTTCCTGGCCAGCCGTCCCGCGGGCAGCCACTGGTTCGCCGCCATCGATGAGCCGGCGCCGGGCGGCGAGAGCTACATGGATCTGTACACCCGCGTCACCGCGGCGATTGCTCGTATCACCGTTTCGGAAGCCGGCCGCGACGTCATCGCCGTCGGCCATGGCGGCACCATCAAGGCTGCGGTGGGCCTCGCGCTCGGCGGCCTGGTCGAGAAGGGGCTGGCTTTCGACATCGACAACTGCTCGGTGACCCGGCTCGACCACATCGTGGCTGGCGACATCAGCACTTGGCGGTTGCCGATGGTCAACCAGCAGCCATGGATCGCCGATGCCGCGCACCGCGCGATGCACCAGCCGGCCGGGCCGGAGGTGACGACGAGCAAGCTGGCGTAGTGAACTTCGTAGCCCGGACGAGCGCAGCGACATCCGGGTTCACCGTTGCAGCGCGTGAGACCCCGGATGTCGCTGCGCTCATCCGGGCTACGCGACCGAGCTCGCGGCTGCCATTCCGCAACTCATAACAACTCAACCCAGGAGGACTCCCCATGACCCTGTTCGACATGACCGGCAAGGTCGCCGTCATCACCGGATCGACCCGCGGCATCGGGCTCGCCATTGCCGAGCGCATGGCCGAGCATGGCGCCAAGGTGGTGATCTCGTCGCGCAAGGCCGATGTCTGCGATGCCGTCGCCAAGGAGCTCAATGACCGCTTCGGTGCAGGCACGGCGGCGGCCGTCGCCGCCAATATCTCCAGCAAGGAGAACCTGCAGAACCTGGTCGACGAGGCCAACCGCATCTACGGCAAGATCGACGTGCTGGTCTGCAACGCCGCCTCCAATCCCTATTACGGGCCGCTCGCCGGCATCTCCGACGATCAGTTCCGGAAGATCCTCGACAACAACATCGTCGCCAACAACTGGCTGATCAGCATGGTCGTGCCGCAGATGATCGCGCGCAAGGACGGCTCGATCATCATCGTGTCGTCGATCGGCGGCCTGAAGGGCTCGACCATCCTCGGTGCCTACGCGATCTCCAAGGCTGCCGACATGCAGCTCGCGCGCAACCTCGCCTGCGAATACGGCCCGCACAATGTGCGCGTGAACTGCATCGCGCCCGGCCTGATCAAGACCGATTTTGCCAAAGCGCTGTGGGACAATCCGGACAACCTCAAGGCCTCCACCGCGCGCTCGCCGCTGCTGCGCATCGGCATCCCCGACGAGATCGCCGGCGCGGCGGTCTTTCTCGGGTCGGCCGCCGGCAACTTCATGACCGGCCAGACCATGGTGATCGACGGCGGCGCGACGATCAGTTGAGGGGAACTATTCGCGTGGCCGGCGGTGCGGCCTCACCTAACAGTGTCGTCCCGGCGAACGCCGGGACCCATAACCACCGGCCGTCATGAGGCAGGCAACTGGCAGTGACATCCCACGACAGATCACGCGGTATGGGTCCCGGCGTTCGCCGGGACGACAGTTGTGGTTGTCGCTGCATCCGGGCAAACGTGATATGCCCCGTAGCCCGCATGAGCGGAAGCGACATGCGGGTTCACACGAAGAGTACGCGAGATCCCGGATGTCGCTGCGCTCATCCGGGCTACAAGCGCCCCCTCACTCCACCGCGGCATACACCACGTCGCGCACCAGCGTGCGCAGGTAGTCGCGCTGTCCAGGAGCCTGGGCCATGAACACGCAGAACAGCTCCTCCTTCGGATCGATCCAGAAGAACGTGCCGGCGATGCCGCTCCAGAAGAAGGTGCCGGGCGAGCCGGGGAAGGGGGCGATGCCGGCCTCGCGGCGCACGGCGAAGCCGAGACCGAAACCGTGACCGGGCGACAGCAGGGTGCCCTGCGTCTTCACGTGGGGTCCGAGATGGTCCGAGGCCATCAGCTCGAGCGTCTTGCGGCCGACCAGCCTGGTGCCATCGAGGCTGCCGTGGTTGAGCAGCATGGCGCAGAAGCGGGCATAGTCCATCGTGGTCGCGACCAGCCCGCCGCCGCCGGATTCCATCAGCGGCTGCTCGGTCATCTTGAACAGGTTGACCGCCTCGCCGGTCCAAGGATCCTTGGCGAACGGCTCGGCCAGCCGGCCAGCATTGGTCTCGGCGGTGGAGAAGCCGGTCTCGTTCATGCCGAGCGGCTTGAGGATGCGCGCGGCGAGGAAGGCGCCGAGCGTCTGGCCGGAGACGACCTCGATGATGCGCCCGAGGATGTCGGTCGAGCGGCTGTAGTTGAACTCGGCGCCCGGCTGGCAGATCAGCGGCAGGCCGGCGACGATGGTCGCGTGCTCGGCATTGGTGATTTTGCGGCTGCGCACCCGCGACTGCTGGTAGAGCTGGTGCACCGGCCCGGTGCCGGTGTGCTCATACGCCAGGCCCGAGGTGTGGCGCAGCAGGTCCTGGACCGTCATCGGCTGGGCGACCGGCACCAGCTCCAGCTTGCCTCCGGTCTCGACGCCCACTTTCTGCTCGCCGAATTCGGGAATGAACTTGGCGACCGGATCGGACAGCAGCAGCTCGCCGTCCTCAACCAGCATCATGATCCCGAGCGAGACGATCGGCTTGGTCATCGAGAAGATGCGGAAGATCGAATCCGGCCGCATCGGCGTGTCGGCGTCGGGCGTTTGCCGGCCGATGGCGTCGAACCAGCCGATCCGGCCGCGGCGGCCGACCAGCAGGGTGGCGCCGGGGATGGTTCCCTTGTCGGCCTCGCGCTTGAATGCATCGGAGGCCCGCTGCAGCCGAGCCTGGGACAGGCCCAGCGCCTCGGGGCGGTCATCCGGCAGCGGCGGCGTCAGCGAGCGGAGCGCGGAAAGGGGCGCGCTGGATGCGGCAGTCGGCGGGGTCATGGGCTCTCCCTGAAGTCCTGTTGTCGGTTTGCATCAAGTCTGGCGCGGAAGTTGTGGTCTGACCAGTCGATTTGCCCCATTGCACCCTTGCATTCGGGGGGAGGTCTATGCTTCAAAGCGCGCGAACCGGCGACACTGTCCCGGCTCGCTAGGAGTGTAGCTCAATTGGTAGAGCACCGGTCTCCAAAACCGGGGGTTGGGAGTTCGAGCCTCTCCACTCCTGCCAGCGAGATCAAGCACTTAAGCCAAAAATCGACGAGACAGGTGAGGCCGGGGCCCGCGATGCGCGAGCCCCGAATGCGTTTCGGCGACCTCTTATTGCTTCACATAGGGACAGTTGCCGTCCTTCAGCGGCCGGAACACCTGGTCGCCGGGCACCTCCGCCAGCACCTTGTAATAGTCCCACGGGCCCTTCGATTCCTCCGGCTTCTTCACCTCGAACAGGAACATCGAGTGCACCATGCGGCCGTCCTCGCGCAGCACGCCGTTGTCGGTGAAGGCGTCGCGCACCGGAGTCTCGCGCATCTTCGCGAGCACCGGCCTGGTGTCGCGGGTGCCGGCGGCCTTCACGGCATTGAGATAGTGCAGGGTGGCGCTGTAGGTCGCGGCCTGGTTCATGGTCGGCATCCGCTTCATCCTGTCGAAGAACTTCTTGCCGAAGGCGCGGGTGCGGTCGTTGAGGTCCCAGTAATAGGCCTCCGTGATGATCAATCCCTGTGCGAGCTTCAGGCCGAGGCTGTGGATGTCGGAGATGAACATCACGATGCCGGCGAGGTTCTGGCCGCCAGCGACGATGCCGAACTCGGCGGCCTGCTTGATGGTGTTGATGGTGTCGCCACCGCCATTGGCCATGCCGATGATCTTGGCCTTGGAGGCCTGGGCCTGCAGCAGGAAGGACGAAAAGTCCTGGTTGTTGAGGGGATGGCGGGCGCTGCCGACCACCGTGCCGCCGGCGGCGCGCACGACGTCGCCGGTGTCGCGCTCGATCGAATGGCCGAACAGATAGTCGGCGGTGATGAAGAACCAGGTGTTGCCGCCGTTCTTGACGATGGCGCTGCCGACCGTGTGCGCATTGCCGTAGGTGTCGTAGGTCCAGTGCACGGTGTAGGGCGAGCAGGACTTGCCGGTGATGTCGGAGCTCGCGGCATCCGTCACGATCATCAGCTTCTCGAACTGCTTCGACATCTCCATGCCGGCGAGCGCGGTGGCCGAGGTCGGCATGTCGATGACCATGTCGACGGCCTCGTTCTCATACCATTTGCGCACGATCGCGGCGGCGATGTCGGCCTTGTTCTGCGGATCGGCGCTGATCACCTCGATCGGCTTGCCGAACATCGTGCCGCCGAATTCCTCGATGGCGAGCTTGGTCGCCTCGAGATTGCCCTGGCCGCCAATGTCCGAATAGACCGACGAGAAGTCGCTGAGCACGCCGATCTTGAGCGGCGCCTGGGCGCGGGCGGGGACGGCGGTGAGGACGAGAGTGGCAAGGCCGATGGCCGCAAGGCTCATCACGCCCTTCCGCGGGGCAGACATCATGGATTTCCTCCGGATCATTGTTCTTATGGGCTGCAGCATGCGGGCCCGAATCATCATGAGCAAGCGCGGGCTGCGCATGAACCACGGCATTTCGTTGCGGTGCTCCGCCGTTCTCCCATCGCGCGGAAAGACAGGGTCGGCAGCGGTAATCCGTGGCCAGTCTTCGAGGCCCGCGCGGCCGTTGAGCGAATGCTCGATGTCGGTCGGGCAGGCGCTGTTTTTTCCGTGCCGCGAACCCGGCAACACGGTAGGCTGCCGTTCAACCCTGCATTGAAGGCGCGAAAGAGGTTGGGAGTATGAGGAGTTTTGCTGCGCTGGCGGTCGGGAGCGGCATCGCACTGGCGCTCGGCTTGTTGTCGGTGCTGGCCTCACCCGCGATAGCGCAGACCAAGCCCGCGCAGGAGATCAAGCTGTCGTATTCCCCATGGGCGAAGGCCTGTACGCGCGAAGCAGATGTTGACGGCAAGCAGATCTGTTTCACCACCAAGACAGCGCGGTCCGCCGAGAACGAGCGAGTTGTCGTGGCCGTGCTCGTCGAGAGAGACGGGGAGGCCCGTAAGGTCTTAAGGGTGGTTCTCCCGCTCGGTCTGCAAACCGTTCACGGAACGCGGATCATCGTCGACGCGGAGAAGCCGATCCAGAGCACCTATTTGTTCTGCGGCGCAGACGGCTGCGTCTCGGACTACAATGCGACGCCTGAGCTGATCGAAATGCTGAAGAACGGCAAGAGCCTGGTCGTTCAAGCCATCAATGCGAATGGCGCACCGCTGTCGCTTCCGCTTCCGCTCGCCGATTTGGCCCAGGCGCTCGGTGCCAAGGCAGGCAACTGGAATGCTGTCGACGAGCAGCAAAGAAAGATGTTCGTGGCTCTGTTCAAGATCAGGAACAACAAGAGCCTCCCGATTTTGAAACCGAATCTCTCTGTCATGGCGCCCTGGACCAAGTTCTGCCTGAAGGGCAAGGACGCCGATGCCAAGTTGGTCTGCTTCACGGGCAAGGACGGCCGGATCGAAACGGGCCAACCCTTGCTCGCGGCCGTGGTCATCGAGCCGGAAGCCGACCCGAAGAGGCTGCTGCGGATCACGCTGCCGTTGGGCATGGATTTCGCCGAAGGCACCCGGTTGATGATCGACAGCGAGCGGAGTCTGCAGAAGCCGTTCATCATCTGCTTCAAGAACGGTTGTATGTCGGACTACGAGCTCACCCCGGAACTGTTGGGCAGCCTGCGCCGCGGTCAGACCATCAACGTTCAGGCCACGATGAATACCGGGCAGGTGGTTTCGATGAGCCTGCCCTTGCGTGACTTCAACAAGGCCTATGACGGGCCTCCGACGGACCCAAAAGCGTTCGAAGCCCAGCAGAAGAAGCTGCAGCAGGAGCTGGCGCAGCGCGCGAAGGGATCCAAGACGGGGCAGCAGGCCAACATCGCCGACGCCATCGGCGCCGACGCTGCGCCGCCCGCCCAGACCAAGCCGGCTGCCCTCGGTGCCGTTCTTGCTTCCGGCCACTCACCCGGCAAACGGATCGCTCTGGTGATCGGCAATTCGGCCTATCAGAACGTTCCGGCGCTCCCCAATCCTGGCCGGGACGCCGCTCTGGTGGCGGACGCGCTACGCCGGGCGAATTTTCAGACCGTGATGCTGGAGAACGACCTGGGCAGAGATCAACTCGTCGGTGCGCTGCGCGAGTTTGCACGGCAGGCCGAGTCCGCCGACTGGGCCGTCGTCTATTACGCCGGACATGGCATGGAGGTCGCAGGAGTCAACTATCTCATCCCGGTCGATGCCAGGATCGCAAGCGATCGCGACATCAGCCTCGAAGCGGTCTCGATCGATCAGGTGCTCAACTCTGCGGAGCGGGCCAAGCAACTGCGCCTGGTGCTGCTGGATGCATGTCGCGACAATCCCTTCGCCAGTCAGATGAAGCGAACCATGACGGTGGCGTCCAGGTCCGTCAGCCGCGGTCTGGCGCAGATGGAGCCCGATCCCGGGACGCTGGTCGTGTTCGCCGCAAAGCATGGCGAGACCGCTCTCGACGGCGATACAGCGAACTCGCCGTTCGCCACGGCCTTCGTCAAGAACATGCAGGTTCCGGGTCTCGAGGTTCGCCGCCTGTTCGACAACGTGCGCGACGACGTGATGGACATGACCGAACGCCGGCAGCAGCCGTATACCTATGGCTCGGTGCCGGGGCGGGTCGACTTCTATTTTGCGACGCCGAAGTGAAACGCGTCGGCCGCACGCGCCTGGGGCAGATCCACCAACCGACCGGGCCGGAGGGCCGTAGGAGCGTCGTTCACCTCGGTACCTTGACCTTCGGCCGGGTCGACAGTAGATATCGAGGACCTGCAGCCGGCCCGCTACACGCGGATATCCGGCGCGGCTTTTCACTCCCCGAACAAGCGAGCCCGTGGATTCGGCTCATCTCTCCGACAAGAGGGTGGGCCACGGTCGGCTGTTCGGTTTTCCCAGTCAACTCTTCAATCGTCCGATGACGGACGAGGACCCCTGACGATGGCTACCAGCCCGTTCAAATTCCTGCAGGAAGTGCGCTCGGAGACCGCCAAGGTCTCGTGGCCGAGCCGTCGCGAGGTCACCATCACCACGATCATGGTGTTCGTGATGGTGGCGCTGGCCTCGATCTTCTTCTTCGCCGCCGATCAGATCATCCGTTATCTCATCACCCTCGTGCTGGGCATCCACTGATGGCAATCGCAACGCAAAGCTCCGACAAGCGCTGGTACATCGTCCACGCCTATTCGAACTTCGAGAAGAAGGTCGCGGAGTCGATCCGCGAGCAGGCCAAGCAGCGCAATCTCGAGGATCTGTTCGAGCAGGTGCTGGTGCCGATCGAGAACGTCACCGAGGTGCGCCGCGGCCGAAAGATCAACGCCGAGCGCAAGTTCTTCCCCGGCTACGTGCTGGTGAAGATGAAGCTGACCGACGAGGCGTTCCACCTGATCAAGAACACGCCCAAGGTGACCGGCTTCCTCGGTGCCGAGAACAAGCCGATGCCGATTTCCGAAGGCGAGGCGATGCGCATCCTGAACCAGATGCAGGAAGGCGTGGAGCGGCCGAAATCGTCGGTGTCGTTCGAGATCGGCGAGAACGTCCGCGTCGCCGACGGCCCGTTCGCCTCGTTCTCCGGCGTGGTCGAGGAAATCGATGAGGCCCGCTCGCGCCTCAAGGTCGCGGTGTCGATCTTCGGCCGCGCCACCCCGGTCGAACTCGAGTTCAACCAGGTCGAGAAGGTCGTCGGCTGAGGCCGGCGATCCACGCTTTCTCCGCCGTCAGAGCTGAGCCCGGAATCCATAGCCTCGATCGGGAATGGGACGGCGAAGTGCCAGCTCCAGCGTGCCTCACGCGGCACCCTGTGGCTATGGAGTCCGGGCTCGCCCTGCGGGCGCCCCGGAATGACGGGAGGAGGGAGCTTTGCCCTCAACCCTTTCCTTTTCGTCCGATCTCGTGTATCGGGCGCGCTTCGCTCTCCGATCGGGGGGCGATTTCGTTCGTGGGAGGCGTGACCGGCGTTGCCAGCCGGGTCAAGCGCGCCGGACCACGGTCCCAAACCTCGCCTGACGGGTTTTGTCGCCCCAAGGCGTTGCGTTCGCTTCAGGCAAGATCGCGAGCGCATTGGAGAATCCCAATGGCAAAGAAAGTAACCGGTTACCTGAAGCTTCAGGTGCCGGCCGGCGCGGCGAACCCGTCGCCCCCGATCGGCCCCGCGCTCGGTCAGCGCGGTCTCAACATCATGGAGTTCTGCAAGGCGTTCAACGCGCAGACCCAGAAGGAAGAGAAGAACACCCCGATCCCGGTGGTCATCACCATCTATGCGGACCGGTCCTTCACCTTCGAGATGAAGACCCCGCCGATGTCCTACTTCCTCAAGCAGGCCGCCAAGATCCAGTCGGGCTCCAAGGCCCCGGGTCGCGACAAGGCCGGCAAGGTGACCAAGGCGCAGGTGCGCGAGATCGCCGAGAAGAAGATGAAGGACCTGAATTGCGACTCGATCGAGTCGGCCATGAAGATGGTCGAGGGCTCCGCCCGCTCGATGGGTCTGGAAGTTGCGGGGTAAGCGGCCATGGCTATCGGAAAGCGTCTGAAGAAGGCCCGCGAGGGCATCGACCGCACCAAGCTCTACCCGCTTGCTGACGCGATCAAGATGATCAAGGAGCGGGCCGTGTCGAAGTTCGACGAGACCATCGAGGTCTCGATCAACCTCGGCGTCGATCCGCGCCACGCCGACCAGATGGTCCGCGGCGTCGTCATGCTGCCGAACGGCACCGGCCGTACGCTGCGCGTGGGCGTGTTCGCCCGCGGCGCCAAGGCCGAGGAAGCCAAGGCCGCCGGTGCCGACGTGGTCGGCGCGGAGGACCTGGTTGAGAAGGTGCAGAACGGCAATATCGACTTCGACCGCTGTATCGCCACCCCCGACATGATGCCGCTGGTCGGCCGTCTCGGTAAGGTGCTCGGTCCGCGCGGCATGATGCCGAACCCGAAGATCGGCACCGTGACCATGGACGTCGCCGGTGCCGTCAAGGGCGCCAAGGGCGGCTCGGTCGAGTTCCGCGTCGAGAAGGCCGGCATCATCCAGGCCGGCGTCGGCAAGGCCTCGTTCGCCGAGGACAAGCTGGTCGAGAACATCAAGGCGCTGGCGGATGCGGTGGTGAAGGCCAAGCCGGCCGGCGCCAAGGGCACCTACGTCCAGCGCGTCGCTGTGTCCTCGACGATGGGCCCCGGCGTCAAGGTCGAGCCGGGCACCGTGCTCGCGTAAGCGGCCGGGCATAGGTTAGTTAGAAGGGCGGGATCGTTCATCGATCCCGCCCTTCGCATTTGGAGTGCCTGCCGCCATGCCCGACAAGGTCCTGATCTATTCCCGCCTGCCGAAGTCGCTGACCCAGCGCTTTGCCGACCGCTTCGAACTGCTCGACAGCGGCGGCAAGCCGGCGCACGAGGTTTTTCCGGCGGACGAGGTCGCGCGGATCCGGGCGCTGATCACGGCCGGCGGCACGCCGCTCGGCGCAGTCGACATGGACAGGCTCCCGGCGCTCGGGGCGATCGTCTGCTATGGCACCGGCTATGACGGGGTCGACCTGAAGGCGGCCGCGGCCCGTAACATCGCCGTCGCACACAGCCCGGGCGCCAATGCCGCGGCGGTCGCGGACGTCGCTGTGATGCTGATGCTGGCGAGCACGCGGCGGCTGATGGTGGCAGACGCTTACGTCCGCGACGGCGGCTGGGTGTCCGCAAAACCATCGCCGCTGATGAAGCCGCCGCCGAGCCTCGCCGGCTGCAAGGTCGGCGTCTACGGCATGGGCGAGATCGGCCGCAAGATCGCGGCCCGGGTCGCGGCGTTCGAGACCGAAATCGGCTATTTCAGCCGCACGCGCTACGACGACCTGCCGTATCAATATTTTCCGAGCCTCGAGGCGCTCGCCGAATGGTGCACCGTGCTGATGATCGCGGTCCGTGCCAGCACCGAGACCACTCACGTCGTCAACGCCGGGCTCCTGAAGCGGCTGGGGCCCGACGGCCATGTCGTCAACATCTCGCGCGGCTCCGTCATCGACGAGCGCGCGCTGCTGGCGGCGCTACAGGACGGCACCATCGCCGGCGCCGGCCTCGACGTGTTCGAAACCGAGCCGCATGCGCCGGATGAGCTGACCATGCTGCCGAACGTGGTGGTGACCCCGCATATCGGCGGCAACACCAGGGAGGCGCACGTCGCCATGCAGGCCTGCGTGGTCGCCAATCTTACCGCGTTCCTCGCCGGCGAGCCGATGCCGCATCCGGTGAAGTAGCCGCAGGACGCGTGTCGTAGCCCGGATGAGCTTCGCCTTCGCCCTTTCGGGCGCAGCCGTCCGCTCATTCGGGCTACGGATCTCGCTCCGTCGCTGCCGGATCGTTCCGCGCCGGTGCAGAAATATTTTGATGCACTGCACGGCTCTGTGAATTGCGAGCCATTCTCGAATGCATCTAACTCGCGTTGTCGAACGAAAGACAGCGAGGGCGGCAATGGCGGCGTTCACATTGAAGATCAACGGGCGCGAGCATCAGGTCGATGTCGATCCCGGAACTCCCTTGCTCTGGGCCATCCGCGACAATGTCGGGTTGACCGGCACGAAGTATGGCTGTGGCGTCGCGCAGTGCGGCGCCTGCACCGTCTATGTCGATGGCCAGACCGTCCGCTCCTGCTCGTTGCCCGTCTCGGCGGTCGGAAAGAGCGAGGTGACCACGATCGAGGGGCTGACCTCCAAGGAAGCCGTCGCCGTGCAGAAGGCCTGGGCCGCGCACGATGTGCCGCAATGCGGCTACTGCCAATCGGGGCAGGTCATGAGCGCGGCCGCGCTGCTCGGCCTCAATCCCAAGCCCACCGACCAGGACATCGACCTGGCGATGAACGGCAACATCTGCCGCTGCGCGACCTATGTCCGCATCCGCGCTGCGATCCATTCCGCCGCCAAGTCGCTGGAGGGCTGACGATGAATGCATATGTGAAGCCCGCTGCCTCAACCGCATTGTCCCGGCGTTCGCTCCTGAAAGCCGGCGCAGGCCTGGTGCTCGCCACCTATGTCGCCAGCAACGGTGTGGCCTACGCGCAGGATGGCGCCGCGGCCAAGTCCGTCAACATCGCGCCGAACACGTTTCTGGTGATCGGCCAGGACGACACCGTCACCGTTCTCTGCAAGCACATCGAGTTCGGACAGGGCCCGTTCACCGGCATGGCCACCCTGGTGGCCGAGGAGCTCGATGCCGATTGGTCGCAGATGCGCGCCGATCACGCGCCCTCGAATCCGGTGCTCTACAAGAATCTCTTGTTCGGGGTGCAGGGCACTGGTGGCTCGAGCGCGATCGCCAATTCCTACGAGCAGATGCGCAAGGTCGGCGCCGCCGCGCGCGCGATGCTGGTGGCTGCGGCCGCCGACGAATGGAAGGTGCCGGCTGAGGAGATCACGGTCGATAAAGGCATCGTCCGACATTCCTCCGGCAAGCAGAGCGGTTTCGGCGCGTTGGCCGCCAAGGCGATGCAGCAGCCGGTGCCGTCGGACCCGCAGCTCAAGGATCCGTCCGCCTTCAAGCTGATCGGCAAGGAAGGCGCCGTGACCCGGCTCGACAGCGTGGCGAAGTCGAACGGCTCGGCCGAGTATACGCTCGACATCAAGGATCCGGGGACCTTGACCGTGCTGGTGGCGCGCTCGCCGCGCTTCGGCGGCAAGGTGGCCTCGTTCGACGCATCAGCAGCGAAGGCCGTGCCTGGCGTCGTCGACGTCAAGGAGGTGCCAAATGGCGTCGCCGTCTATGCCGAGGGCTTTTGGCCGGCCAAGACCGCGCGCGACCTGCTCGAGATCTCCTGGGACGACAGCAAGGCGGAGACGCGCGGGACGGCGCAACTGCTGGAGGAGTTTCGCGCGCGCGCGAAAAAGCAGGGCGCACTGGTGAAGCAGGAGGGCGACGTTGACGCCGAGATCGCCAAAGGCGGCAAGCTGATCGAGACCGAGTTCGTCTTCCCATATCTGGCCCATGCGCCGATGGAGCCGATCAACGCCTTCATTCACTGGAAAGGCGACACCGCCTCGGCGCGCTATGGCAGCCAGTTTCCGACGCCTGATCACGCCGTGATCGCGCAGGTGCTTGGGCTCGACATCGCCAAGGTCGATCTCAAGACGATTCTCGCTGGCGGCAGCTTCGGCCGGCGGGCGCAGCAGTCGACCCACGTCGCCACAGAGCTGGCGCAGGTCGCCAAGGCGATCGGGCCGGGACGTCCGGTCAAGCTGGTGTGGACCCGCGAGGATGATATGCGCGGCGGCTACTACCGACCGTTCAGCCTGCACCGGATGCGTGGTGTGGTCCGCGACGGCAAGATCGTGGCGTGGTCGGATACGATCGTCGGGCAGTCGATCATGAAGGGCTCGCCGTTCGAGGCGATGACCATGAAGAACGGCCTCGATTCGACGGCCTATGAGGGCTCCAACGAGATCCCTTACCAGGTGCCGAATTTCCGCTGCGACCTGCATCAGGTCGATGTCGGCGTGCCCGTGCTGTGGTGGCGCTCGGTCGGCCACACCCATACCGGCTACGCCGTCGAGGCGTTTGTCGATCAGTTGCTCGAAGCCGCCAGCCAGGATCCTGTGGAGGGACGACTGGCGATGATGGCCGACAAGCCGCGTCACGCCGGTGTGCTCAAGGCGGTCGCCGAGCTCGCGGACTGGAAGGGCGCCAAGCTCGAAGCGGGCCGCGCCCGCGGCGTGGCCGTGGTCGAGAGCTTCAACACCTACGTCGCCCAGGTGGTCGAGCTGTCGATGGGCGCCGACGGACCGGTCGTGCATAAGGTCTGGTGCGCTGTCGACTGTGGCGTCGCAGTCAATCCCGACATCATCCGCGCCCAGATGGAGGGCGGCATCGGCTTTGCGCTAGGCCACATCCTCTATGCGCAGCAGCCGCTCGACGAGGGACGACCGGTGTCGGGCAATTTCGACACCTACCGCTCGCTGCGCATCCACGAGATGCCGCAGATCGAGGTTGCGATCGTGCCGTCGGCCGAGAAACCCTCGGGAGTCGGCGAGCCCGGCGTGCCACCGCTGGGACCTGCCGTCGCCAACGCCATGGCCAGGCTAGGTCTGCCGCGGCCCACCCAACTGCCGATCCGGCCGGGAGACACCGCATGAGCCTGTTCAGAACGGCGACGATGGCGCTGCTCGCTGGCAGCCTGGCTGCGGTTGCGATCGTAGCCCTGCCGGCACTGCGGCGCGCCGATGCGGCGCCCGAGGCGACGCGCGTCGCCGGCGGGCTCAAGCCGGTGGCGGACTTCGCCAGGATCAAGAGCAAGGACGAGCGCGCCGTGGCGCTGTTCGAAGAGGCCGGAAAGGTGCTGCAGTCGCCGCGATGCATGAACTGCCATCCGGCCGGCGACCGGCCGACCCAGACCGACAGGATGATTCCGCATCAGCCGCTGGTGGTCCGCGGCGAGGCCGGCATGGGTGCGCCCGGCGGGCTCGCCTGCACGACCTGCCACCACGAGGCCAATTTCGACGCGGCGCGCGTGCCGGGTAATCCCAAATGGCAGCTGGCTCCGATCGAGATGGCTTGGCAGGGCAAGTCGCTCGGCCAGATCTGCGCACAGATCAAGGATCCAAATCGCAACGGCGGCAAGACCATGGCGCAGCTGATTCACCATATGGCTGAGGATGAGCTGGTCGGCTGGGGCTGGAATCCGGGAGCAGGGCGGACCCCGGCCCCGGGAACCCAGAAGCAGTTCGGCGAGCTGATCAAGGCCTGGGCCGACGCCGGAGCGGCCTGTCCGAAGGGCTGAGGCGGGATTGCGCCCTGCGCGCGCAATGCCCGGTGGCCCTGATGAGCGCAGCGACATCCGGATCTCCGAACGCGCGTCCAGCGCGCCGGCTGTCGCTCATCCGGGCGACGGGGCTCCTACCCGGCTCCACGGCATGGCCCAACTGGTGCGATTTTTGCTCTTGGGGTCTTGGCAAGTCGCGATCGAGCGGTTAAAGAACCGGCTTCCAGGCGGGCCGGCTGTTGCTGGCGCGCCTGTGCGCGCATTCCGAAAGTTGAGAGGAGCCAGCATTCCTTTTGAGGATATCCGTTTGGATTTCTCGGAAGGAAGAAGGATCTTTCTGCTCTCGAAAATGCCGCAGGGGAGGTCGGTCCGCCGATCACCCCGATCCTGTCCGAGACTGCAGGCGCCGGCGTGGAATCCAATTTCCTCAATGGCTTAATCATCCAGCCTGCATAGACGGGTGAAGACCGGATTTCGGCATGTCCACTGCCTTCGTCGTGGTGGCATGCAGGTTTGGTTCGAACCTCGACACTCCGCGAGCCTCCTAGGGATCCCTGGGGCTTTCGGAAGGGCAGGCTATTCATCGCCGTTTTGCCTTGCGTGTCCTCGGGTTCTTCCGTCCGGAGGTCAGGTTTGGTGGGACGGCGGGTGCAACCCGGCGGTCCCGCTTTCGGGCGAAGGCCGCCAACCGGAGAGAGCTTGCTGTGGAACGAGCGGCAAAAAAAGAGGCGGTCGAGCATCTGCACGAGGTCTTCAAGACCACGGGCGTTGCCGTCGTCGCTCACTATTCCGGCCTCACCGTGGCCCAGATGCAGAAGCTGCGCATGCAGATGAAGCAGGCTGGCGCGTCGGTGAAGGTCTCGAAGAACCGTCTCGCCAAAATTGCTCTTGAAGGCACGGACGTCGTCGGCATCGGTTCCCTGTTGAAGGGGCCGACCGTGATCGCAACTTCGAACGATCCTGTCGCGGCGCCCAAGGTTGCCATCGAATTCGCCAAGGCGAACGAAAAGTTCGTCATCCTCGGCGGCTCGATGGGCTCAACCGTCCTGAATGTCGACAGCGTCAAGGCTCTGGCCTCGCTGCCGTCGCTGGACGAACTGCGCGGCAAGCTCGTCGGCCTGATCCAGGCTCCGGCGACCAAGCTCGCCCAGCTCGCCAATGCACCCGCGGCCAAGGTCGCGCGCGTCATTCAGGCTCATGCCTCAAAGGGCGAAGCGGCCTGACGCCCTTCGCAAACACTCACAACCTGGTTTCGAACCGAACCAAATCAAGGAACTACTTCAATGGCTGACCTGCAGAAGATCGTCGACGACCTCTCGGCCCTCACCGTTCTCGAGGCCGCTGAGCTCGCCAAGCTCCTGGAAGAGAAGTGGGGCGTGTCCGCCGCGGCCGCCGTGGCCGTCGCTGCTCCGGGTGCCGGTGGCGCCGCTGCCGCTCCGGCGGAAGAGAAGACCGAGTTCACCGTTGTCCTGGCTTCGGCCGGCGACAAGAAGATCGAGGTCATCAAGGAAGTCCGCGCCATCACCGGCCTGGGCCTGAAGGAAGCCAAGGACCTCGTCGAGGGCGCTCCGAAGCCGGTCAAGGAAGGCGTCAACAAGGACGAGGCCGAGAAGATCAAGGCTCAGCTCGAGAAGGCTGGCGCCAAGATCGAGCTCAAGTAATCGCTTCGATTACGCGAACGAAGTCCCCGGGCTGCCATGGGCAGGTCCGGGGCTTTCGAGAGATTATGATGGCCGGGTGGTAACATCGCCCGGTCATCATGTGGACAAGGAGTTTTGCAGGGGTATTGGGCGCGGCTCGGAATCACTGCAAAAGGCGTGCAACGGAACCGTCTGTTGTGGGCTGAACACGGAAAAGTGTGGAGATTTGGGGGCTTCGCTCTCGAATCTCGATTATTGTCAACCCATATTGGGTCGGCAGCACGAAAAGCCGGTTGATCGGTGGAGTGGCGTCTCCGTCCGTAAGCCGCTGGGAGATAGGCAATTTCGGGCTTTTGCAGTCCGTGACGAGATGGTTGTGACGAGCGGGTGCGTCCTCGCGCCTCGCGCGTCGTTTTGCGTTTTGCTGGTCTGAAGAACAGATCTGGGACGTTTCCGTTCCGGCTTTGAGCCTCAGATCCTCGAAATGGATCGAAATTCAACCCGAAGGGGCGGTGGCAGCCGCTGTTTCGGAAGGTTCGCCCCTCCGGGCGACGAAATGAGAGGCCACGATGGCGCAGCAGACATTCACCGGTCGCAAACGCGTTCGCAAGTTCTTTGGACACATCAAGGAAGTCGCGGAGATGCCGAACCTCATCGAGGTTCAGAAGGCGTCCTACGACCAGTTCCTGATGGTGGACGAGCCCACGGGCGGGCGGCCGGATGAGGGCCTGCAGGCGGTGTTCCGCTCGGTGTTCCCGATCTCCGACTTCTCCGGCACCTCGATGCTGGAGTTCGTCCGCTACGAGTTCGAGCCGCCGAAATATGACGTCGACGAGTGCCGTCAGCGTGGCATGACCTTCGCTGCGCCGCTCAAGGTGACCTTGCGCCTCATCGTGTTCGATATCGACGAGGAGACCGGCGCGAAGTCGGTCAAGGACATCAAGGAGCAGGACGTGTACATGGGCGACATCCCGCTCATGACCATGAACGGCACCTTCATCGTCAACGGCACCGAGCGCGTCATCGTCTCGCAGATGCACCGCTCGCCGGGCGTGTTCTTCGACCACGACAAGGGCAAGACCCATTCGTCGGGCAAGCTGCTGTTCGCCGCGCGCGTCATCCCGTATCGCGGCTCCTGGCTCGACATCGAGTTCGACGCCAAGGACATCGTGTTCGCGCGCATCGACCGTCGCCGCAAGCTGCCGGTGACGTCGCTGATGTTCGCGCTCGGCCTCGACGGCGAGACCATCCTGTCGACCTTCTACAAGAAGCTGATCTACAAGCGCATCAAGGAAGGCTGGCGCGTTCCGTTCGACGCCAACCGCTTCCGCGGCTATTCGACCGTCAACGACCTGATCGACGCCGACACCGGCAAGGTCGTGCTCGAAGCCGGCAAGAAGCTCACCGTCCGTGCCGCCCGCCAGCTCCAGGAGAAGGGGCTGAAGGCGCTGCGCATGTCGGACGAGGAGCTGCTCGGCAACTACATCGCCGAGGATCTCGTCAACCCGAAGACCGGCGAAATCTACGCCGAGGCGGGCGAGGAGATCACCGACAAGCTGTTCAAGGTGCTGAACGAGCAGGGCTACAAGGACCTGCCGCTGCTCGACATCGACCACGTCAATGTCGGGCCCTACATCCGCAACACGCTCTCGGCGGACAAGAACATGACGCGTGAGGACGCGCTGTTCGATATCTACCGCGTGATGCGTCCGGGTGAGCCGCCGACGCTCGATTCCGCGCAGGCGATGTTCCAGTCGCTGTTCTTCGATGCCGAGCGCTACGACCTCTCCGCGGTCGGCCGCGTCAAGATGAACATGCGCCTCGAGCTGGATGCGCCGGACACCCAGCGCACGCTGCGCAAGGAAGACATCCTGGCGGTCATCAAGACCCTGGTCGACCTGCGCGATGGCAAGGGCGAGATCGACGACATCGACCATCTCGGCAATCGCCGCGTCCGCTCGGTCGGCGAGCTGATGGAGAACCAGTACCGCATCGGTCTCTTGCGCATGGAGCGCGCCATCAAGGAGCGCATGTCGAGCGTCGACATCGACACCGTGATGCCGCAGGACCTGATCAACGCCAAGCCGGCCGCGGCCGCGGTGCGCGAGTTCTTCGGATCGTCGCAGCTGTCGCAGTTCATGGACCAGACCAATCCGCTGTCGGAGATCACCCACAAGCGCCGCCTGTCGGCGCTTGGACCGGGCGGTCTGACCCGCGAGCGCGCCGGCTTCGAGGTGCGCGACGTGCATCCGACGCATTACGGCCGCATCTGCCCGATCGAGACGCCGGAAGGTCCGAACATCGGCCTGATCAACTCGCTGGCGACGTTCGCCCGCGTCAACAAGTATGGCTTCGTCGAGACGCCGTACCGCAAGGTCAAGGACGGCCGCGTCACCGACGAAGTGGTGTATCTGTCCGCCATGGAGGAGGGGCGCTACCGCGTCGCGCAGGCCAACGTGCCGCTCGATGCCAAGGGCCGCTTCACCGAGGACCTCGTGGTCTGCCGTCATGCCGGCGAAGTCGTGCCGATGACGCCCGACAAGGTCGACTACATGGACGTGTCGCCGAAGCAGCTCGTTTCGGTGGCCGCGGCGCTGATCCCGTTCCTCGAGAACGACGACGCCAACCGCGCGCTGATGGGCTCGAACATGCAGCGCCAGGCGGTGCCGCTGGTTCGCGCCGAGGCGCCGTTCGTCGGCACCGGCATGGAGGGCGTGGTCGCCCGTGACTCGGGCGCTGCCATCGCGGCGCGCCGCTCGGGCGTGATCGACCAGATCGACGCCACCCGCGTCGTCATCCGCGCCACCGAGGATCTCGATCCGACCAAGTCGGGCGTCGATATCTATCGGCTGATGAAGTACCAGCGTTCGAACCAGTCGACCTGCATCAACCAGCGCCCGCTGGTGAAGGTGGGCGACATCGTCAAGAAGGGCGACATCATCGCTGACGGTCCGTCGACCGATCTCGGCGAGCTCGCGCTCGGCCGCAACGTGCTGGTCGCGTTCATGCCGTGGAACGGCTACAACTTCGAGGACTCCATCCTGCTCTCCGAGCGGATCGTGAAGGAGGACGTCTTCACCTCGATCCACATCGAGGAATTCGAGGTGATGGCCCGCGACACCAAGCTGGGTCCGGAGGAAATCACGCGCGACATTCCGAACGTGTCGGAGGAGGCGCTGAAGAACCTCGACGAAGCCGGCATCGTCTACATCGGCGCGGAAGTGCGCGCCGGCGACATCCTGGTCGGCAAGATCACGCCGAAGGGCGAGAGCCCGATGACGCCGGAAGAGAAGCTGCTGCGCGCCATCTTCGGCGAAAAGGCCTCGGACGTTCGCGACACGTCGCTGCGGGTGCCGCCGGGCGTGCAGGGCACGATCGTCGAAGTCCGCGTGTTCAACCGCCACGGCGTCGACAAGGACGAGCGTGCGCTGGCGATCGAGCGGGAAGAGATCGAGCGTCTGGCCAAGGACCGCGACGACGAGCAGGCGATCCTGGACCGCAACGTCTACAGCCGTCTCGCCGACATGCTGGATGGCCGCCAGGGCATTTCCGGTCCGAAGGGCTTCAAGAAGGACACCAAGATCACCCGCGCGGTGCTCGACGAGTATCCGAAGTCGCAGTGGTGGCTGTTCGCATCGCCGAACGACAAGCTGATGGCCGAGATCGAGGCCATGCGGAAGCAGTACGACGAGTCGAAGAAGGGGCTGGAACAGCGCTTCCTCGACAAGGTCGAGAAGCTGCAGCGTGGCGACGAGCTGCCGCCCGGCGTGATGAAGATGGTCAAGGTCTTCGTCGCCGTGAAGCGCAAGATCCAGCCGGGCGACAAGATGGCCGGCCGTCACGGCAACAAGGGCGTCGTGTCCAAGATCGTGCCGATCGAGGACATGCCGTTCCTCGAGGACGGCACCCATGCGGACATCGTGCTGAACCCGCTGGGCGTGCCCTCGCGCATGAACGTCGGGCAGATCCTCGAGACCCATCTGGGCTGGGCTTGCGCCGGCCTCGGCAAGCGTATCGCCCAGACGGTCGATGCCTACCTGTCGAAGCAGGACGTCAAGCCGCTGAAGGAGACCTTGAAGCGGATCTACGGCGACGACGAGACCATCAAGTCGCTCAACGACAACGAGTTGATCGAGCTTGGTCACAATCTGAGCCGCGGCGTGCCGATCGCCACGCCGGTGTTCGACGGCGCCAAGGAGGCCGACATCGAGGAGATGTTGAAGCTCGCCGGCCTCGACGCATCCGGTCAGTCGACGGTCTATGACGGCCGCACCGGCGATGCATTCGATCGCAAGGTGACGGTCGGCTACATCTACATGCTGAAGCTGCACCATCTCGTCGACGACAAGATCCATGCGCGCTCGATCGGCCCGTACTCGCTGGTCACCCAGCAGCCGCTGGGCGGCAAGGCCCAGTTCGGCGGCCAGCGTTTCGGCGAAATGGAGGTGTGGGCGCTCGAAGCCTATGGCGCCGCCTACACGCTGCAGGAGATGCTGACGGTGAAGTCGGACGACGTCGCCGGCCGCACCAAGGTCTACGAGGCGATCGTGCGCGGCGACGACACGTTCGAGGCCGGTATTCCGGAATCGTTCAACGTGCTGGTCAAGGAAATGCGCTCGCTCGGCCTCAACGTCGACCTGCACAACTCCAAGCTCGGACCGGCGCCGACGTCGGAAGCCGCCGAGTAGGTCAAGAGATCAGGCCCGGCCGTCTCGGACGGCCGGGTGCCGGCGCCTTCCCCCGCGGGTCAGGACAAGGCGCCCGTTGAGAGATTTTCGAATTTGCGGCCGACCCCCGATCGGCCCGCGAGGAGAATACGATGAACCAAGAAATTATGAATCTCTTCAATCCGACGACGCCGGCTCAGGTCTTCGACCAGATCCGGATCTCGATTGCGTCTCCGGAGAAGATTCTGTCCTGGTCCTACGGCGAGATCAAGAAGCCGGAAACGATCAACTACCGTACCTTCAAGCCCGAGCGCGACGGCCTGTTCTGCGCCCGCATCTTCGGGCCGATCAAGGACTACGAGTGCTTGTGCGGCAAGTACAAGCGGATGAAGTACAAGGGCATCATCTGCGAGAAGTGCTCGGTCGAGGTGACCTTGTCGCGTGTCCGGCGCGAGCGCATGGGCCATATCGAGCTCGCCGCTCCGGTCGCGCACATCTGGTTCCTGAAGTCGCTGCCGTCGCGCATCGGCCTGCTGCTCGACATGACGCTGAAGGATCTCGAGCGGATCCTGTACTTCGAATACTACGTCGTCCTCGAGCCGGGTCTGACCGCGCTCAAGGACCGTCAGCTGCTGTCGGAGGACGAGTACCTCAAGGCGCAGGACGAATACGGCCAGGACAGCTTCACCGCCATGATCGGCGCCGAGGCCATCCGTGAGCTGCTGCGCGGCCTCGAGCTCGAGAAGCTCGAGCAGACGCTGCGTGCCGAGATGCAGGAGACCGACTCCGACATCAAGCACAAGAAGCTCGCCAAGCGCCTGAAGATCGTCGAGGCGTTCCGCCACTCCGGCAACAAGCCGGAATGGATGATCATGACCGTTGTTCCGGTGATCCCGCCGGATCTGCGGCCGCTGGTGCCGCTCGACGGCGGCCGCTTCGCGACCTCGGACCTCAACGACCTCTACCGTCGCGTCATCAACCGCAACAACCGCCTGAAGCGGCTGATGGAGCTGCGCGCGCCGGACATCATCATCCGCAACGAGAAGCGCATGCTTCAGGAGGCGGTGGATGCGCTGTTCGACAACGGCCGCCGCGGCCGCGTCATCACCGGCGCCAACAAGCGTCCGCTGAAGTCGCTCGCCGACATGCTGAAGGGCAAGCAGGGCCGCTTCCGTCAGAACCTGCTCGGCAAGCGCGTCGACTATTCCGGCCGCTCGGTCATCGTGGTCGGTCCCGAGCTGCGCCTGCATCAGTGCGGCCTGCCGAAGAAGATGGCGCTCGAGCTGTTCAAGCCGTTCATCTACTCGCGGCTCGACGCCAAGGGCCTCTCGACGACCGTCAAGCAGGCCAAGAAGCTGGTCGAGAAGGAGCGCCCCGAGGTCTGGGACATCCTGGACGAGGTCATCCGCGAGCATCCGGTGCTGCTGAACCGCGCCCCGACCCTGCATCGTCTCGGCATCCAGGCGTTCGAGCCGGTGCTGATCGAGGGCAAGGCGATCCAGCTGCATCCGCTGGTCTGCTCGGCGTTCAACGCCGACTTCGACGGCGACCAGATGGCCGTGCACGTTCCGCTGTCGCTCGAAGCGCAGCTGGAAGCGCGCGTCCTGATGATGTCGACCAACAACATCCTGCATCCGGCCAATGGTCAGCCGATCATCGTGCCGTCGCAGGACATCGTGCTCGGTCTCTACTATGTCTCGATCATGCGCGAAGGCATGCCCGGCCAGGGCATGGCGTTCGGCAACATGGCCGAGCTCGAGCATGCGCTGCACGCCAAGGCCATCCATCTCCACAGCAAGATCAAGTACCGCTGGGAGGGGATGAACGAGGAAGGCAAGATCGCCAAGCGCTGGATCGAGACCACCGCGGGCCGCGTGATGCTCGGCAACCTGCTGCCGAAGCATCCGCGCGTGACGTTCGAGGTCATCAACAAGCTGATGACCAAGCGCGAGATCTCGGGCGTGATCGATCAGGTCTATCGTCACTGCGGCCAGAAGGAGACGGTGATCTTCTGCGACCGCATCATGGCGCTCGGCTTCTACAACGCCTTCAAGGCGGGCATCTCGTTCGGCAAGGACGACATGGTCGTGCCGGCGGGCAAGTGGAAGATCGTCGACACCACCCGTACGCTGGCGAAGGATTTCGAGCAGCAGTACAATGACGGTCTGATCACCCATGGCGAGAAGTACAACAAGGTCGTCGACGCCTGGTCGAAGGCCTCGGAAGAGATCGCCAAGGAGATGATGAAGGAGATCTCCGTCACCAAGAAGACGGCGACGGGGGCGGATGCCGACATCAACTCGATCTACATGATGTCGCATTCCGGTGCCCGCGGTTCGCCGGCCCAGATGCGTCAGCTCGCCGGCATGCGCGGCCTGATGGCCAAGCCGTCGGGTGAGATCATCGAGACGCCGATCATCTCGAACTTCAAGGAAGGTCTCTCGGTTCTCGAGTACTTCAACTCGACCCACGGCGCCCGCAAGGGCCTCGCGGACACCGCGTTGAAGACCGCGAACTCGGGCTACCTGACCCGCCGTCTGGTCGACGTGGCGCAGGACTGCATCATCACGCAGGACGATTGCGGCACCCATCTCGGCATCAAGATGCGCGCCATCGTCGACGCCGGCACGGTCGTGGCCTCGCTCGGCTCGCGCATCCTGGGCCGCGTGCCCTGCGACGACGTGCGCGATCCCGCGACCAACGCGGTGCTGGTCAAGGCTGGCACCTTGATGGAGGAAAGCCACATCGACGCCATCCAGCAGGCTGGCGTGCAGGAGGTGAAGATCCGCTCGGCGCTGACCTGCGAGCTGGTCAACGGCATCTGCAAGATGTGCTACGGCCGCGATCTGGCGCGCGGTACGCCGGTCAACCACGGTGAGGCCGTCGGCGTCATCGCCGCGCAGTCGATCGGTGAGCCCGGCACCCAGCTGACGATGCGCACGTTCCACATCGGTGGTGCGGCGCAGCTGAACGAGCAGTCCTTCGTGGAATCGAACTTCGAAGGCAAGGTGGTCATCAAGAACAAGGCGATCGCCCGCAACAGCGAGGGTCACCTGATCGCGATGGTCCGCAACATGGTCGTGACGATCGTCGACCCCGACGGCACCGAGCGTGCGACGCACCGCATCCAGTACGGCGCGCGCATGCATGTCGACGACGGCGACATGATCAAGCGCGGCCAGCGCATCGCCGAGTGGGATCCTTATACCCGTCCGATCCTCACGGAAGCCGAGGGTACGATCGGGTTCGAGGATCTGACCGAGGGTCTGTCGATCTCGGAAACGCTCGACGAATCCACCGGTATCGCCAAGCGCGTGGTCATCGACTGGCGTGGAACGCGCGGTGGCGCGGATCTGCGTCCGGCGATCGTGATCAAGGGCAAGGACGGCAAGGTGCTCAAGCTCGCCCGCGGCGGCGATGCCCGCTACATGCTGTCGGTCGACGCGATTCTGTCGGTCGACGTCGGTTCGACGGTGAAGCCGGGCGACATCCTGGCGCGTATCTCGACGGAAAGCGCCAAGACGCGCGACATCACCGGCGGTCTGCCGCGGGTGGCGGAGCTGTTCGAAGCGCGCAAGCCGAAGGATGCCGCGATCATCGCCGAGATCGCCGGCACCATCCGGTTCGGTCGCGACTACAAGAACAAGCGTCGCATCTCGATCGAGCCGGTCGACAAGACCGAGGAGCCGCGCGAGTACCTGATCCCGAAGGGCAAGCACATCCATCTGCAGGATGGCGACATCGTCGAGAAGGGCGACTTCATCGTCGAAGGCAACCCGGCGCCGCACGACATCCTGGCGATCAAGGGCATCGAGGAGCTCGCGGCCTATCTGGTCAACGAGATCCAGGAGGTCTACCGGCTGCAGGGCGTGCTCATCAACGACAAGCACATCGAGGTGATTGTCCGTCAGATGCTGCAGAAGGTGGAGATCACCGACCAGGGCGATACCGACATGATCTCGGGCGAACAGGTCGACAAGATCGAGTTCGACCTGCTCAACGCGAAGGCCGTGGAGGAGGCGAAGAAGCCGGCCACGGGCACTCCGGTTCTGCTCGGCATCACCAAGGCGAGCCTGCAGACCCGGTCGTTCTTCTCGGCGGCCTCGTTCCAGGAGACCACCCGCGTCCTCACCGAGGCGGCGGTCAACGGCAAGATCGATCCGCTCGAGGGTCTCAAGGAGAACGTCATCGTCGGCCGTCTGATCCCGGCCGGCACCGGCGCCTCGATGGCCCGCATCCGCGAGGTCGCCTTGAAGCGCGACAAGCTGATTCTCGACGAGCGCGAGAAGCAGGCGGCGATCGTGCCGGCGCAGCCCGAGCCTCAGCCGCTGGCGCTGCCGCCGGCAGAGTAACGGACGGTTGCGGCATGACCCTGACGGTGTCGGGGTCTGCCGTGCGTTCATCACGCGTAGAAAAGGCCGGCGTTTGCCGGCCTTTTTTTGACATTTTCTTCTCCTGTTGCCGCGCTGCTGCCCCGTTGTTCATCTTCCCTTCAGGGACAGAGGCGCTTTTGGAAGCATCAGATCCGCTGAGCTGATTTCCGTCGACTCCCGTGGCGATGCGCCGATTTGCTCCGGCGCAAACCTTCTGCGGGCCGGGTAGGCTATGGCCGATCGAGCCCCGAGGGTGGCAGGACCCCTGATATGGACGACCGGCAACGTCGCTGACAGCCGGAGATGGCGGAACTTCGATGCTTGACCTTGCGATTGTTGGTGGCGGTCCGGGTGGCCTGATGAGCGCCTGGTATCTGAGGCGCAAACTCGGTGATCTCTGCAAGGTGACGATCTACGAGGCATCCGACCGGCTCGGCGGCAAGATCGTGACGCGCAAGTTCGATACCGCTCCGGCGATGTACGAGGCTGGTGTCGCAGAAATCTACGACTACTCGATGACCGGCCCTGATCCGCTGCGCGAGCTGATCCAGCATTTCGGGCTGCAGACGATTCCGATGGATGCGCTGCAGGTCCAGCTCGACGGCGAGCTGCTCGACGACGTGCCGGGGCTGCGCCGCAAATACGGGCCGAAGACGGCTGCCGCGGTCGAGGCGTTCCGCAAGCGCTGCACCGACGTGATGTCGCCGGTCGAATATTACGAGGGCGTCGGCGCCCACGACAACGAGCACCCCTGGGCCTACAAGACCTGCGAGGAGCTGCTCGATGAGGAGGTCGAGGATCCCACCGCCAAGCGCTTCTTCAAGGTGATGTCGCGCTCCGACCTCGCGACCGAGGCCCACAACACCAACGGCCTCAATGCGCTCAAGAACTTCGTGATGGATATCGACGACTATATCGGCCTGTACTCGATTCAGAACGGCAACGAGCAACTGATCGAGTGCCTGCGCTCCGAGGTCGATGCCGACATCCAGCTCAATCATCGCGTGCTCCGCATCGGCAAGACGGAGGCGGGCCGCTACCGGCTCAACATGATGAACGGCAAGGGGCCGGAGACGCGCGAGTTCGATCTCGTGCTGGTGTGCCTGCCGCATTCCTGGCTGTCGACGGTCGGCTGGGAGGGCGAGAAGCTGCGCCAGTCGATGATCAAGCACATCGCCTATTTCGATCGTCCCGCGCACTACCTGCGCGTCTCGATCCTGTTCGACGAGCCGTTCTGGGGCGAGAAGATTCCGGGCTCCTGGTTCATGTCTGAGGCGTTCGGCGGCTGCTGCATCTACAACGAGGGCTCGCGCCACGATGTCGGCAAGCACGGCGTGCTCAACTGGCTGATCGCAGGCTCGGATGCGCTCGCCTTCGCCAACCTGTCGGACCAGGAACTGATCGATGCCGCGCTGAAGTCGCTCCCGGCGGCGCTCGGCGACGCGCGCGCGCACTTCATGGAAGGCAAGATCCATCGCTGGCTGTCGTCCGTCAACGCGCTGCCCGGCGGTCTGCCGGTACGCGACGTCATGACCAATCACCGGCCTGAGCCGAAGGAGCACCCCGGCATCGTCGTGGTCGGTGACTACCTGTTCGATTCGACCTTGAACGGACTGCTCGATTCCTCGGACGCCGCCACCGACATCATCCTGACCGAAATGATGCGGCTGCGCCGCGTCCGCTCGCAGGCCGAGATGCCGCTGTCGGACAAGATCGACCGAGACTATTTCGACAATTATCGCGGGCAGGGGCCGTACAGCGAAGCGTGGTCGCAGTTCACCGATCCGGACTATCTGACCAGCCTGATCAAGATCGTCTGGAACCGGGCCGGCAAGGGCAAAGGCTACAAGCTCCTGGTCGCCGGCTCCGCGAGCGGTGAACTGGTGGGAGCGCTCCGCGAGCGCGGCATCGATGCCTGGGGCATCGAAAACAACCGCTACATCCACGGCAAGACGCCGAAGGCGCTCAAGAAGTACAACAAGCTCGGCTCGATCACGGACATGCCGTTCAAGACCGGCGAGTTCGATTTCGTGTTCGAGACCAGCCTCTGCCACCTCGGTGACAAGCAGGTTGCGCGCGCGATTCGCGAACTGAACCGCGTCGTCAAGACCGGCCTCGTGTTCGGCTCGATCACCTCGGACATGGCTCCGGCGCTCGTCGACCGCTACGACCTGCTGCGCGGGGTCAAGAAGCTCGGCACCTGGTGGGAGTGGTCGGAGCTGTTCTTCGGCAACGGCTTCGATCTTGCCATGCATCGCCGCGACTGCACCGACGAGGTGTGGGCCGCGACGCTCGCGGCCAACAAAGGCCCGGGCCAATGGTACGCCGACGCGGACAGCCTGCGTTACTCGTTCTTCGACAAGGTCGAGGACGAAGACTGAGGACGCTGGCCGCGGCGCCGTGCAGATGTTAAAGGCCTGACGCGCAAGGCTGGCGCGTCGTCGGCCACGCTGCTTCGGTTGGTTGCATGGCGCCCAAGAAACCAGAGTCCAAGTCAGGGTCGGGTCCGGCCTCCAAATCAGGCTCGAAGCGAGGCTCGAAACCCGGTTCGGCCTCGGCTGCGCCCGGTCAGACCGAAGACGATCGGATCGCTGGCGAACGAATTGCGGCTGCCGCCGGCGCCGCTGCCGAGATCGCAAAGCGGCTTTCCGGAACCGCCGCGACGCCAACGACACCCGAATCGCCACCGGCAACTCAAGCACCGGCCGCCGCCCTGCCGCCGACCACCGAAGCGCTGCAGCCCTCCGAGCCGTTACTGGCCGGCACGCCGCCGGAGGCGACCAAGCCGACACAGCCGCCAGAGCCGGCGCCGCCTTCAAAGCCGGCGCAGCCCTCAAAGCCGCCACAAGCCAGCAAGCCTGCGCCGCCGCCTTCCGACGATGATGACGACGAGGACGGCGAGGACGAGGACGACGATCTCGACGACGACGATGACGACGAGGACCTCGTCGTCTACACCGCGCGCGAGGCCGCCGGCGCGCTCGCCACCATCTACGGCTTCGTCTCGCCGCTGCTCGCGAAATACAAGAAGATGCTGGCCTTCGTTTCGATCGGCGTGCTGATCGAGACGCTGTTCAACGTCATCATGCCGCTCAGCCTCAAGTTCCTGATCGACGATGCGCTCGGCGAAGAGGATTTCGAGGCGCTCTATCGCATCCTCGGCGTGCTGGCGGTTGCAGGCATCGTCACCTCGATCATTGCCGTGCTCTACGAGCGCTGGGATGCGCGGCTGGCGGCCTGCGTCATCTCGGATGTCCGCACCCGGCTGTTCGACCACGTGCAGAACCTGCCGGCGGCCTATTTCCAGCGCACCAAGCGCGGCGAGATCCTGTCGCGCTTCTCGGTCGACATGTCGGCGTTCGAGAACGTCGTGAAGAGCTTCGCCAACAGCGCCGTGCTGCCGTTCCTCGAGCTGATTGCGGGCATCATTCTGATGCTGTTCCTGAACTGGCAGCTCGCTGCGATCGCGCTCCTGGTGTTTCCGATCACCCTGATCGGCCCGCGCATCCTGACTCCGAAGGCGGTTCAGGCCAATTACGAGCAGAAACTGAACGAAGCGTCGCTGCTCGGCGTGATCCAGGAGAACATCGCGGCACAAGCCGTCATCAAGGCCTTCAGCCTGCACCGCAAGGTCTTCGGCTGGTTCAGCTTCCGCAACGACGCGGCGCGGCGCAAGATGGCCGATGCGATGTTCCTGTCGACCATGGTCGAGCGCACCGTCACGATCTCGGTGCTGCTGCTGCATCTCGTCGTGCTCGCTCTCGGCGCCTATCTCGCCACCAAGGGCCAGATCACGATCGGCACCTTCGTTACCTTCGAAAGCGCATTCTGGGAGGTGTCCTACAACATCGCCCATGTGATGCACTTCGTGCCGGTGTCGATCTCGTCGGCGGCCGCGATCCGGCACATGCAGGAGCTGCTGGACGAGCCGACCCGCGGTGCCGACCGGCCCGGCGCGCCGGATCTGCCCCGCATCAGCCACGACATCACCTTCGAGCGCGTGACCTTCCAGTACGAGGGTAGCCAGACGCCGGTGCTCGACAATCTGAGCCTCAAGCTCGACGTCGGCAAGCGGATCGCGATCGTCGGTCCGTCGGGCTCGGGCAAGAGCACGCTGCTCAACCTGATCCTGCGGCTCTATGTGCCCGATGAAGGCCGCGTCACCATCGACGGCGTCGACATCCGCAAGGTGACGCGCGATTCGCTGCGCGGCAGCATGGCCGTGGTGTTCCAGGAGAACATGCTGTTCAACATGTCGCTGCGGGAAAACATCCGGCTCGGCAAGGAGGGCGCCACCGACGCGGAGGTGGAGGAGGCGGCCAAGAAGGCCGAGATCCACCGCTACATCATGAGCCTGCCGCAGAAATACGACACCATCGTCGGTGAGCGCGGCGACACGCTGTCCGGTGGCCAGCGCCAGCGCATCGCGATCGCCCGCGCCATCATCCGCAACCCGTCCGTGCTGCTGCTCGACGAGGCGACCTCGGCGCTGGACCAGACCACGGAAGCCGCGATCAACCGCACCCTGCTGAAGGTCGCCAAGGGCCGTACCATGATCTGGTCGACCCACCGCCTGACCTCGTTGGTCGAGATGGACGAGATCATCGTCATCTCCGGCGGCCGGGCGATCGAGCGCGGTAGCCACGCCGAGCTCCTGGCGAAGAACGGGACCTATCGCAAGCTCTGGGACGACCAGGGCCATCAGCCGAGCCGGCTCGATCAGGCCGACGACGACAGCGATGATGAGGAGGATGACGACGACGAGGAGGATGATGACGATGACGAGGAATAGACGTTGAGCGGCGCATTGGTCTTCGTCAGCCGCTGCTGAATCCCGCGGCCGAGCGAGACCGCAAAGCGCGCCCAGCGTTGTGCCTGCCAATAGGGGCTGGCCCCGATCGAGACCGATCGGAAATTCCAGGCCTTGTCGAGCGACCACGCATCGCAGGCGATCTTGACCGGGTCGGCATAGAAGGCCGCGATCTTGGCCTCGCCCATGCCGTCAGTCGCCAGCCAGCGCGGAATGTGGACGTTGCAGAGGCGCTCGACGTCGGTGAACACCTTGTCGGAGCCGGTGCCGGTGACGGGGCAGGTGGTGCAGAAGGCATCGCCGACGAGCACGACGCCCGGCATGCGGTATCCAGTGTTGATGGTGAGGTCGGCGGGGCGGAGCTTCACTTCCCCCCTCACGGCGTACGGGCCGGTGATCCGCCGCAGGCCGGGCAGGGCGGCCATCAGCGTTTCGACCGGGGCGCGCCGGATCGCCCGCAGCCAGGGGGCGTCCACCTCGCGATAGGCGAACAGGTTCGCCCGCATGCGCTCGCCGATCGGGAACAGGGTGATGTAGGGCACCCGCGCGTCGGCCCGCTCCTGGAAGTAGGTCATGGCCGGGAACGGGAAGGCGGCGCGGCCGGCCGGCGTCAGGTCGAACCCGATCGAGATCGAATGGGCGGGGCTGGTGATCTTGCGGGTGATTCCCAGCATGTGCCGCAGCCCAACGTTCAGCCCGTTGGCGAGCACGACGAGACGGGCGGAGATCGTCTGCCCGTTGGACAGCACGACCGACTGGCGATCCTCGCCTGGCGTGATCGCCACGGCCTTGGCGACGATTCGCGTCACGCGGCCGCGGATCTCGTCGCGCACGGCCGTCACCAGCGTGTCGTAAAGGATGCCGTATTGCGGGACCGGGGCCCGTTCGAGCACGTAGCCGAATCGGGCGATCCAGTTCTCCGGGGTCAGGGTGGCTTGGGTTAACGCCTTGTCGGCGATCCCGGTGCGACGGAATCGGCCGATCTGCCCGGCACCGGAGATCTTCTCGATTCGAAAGTCGGGCGGGGAGATCGCGTGGGGATCGACCAGAATCGCCGGGATGCCGGCACGCCCGAGCATGGCGGCCGTGATCGAGCCGGCCAAGCCGCCGCCAATGATCGCAATATCGGTATAGTCTGTCACGGGGCGCCTCGTCGTGGGCGCCATCCTTGTCGGCCAAAGCCAAAAAAAGCCTTATCTTCAATGTCTCTGGATATGTCCCTGGGTTGGAGAGGGGCTGGGCCCGCGCGGGCAGGGCTCTGCGGTCTACAGATACCTTAGGATGTAGGGGCGCGGTCGGAGCGGAAACTGCAGCGGCCAGAAGCGCTTCTTTGCGCGTCCTGCGGCGTCGTTTTGCTTGACTTGGATATTTACCGCTTATAAAAGGCCGGCACTCAACGACAGGCGGTGAGCTTCGCCAGCGTCGGTACGGATCACCCAGACCACCCGGAACAGGGCGGGACGGGCACCACCCTCGACGAATGCCGCTCAAACGCTGTCGATCATAGCTAGGCAATGCCAAAACGATATTAGATCTCTCGAGCTCGTTCTCTGGAGACCAATTTCGGATGCATGACCTCGGTAGGCCGCCCGCCAGCGCAAGCTGTTTGGTGGTGATCGCGGTCCTCTGTGGCGTCAAGCGCTTTCCGTTCAGCGATGAACGGTTGGCGCGATTTCGTTTTGCGCGGGTTTTGATCGCGCGAAACGGCCCGGTGAGGCGGGGAACCTCGAACAGAATTTGCGGAAGCCGGTCGCGGTCTCCGTGCGAACGTTGAGAAGGGTGAAGGCCAAGATGCCGACGATCAACCAGCTGATCGCAAATCCGCGCGAAGTGCAGAAGTCGCGCAAGAAGGTGCCGGCGCTGCAGCAGTCGCCGCAGAAGCGTGGCGTTTGCACGCGCGTCTACACCACGACCCCGAAGAAGCCGAACTCGGCGCTTCGTAAGGTCGCCAAGGTGCGCCTGACCAACGGCTTCGAGGTGATCGGCTACATCCCGGGTGAAGGCCATAACCTGCAGGAGCACTCGGTGGTCATGATCCGTGGCGGCCGCGTCAAGGACTTGCCGGGCGTGCGCTACCACATCCTCCGCGGCGTGCTGGATACCCAGGGCGTCAAGAACCGTAAGCAGCGCCGTTCGAAGTACGGCGCGAAGCGTCCGAAGTAAGACGTTCGAGAGAAGCGGGAACAAGATCACATGTCGCGTCGCCATTCAGCCGAAAAGCGTGAAGTGCTTCCGGATCCGAAGTTCGGGAACATCATCGTCACCAAGTTCATGAACTCGGTGATGTACGCCGGCAAGAAGTCGGTCGCCGAAGGTATCGTCTACGGCGCGTTCGGCATCATCGAGGCCAAGACCAAGCAGAGCCCGCTGACGGTGTTCGAGCAGGCCCTCGAAAACGTCATGCCGACCATCGAGGTCCGCTCCCGCCGCGTCGGCGGCGCGACCTACCAGGTGCCGGTCGAGGTTCGTTCGACCCGCCGGCAGGCGCTGGGCATCCGCTGGCTGATCTCGGCCGCGCGCGACCGCAACGAGAAGACGATGACTGAGCGGCTTTCGGCGGAGCTGCTCGACGCCTCGAACAATCGGGGTAACGCCGTGAAGAAGCGTGAAGACGTGCACCGGATGGCGGAAGCCAACCGCGCCTTCTCGCACTACCGCTGGTAACAGCGGCCCGAACGGAAATCAGGGAACACCTTCATGCCCCGCCAACATGCCATCGAGGACTACCGTAACTTCGGTATCATGGCGCATATCGACGCCGGTAAGACCACGACGACCGAGCGCATCCTCTATTACACCGGCAAGAGCCACAAGATCGGCGAAGTGCACGAAGGTGCCGCGACGATGGACTGGATGGAGCAGGAGCAGGAGCGTGGCATCACGATCACCTCGGCTGCCACCACCGCGTTCTGGAACGGCAAGCGCCTGAACATCATCGACACCCCTGGCCACGTCGACTTCACCATCGAGGTCGAGCGTTCGCTTCGCGTGCTCGACGGCGCCGTGTGCGTGCTCGACTCCAACCAGGGCGTCGAGCCGCAGACCGAGACCGTCTGGCGCCAGGGCGACAAGTACAAGGTGCCGCGCATCGTCTTCGCCAACAAGATGGACAAGACCGGCGCCGACTTCTTCAAGTGCCTGGCCGACATCGTCGACCGCCTGGGCGCGAAGCCGGTTGCGATCCAGCTGCCGATCGGTGCTGAGAACAACTTCAAGGGCTGCATCGACCTCGTGACCATGAAGGCGATCGTCTGGAACGACGAGGCGCTCGGCGCGAAGTTCGACTACGCCGAGATCCCGGCTGATCTGGCCGATCAGGCCAAGGAATATCGCGAGAAGCTGGTGGAAGCCGCCGTCGAGCTCGATGACGACGCGCTCACCGCGTTCCTGGACGGCAAGGAGCCGGACGAGGCGACCCTGAAGCGCCTGATCCGCAAGGCCGTGCTGACCGGTGCGTTCTATCCGGTGCTGTGTGGCTCGGCCTTCAAGAACAAGGGCGTGCAGCCCCTGCTGGACGCCGTCGTCGACTATCTGCCGTCGCCGCTCGACGTGCCCGCGATCAAGGGCACCGACGACAAGGGCAACGAGGTCGTGCGCAAGGCGGACGACAAGGAGCCGCTGGCGCTGCTCGCGTTCAAGATCATGGACGACCCGTTCGTCGGCACCATCACCTTCTGCCGCATCTATTCGGGCATCCTGACCTCGGGTACCGGCGTCGTGAACTCGACCCGCGAGAAGAAGGAGCGCATCGGCCGCATGCTGCTGATGCATGCGAACAATCGCGAGGACATCAAGGAAGCCTATGCCGGCGACATCGTCGCCCTCGCAGGCCTCAAGGAAGCCCGCACCGGTGACACGCTGTGCGATCCGTCCAACCAGGTGATCCTGGAAAAGATGGAATTCCCGGAGCCGGTCATCGAGATCGCGATCGAGCCGAAGTCGAAGGCCGACCAGGAGAAGCTCGGCGTCGCCTTGGCGAAGCTGGCCGCGGAAGATCCGTCCTTCCGCGTCTCGACCGATCACGAGTCGGGCCAGACCATCCTCAAGGGCATGGGCGAGCTCCATCTCGACATCAAGGTCGACATTCTGAAGCGTACCTACAAGGTCGATGCGAACATCGGCGCGCCGCAGGTGGCGTTCCGTGAGCGCATCACCAAGCCGGCCAATGTGGACTACACCCACAAGAAGCAGACCGGCGGCACCGGCCAGTTCGCGGCCGTGAGCCTCGTGGTCGAGCCGAACGAGCCGGGTGGCGGCTACGTGTTCGAGTCCAAGATCGTCGGCGGTGCGGTTCCGAAGGAATACATCCCGGGCGTCGAGAAGGGCATCGAGAGCGTGCTCGGCGCGGGCGTGGTCGCCGGCTTCCCGGTGGTCGACGTCAAGGTGGCGCTGGTCGACGGCAAGTATCACGACGTCGACTCGTCGGCGCTGGCCTTCGAAATCGCCTCTCGCGCGGCTTTCCGCGAGGCGCTGCAGAAGGGCAAGTCGGTTCTGCTCGAGCCGATCATGAAGGTCGAGGTGGTGACCCCGGAAGACTACACCGGCTCGGTCATCGGCGACCTGAACTCGCGTCGTGGCCAGATCCAGGGCCAGGACATGCGCGGCAATGCCAACGTCATCAACGCGATGGTGCCGCTCATGAACATGTTCGGTTACGTGAACAACCTGCGCTCCATGAGCCAGGGCCGCGCGACCTTCACGATGCAGTTCTCGCACTACGCTGAAGCGCCGGCCAACGTGTCGGCCGAAGTCCAGAAGAAGTTTGCCTGATTGTCGTTAGCTCAAGTTAGCGACTGAACGGAGAGTCAAATGGCCAAAGCTAAGTTTGAACGTAACAAGCCCCACTGCAACATCGGCACCATCGGTCACGTCGACCACGGCAAGACCTCGCTGACGGCTGCAATCACCAAGATCCTGGCCGAGACGGGCGGTGCGACGTTCACTGCCTACGACCAGATCGACAAGGCGCCGGAAGAGAAGGCTCGCGGCATCACCATCTCGACCGCTCACGTCGAGTACGAGACCAAGAACCGCCACTACGCGCACGTCGATTGCCCCGGCCACGCCGACTACGTGAAGAACATGATCACCGGCGCCGCGCAGATGGACGGCGCGATCCTGGTCGTGTCGGCCGCTGACGGCCCGATGCCGCAGACCCGCGAGCACATCCTGCTCGCCCGCCAGGTCGGCGTGCCGGCGCTGGTCGTGTTCCTCAACAAGTGCGACATGGTTGACGATCCGGAGCTGCTCGAGCTCGTCGAGCTCGAGGTCCGCGAGCTGCTCTCGAAGTACGAGTTCCCGGGCGACAAGATCCCGATCATCAAGGGCTCGGCGCTCGCCGCTCTGGAAGATTCGGACAAGAAGCTCGGCCACGACGCCATCCTCGAGCTGATGCGCAATGTCGACGAGTACATTCCGCAGCCGGAGCGTCCGATCGATCAGCCCTTCCTGATGCCGGTCGAAGACGTGTTCTCGATCTCGGGCCGCGGCACCGTCGTGACCGGCCGTGTCGAGCGCGGCATCATCAAGGTCGGTGAGGAAATCGAGATCGTCGGCATCCGTCCGACGCAGAAGACCACCGTCACCGGCGTTGAAATGTTCCGCAAGCTGCTCGATCAGGGCCAGGCGGGCGACAACATCGGTGCGCTGCTCCGCGGCACCAAGCGCGAGGACGTCGAGCGCGGCCAGGTGCTGTGCAAGCCGGGTTCGGTCAAGCCGCACACCAAGTTCAAGGCTGAGGCGTACATCCTCACCAAGGAAGAGGGCGGCCGTCACACTCCGTTCTTCACCAACTATCGTCCGCAGTTCTACTTCCGCACGACCGACGTGACCGGCGTCGTTCACCTGCCGGAAGGCACCGAGATGGTGATGCCGGGCGACAACATCGCGATGGAAGTGCACCTGATCGTGCCGATCGCGATGGAGGAGAAGCTGCGCTTCGCCATCCGCGAGGGCGGCCGCACCGTCGGCGCCGGCGTCGTCGCCTCGATCATCGAGTAACAACAGCGAATAGGGAATGGCGGGTGGCGAATGGAGATATCCATTCGCCGTTCGCTACTCGCCACTCACTACTCAAAGAAAGATACGGCAATGAACGGCCAAAATATCCGCATCCGTCTCAAGGCGTTTGACCATCGTATCCTCGATACGTCGACGCGCGAGATCGTCAACACGGCGAAACGGACCGGCGCGCAGGTTCGCGGACCCATTCCGCTGCCGACCCGCATCGAGAAGTTCACCGTGAACCGTTCGCCGCACGTCGACAAGAAGAGCCGCGAGCAGTTCGAGATGCGTACCCACAAGCGCCTGCTCGACATCGTCGATCCGACCCCGCAGACCGTCGATGCTCTCATGAAGCTCGACCTGGCCGCCGGCGTCGACGTCGAGATCAAGCTCTAAGTTTTTGGATTCACGTTCGCCCCATCGCGGACATAGAGAAGAACAGGAAGCACGCCGATGCGCTCCGGAGTGATCGCACAAAAGGTCGGGATGACGCGGGTCTTCACGGAGACCGGCGAACATATCCCCGTGACCGTGCTGAAGCTCGGCAATTGCCAGGTGGTCGGTCACCGCACCACCGAGAAGAACGGCTATGTCGCGCTGCAGCTCGGCAGCGGCAGCCGCAAGACGGTCTACATGCCGAAGGCGGAGCGCGGCCAGTTCGCGGTCGCCAAGGTCGAGCCGAAGCGCAAGCTTGCCGAATTCCGTGTCAGCGAGGATTCGCTGATCCCGGTCGGCGCCGAGATCCAGGCCGACCACTTCGTCGTCGGCCAGTTCGTCGACGTTACCGGCACCTCGGTCGGTAAGGGCTTCGCCGGCGGCATGAAGCGCTGGAACTTCGGCGGTCTTCGCGCCACGCACGGTGTGTCGATCTCGCATCGTTCGATCGGTTCGACCGGTGGTCGTCAGGACCCCGGCAAGACCTGGAAGAACAAGAAGATGCCCGGTCACATGGGCGTCGACCGCATCACCACGCTGAACCTGCGTGTGGTGCAGACGGACGTCGAGCGCGGCCTGATCCTGGTCGAAGGCGCGGTGCCCGGCTCCAAGGGTGGCTGGATCTCGGTGCGCGACGCCGTCAAGAAGCCGCTGCCGAAGGAAGCGCCGAAGCCCGGCAAGTTCAAGGTCGCGGGTGAGCAGGCTGCCGAAGCGCCGGCCGTGCAGGAGGGCGCATAAATGGAACTGAAAGTCACCACGCTTGAGGGCAAGGAAGCCGGCTCCGTCCAGCTGTCCGACGCCATCTTCGGTCTGGAGCCGCGCGCTGACATCATTCAGCGTTGCGTCCAGTGGCAGCTGAACAAGCGTCAGGCCGGCACTCACAAGGCCAAGGGGCGCGCCGAGATCTGGCGCACCGGCAAGAAGATGTACAAGCAGAAGGGCACCGGCGGTGCTCGTCACGGCTCGGCTCGCGTGCCGCAGTTCCGTGGCGGCGGCCGCGCCTTCGGTCCGGTCGTGCGCTCGCATGCGACCGACCTGCCGAAGAAGGTCCGTGCGCTCGCTCTGAAGCATGCGCTGTCGGCCAAGGCCAAGGACGGTGATCTGGTCGTTTTGGAGAACGCCACCCTCGAGGCGGCGAAGACCAAAGCGCTGATCGGCCACTTCTCGGGTCTCGGCCTGACCAACGCGCTGATCATCGACGGCGCCGAGCTGCACAACGGCTTTGCCGCTGCGGCCCGCAACATCCCGAACCTGGACGTGCTGCCGATCCAGGGCATCAACGTCTACGACATCCTGCGCCGTCAGAAGCTCGTGCTGACCAAGGCGGCGATCGATGCGCTGGAGGCGCGCTTCAAATGAAGACCATCGATCCGCGCCACTACGACATCATCATCGCGCCGGTCGTGACCGAGAAGGCGACGTTTGCCTCGGAGCACAACAAGGTTCTGTTCAAGGTGGCCGCAAAGGCGACCAAGCCGCAGATCAAGGAAGCGATCGAGAAGCTGTTCGACGTCAAGGTCAAGAGCGTCAACACGCTCGTCCGCAAGGGCAAGACCAAGGTGTTCCGCGGCAATTTCGGTTCGCAATCGGACAGCAAGCGCGCGATCGTGACCCTCGAAGAGGGCCACCGTATCGACGTGACCACCGGACTGTAAGGCTGAGCTGCCATGGCACTGAAGACATTCAATCCCACGACGCCCGGCCAGCGCCAGCTGGTGATGGTCGATCGTTCGGCCCTGTACAAGGGCAAGCCGGTCAAGGCGCTGACCGAAGGCAAGCAGTCGAGCGGCGGTCGCAACAACACCGGCCGCATCACGGTTCGCTTCCTCGGCGGCGGCCACAAGCAGTCGTACCGCACGGTCGACTTCAAGCGCGACAAGGTCGACGTTCCCGCGACCGTCGAGCGCCTGGAGTATGATCCGAACCGGACCGCCTTCATCGCCCTGGTCAAGTATCAGGATGGCGAGCTCGCCTACATCCTGGCGCCGCAGCGCCTGGCGGTCGGCGACACCATCGTCGCCGGCAACTATGTCGACGTGAAGCCGGGCAACGTCATGCCGCTGGGCAACATGCCGGTCGGCACGATCGTGCACAACATCGAGGTCAAGATCGGGAAGGGCGGCCAGCTCGCGCGTTCGGCCGGCACCTACGCCCAGATCGTCGGCCGCGACCAGGACTACGTGATCGTCCGCCTGAACTCGGGCGAGCAGCGTCTGGTGCATGGCCGCTGCCGCGGCACCATCGGTGCGGTGTCGAACCCGGACCACATGAACACCTCGATCGGCAAGGCCGGCCGCAAGCGTTGGATGGGCCGCAGGCCCCACAACCGCGGTGTCGCGATGAACCCGATCGACCATCCGCACGGCGGCGGCGAAGGCCGTACCTCGGGCGGTCGTCACCCGGTCACTCCGTGGGGCAAGCCCACCAAGGGCAAGAAGACCCGCACCAACAAGTCGACCGATAAATTCATTCTCTTGAGCCGCCACAAGCGGAAGAAGTAAGGAACGACGGACATGGTTCGTTCAGTCTGGAAAGGCCCGTTCGTCGAGGCGTCGCTGCTCAAGAAGGCAGATGCGGCGCGCGCGTCCGGCCGTCACGACGTCATCAAGATCTGGAGCCGCCGCTCGACCATCCTGCCGCAGTTCGTCGGCCTGACGTTCGGCGTCTACAACGGCCAGAAGCACGTGCCGGTGGCGATCAACGAAGAGATGGTCGGCCACAAGTTCGGTGAGTTTTCGCCGACCCGCACCTTCCACGGCCATTCGGGCGATAAGAAAGCCAAGAAGGCTTGAGGATTAAGCGATGAGCAAACCAAAGCGCGAACGGAGCCTCCCCGAAAACGAGGCCAAGGCTGTGGCCCGGATGCTTCGGGTGAGCCCGCAGAAGCTGAACCTGGTGGCGCAGATGATCCGCGGCCGCAAGGCGTCGGCCGCCCTCGCCGACCTGCAGTTCTCGCGCAAGCGGATTGCGGTCGACGTCAAGAAGTGCCTGGAATCGGCGATCGCCAATGCCGAGAACAATCACGAGCTCGAGGTCGACGATCTCGTCGTATCGCAGGCTTTCGTCGGCAAGGGAATCGTGATGAAGCGTTTCTCGCCGCGCGGCCGTGGCCGTTCGGGCCGAGTTTTCAAACCGTTTTCGCAGCTGACGATCATTGTGCGTCAGGTCGAGGCGAGCGCTTAAAGCAGGCGCTGGGAGAATACGATGGGTCAAAAGATCAATCCGATCGGTCTGCGTCTCGGCATCAACCGGACCTGGGATTCGCGCTGGTTCGCCGGCAAGGCCGAGTACGGCAAGCTGCTGCATGAAGACGTCAAGATCCGTGAGATCCTGCACAAGGAGCTCAAGCAGGCGGCCGTTGCCCGCATCGTGATCGAGCGTCCGCACAAGAAGTGCCGCGTCACGATCCACTCGGCACGTCCGGGCGTCGTGATCGGCAAGAAGGGCGCCGACATCGACAAGCTGCGCAAGCGCGTCGCCGACATCACCTCGTCGGACGTCGTCATCAACATCGTCGAGATCCGCAAGCCGGAGCTCGATGCCACGCTGGTCGCCGAATCGATCGCGCAGCAGCTCGAGCGTCGCGTTGCGTTCCGCCGCGCCATGAAGCGCGCCGTGCAGTCGGCGATGCGTCTCGGCGCCGAGGGCATCCGCATCAACTGCTCGGGTCGTCTGGGCGGCGCGGAAATCGCCCGCATGGAGTGGTATCGTGAGGGCCGGGTGCCGCTGCACACGCTGCGCGCCGACATCGACTACGGTGTGGCCACCGCGTTCACCACCTTCGGCACCTGCGGCGTGAAGGTCTGGATCTTCAAGGGCGAGATCCTCGAGCACGATCCGATGGCACAGGACAAGCGGATGAACGAAGGCGGCGGCGAGAGCTCGCAGCCCCGGTCGCGCCGCGACGCGGCCTGATCGATCAGCCGCGACAAGACAGGTTTGAGGGCTCAAAGCCATGATGCAACCAAAGAAGACCAAGTTCCGAAAGGCGCATAAGGGCCGTATCCACGGCGTTGCGTCCTCGGGCGCGACGCTGGCCTTCGGCCAGTTCGGGCTGAAGGCGATGGAGCCGGATCGCGTCACCGCGCGCCAGATCGAGGCCGCTCGTCGTGCCTTGACCCGTCACATGAAGCGCGCCGGCCGCGTCTGGATTCGCGTGTTCCCGGATCTTCCGGTGTCGAAGAAGCCGGCCGAGGTCCGCATGGGCTCCGGCAAGGGCTCGCCGGAATTGTGGGTGGCCCGCGTCAAGCCGGGCCGGGTGATGTTCGAGATCGACGGCGTGAGCAACCAGATCGCGCGCGAGGCGCTGCTGCTGGCGGCCGCCAAGCTGCCGATCAAGACGCGCTTCGTCGAACGCATTGCGGAGTAATGGTCATGGCCGAGATGAAGATTGCCGACATTCGCGCGATGAGCCCCGATCAGATGGACGATGCGATCGTCAATCTGAAGAAGGAGCGCTTCAACCTGCGCTTCCAGCGTGCCACCGGGCAGCTGGAGAATACCGCGCGGCTGCGTGAGGCGCGCCGCGACATCGCCCGTATCAAGACCATCGCCGCGCAGCAGCGCGCCAAGACGAAGTAAGAGGCTCGACATGCCGAAACGGACCCTTCAGGGCGTCGTCGTCAGCGACAAGCAGGCCAAGACGATCGTTGTGCGCGTCGACCGGCGCTTCACCCACCCGATCTACAAGAAGACCATCCGCCGCTCGAAGAACTACCACGCGCACGACGAGAACAACGAGTTCAAGCCGGGCGACATGGTGTGGATCGAGGAGAGCAAGCCGATCTCGAAGCTCAAGCGCTGGACCGTGATCCGGGGCGAGCACAAGAAAACCGCCTGAGGCGCGAGACGCGGCCCTGTCAAAGGGGCCGGTTTCGCTTTCGGGATCAAACAAGGCGCAGCTTTCCTGCGCAGCAGATGAAGAGGACGAGGTGCATCAATGATTCAGATGCAGACCAACCTCGACGTGGCCGATAATTCCGGCGCACGCCGTGTCATGTGTATCAAGGTGCTGGGCGGCTCGAAGCGCCGCTATGCCACCGTCGGCGACATCATCGTGGTGTCGATCAAGGAAGCCATTCCGCGTGGCAAGGTGAAGAAGGGCGACGTCATGAAGGCCGTCGTGGTGCGCGTCCGCAAGGACATCCGCCGCGCCGACGGCTCGGTGATCCGCTTCGACCGCAACGCGGCCGTCCTGATCAACAACCAGTCGGAGCCGGTCGGCACCCGCATCTTCGGGCCGGTGCCGCGCGAACTGCGCGCCAAGAACCACATGAAGATCATTTCGCTTGCGCCGGAGGTGCTGTGATGGCTGCCAAGATCCGCAAGGGCGACAAGGTGATCGTCCTGACCGGCCGCGACAAGGGTCGCACCGGGGAGGTGTTCGAGGTGCGTCCCGACGAGGGCACCGCGCTGGTACGCGGCATCAACCTGGTGAAGCGTCACCAGAAGCAGACCCAGAACCAGGAAGGCGGCATCATCTCCAAGGAGGCGCCGATCAACCTGTCTAACGTCGCGTATGTCGGCAAGGACGGCAAGCCGACGCGCGTTGGATTCAAGATTCAGGCGGACGGCAAGAAGGTCCGCGTTGCCAAGAGCTCGGGAGTTGAGATCGATGGCTGAGACCGCTTACACCCCGCGCCTGCGCGAGGAATATGATCGCAAGATCAAGAGCCAGCTGACCGAGAAGTTCGGCTACGCCAACGTCATGCAGGTGCCGCGGCTCGACAAGGTCGTGCTCAACATGGGCATCGGCGAGGCGGTCAACGACCGCAAGAAGGCGGAGACGGCGGCGGCCGACCTGTCGCTGATCGCCGGCCAGAAGGCGGTCGTGACCTATTCGCGCGTCGCCATCGCGACCTTCAAGCTGCGCGAGAACCAGCCGATCGGCTGCAAGGTCACCTTGCGCAAGACCAAGATGTACGAGTTCATCGACCGCCTGATCAACGTCGCGCTGCCGCGCGTCCGCGACTTCCGCGGCCTGAACCCGAAGAGCTTCGACGGCCGCGGCAACTATTCGCTCGGCATCAAGGAGCACATCATTTTCCCCGAGATCGACTTCGACAAGGCCGGGGAGAGCTGGGGCATGGACATCACGGTGTGCACCACCGCGACGACCGACGACGAGGCCCGTGCCCTTCTGACCGCATTCAATTTCCCGTTCCGGCAGTGAGACGCTGAACAGCCTCTCAAACGCGGATACCCAGGAGCCAAGCATGGCAAAGAAGAGTTCAGTCGAGAAGAACAACCGGCGCAAGCGGATGGCCAAGAACGCCGCCCCGAAGCGCGCCCGGTTGAAGGCGATCATCGCCGACAAGGAAAAGCCGATGGAGGAGCGCTTTGCCGCGACCCTGAAGCTGGCCGAGATGCCGCGCAATTCGTCGGCGACCCGCATCCGCAACCGGTGCGAGCTGACCGGCCGTCCGCGGTCGAACTATCGCAAGAACAAGCTGAGCCGCATCGCGTTGCGCGAGCTCGGGTCCAAGGGCCTGGTTCCGGGCCTCGTGAAGTCGAGCTGGTAAGGAGGATCGCACCATGTCAACGCACGATCCCATCAGCGATCTGATCACCCGCATCCGCAACGCGCAGATGCGCTCGAAGTCGAAGGTCTCGACTCCCGGCTCCAAGATGCGCGCCAGCGTGCTCGAGGTGCTGAAGTCCGAAGGCTACATCCGCGGCTATGCCACGCTGGAGCATCCGTCGGGCCGCAGCGAGATCGAGATCGAGCTGAAATATTTCGACGGCGAGCCCGTGATCCGCGAGATCGAGCGCGTCTCCAAGCCCGGCCGCCGCGTCTACACCTCGGTGAAGAACCTGCCGCGCGTGAACAACGGGCTCGGAATTTCTGTTTTGTCGACGCCGAAGGGAATCATGGCCGACCATAGCGCGCGTGACGCGAATGTCGGCGGTGAAGTTCTCTTCACGGTGTTCTAAGAAGGATTGAGCCATGTCACGTATTGGCAAGAAGCCTGTGGCGGTGCCGTCCGGAGTGACGGCCTCCGTCGACGGACAGACCGTCAAGATGAAGGGGCCGAAGGGCCAGCTTCAGTTCATCGTCCATGACGACGTGGACGTGAAGTTCGAGAACGGCCAGGTCAAGGTTGCTCCGCGCGCCGAGACCAAGCGCGCCCGGTCGCTGTACGGCACCGCGCGCGCCCAGATCGCCAACCTGGTCGAAGGCGTGACCAAGGGCTTCGAGAAGAAGCTCGAGATCACCGGCGTCGGCTACCGCGCCGCGATGCAGGGCAAGAACCTGCAGCTCGCGCTCGGCTACAGCCATGACGTCGTCTACCAGATCCCGGAGGGCATCACGATCGCGGTGCCGAAGCCGACCGAGATCACGGTCACGGGCATCGACCCGCAGCGCGTCGGCCAGGTGGCCGCCGAAATCCGCGCCTACCGGCCGCCGGAGCCCTACAAGGGCAAGGGCGTGAAGTACGCGGGTGAATTCATCTTCCGCAAGGAAGGCAAGAAGAAGTAACGGAGCCGGACATGTCGAGAGCAAAGGTTACGAATGCCCGGCGCAAGCAGCGCGTGAGGCTGTCGCTGCGCCGCTCCGCCGGCGGCCGTCCACGCCTGTCGGTGTTCCGTTCGTCGAAGCACATCTACGCTCAGGTCATCGACGATCAGAAGGGCGAGACGCTCGCCTCCGCGTCGTCGATGGAGAAGGAGATGCGCTCGGCCGGCAACACCGGTGCCGACATCGATGCGGCGAAGGCGGTGGGCAAGCTGCTCGCCGAGCGCGCGGTGAAGGCGGGGATCAAGGAAGTCGTGTTCGATCGCGGCGGCTATCTCTATCACGGTCGCGTCAAGGCCCTGGCCGACGCGGCGCGCGAGAGCGGGCTGAGCTTCTAACATCAATGGATATGGGCGCGAGAGCCCCTCAGAAGATTGGATAGCACCATGGCAGGTGAACGGGAACGAGGCGGTCGCGATCGCAAGGAGCGCGAGGAGCGCGACAGCGAGTTCGTCGACAAGCTCGTCCACATCAACCGAGTCGCGAAGGTCGTGAAGGGCGGTAAGCGCTTCGGCTTTGCGGCGCTCGTCGTGATCGGCGATCAGAAGGGCCGGGTCGGCTTCGGCCACGGCAAGGCACGCGAAGTGCCGGAGGCGATCCGCAAGGCGACGGACTCCGCCAAGCGCAACCTGACCCGCGTCGCGCTGCGCGAGGGCCGGACCCTGCACCACGACATCTTCGGTCGTCACGGTGCGGGCCGCGTCTATCTGCGTGCGGCTCCGGCCGGTACCGGCATCATCGCCGGCGGCCCGATGCGCGCCGTGTTCGAGACGCTGGGCATCCAGGACGTGGTGGCGAAGTCGATCGGCTCGTCCAACCCGTACAACATGGTGCGCGCGACCTTCAACGCGCTGAAGCACCAGGATTCACCGCGCTCGGTTGCCGCGCGCCGCAACATCAAGGTGTCGACCCTGCAGGCCCGCCGCGTCGGTGGCGATGCCGAGGCAGCTGCCGACTAACGAACGCGCGCCGCCTCTGGCCGGCGCATCTCGGAGTGAAGACCATGGCTAGCGCCAAGACGATCAAGATCGAGCAGATCGGCAGCCCGATCCGCCGGCATCACTCGCAGCGCGAGACGCTGATCGGGTTGAAGCTCAACAAGATCGGCCGCGTGACCGAGCTGCCGGATACGCCGGCGGTCCGCGGCATGATCACCAAGGTTCATCATCTCGTCCGCATCGTCGACGAGAAGTAAGGAGAAGGGCGATGAAGCTCAGCGATATCGCCGACAACGCCGGCGCGCGCAAGAAGCGCATGCGCGTCGGCCGCGGCATCGGCTCCGGCAAGGGCAAGACCTCGGGCCGTGGCGGCAAGGGCCAGACCGCGCGCTCCGGCGTGCGCATCAAGGGCTTCGAAGGCGGTCAGATGCCGATGCATCGCCGTCTGCCGAAGCGCGGCTTCAACAACATCTTCGCGCTCGATTTCGTCGAGATCAATCTCGACCGGATCCAGCAGGCGATCGATGCCAAGAAGCTCGATGCCGGCAGCGTGATCAACGCCGAGTCCCTCGTGAAGTCCGGTGCGCTGCGTCGCGCCAAGGACGGCGTGCGTCTGCTCGGCCGCGGCGAGCTCAAGGCCAAGATCAACATCGAGGTGCATGGTGCCTCGAAGTCGGCGATCGCGGCGGTCGAGAAGGCCGGCGGCACCGTCAAGCTCCTGGCGCCAGCCAAGGACGAAGGCGAGGCGGCGTAACATCTGCGTCATTGCCCTGCTGCCGGCTTGTGCTGGAGAGGGCAGGGCAATGGACAGAACGCGCTCGCGTACCAGATAATATCCGACGTCTGCCCAAGCCTCGCGAGCCCTCGCGGGGCTGATGCGGTCAAGAAGGGCGGCGGGAGAAAGCTAGACATGGCCTCAGCAGCGGAACAACTGGCGGCAAACCTCAATTTCGGCGCGCTCGCGAAGGCCGATGAGCTGAAGAAGCGCATTTGGTTCACCCTCGGCGCGCTGCTGGTCTACCGCCTCGGCACCTACATTCCGCTGCCCGGCATCGACCCGAACATCTGGGACTCGGTGTTCCGCACCCAGGCCGGCGGCATTCTCGGCATGTTCAACATGTTCGCCGGCGGCGGCATTCACCGCATGGCGATCTTCGCGCTGAACATCATGCCGTACATCTCGGCATCGATCATCATTCAGCTGCTCACCACCGTCTCGCCCCAGCTCGAAGCCCTCAAGAAAGAGGGGGAGGCTGGCCGCAAGATGCTGAACCAGTACACCCGCTATCTGACGGTGATCCTGGCTGCCGTGCAGTCCTACGGCATCGCCGTCGGCCTCGAAGGCGCCGGCAACGTCGTCGCCGATCCCGGCCTGTTCTTCCGCCTCTCGACCGCGATCACGCTGACCGGCGGCACCATGTTCCTGATGTGGCTCGGCGAGCAGATCACCTCGCGCGGCATCGGCAACGGCATCTCGCTGATCATCCTGTCCGGCATCGTCGCGGAGCTGCCCTCTGCACTCGCCAACATGCTGGAACTCGGCCGCCAGGGCGCGCTGTCGACCGGCCTGATCCTGATCGTCATCGTGATGGCGGTTGCCGTGATCGCCTTCATCGTGTTCGTGGAGCGCGCCCAGCGCCGGCTCCTGATCCAGTATCCGAAGCGCCAGGTCGGCAACAAGATGTTCGAGGGCCAGTCCTCGCATCTGCCGCTGAAGCTGAACACATCGGGCGTGATCCCGCCGATCTTCGCCTCGTCGCTGCTGCTGCTGCCGACCACGGTCGCCAATTTCAACGCCGGCAAGGGACCCGAGTGGTTCCAGTGGATCACCACCCAGCTCGGCCATGGCCGGCCGCTGTTCCTGGTGCTGTATCTGGCGCTGATTCTGTTCTTCGCCTTCTTCTACACCGCGATCGTGTTCAACCCGACCGAGACCGCCGACAATCTGAAGAAGCATGGCGGCTTCATCCCGGGCATCAGGCCGGGCGAGCGCACCGCGGAATATATCGATTACGTGCTGTCGCGGATCACCGTGCTCGGCGCCATCTATCTGGCGATCGTGTGTCTGATCCCGGAAATTCTGATTTCCTACGCTTCCGTCCCGTTCTACTTTGGTGGCACTTCGCTTCTGATCGTGGTCAGCGTTACGATGGATACCGTGGCGCAGGTTCAGGGTTATCTGCTCGCCCATCAGTATGAGGGGCTGATCAGGAAGTCGAAGTTGCGGGGGCGCCGCCGCGGATAGCGGCGGATCGCGGCCCGGGAACCACCAAGCCAAGAACAAGGTGTGCGGGAGGGTCGCTCACCGTGTGCCGGGGGGCGAAATTCGATGAGACTCATTCTTCTGGGGCCGCCCGGTTCGGGCAAGGGGACGCAGGCGCAGCGCCTGGTCCAGCAATACGGCATCGTTCAGCTGTCGACCGGCGACATGCTGCGCGCCGCGGTCGCCGCTCAGACGCCGATCGGGCTCAAGGCGAAGGACATCATGGCGGCGGGCGGTCTGGTGCCTGACGAGGTCGTGGTCGGCATCATCGCGGACCGGATCGAGCAGCCGGACGCTGCCAATGGCTTCATCCTTGACGGCTTCCCGCGCACGGTGCCGCAGGCGGAGGCGCTGGATGCGCTGCTGAAGCAGAAGCAGATGAAGCTCGACGCGGTGATCGAGCTCCGGGTCAATGAGGGCGTGCTGCTTGAGCGCGTCGAGCGCCGGGCCGCCGAGACCCGCGCGCGCGGCGAGGCTGTGCGGGCCGATGATACGCCGGAGGTCCTGACCAAGCGCCTGGCCAGCTACCGCGACCAGACCGAGCCTCTGATCCACTATTATTCGGACCACCGGATGCTGGCGACCGTCGACGGCATGATGCCGATCGAGCAGGTCACCGAGGAGATCGGACGGATCCTGGCCGCCGTCGGTAACACCGGCGGCAGCCGGGCGGCGAAGAAGGCGAGCCCGGCCAAGCGCAGTGCCAAGGCTGCGGGGAAGACCGCGCCGGCCAAATCGGCCAAGAAGGTCGCTAAAAAGGCTCCGAAGGCGCCTGCGCCGACGAAAAAGGCCGCAAAGACAGCCAAAAAGGGAGCAAAGGCGGCCCCCAAGAAAGCCTCCAAGGCCTCGAAGAAGGCTCCCAAGCCCGCTGCCAAGGCGGCCAAGGGAACCCGGAAAACCTCTGCAAAGGCTGCAAAAAAGCGCGCCAAGAGGTGATCGAATCTTGTAGGGGCGGTTGACGACCGCCGTGTGAATCCATTAATAAGCCCGCATCCAAGTCGGATGGTTTTCCAAAGATGCCGGGCCCCACGAATCGAGGGGTGGGCGTCTTGTTCGCGTTTGCGGACGCCTGCCCGAGATAGCGAGAACGAAGGCCGGTCCATCCTGGGATCGGTGACAGGAGAGAAGTCCGTGGCCCGTATTGCCGGTGTCAACATCCCGACCAACAAGCGCGTTCTGATCGCGCTCCAGTATATCCATGGCATCGGCCCGAAGATCGCGGGCGAGATCATTGACAAGGTCAAGATCGCCGAGGATCGTCGCGTCAACCAGCTGAGCGACCAGGAAGTCCTGCAGATCCGCGAAATCATCGACCGCGACTACGTCGTCGAGGGCGACCTGCGGCGCGAGACCGGCATCAACATCAAGCGTCTGATGGACCTCGGCTGCTATCGCGGCCTGCGCCATCGCCGCGGTCTGCCGGTGCGCGGCCAGCGCACCCACACCAATGCGCGCACGCGCAAGGGACCGGCCAAGGCGATTGCCGGCAAGAAGAAGTAATCTGGCGAACTGCTGATGGCGGGTGGCGGATAGGGGCGATCCCTATTCGCTACTCGCTATTCACCATTCGCCTTTCTGGTGTAGCCGCTGGCACTACGGCGGCGTTGAGATCTCGAGAAAGGTACTTATATGGCCAAGGAAGCCGCACGCGTCCGCCGTCGTGAGCGCAAGAACATCGCCTCCGGCGTCGCCCACGTGAATTCGTCGTTCAACAACACCACCATCACCATCACCGATGCGCAGGGCAACACTATTGCCTGGTCGTCGGCCGGCACGATGGGGTTCAAGGGATCGCGCAAGTCGACCCCGTATGCCGCGCAGGTCGCGGCGGAGGACGTGTCCAAGAAGGCTCAGGAACACGGCATGCGCACCCTCGAGGTCGAGGTTGCCGGCCCTGGCTCCGGCCGTGAATCGGCGCTCCGTGCGCTGCAGGCTGCGGGTTTCACCGTCACCTCGATCCGCGACGTGACGACGATCCCGCACAATGGTTGCCGCCCGCGCAAGCGTCGGCGCGTCTAATCTGAAAGAGGCGGACAGCATGTCCGCCTCGTCGTGCTTTTGAGACATTTCGACTGCCGCGATCTGAAGCGCGGTTCTCCAACGCCAGTCAGTCAGATCCCATGACTGGCCCATGGGTGAAACAGTGACGATCCAGAAGAATTGGCAAGAATTGATTCGGCCGAACAAGCTCCAGGTCACGCCGGGCTCCGACGCGACCCGTTTCGCCACCGTGGTTGCCGAGCCGCTGGAGCGCGGTTTCGGCCAGACGCTCGGCAATGCGCTGCGCCGCATCCTGCTGTCGTCGTTGCAGGGCGCCGCTGTGCAGTCGGTGCACATCGACGGCGTGCTGCACGAGTTCTCCTCGATCGCCGGTGTCCGCGAGGACGTCACCGACATCGTGCTGAACATCAAGGACATCGCGATCAAGATGCAGGGCGAAGGCCCGAAGCGGATGGTCGTGAAGAAGCAGGGTCCGGGCGCGGTCACCGCCGGCGACATCCAGACCGTCGGCGATATCGTCGTTCTGAACCCCGACCTGCAGCTCTGCACTCTGGACGAGGGCGCCGAGATCCGCATGGAGTTCACGGTCGCGACCGGCAAGGGCTATGTCGCCGCCGATCGTAACCGTCCCGAGGACGCGCCGATCGGCCTGATCCCGGTCGACAGCCTGTTCTCTCCGGTCCGCAAGGTCTCCTACAAGGTCGAGAACACCCGCGAGGGCCAGATCCTCGACTACGACAAGCTGACCATGACGATCGAGACCAACGGCGCGATCTCGCCGGAGGACGCGGTGGCCTATGCCGCGCGCATCCTGCAGGATCAGCTCAACGTGTTCGTCAACTTCGAAGAGCCGCGCAAGGAAGTCGCTCAGGAGATCATCCCGGACCTCGCCTTCAACCCGGCCTTCCTCAAGAAGGTGGACGAGCTTGAGCTGTCGGTGCGTTCGGCGAACTGCCTGAAGAACGACAACATCGTCTATATCGGCGACCTCGTGCAGAAGTCGGAAGCGGAAATGCTGCGCACCCCGAACTTCGGCCGCAAATCGCTGAACGAGATCAAGGAAGTGCTGGCCCAGATGGGTCTGCATCTCGGCATGGAAGTGCCCGGCTGGCCGCCGGAGAACATCGACGAGCTGGCCAAGCGCTTCGAGGATCACTACTGAGCGGCGGGCGGGTAGGGTCCTACCCGCCACCGTAACCACCCGGGCGAACGCAGGCAGCCCACCTGAGCAACATGTCCGACGAACCGTCGCGGCAGATTGAAATGAAGGACTAACACTATGCGTCACGGCAAGGTTCATCGGAAGCTCAACCGCACCGCCGAGCACCGCAAGGCGATGTTCGCTAACATGTGCGCCGCGCTGATCAAGCACGAGCAGATCGTCACCACGCTGCCGAAGGCCAAGGAGCTGCGGCCGATCGTCGAGAAGCTCGTCACCCTCGGCAAGAAGGGCGGACTCGCGCTGCGCCGTCAGGCGATCGCCGAGATGCGCGACGTCGACCAGGTCAAGAAGCTGTTCGACGTGCTGGCGCCCCGCTACAAGGACCGCAACGGCGGCTACACCCGCATCATCAAGGCCGGCTTCCGCTACGGCGACAACGCCGCGATGGCCGTGATCGAGTTCGTCGACCGCGACGTCGATGCCAAGGGGCAGGATTCCGGCCCGGTGCAGGAGACCTCGGAAGCCGCGTAAGCGGCGATCCGACCCGAGTTTTCAGAACGGCGCCTTCGGGCGCCGTTTTCGTTTGAGGGTGGTCGCTTCTAGGGTGGGCAAAGACGGGTCGACGCCGTCGCCTCGCACGTGCTCTTGGCGGCGCCGCGCCCGCCATCTCACCGAGAATTCGTCGATCGATGGTGGGCCCGCCGCCGCCTTCGGCGGCCGCTTTGCTCACCCTACGGAGGCCGCCGGCGGCATTTGCCCGCGCCATTCACCGTTCTTCTCGAGGATCAGCTCTGCGTTGCGTTGGCGCGACGACGCCCCACATCCGTTGCTTCAGCACAACGGAGAGCTGCTCATGCACATCGACCTCTCGGGAAAGACCGCCCTCGTCACGGGTTCGACCGCCGGCATCGGCTTTGCCATCGCCAAGGGGCTGGCCGCGGCCGGCGCGGAGGTCGTCATCAATGGTCGCAGCCAAGCCCGGGTCGACGAGACGGTCGCGAAGCTCAAGCAGCTTGTCCCGGCCGCCCGGCTGCGCGGCGTCGTCGGCGACGTCGCTCGGATCGACGGCTGCAATGCCATCGTCACCGCGCTCCCCGAGGTCGACATCCTCGTCAACAATGCCGGCATCTTCGAGCCCAAGGACTTCTTCGACATTCCCGACGAGGATTGGAGCCGCTTCTTCGAGACCAACGTGATGTCCGGCGTGCGCATGGCACGCGCCTACATGCAGGGCATGCTGAAGCGCAACTGGGGCCGCATCATCTTCATTTCCTCGGAGTCCGGGGTGAGCATTCCGACCGAGATGATCCACTACGGCACGACCAAGACCGCCCAACTCGCGATCTCGCGCGGGCTTGCCAAGCTGACCCGCGGCACCGGCGTCACAGTCAATGCCGTGCTTCCGGGTCCGACGATGTCGGAAGGCGTCGAGACCTTTGTGAGGGATCTCGCCCGCCAGAACGGCCAGTCGGAGGAGGAGGCGGCCTCGTCCTTCGTCAAGCAGCACCGGCCAGCCTCGCTGCTGCAGCGCTTCGCCAGCGTCGACGAGATCGCCAACATGGTCGTCTATGCCGCCTCGCAGCAGGCCTCTGCCACCAACGGAGCCGCGCTACGCGCCGAGGGCGGCATCCTCGACACCATCGCCTGAGGCCGGCCATGGCGGCTTACGTCATCTCCGAGGCCGAGGTTCGCGACGCCCAAGCGATGGAGCGCTACCGCATGCTCGCGGCGCGCTCGATCGCGCAGTATGGCGGGCGCTATCTGGTCCGCGGCGGGATCTCCGAGACGGTCGAAGGCGGTCCGCCGGCCAAGACCCTCATCATCGTCGAGTTCCCGTCGATGGCCCGGCTGCGCGAATGGTATGCGTCGGCCGAATACGCCGACGCCCTGGGCGAGCGCGGGAAGGCGCTGGACCGCCGGCTGATTTTCGTCGAGGGTGCTGCACCTGCGTAGAGAACGGACTCCGTTGCGCCCATGCTGACCATCACCCCCCGCCGCAAGCGTTGGCTCAAGCTGACCTCGGCGCGCTGGCAGCGGCGGGTGCTGTTCGTGGCCGGCGGCCTGGTGGTGGGCGCGGCGGCCGTGGCCCTGGCGGAGCTCGCCGACCTGGCCCAGCTCGCCTTCAACTGGCTGCTGTCGAAATCACGCTACGCCTCACTGATCGTGACGCCCGCCGGCTTCGCGCTGTCGGTCTACCTGACCCAGCGCTTCTTCCCGAACGCGCAAGGCAGCGGCATCCCTCAGGCGATCGCCGCTCGGCACCTGACCGACACGAGCGCGCGCAGCCCGCTGGTGTCGATCCGCATCGCCATCGGCAAGGTGCTCTTGACCCTGCTGGGGCTGCTGTGCGGCGGCTCGGTCGGCCGCGAGGGCCCGACAGTGCAGGTCGGCGCCTCCATCATGTTCGCGCTCGGCCGGCTATCGCCGCGGCGGCAGCCGGGCTTGATCCTGGCCGGCGCCGCCGCGGGGGTCGCGGCCGCCTTCAACACACCGCTCGCCGGCATCGTGTTCGGCATCGAGGAGATGAGTCGTGCCTTCGAGACGCGGACCTCGAGCCTCATCATCGCCACCGTGATCGCCGCGGGCCTGACCTCGCTGGCCCTGATGGGCAATTACGCCTATTTCGGCACGACGCCGATCGCGCTCGGCAAGGGCATCGACTGGCTGGCGGTGCCCGTCTGCGGGGTCCTGGGCGGCGCCGCCGGCGGCCTGTTCAGCCGCATCCTGATCACCATGGCGCGCGGACTGCCCGGCGCTGGCGGCCGCCTCATCAAACGCCACCCGCTGCCGTTCGCGCTCGCCTGCGGCTTTGCCGTCGCGCTGTGCGGGCTGGCCTCGGGCGATACGGTCTACGGCACCGGCTATGCACAGGTGAAAGGCGCGCTGGAGACCGGCACGCCGCTGCCGAGCGATTTCGGCGTGCTGAAATTCCTCGCCACCACCTTTGCCGCGATCAGCGGCATTCCCGGCGGCATCTTCGCGCCGTCGCTGGCGGTCGGGGCGGGCATCGGCGCCAACGTCGCCAGCCTGTTCCAGCAGTCGCCGCTGGCGCCGATCATGCTGCTCGGCATGGTCGCCTATTTCGCGGGCGTGGTGCAGGCGCCGATCACCGCCTTCGTCATCGTCACCGAGATGACCGACAACCACGCCATGGTGGTGCCGCTGATGATGGCGTCGCTGATCGCCTACGGCACCTCGCGCCTGATCTGCGAGGAGGGGCTCTATCACGCGCTTGCCAAGGGCTTCGTCGCCAGAGCTGAGACGAAGGCTGAGGCAGCGCAGGAGCCGAAGCAGGTTGCCGCGCCATCCTGACCCCAGCGCTCAAGCAGCGGTTCGGAGCGCGCCGATAGCCGGCGTCGGTTCAATCGCTTGATGGCAGATCCTGAGATCTGCCATCGGCTCGAAACGGCGGCGGCCCCGTTGCCGGCACCGCCGCACAAGCGTCGTCGATCTACTTCCTGAACGGATCCGGCCGCATCAGGAGCCGGCCGGAGATCGAGTTCGGCACCTCGTAGGGCGAGCCGATCGACAGCACGTGGCTGAGCGCGATCAGCCGGTTCGGCAGCTTGGCCGGCGGCGGCGTCTGGAACGAATAGGACGTCGGGTTGTGGCACAGGAAGCAGTTCAGCACGTTCTTGATCGGCGTGTTGTCGGCGTTCTGCACGAAGGTCTCGGCGGTGGCGTTGGCGAGATTGACCGAGCCGACGGCGCTGGTCTGGTTGCTGTTCAGATTGTACGAGTTGGGGAGCATCCAGACGGTGCCGTCGAGGGCGTAGCTCGCGAACGTCGATTGCGGGCCCTTCAGGCTGGAGAGAAAGCCCTGGGCTTGCGCCGTGATCGCGAAGATGTTGCCGACGCCGTTGGGCTGGTTCTCGCCGCCGGTCTGGTTCTCGAGCACGACGTTGGTCACCGGCGTCAGCTTCTGGGTCGCCGGATCGAGCCGCAGTTGCGGCCGGTTGGCGCCGGGTGATGCTGCGATGTTGACCTGCGAGAACGGCGTGCCGCCCTTGTAGAGCGTATAGCTCTTCGGATCCGAGCGGCTTGCCGAGGGCGCGAAGGTGTTGTCCGGCGTCTGCGGCGAGTTGTTCTTCAGCTCGAACGTGCCCCACAGGAATTCAGGGTGGTTCTCGGTGTAGCCGACGACGTGCAGGCCGACCAGCGCCACCGTCACCGTGACGAATTTGCCGGGCGCCGGCCGGATCGTGATCAGGCCGGGGGTGACGTTGTTCTCCAGCACCGGCACCTGTGCCTGGGTCGTATAGGCGCCCGCGGGCGGCGCCTGGCCGGGGTCGAGCCGCAGCCACGTCGCCTTGAACACTGCATCGCCCACGGCAAAGGAGGAATCTGCCGGCTGGCTCTGGTAGCCGCCGGTCGCGATCAGGTTCTTGCGCGCGGTGTTGAAATAGCTCTGGTTCATGTGAACCGAGGCGTAGACGGGATAGCCGTTCTGCGCGACCAGCATGTTGCCGTCGGCTTCGACGATGGCGCCGGCGCCTTCGGTGAAGCCGGCCATGCCGTGGAAGACCTGGGCACGGGCCGCCAAGGTCAGCGGGCGCGGCCGTGGGGCGCCGGCATTCTCGGCGTTGTTGAGCAACTCGTCGGGCGTCGCCAAGGTCATGAACCGCGGCACGGCGGCGCCGGAGCCCGAATCCTTCACCAGAGCCGTCGCCCAGACGAACGCCTCCCACGACCATTGATGGAAATTGCAGTCCGGCGTCGGGATGGTCTTGGTGTCGGAGGTGGGGAAGGCGGCGTCCGGCTTGAGATAACTGCCAAGTCCCTCCGACCAGCCGAAGGCCGGGCAGTTCTTCGCCGGCGGAGGCGGGGCGGCGCTCGCAGGGCTGAGGGCGCCGGCAAGGCCGCTTGCGGTGACGGTCGTCGCGAAAGTGAGCATGAGCCACTGAATCGTTCTCATGGCCGGTCTCCATGGATGTGCGCGCTGGGATGGGCTGTTGGTCTCGCCGCCATGCGTCGCCAATGATTGTTAAAAATGATTCATTCAAAAATAGTGCGCGGCGAACATGCACCCAAAGGTGAGATTTGCAAGACCGGCAGCTCACGCAAGCCGCAATTTTTTTGCGGAGGCCCCCGCGGTGTGACATGCGGCTCCACCCGACGATCGATCACTGCAGCATTCGTCGTCATCGGACGACACGGCCGCGTGTGAGCCCGGGCACGGTCGACACGGCCGATCGCGCGCATCCTGGCGGCCGTTCGCTGGACGAGTGCGGACAATGACGTCTTCACGCCGGTGGACGACAACCACAGGAGAGTGAAATGAAGTCCATCATGGCCGCTGTGTTGCTGCTCGCGCTGACGTCGGGCGCAAGCCTTGCGGGCACGCCGCTGATCGATGCGCGTCAGCGCAACCAGTCACATCGCATCTACAATGGCATCGTGAGCGGGCGGCTGACCTATCCGGAGGCGCAGCAGCTCGTCCGCGGCCAGATCCACGTGCAGAAGCTGGAAAACAAGGCCAAGGCCGACGGCATGGTGACGCCGTTCGAGCGTGCACGCATCAACGTCGCGCAATCCGTGCAGGGCGCGCGCATCTTCTGGAAGAAGCATAATTAGCCGCGCACGGCAGCTCGCTGGGGGCAGAGCGCCGCTTCGGCGGCGCTTTGCCAACCACATGTGATGCGGCGGCACCGCCGCTTACACCAGCGCGGCCGCGACGCCGGCAATGGCGCTGAACGTCACCACGACGAGCGGCGGCGCGCGCCAGGCGACCAAGAGGACGAAACCGACCAGCGCGATGCCAAAATCTGCCGCGTTATGGACGGTTGTTGTCCAGACCGGGTTGTACAGGGCTGCTCCCAGCACACCGACGACCGCAGCGTTGACACCCCGCATCATGGCCTGGGCGCCGGCGCGCTTGCGGAACGAGTCCCAGAACGGCAGCGCGGCGAGCAGGACCAGCATGCCCGGAAGGAAGATTCCGAGGAGACCGAGCGCGGCCCCGATGATCCCATGCGGCTCCGGAGCGACCACGGTGCCGAGATAGGCGGCGAAGGTGAAGAGCGGGCCCGGGACGGCCTGCGCTGCACCGTAGCCGGCGAGAAAGGCGTCGTCGCTCAGCCAGCCTGGTCCGACGAAGGCTTCGCGCAACAGCGGCAGCACCACATGTCCACCGCCGAACACGAGCGCGCCGGAGCGATAGAACGCGTCGAACAAGGCAAGCGGCGTCGATCCCGTTGAGCCGCGCAGCAGCGGAAGTCCCGCCAACAGGACGACGAACAGCACGAGCGCCATGAACCCCACGCTCCGCGACACCGGGATCGCGACGTGTCCCGACGGCGCCGCCTCGCCGCGGCACAGCCAGAGGCCGGCGAGTCCGCCGAGCACGATGGCCCCGATCTGCGCGGCCGAGGCCGAACTGAGCAGAATGATCAACGTTGCGGCGACCGCGATCGAGGCGCGCGTGCGATCGGGACAGAGCGTGCGCGCCATGCCCCAGACCGCCTGTGCGACGATGGCGACTGCGGTCAGCTTCAGCCCGTGCAGCAGGCCGCTGCCGATCGGTCCATTCAATCGGCCCGCACCATAGGCGAACAGGATGAGCACGGCGGCCGACGGCAAAGTGAAGCCGGTCCAGGCCGCGAGCGCACCGAGATAGCCGGCGCGCATCAGCCCGATGGAGAAGCCGACCTGGCTGCTGGCGGGACCGGGCAGGAACTGGCACAGCCCGACCAGATCGGCATAGGCATGCTCGTCGATCCATTTTCGCCTGACGACGAACTCGTCGCGGAAATAGCCGATATGGGCAATCGGCCCGCCGAAGCAGGCGAGGCCGAGCTTGAGGAAGATGCTGAGGACCTCGAGCGGCGATCCGCTGCGCGGGCCGTGATCGGCGGACGAATGGGTCTCTTGCTCGAGGCTGCTCACGGACGCCGTTCCAGATGCGAATGTCACGCTTCGTTAAAGGAGATCGGCCCGGCCGGCCAGTCCTCGCCCATCATGGCCTCGCAGCCCTCCGAATTATCGAATGCAGGGCGAATATGCAGCCCCTACATGCCGCGCTATGATCCATGATCAAGATCTGCCTGGAGGTTTCTTGTTTCCGGACCCTTCCATCAAATGGCGTCCTTACCCTTCGATGATCGACGGCATCGAACGACCGCCTGCGGTCTTCGATCAAGGTCTCTGGCGCGGCGTGCTTCACCTGATCGTCGTGGCATCGCCGCCCGGTTTGCGCGCCTACGGCATCGAGATCGCGTGCCAGATCTATGCCGGGTTCGAAGAGGTCGCTTACGCGGTGTCGGCGCATGGCGCCGACACCGTCGTGTACGACGGCGGCGTCTATATCAAGGAGGCCGAGCAATCGGCCTTGTTGAATGCCTATGAGGCGATCGATCCGGTCGGCCGTCGACCCCGGCATTTCAGTTTCGTCGGCAGTGAGTACTGCTACGAGGCGCTCGGCTTTTCCGAGCCGGTGATCAGGGCGTTCAGCACTCCCGATGAGGCCTACGCTTGGGGACCAGCGCGGCAATGAGCGACCGGACGCCGTTGCCGCTTCGCTCTCAATGACGGAAAGCTATGAAGCGCGGGCTTGTTAGTTGAGGGTGGCGGTGCCGTAGGTGGGCAAAGCAGCCGCCGTCAGGCGGCAGCGTGCCACCGTCCGTCAGCGAGTGCACCGGCGAGATGGTGGGCACGGCGCCACCGCGACCTCGAACGTGGAGAGACCTGAGCCACGCCTTTGCCCACCCTATGAGCGCTATTACTTAACTCCACCCCTCCAGCACGATCTTGCCGCGTGACTTATTGCTCTCGATCAGCGCATGGGCGCGCTTGAGGTTGGCGGCGTTGATGGTGCCGTAGTTGTCGCCGAGGGTGGTGCGGATCACGCCCTTGTCGATGAGATCAGAGACATCGTTGAGCAGGTTGTGCTGCGCGATGATATCGGGCGTCGTGAACGAGGAGCGCGTGAACATCGATTCCCAGTGGATCGAGATCGCCTTGCCCTTGAAGGCTGCGAGTGAGAACTCGGCGGGATCGTCGATCAGGCCGAACTTGCCCTGCGGCGCCATGAAGTCGGCGATCGCCTTGTAGTGCTGGTCGGTGTGGGTGAGGCTCGCGATGAGGCTGACCGGCGGCAGCTTCAGTGCGTCGATCTGCGCCTTCATCGGCTTGCCATGGTCGATCACGGCGTGGGCGCCGAGCTTCAGGCACCAGTCGCGCGACTCGGGCCGGGTGGCGGTGGCGAGCACGGTCAGGCCGGTGAGGCGGCGCGACAGCTGGATCAGGATCGAGCCGACGCCGCCGGCGGCGCCCGTGATCAGCAAGGTGCGGTCATCGAGGCTCTTGCCGGGGACGGCGCCGAGCCGGTCGAACAGCAGCTCCCACGCGGTGATCGAGGTCAGGGGCAGGGCGGCGGCCTCGGCGAACGACAGGCTCTTCGGCTTGCGACCGACGATGCGCTCGTCGACCAGATGGAATTCGGCATTGGTGCCCTGGCGCAGGATCGAGCCGGCGTAGAACACCTCGTCACCGGGCTTGAACAGGCTCACGTCCGGGCCGACAGCCTCGACCACGCCAGCGGCGTCATAGCCCAGGATCTTGGTTTCGCCGGCGGGCGGTGCGGCGCGCTTGCGCACCTTGGTGTCGACCGGATTGACCGACACCGCCTTCACTGCGACGCGGATGTCGCGTCCCTTCGGCTCGGGTTTGGCGGTCTCGAAGTCGAACAGCGCGCGGTCCTCGGTGATGGGGAGCGACTGCTGGTATCCGACGGCCTTCATGAACAACCTCCTGGTTGGCTTGGCGATAGGATCTGTTTGTCCTTCTGGCGTCATTTCAGCAAGTACTGTAAAAATGGGGAACTAGTCCCCGTTTGGATACTATTGGGCCAAAACGCGATGAAACGGAAGAATTTCACCCGCCGTCCGGGCTGCGCGGTCGAAGCCACGCTCGATCTGATCGACGGCAAGTGGAAGGGCGTGATCCTCTACCACCTGCAGGGCGGCAGCCGGCGCTTCGGCGAGCTGCGCCGCCTGATGCCCGGCATCACCCAGCGCATGCTGACCAAGCAGCTGCGGGCGCTCGAGGACGACGGGCTGGTGGTTCGCAAGGTCTATGCCGAGGTGCCGCCGCGGGTGGACTATACCCTGTCCGAGGTCGGCGAGAGCCTGCGGCCGGTGATCGAGGTCCTCAGGAGCTGGGGCGAGCGGCACCAGGAGCGGCTGTCCTGCGGCCCCGTTGCAGAGACCATCAAAACGCCGCATCAGGCCGCCTGAGCTTGGCCGCGGCGGCCGTTCCGCCTATATCCAAGCCGTCATTTTCCCAGGATTGTTCGCATGACGTTGATTCGCTCCACACTGGTCCTGCTGCTGTCTCTGCTGGCAGCCACTCCGCTCGCGGCGCAGGACCGGCGCGTGCCGCAGTCCGCGGCCGAGCTGCGGCTGTCCTATGCGCCGATCGTGCAGCGCGTGCAGCCGGCGGTCGTCAACGTCTATGCCGCCAAGGTGGTGCAGAACCGCAATCCCTTTCTCGACGATCCGATCTTCCGCCGCTTCTTCGGCCTGCAGGGCGGGCCGCAGGAGCAGATGCAGCGCTCGCTCGGCTCGGGCGTGATGATCGATGCGTCCGGTCTCGTCGTCACCAACGTGCACGTGATCGAGGGCGCCGACGAGGTGAAGGTCTCGCTCGCCGACAAGCGCGAGTTCGAAGCCGAGATCGTGCTGAAGGACAGCCGCACTGATCTGGCCGTGCTCAAGCTGAAGGGCACCAAGGAGCAGTTTCCGACGCTCGACCTCGCCAACTCCGATGATCTCCTGGTCGGCGACGTCGTGCTGGCGATCGGCAATCCCTTCGGCGTCGGCCAGACCGTGACCCACGGCATCGTGTCGGCGCTGGCGCGCACGCAGGTCGGGATCACCGACTATCAGTTCTTCATCCAGACCGATGCCGCGATCAATCCCGGCAATTCCGGCGGCGCGCTGGTGGACATGACCGGACGTCTCGTCGGCATCAACACCGCGATCTATTCCAAGTCCGGCGGCTCGCAGGGCATCGGCTTCGCGATCCCTGCCAACATGGTGCGCGTGGTCGTGGCTTCGGCGAAGAGCGGCGGCAAGGCGGTGAAGCGCCCGTGGCTCGGCGCGCGGCTGCAGGCGGTGACGCCCGAGATCGCCGAGAGCCTCGGCCTGCGCTCGCCGACCGGCGCGCTGGTCGCCTCCGTGGTCGCGAACAGCCCGGCGGCAAAGGCGGGCATCAAGTCGTCGGACCTGATCGTGTCGATCGACGGCCAGACCGTCGATGATCCGAACGCGTTCGACTATCGCTTCGCGACCCGGCCGCTCGGCGGCACGGCGCAGATCGAGCTGCAGCGCGGCGGCAAGCCGGTGAAGGTCGCGGTCGCGCTGGAGACCGCGCCGGACACCGGACGCAACGAGATGGTGATCAACGGCCGCTCGCCGTTCCAGGGCGCCAAGGTCGCCAACATCTCTCCGGCGGTCGCCGATGAGCTGCATCTCGATGCCGACACCGAGGGCGTGGTCGTGCTCGAGCCGGGCGACGGCACCACCGCGGCCAATGTCGGCTTCCAGAAGGGCGACGTGATCATGGCCGTGAACAACCAGAAGATCGCCAAGACCGCCGACCTCGACAAGGCGTCGCGCGAGGCCGCGCGCATCTGGCGCATCACCGTGCTGCGCGGCGGCCAGCAGATCAACGTCACGCTCGGCGGATGAGCCCGAAGCGTCCCCAGCAGGGAGGCCCGAGCCTCTTCGCCGCGGCGGGGATGGAGCACGATGCGCCGCGGCCGCTGCCGGAGCGGCTGCGCCCGCACAAATTGTCCGACGTCGTCGGGCAGGACCACATCCTCGGTCCCGACGGCGCGCTGACGCGCATGCTGGAGACGCGCACGCTAGGCTCGCTGATCTTCTGGGGCCCTCCTGGCACCGGCAAGACCACGGTGGCGCGGCTGCTGGCCGATGCTACCGAGCTGCATTTCGAGCAGATCTCGGCGGTGTTCTCCGGCGTCGCCGACCTGAAGAAAGTCTTCGACGCCGCGCGCGCGCGACGCGAGACCGGGCAGGGCACGCTGCTGTTCGTCGACGAGGTGCATCGCTTCAACCGCGCGCAGCAGGACTCTTTCCTGCCGGTGATGGAGGACGGCACCGTCGTGCTGGTCGGCGCCACCACCGAGAATCCGTCGTTCGAGCTCAACGCCGCTTTGTTGTCGCGTTCGCGCGTGCTGGTGTTCCACTCGCTCGATGCCGCCGCGATCGAGAAGCTCTACAGCAACGCGGAAGCCGCCGAGGGCCGCAAGCTGCCGCTTGACGACGAGGCGCGCGCCGTGCTGATCCGCATGGCCGACGGCGACGGCCGCGCCGCACTGACGCTCGCCGAGGAAGTCTGGCGCTCGGCGCGCAAGGACGAGATCTTCAACGCGGTGCAGTTGCAGGACATCCTGCAGCGCCGTGCGCCGATCTACGACAAATCGGCCGACGGCCACTACAACCTGATCTCGGCCCTGCACAAATCGGTGCGCGGCTCCGATCCGGATGCGGCGCTGTACTACTTCGCCCGCATGCTCGACGCCGGCGAGGATCCGCTGTTCCTTGCTCGCCGCATCGTTCGGATGGCGGTGGAGGACATCGGCCTCGCCGATCCCCAGGCGCTGGTGATCGCCAACGCCGCCAAGGACGCCTATGATTTCCTGGGCTCTCCCGAGGGCGAGCTCGCGATCGCGCAGGCCGTGATCTACGTCGCGACCGCGCCAAAATCGAACGCCGCCTACAAGGCGTTCGGCGCCGCCAAGCGCGTGGCGAAGGAGGGCGGCTCGCTGCTGCCGCCAAAGCACATCTTGAACGCGCCGACTAAGCTGATGCAGGGCGAAGGCTACGGCGCGGGCTATCAGTACGACCACGATGCGCCGGACGCGTTTTCGGGCCAGGACTACTTCCCCGACGCCCTCGGCCGCCAGCAGTTCTACGATCCCCCCGAGCGCGGCTTCGAGCGCGAGATCAGGAAGCGGCTGGATTATTGGGCCAAGCTGCGGAAGGAGCGGGGTGGGTAGGAGCCCCGACGCCGCTCGTTCTGTCACCGCGTGTCGCGCTGCTTATGTTGCGTCATGCTCTCTCCACGTCATTGCGAGCGCAGTGTTCAGCCCGGGGACATGGCTGACAGGTGTTCGGAGACATGGTTGACACCTCAAAA
>NZ_JBNPUK010000005.1:0-361039 GCF_051168135.1 Bradyrhizobium sp. HKCCYLRH2060
GGAGATCGATAGCCGAGGGCCGAATGCAAGCGCTCCTTATTGTAGATCTCGGCGATGAAGCTGTTGATCCGGCGCCGGGCGTCGTTGACGTCGGCAAAGCTCTTGCCGTTGATCTCCTCGGCCTTGAGCGTCTTCATGAAGCTTTCGGCCTTGGCGTTGTCGAACGGGTTGCCGGGACTGCTCATGCTGATCTTGATGTCGCGCTTGGCCAGCCGCTCCCGATAGGCGATCGAGGAGTATTGCACGCCGCGGTCTGAGTGGTGGATCAGGCTGCCGGGCTTGGGGTTCCGAGATTGAAGCGCTTTGTCGAGAGCCGCGATCGCGAGGGAGGCGTCGAGGGTGTTGTCGAATGCCCAGCCGACCGCCTTGCGGGAGAAGCCGTCGAGAATGACGGCGAGATAGGCGAACGTCTTGGCGAGATGGACGTAGGTGATGTCAGCGACCCAGATCTGATCCGGAGCCGATGGCGCTAGGCCACGGATCAGGTTGGGGACGACGATCACGTCAGTCGGCCTTGCAGTCGGCGGCTTCAGGAAGGGCGTCTTGCGCTGCGCGAGAAGATTATCCTGACGCATGAGGCGCAGGACTTTCTTGCCATTGACGACCATTCCCAGACGCCGAAGAGCGGCGGTCACCCGTCGATAGCCGTAGAACGGATGCTTCAGGCAGATGCGCTGGAGCTGGTCGCGCAACTCGCACTCGGCTTCGGCGCGGCTACGTCGATTGAGATGCCGGTAATAAGTCGCTCGAGGCAGCCTTGCCAAAGCGCAGAGGCGCTGCACATGAGCGCTGGAGTCGGCTGTCTCCGCGGTCATGCTTTTGATGACTTCGATGATGCGGATACGGGTTTGCCTTGCGCTGCCGGCCGCTCCAGTGCGCGCAAGGCTTGCCGAAAAAAATCGAGGTCCATCTGCTGACGGCCGACCAGCCCTTCGAGCTCGGCAATGCGAGCATTGGCCCGTGCCAGTGCGGACCGCTTATCGTCATAGGTCGCCACAGATTTGAGCTTCCGGGGACCAGGCTTCGGTCCCGGCTTGCGGTTCAACCCGTCCGGCCCTTGCGCCCTCCAGGCCTTGATCCAGTCATGAAGGATCTTGCGCGATATCCCAAGGTCCCGAGCCACAGGCAGAACGCCTTCGCCTCGTTCGACACGCTTGATCGCCTTCAGTTTATAAGCCGTCGGAAACCGACGGGTCTTCCCTCTTGCTGCCACAGGTCATCCTCGGAATGCCTGTCACTGAGATTATCGTGTCTCACTTGAGGGGTGCAGTCCAGTCCACAAAACTTATCCTGCCCTCTCCGCGTCGGCGCTTTCGGTCCACGCTTCGCAGGTTTGGGCACGCGCCCGGTCAGCTTCTCCATCCGGGCGAGGAAGCGTTTTGAGCGATCTCACGACATAAGAACGGCCGGCCGCAGCAAAATCGCTCGCGCGTAACAACTCATTTCGCGAGCTATTTCAAAGCGGAGCGGCAGGCCTCCTAAAACGACGAAATTTTCCTATTTCTTTTTTACAGAAATCATGTATGACTCTCCCCATCCTACCCCGCCGAGAGGGGCGTACGCGCGGTCGTCACGATACGTGGGGTGGGGATGCGGTGGCCGTGTCGGGTCGCAGCGTGACCTCGCGTCATGCCGACGAACGATCGCGATGCGGACGTGAAATCGTGTGGGCCTGGCCTCCCGGTGCTGAGGCCAAGTCGGCGACGACGCCTCCGCGCGTCGCGTCGACGACGGGGACAAGACAGCCGATCCCCGGGGCGAGCACGTATAAGCGTTAAGACCGCCGCGCAGGGAATGCCGGATGTTCGGCTGCACCTGTGGTACCTGCCGCCTGCATTTTTTTCGCAGGCGGGCCATGGGTGAGGCCTTCACCCGGCATTCCCTGCGCCCTCTCGATTGGTTTGGAGGGCGTGTCGATCGCATCACTCGGGCGGAGAACGCCGCGGGATCGCGAGGTCGTGTCTGCTGTGGGGCCTCATGGTTCGAGACGGCGCTGCGCGCCTCCTCACCATGAGGGTTGAGATTCGAACCGGCATGCACATGGACCGTGAGCAGCCTGCTTATGGAAGGGGGCGAGAGTGCCGGCTTCGATCTGCACGGTTGATGTCGAGGGAGCGACTTGCGCCCCTCACCCTGAGGAGCCCGCCGCTAGGCGGGCGTCTCGAAGGGCGAGGCCCGTACGGTGGCCTCATGGTTCGAGACGGCGCTCGCGCGCCTCCTCACCATGAGGGTCTCCAGCGTTCGCAAGCCGCGAGTGCGAACGGGCATCAGATGACGCAGCTCCGCTCGACAGCGCCCGCCTCAAAACCGCGGCAAGTCCGGAAACGCCAGCTTGCCGCCATGCACATGCATCCGTCCCAGCTCGGCGCAGCGATGCAGGGTCGGAAACACTTTTCCCGGGTTGAGCAGGCCCTGGCTGTCGAACGCGCACTTCACGCGCTGCTGCTGGTTGAGGTCGATCTCGGAAAACATCTCCGGCATCAGGTCGCGTTTCTCGATTCCCACGCCGTGCTCGCCGGTCAGGACACCGCCGAGCTCGACACAGCAGCGCAGGATGTCGGCGCCGAAGGCCTCGGCGCGCTCCATCTCGCCGGGCTTGTTGGCGTCGTACAGGATCAGCGGATGCAGGTTTCCGTCGCCGGCGTGGAAGACGTTGGCGCAGCCGAGCTGGTATTTTTCCGACAGCTCGCGGATGCGCGCCAGGGCCTTGGGCAGCGCGCCGCGCGGGATGGTGCCGTCCATGCAGAGGTAGTCCGGCGAGATGCGGCCGACGGCGGGAAACGCCGCCTTGCGGCCGGCCCAGAACAGATTGCGCTCGGCCTCGGAGGTCGAGATGCGGCAGGTGGTCGAGCCGCAGCCGTTGGCGATCGCCTCGACGCGGCCGATCAGCTCGTCGACCTCGACGCCGGGGCCGTCGAGCTCGATGATCAGCAGCGCCTCGACATCCAGCGGATAGCCGGCGTGGACGAAGGCCTCGGCGGCGTGGATCGCAGGCTTGTCCATCATCTCCATGCCGCCGGGGATGATGCCGGCGCCGATGATGCGGGCGACGCATTCGCCGGCGGCCTCGACCTCGGCGAACCCGACCATCAGCGCGCGCGCCGTCTCCGGCTTCTGCAGGATGCGCACCGTCACCTCGGTGACGACGCCGAGCAGGCCTTCCGAGCCGGTGATCAGCCCCATCAGGTCGTAGCCGGCATTCTCGGCGCATTTGCCGCCGATACGCAGCACCTCGCCGGTCATCAGCACGATCTCGCAGCCGAGCACGTTGTTGGTGGTCATGCCGTATTTCAGGCAATGCACGCCGCCGGAATTCTCCGCGACATTGCCGCCGATCGAGCAGGCGATCTGCGACGACGGATCGGGCGCGTAGTAGAAGCCGGCGTGCGCCACCGCCTGGCTGATGGCGAGGTTGGTGACGCCGGGCTCGGTGACGACGACGCGGTTGTCGAAATCAATCTCGCGGATGCGCTTGAACTTGCCGAGGCCGAGCAGCACGCCGTCGGCCAGCGGCAGCGCGCCGCCGGACAGCGACGTTCCCGAGCCGCGCGGAACCACCTTGATGCCCTGGTCATGGCAATATTTCAGCACCCGCGACACCTGCGCGGTGGTCTCCGGCAGCACCACGACCATCGGCGGCTGTCGATAGGCCATCAAGCCATCGGACTCGTAGGGCAGCATCTCGGCGGCGCTGTCGATGACGCCTTCGCCCGGCACGATTGCTCGCAGTGCAGCAACGATCTCGCCACGGCGCGCCAGCACCGCTTGATCTGCCTCCGGCATCATGATCGCCATCGCGTTCCTCCGGCCTCGATTTTGCCCCGGCCTATCAATCACAACGGAAACCGTTTGGATAGGCAGCGGATCCGCATCGAAGTTTGCGGCAGAGCAACAAGCTCAGCCATTATGCTGATTTGCCTCAGCGCATCCCCGCTTGTGCCTCGCCTGAGGCCATGCCACAACCTGCGCGCAAACTCGTCTCGTAACCCACAGAGCCTGATCCATGAAGAAAATGACTTTGAGCGCGCTCGTCATCCTCGCCTCGTCGTCGCTGGCGTCTGCCGCGCTGGCGCAGGATGCGGCCGCCGGCAAGACGTCCTTCAACAAGTGCCTGCCCTGCCATTCGATCGGCGAGGGCGCGAAGAACAAGGTCGGCCCGGAGCTGAACGGCCTCGACGGCCGCAAGTCGGGCAGCGCGCCGGACTACAACTATTCGGAAGCCAACAAGAATTCGGGCATTACCTGGAACGAGGCGGTCTTCAAAGAATACATCAAGGATCCGAAGGCCAAGATTCCCGGCACCAAGATGACCTTCGCCGGCATCAAGAACGAGACCGAGATCAACAACCTCTGGGCCTATGTGTCGTCGTTCGACAAGGACGGCAAGCAGAAGCAGTAAGCGGCCGCCGGCCGACCCGTCACCTCGCCTGCAAAGCCCCGGCCGTTCGCCGGGGCTTTTTCACATCACGGCGCTGCGGCATCGACCGGGGCGACGGCCGCGACGATGCGGTCGACCTCGCCGGCCACCAGCTCCGGCACCGCGTTCTGGACCATGTGCCCGAGTTCGGGCAGCACGATCAGCCGGCTCTGTGGCACAACCTGGGCGAGCGGGCGGGAATGGATGTCGGTATAGACCGTCCGGTCGGCCTCGCCCGCCACGATGGTGACCGGGACCTTGATCTCGCCATAGCGCGGCGCCTGCTCGATCACCGCCTGCTTCAGGGTGACGAGATCGCGCGCATTGGACATGAACTCGCGCGGGCGCAGCAGCAGCGGCGTCGCGGTCCGGTCGACGAAATCGTCCGGCATGGCCTGCGGCGCGAACACGCCGCGGGCGCCGGGCGCCATCAGCGCCAGGCCGAGCGGCAGCGTGATCGTATGCGCCAGCAACGGCCCGACCACCGGCGCCGTGACCGCCTCGTTGTAGCGCCCGACCCCGCCCCGCCAGGGATAGGCGACCGGCGCCAGCATCACGAGGCCCGCGACCCGGTCCGGGAAATCGAGCGCCATGCGCAGGCCGAGCGCGCCGCTCCAGGAATGCACCACCAGGACGACCTGGCCGACGCCGAGCCGGGCCAGCGCCTCGTCCAGCATGCGGGCCTGAGCGGCGGGCGTGGAATCCTCGGGCCTGAGACGCGGGCTCCAGCCATGGCCGGGACGGTCGACAAGGAGCACACGATGGCGCCGCGCGAGCAGGTCGCCGAGCGGCCTGCGCATCGCCTCGAGGTTCGAGCTGGCGCCGTGGAGCAGCAACAGTGGCGGCTTTTCGCTGTCGCGCGGCCCGATATCCACAAGATTGATCGTCGCACCCTCGACATTGATGGCCTGCCCTTGCGCCGGGTAACGGCGCTCGAGCACCGCCACACCGGCGCGCGTGAGCACCGCCAGGAGCGCCAAAGTGCCCACCAAGAACATTGAAATCATTGATAGTTTTCTGCCTGTCACAGTGACAGTTACGGTGCAGATCCGCGGGAGTTGCAGATCCGGCCGCGTTGTCTCGTCGTTTCGCCCGGGAATCCTGTCATCACCGCGTCGTCGGCCATTTTATAACCATGGTCGGGACTTTTCCTCGCAATCGGCTGATGGCCGTGAATTACTTCCGGTCGGGTCATTGCGTTGTCTGAGCACGATGACCGGCCCTGAGTTTAGTTTGGTGTTTTGGGAGGGGGTTACCGATGAGTGTTCGTTCGAGCGAGACGGCTATCGACGAGATCGTCGCGAGCTGCAATGGCGATCTCCGTGGCGCGCTGAAGGCGCTGCTGCTGGTCAACGAGCACCTCGAGGCCGAGATCGCGCAGCTTTATGCCGCGGCTGCCCAGTACGGCCTGCCGGACCGCCGCAGCACCGCGTTCCACTGAGCGATCCGACCGGGCGACGATCAGTCCTCGGCTGTGATGTCCTTGTTCGGGCAGGCGTTGATCGTGGAGCGCGCGAGCTTGGCGTCGTCCAGCGACTTAAAGGGGCCGGACGCGAACCAGATGTCGCCCATGGTGGGGGTGACGACCGGATTGCTGGTCACGATCTCGCAGCGATTGGTGGCGCGGTTGCCGACCACCCAGAACATGTCTTCGGCCCACGCGGCCGTGGCCGCCGTGATCACCAGCGCTGCCGCCAGCACCGCACGCGTCATTGCGCCTCTCCTGCCGACAAATCTCGATCAAGAGGCACGTGGGGTTGCGCGGTCCCGCCAGCAAGAGCGGCGCTCAGGACGTGGTTAACGGCAGGTGCGGTGTCAGATGTCGCGGCCTTCGACCTTTTCGGTCAGCGTCTTGACCAGCTCCGGCACCTTGTCCAGATGCGGATTGACCTCGAGCGCCTTGCGGAACGCGTCCAGCGCCCGTTTTTCCTCGCCGAGATCCTGCATGATCATGCCGAGACCTGCGAGCGCGCCGAAGTGCCGCGGCTCGCGCAGCAGGACCTGCTGGATGTCGGCGAGCGAGCGGCCGTAATCGTTCTGGAGGTAATAGATCGTGGCGCGGCGGTTCCAGGCCTCGACATAATCGGGCCGGAGCTTGATGACCGAATCGAGCAGCTTGAGCGCGACGTCGTTCTGCTTCGCGTCCATCGCGGCCTTGGAGCGCGCCATCAGCAGGGCAACGGTATCGCTGGGGGTCTGCAGCCAGATCGCCCAGATCCGCGCCTCGACGTGCTTGGCGCTGATATCGTCCGGTGCGGCCTTCAGCGCGCCGAACAGGAAATCGAGGCCCTTGGTCTTGTCGGCCCCGACCTTGGGCAGCTTGGCGGGCGCCTCGGGCGGCTTCGGCTTGGGCGCCGCACGCGGCTCGCCCTGCGCTTGCGCAAGCTGCGGTATGGAGATGACGACGGCGGCGAGCAGGACCGCCCGGAAAGTTCGCTTTGCCATGCGCCGAGTGTAGACGCAGTCCGCGCGTCCTGCAAAGCAGCACAGGCGTCAAACGCCTGTGAGCGGACGGGCGGGACTGGCGACGATGGCCGGATCAGCCGCGTTCGATCAGCCCTGGCGGGCCTTGAAGCGGCGCTGGACCTTGTTGATCACGTAGACGCGGCCCTTGCGGCGGACCAGACGGTTGGCACGGTGGCGGCCACGCAGCGACTTCAGCGAGTTACGGACCTTCATGGGACATCCTGATACGTTGAAAGGCCGTGTTGGACAGGCCGGAAGTGGCAAATAGAAAGGGAGTTCCGCAAGCGACCAAGCCGCCCGGATTGGCCGGTTTCTAACCACCGGCCCGCCGGATGTCAATCATGGCGGCGCCGGGCTTCAACAGAACCGGCCCAGCACGGGGCCCCTCGATCCAACTTGGCGATTGCCAAATTCGTTATATCCTATAATCAATTTATCAAAGCCAAGAACCAACCCCCGGGAACGCCCATGCCCAAGCTCGCTCTGCCCAAGATCGACGACGTCGTCGCCATCGATATCCATACCCATGCCGAGGAGCCCTGCGGCATGCATGCGGATGACGGCTACGACGATTTCCAGGCCCAGATGGCCGACTACTTCAAGTCGCCGCACAAGCATCCGCCGACGGTGCCGGAGACGGCGGCCTATTATCGCTCGAAGAACATCGCCGCCGTGATCTTCCCGGTCGACGCCGAGCGCGAGACCGGCTTCCGCCGCTACAACAATTACGAGATGCTCGAGGTCGCCTCCGACCATCTCGATGTGCTGATCCCCTTCGTCAGCATCGATCCGCACAAGGGCAAGCTCGGCGTGCGCGAGGCGCGCAAGCTGATCGAGGAGTATGGCGTTCGCGGCTTCAAGTTCCACCCGACCATGCAGGGTTTCTACGCCAACGACCGGCTGGCCTATCCGCTGTATGAGGCGATCAACGACGGCGGCGCGATCGCGCTATTCCACACCGGCCAGACCGGCGTCGGCTCGGGCATGCCGGGCGGCATGGGGATGCGGCTGAAATATTCCAACCCGATGTACATGGACGACGTCGCGGCCGACTTCCCCGACCTCAAGATCATCCTGGCCCATCCCTCCTTCCCCTGGCAGGAGGAGGCGCTGTCGGTCGCGACCCACAAGCCGAACGTCTATATCGATCTCTCGGGCTGGTCGCCGAAATACTTCCCGCCGATCCTCGTCCGCTACATCAACTCGATCCTGCAGGACAAGATGCTGTTCGGCTCGGACTGGCCGGTGATCACCCCTGACCGTTGGCTCGCCGATTTCGCCAAGCTCGACATCCGCGACGAGATCCGGCCGAAGGTGTTGAAGGCCAACGCGCGCAGGCTGCTCGGGATCTGACATCGTCCGGTCCGCAAGGATCGTGCTAGTCTACGCAGGCGCGGTGACCCATTAGTCATTGCGCCTGTTCAAGGTGGTCAGGTGAGCGCCATGCCGTTCAAAGCCATCGTCTTCGACGCCTATGGCACGCTGTACGATATCCAGTCAGTGGCGGCGGTCACCGAGCAGGCCTTTCCCGGCCACGGCGACATCATCACCCAGATCTGGCGCATCAAGCAGCTCGAATACACCTGGCTGCGCTCGCTGATGCAGCGCTACGAGGATTTTTCGGTCGTCACCCGCGAGTCGCTGCTCTATACGCTGCGCGTTCTCGGCCTGCAGGCCGATGCGATCACACGCGATCGCATCATCGCCAAATATCTCGATCTCGATCCCTACCCTGATGCACGCGCCGCGCTCGCCGCGATGAAGGACCGCCGGCTCGCGATCCTCTCCAACGGCAGCCCCGCGATGCTCGACGGCCTGGTGAAGGCCAGCGGCTTCGATGCTATGCTCGATGCGGTCATCAGCGTCGATGCCCACAAGATCTTCAAGCCGAGTCCCGAAGCGTATATGCTGATCGCGGAGACACTTGGACTTGCACCCGCCGAGGTGCTGTTCGTGTCCTCCAATCCCTGGGACGTCTGCGGCGCCAAGGCCTTCGGCCTCAACGTCGCCTGGATCGAGCGCGTCACTCCCGAAGCCATGGCGGCCGCCTGCATCAAGACCGATCTCGTGTCCCCGCTCACGATGTTCAAGGCGCTGCGCACCCAGATGGACGAGTTGGGTTTTGCGCCCGATTATCGTATTGCTGCGCTCTCCGAATTGCCTGAGATCGTCAACACGCATGAGCCTTGAATCCGTCCGCGCCTTCTTCGCTGAAAAAGCCCCCGACATCGACGTCCTCGTCTCCAGCCAGAGCTCCGCAACCGTGGCGCTCGCGGCGGAAGCCTATGGCGTGGAGCCGGCCCGCATCGCCAAGACGCTGTCGTTGCGCGTCGGCGACCGCGTCATCCTGATCGTCGCCGCGGGCCATGCGCGGATGGACAACAAGAAGGTCAAGGCTCAGTTCGGCGGCAAGCCGAAGATGCTGGGTCTCGACGAGGTCGCCGACATCACGGGGCACGAGGTCGGCGGCGTCTGCCCGTTCGGGCTGAAGTCGCCGCTGCCGGTGTATTGCGATCTGTCACTGAAGGCCTTCGACATCGTCGTGCCCGCGGCGGGCTCGACCCACAGCGCGGTGAAGATCACGCCGGATCGCATGGCCGAGCTGACAGAAGCGGCATGGGTCGACGTCTGCGAGGTGCAGTCCTGATCGGCTGAGATCGGCGGGCGCGCTCATCGCTTCTTCGCCTTCGCCAGTTCCTTCACCAGAAACTCCGTCAGCACCTCGACCCGCGCGGGGCGCGGGCCGCCGGGCGGCATCACCAGGTGCATCGCGCCTTCCGGCTGGCTCCAGCCCTTCAGCACCACCTCGACCTCGCCCGACGCGATCGCGTCGCCCACGATGAAATCCGGCAGGTCTGCGATGCCGAGCCCGGCGCGCACCGCCGGCAACAGCGCCTCGCCATTGTTGACGCGCAGCTGTCCCGCCGGCCGCACGCTGGCCTGCTCGCCGGCCGCATTGGTGTAGTGCCAAACGCCGGCCGTGGAGAGATAGGCGTAGCCGAAGCATTTGTGCTCGGCGAGATGCATCGGGTGCGTCGGCCGGCCGTGGCGTTTCAGATAGGACGGCGCCGCCACCGTGTAGCGCGGCATGGCGCAGAGCCGGCGCGCGAGCAGCGAGGAGTCCGGCAGCCGCGCGATGCGCAGTGCGAGATCGAAACCTTCGCCGATCAAATCGACGGTGGCGTCGCTCATGTGGAGGTCGATCGAGACCTCCGGATATTGCTCCAGGAACGCCGGCAGCAGCGGCGCGATCTTCTTGACGCCGAACGTCATTGGCACCGCGAAGCGCACCAGCCCGCGCGGCGTCAGCGACTGCGCGAGCGCCTCGGTCTCGGCCGCCTCGCCATCGACGAGCAGTTGCGCGGCGCGCTCGGACAGGCGCTGGCCGGCGTCCGTCAGCGCCAGGCGCCGCGAGGTGCGGTTGAACAGCCGCGTGCCCAGACGCTCCTCCAGCCGGCTCACCGCCTTGGAGACGGAGGCCTTGGAGAGGCTAAGTTCCTGCGCGGCGCCGGCGAAGGAGCGCAGCTCGACGACCTTGGCGAAGATCGCCATCGCCTCGAAATCCGGAAGTCGTGCCATCGCCTCGAATCTCGTTTTTGGAAACAATAGGTTTCAATAGTTTCTATTTCTATACTCCGGCCGCTCCCTTATTCCAATGCCCAACAGCACGGCGGCTCCGGCCGGCCGTTGCAACCACAGGAGCAGACCCATGATCGAACTGAAGCCCTTTGCGGCGCTGGGCGGCGCCGACCACGGCTGGCTCAAGGCCAAGCATCATTTCTCGTTCGCGAACTACTACGACCCCAACCACATGGGCCACGGCGCCCTGCGCGTCTGGAACGATGACGAGATCGCACCGAACACCGGCTTCCCCGCGCATCCCCATCGCAACATGGAGATCATCACCTACGTCCGCGAAGGCGCGATCACCCATCAGGACAGCCTCGGCAACAAGGGCCGCACCGAAGCCGGCGACGTCCAGGTGATGAGTGCGGGCAGCGGCATCCGCCACTCCGAGTACAATCTCGAGCCGACCACGACGCGGATCTTCCAGATCTGGATCGAGCCGACCACCGATGGCGGCCAGCCGACCTGGGGCGCCAAGCCGTTCCCGAAGTCCGACCGCTCCGGCAAGCTGGTCACACTGGCGAGCGGCTTCGCAGATGACGGCGACGCGTTGCCGATCCGTGCCAAGGCGCGCGTACTCGGCACCACGCTGAAGGCCGGCGAGACCGCCGAGTACAGCGCCGACAAGGCCCGGCACATCTATCTCGTGCCTGCCGCCGGAAGCGTCGAAGTGAACGGCGTCCGCGTCAACGCTCGTGACGGCGCCGCCATCCGCGACGAGGCCACGCTGAAGATCACGGCGCTCGAAGATTCCGAACTGGTGCTGGTCGACGCCGCTTAAGTCTGTTTCGCGATCCCGGTCGGCTCTCCGGCCGGGACGCCCTCCCCGATCACTCGCATTCCCACGGAGACTTCCATGACCAAGGTTCTCGTTCTCTACTATTCCGCCTACGGCCACATCGAAGCGATGGCCAACGCCGTCGCCGAAGGCGCCCGCGAAGCCGGCGCCGCCGTCGACATCAAGCGCGTGCCGGAGCTCGTGCCCGCCGACGTCGCCAAGGCCTCGCACTACAAGCTCGACCAGGCCGCACCGATCGCCAAGGTCGAGGAGCTCGCCAACTATGACGCCATCATCGTCGGCACCGGCACCCGCTTCGGTCGCATGGCCTCGCAGATGGCCAACTTCCTCGACCAGGCCGGCGGCCTCTGGGCCAAGGGCGCGCTGAACGGCAAGGTCGGCGGCGCCTTCACCTCGACCGCGACCCAGCATGGCGGCCAGGAGGTCACGCTGTTCTCGATCATCACCAACCTCTTGCATTTCGGCATGACCATCGTCGGCCTCAACTACGGCTTCGCCGGCCAGATGAAGCTCGACGAGATCACCGGCGGCTCGCCCTATGGCGCGACCACCATCACTGGCGGCGACGGCAGCCGGCTGCCGAGCGAGAACGAGCTGGCGGGGGCGCGCTATCAAGGGCGCGTGATCGCCGAGACCGCAAAGAAGCTGCATGGCTGACGCGACTGGGGCGGCACTTCCGTCACCGAAGCGCCGCCCCATCTCGTCGGAAGAAAGTGAGGGAGTCCGCAATGCCCGCCATGCTCGAACTGGTGACGCTGGCCAGGCTGGCCCGCCATCCTCTGCAGATGATGGCGCGCCATTGGTACTGCAAGGGCCTTTACCGCGCGAGCCGCGGTCAGCGCCGCTGCCCGGAATGCACCGCTATAGCGGCTTGATCTGCACCTTCTTGAACTTTACGACGCCCGAGCCGTATTGCAGGGCGATCGGCCCCGCAGCATGCTTGCTGTCGTCGACGTCGGCGGTCTTCTCGCCGTTGAGCATCACGGTCAGCCGCGTGCCCTTGGCGGTGATCTCGTAGGTGTTCCACTTGCCGCCGGCCTTCGGCATCGGATCGACCTTGGACACGTCGACGATGGCGCCGGTGCCGTATTTCGGATCGGGCCGCTTGTCGAAGATGTTGACCTCGTAGCAGATGTTGGAGTCGATCTTCGCCGACTGGTCGCAACGGATGAAGATGCCGCTGTTGGCGGCGTCGTCGACCCAGAACTCGGCCTTGATCTGGAAATCCTTGTAGCTGGCCTTGGTGACCAGATAGGACGGATCCTTGCCGTCGAGCTTGTCGGCCATCAGCACGCCGTCCTTCGCCTCCCAATTGGCCTTGCCGACCTCGGCGAATTCGACCTTCTTGTCACCGTCGACCAGGGTCACCCAGCCGTCATCGGCGAATGCCGTCCCCCAGCTCGCGCCCGCAATCAACAGTCCGGCCGCAAGCCCGCACAAGCGATACCGCATCGAAACGCCTCCCCGTTTTTGTTTGGTTCGCCGCCACGATAGCAAAGCGCCGGACGAAGCAAACGGGTTTCGATGCTGCATCTGCTCTCTCGTCGAACTACACCGCCGTCGCGCGCGCAAAATCGACATAGATCTCGCGCAGCCGCGCCGCGACCGGGCCAGGCTTGCCGTCGCCGACCGGCTTGCCGTCGATCGTGACCACCGGCTGCACGAACGAGCTCGCGCTGGTGATGAAGGCCTCCTTCGCCGCGAGCGCCTCCTCCACGGTGAACAGCCGCTCCTCGACCTTGAGCTGACGCTCCTCGGCGAGCTTCACCACCGCCTTGCGGGTGCAGCCCGGCAGGATCGCGTTGGAGTTCGGCCTGGTGACGATGACGTCGTCCTTGGTCAGGATGAAGGCGGAGGACGAGCCGCCCTCGGTCACGTGACCATCCTCGACCATCCAGGCCTCTCCAGCGCCGGCGGCCGCAGCCGCCTGCTTCGCCAGCACCTGCGCCAGCAGCGCGACGCTCTTGATGTCGCGCCGCGCCCAGCGGATGTCGGGCACGGTGATGACGCCGATGCCCGCCGTCGCCGAGGGTGCATCGACGATGTTCTTGGCGGTCACGAACATCACCAGCGTCGGCTTGACGTCGCCTTTCGGAAACGGGAAGTCGCGGCCCTTGTCAGCGCCCCGCGTGACCTGCAGATAGACCATGCCCTGGTCGAGCCGGTTGCGCGCGACCAGCTCCTTCTGCAGCGCCTCGATTCGCGCCAGGCTCTCCGGCAGCGCCAGCCCGATCTCGCCGACCGAGCGCTCCAGCCGGGCGAGGTGCGAGGCGCTGTCGACCAGCTTGCCGTCGAGCACCGCCGCCACCTCGTAGATGCCGTCGGCGAACAGGAAGCCGCGATCGAGCACCGAGACCTTGGCCTCGGACAGGGGCACGAAGGCGCCGTTGACGTAAGCGATGGGGTCCAAGGCGGTATCTCCTTTCTCATCAGCGCACGCATAGTCCTTAGCATGCGCCGATCGTTTCTCTCGCCGTCATTCCGGGGCGATGCGCAGCATCGAACCCGGAATGACGGGTCTAACTAGTGCGACAAAATCTTCGACAAGAACTGCTGCGCGCGCTCGCTGCGGGGCTGGCCGAAGAACTCATCCTTCTTGGCGTCCTCGACGATCTCGCCGCGGTCCATGAAGATGACGCGGCGGGCGACCTTCCTGGCAAACCCCATCTCGTGGGTCACGACCATCATGGTCATGCCCTCGCGGGCGAGATCGACCATGACGTCGAGCACCTCGCTGATCATCTCCGGATCGAGCGCCGAGGTCGGCTCGTCGAACAGCATAGCGATCGGGTCCATGGCGAGCGCACGCGCGATCGCGACACGTTGCTGCTGGCCGCCCGAGAGCTGCGCCGGAAATTTCTGCGCCTGCTCCTTCAGCCCGACGCGCTCCAGCAGCTTCATGCCCTTGGCGGTCGCTTCCTCGTGGCCGCGCCCCAGCACCTTCTGCTGGGCGAGGCAGAGATTTTCGATGATCTTCAGATGCGGAAACAGCTCGAAATGCTGGAACACCATGCCGACGCGCGAGCGCAGCTTCGGCAGGTTGGTCTTGGGATCATTGACCTTGAGACCATCGATCGTGATCGTGCCGTCCTGGAACGGCTCCAGCGCGTTGACGCATTTGATGAGGGTCGACTTGCCGGAGCCGGAGGGACCGCAGACCACCACCACCTCGCCCTTGGCGACCGATGTCGTGCAGTCCTTCAGCACCTGGAAGCTCGGGCTGTACCATTTGTTGACGTGGCTGATTTCGATCATGGGAGCCGACTACCTGATGATGGCGATGCGCGACTGCAGGCGGCGGACGCCGTAGGACGCGATGCAGGAGATGGTGAAGTAGATCAGGGCCGCGAACAGATACATCTCGACCAGCCGGCCGTCGCGCTGCGCGACCTTGGAGGCCGCCCCGAGGAAGTCCGGGATCGAGAGCACGTAGACCAGCGAGGTGTCCTGGAACAGCACGATGGTCTGGGTCAGCAGCACCGGCAGCATGTTGCGGAACGCCTGCGGCAGCACGACGTAGCGCATGGTCTGCGCATAGGTCAGTCCGAGCGCCGAGGCCGCGGCCGGCTGGCCGCGCGAGATCGACTGGATGCCGGCGCGCATGATCTCGGAGAAATACGCCGCCTCGAACATGATGAAGGTGATCAGCGAGGAAGCGAAGGCGCCGACCTTGATCGGCCGCGACGATCCGGTGATCCACTGCCCGATATAGGGGACCAGGAAGTAGAACCAGAAGATCACCAGCACCAGCGGCAGCGAGCGCATGAAGTCGACGTAGAGCCCGGCGATCCAGCCCATCACGCGATAGCCGGACAGCCGCATCAGCGCGATCAGCGTGCCGAAGACGAGACCGCCAAAAGCCGACAGCGCGGTCAGCGTCAGCGTGAAGGTCATGCCGTCGATGAACAGATAGCTCAGCGAGCGGCGGATGACGTCGAAGTCGAAATTGGCCAGCATCTCATTTGCCCGTGATGTAGCCAGGGATCGCCACCGCGCGCTCCAGGAGGCGCATGCCGATCACGACGATGACGTTGATGACGAGATACATCAGCGTTGCGGCGCTGAACGCCTCGAACACCTGGAAGGAGAATTCCTGCATGGCGCGCGCGGCACCGGTCAGCTCGATCAATCCGATCGTGATCGCGACCGCGCTGTTCTTGACCGTGTTGAGAAATTCGGACGTCAGCGGCGGCAGGATGATGCGGAAAGCCATCGGCAGCAGCACGTAACGGTAGGCCTGCAATGGGGTGAGGCCGAGCGCGGTCGCCGCCATCATCTGGCCGCGCGGCAGCGAGCCGATGCCGGCCGCGAGCTGCACCGCGACGCGCGCCGACATGAACAGCCCGATGCCAACCGCTGCCGTAAAGAACGGCGCATTCGGCATCTGTTTCAGCCACAGGCCGGCGGTGCGCGGCAGGAGCTCCGGCAGCACGAAGAACCACAGGAACAGCTGCACCAGCAGCGGCATGTTGCGGAAGAATTCGACGTAGAGAAAACCGATCCAGGTCGCGAGCTTCGAGGGCAGCGAGCGCAGGATGCCGACGATCGTGCCGCAGATCAGCGCGATCACCCAGGCCGACAGCGAGGTCACGATGGTGACCTTCAACCCCGCCAGCAGCATGTCGAAATAGGTGCCGGCCCCGGTCGGGTTCGGCTCCAGGAAGATGTGCCAGTTCCAGGTGTAGTTCACGGGGGTGTCCTGAGAAGATTGGCTCGCAGTCGGATTGCGGAACGTCGCCACCAGCGACGGTGCGCTCCCTCCCCCCTTGCGGGGGAGGGTCGGGGTGGGGGGTCCACACGGAGAGTCTTTGCTGAGACCCCCACCCCCGACCCCTCCCCGCAAGGGGGAGGGGAGCGCAGCGAGTTCGCCGCGCGAGTTGTGTCCAGCTTACGGCTTGTACGAGTCCGGATCCGGCGAGTCCGACGGCTTGGCGAACTCGGCCTTCAGCTCGGCCGACATCGGGGTGTTCAGGTTCAGGCCCTTCGGCGGGATCTTCTGCATGAACCACTTGTCATACAGCTTGGCGCCCTCGCCGCTGGTGTAGATCTTGGCGGTCGCGGCATCGACGACCTTCTTGAACTGCGGATCGTCCTTGCGGAGCATGATGCCGTAGGGCTCCGGCTTGGAGAACGCATCCTTGGAGATGACGTAGGCGGCCGGATCCTTGGAGCTAGCGACGAGGCTCGACAGCAGGATGTCGTCCATCACGAAAGCCACGGCGCGATCGGTCTCGACCATCAGGAAGGCTTCGGCGTGATCCTTGGCCGGGATGATGTTGATCCCAAGATTGCGTGCGGCATTGGCTTCGGTGAGCTGCTTGATGTTGGTGGTGCCGGCAGTCGACACGACCGTCTTGCCCTTCAGATCATCAATCTTGTTGATGTTGCTCGACTTCTTCGAGACGTAGCGGCTCGCCGTCAGGAAGTGGGTGTTGGTGAAGGAGATCTGCTTCTGGCGCTCGGCATTGTTGGTGGTGGAGCCGCATTCCAGATCGATGGTGCCGTTGGCGAGCAGCGGGATGCGGGTCGACGACGTCACCGGATTGAGCTTCACGTCGAGCTTGTCGAGCTTGAGCTCCTTCTTCACGGCATCGACGATGCCCATGCAGATGTCGATGGCAAAGCCGATCGGCTTCTGATTGTCGTCGAGATAGGAGAACGGGATCGAGGAGTCGCGCACGCCCAGCGTGATCGCACCGGTCTCCTTGATGTTCTTCAGGGTCCCCGTCAGGTCCTCGGCCTGCACCTGGCCGGCGCAGAGCGCGGCGGCGACGGCAAGACCGAATAGGCGAAGCTGCTTCATAACTGATCTCCTCAATCCGGCTGATCGCCGGATGCTTGCATAAACCACAGCGAACTCAAAATGGCCCCCGCCCCCGGACGATCACCGGCCGGACGAGCGCGGGCACCATAGACCGCCCCGCGGCGGGAAGTTCTCGGACGCTTGCGACAAATTGCCTGTCCCGCGTCCCCTTCGACAAGACGTTCGGGCTGAAACGGCAGCGCCGAACGTCGGGATGGTAAACTACGATCAGCTCGCATGCCCCGCGACCAGACGAAAGTTGCAGGCGGACGGTTCCCGCACGCGGCACGCCCCTCACTCCGGCTCAGGCGGCGGGAGGTGAGCACCAATGATGCCAGGCGATGTGTGCTCATGCCTCCTTCTCGGTTCACAGCGGCTTCCGCAATTCGCCAAGATCCCAGAACAGCCCGGCCATCAGGCCGAGCGCCTCCTCCGTGACATCCAGCAGAATGTGCTCATCCGGCGCGTGCTGCGAGCAGCCCGGATAGGAATGCGGCACCCACATGGTCGGCATCTTCAACACGTCGGCAAACACGTCATTGGGCAGCGAGCCGCCGAAGTTCGGCAGCACGGCGGGCGCCTTGCCGGTGCTCATCTTGATGGAATCCGCGGCCCATTTGATCCAGGGACTGTCGATGTCGGCGCGCGAGGCCATGAAGCCCTGCGTCATGCTGACCTCGATCATCGGGAAGCCATGCGCAACGAGGTGGTTCTTCACGTCCTCCACGATGCTGTCGACCTTGGTGCCGACGACGAAACGCAGCTGCAGCACGGCACGGGCGCGGCCCGGGATCGCATTCGCCGGCTTGTCGATATTGCCGGAGGAGATCGCCAGCACCTCGAGCGTATTCCAGGCATAGAGCCGCTCCGCCGGCGTCAGCCCATCCTCGCCCCAATTGTCGGACAGCGCCGGCTCGTCGGCGGTCGGCTCGACCTTCACGTCGGCGAGGATGGCGCGGATGGCGTTGGTGAGGCGCGGCGGCTTCAGCGACTCCAGCTTGATGCGGCCCTGGCCGTCGACCAGCGTGGAAATGGCGTTGGCGAGAATGGTCGCGGGATTGGCAAGCACGCCGCCCCAATTGCCGGAATGATTGCCGCCCTCGCGCAGGTTGACGTCGAGATGCAGCCGGATGCCGCCGCGGCAGCCGAGAAAGATGGTGGGGCGCGCGGTCGACAGCCGCGGGCCGTCCGAGCCGATGAAGACGTCGGCCTTCAAGGCGTCGCGATGCCGGTCGGCCACCTCTGCGAGATCGGGCGAGCCGATCTCCTCGCCCATCTCGATGATGAATTTGGCATTGAAGCCGAGCTTGCCGCCGCGGGCCTCGCGCACCGCGCGCAGCGCCGCCATGTTGATGCTGTGCTGGCCCTTGTTGTCGGCCGTGCCGCGGCCGTAGAGGCGGTTGCCGTCCGGCGTCACCGCCCAGGGATCGCGCCCGTCGCGCCATTCGCCGGCCATGCCGTCGACGGTGTCGCCGTGGCCATAGCTGAGCATCGTCGGGGCGCTGTCGCTCTCGTGGTAGGTCGCGATCAGGAACGGCGACTTGCCGCTCGGCGAGGGCACGATCTCGGAGGAAAAGCCGAGCGCGGCAAAGGACGGCGTCAGCTCGTTGGCCAGATACGCCGCGAGGTCGTCCTTGCGCTCGGGATTGAGGCTCTCGGTGCGATAGGCGACCCGGCGGCCGAGCTCGGCCAGGAAGTCACCGCTCGTCAGGCTTTGACGGGCACGGGCGATTGCATCAATCCTGGTCATGGCGCTTTTCCAGTCACAACGAAGGCGGCGTCATATCGGGATCGTGGGCGGAGCGAAAGAGGCTGGGTTTGAATTCAATGGGTCAGCGCATGCGTCTCGGATTATGGAACTGCCATGCCTGGGACTTGACGCGTCGGGCAGCATTGTCGCCGTCCCCGACTTACGCGCTCTCGTTCTCGCGGTGCGGTCGAGCACCCGAGCTATTGGCATGAACACCCTCACGAGACGGAGGGCGCGGGGAATGCCGGGTGAAGGCCTCACCCATGGCCCGCCTGCAGAAAGAAAAGCAGGCGGCAGTCACCACAGGTTCAGCCGAACATCCGGCATTCCCCGCGCGACGGTTTTCACGCTTATAGCGCGCTCTCCCCGGTGTCCGGCTCGATAGCCACCGTCGTCTGCGGGATCATCACCCGCGGACTTGGCGCCAGCATCGGGGCGCCAGGACCACACGCCTTCACGTCCGCAACCTGCCGTTCGTCGGCGCGGGTCTCCCCACGCTGCGGCATGCCGACAGCCGTCGCATCCCACCTCGCGTGTCGTGACGATCGCGATGCGCCCCTCCGTGTGAGGCGGGATTTCGGGAATAAAGCACATCTTCGGATATTCGTAAAGAATTTTCTCGCGGCTTCTCCGCCCGCCGCCTCCTTCGAGACGCCCGCCTGCGGCGGGCTCCTCAGGACGAGGACCGAGCTTGTGGCGAAATCCTAACCCTCATGGCTGGCGAGATCTCCACCCTCATGGTGAGGAGCGCCGCTTCCCCCGGATGGTCATGACCGAGCGAGCAGGTCGCCGCGGATGAGGTGCGGCGCGTCTCGAACCATCAGGCCAAGCTGTTCAATTCACCGCATTGCTCACCATCACCTCGATCAGCTTCGTGCCCGGCCGCCGGAAGGCCCCCGACAGCACCGACTTCAACTCACTGGGATCGCCGACGCGCAGTGACTCGCAGCCCAGCGATCTTGCCAGCCCGGCGAAGTCCACCGGCGGATCGACAAAGTCCATGCCGATATAGTTGTCGTCGCCGTGGAACGACAGCAGCCGCTGCTTGATGATGCGATAGCCGCCATTGTTGACGATGACGACGGAGAGCGGCAGCTTGTGGTGAGCCGCGGTCCACAGCGCCTGGATCGAATACATCGCACTGCCGTCGCCGGAGTAGCACACCACGGGACGGTCGGGATTGGCGAGGCTGACGCCGACCGAGGCCGGCAGGCCCCAGCCGATGCCACCCGACGCGAGGCCGTGATAGTTGTAGCGGTCGCGGTACGGCCACAGCGCCGTCATGTAGCGCGCGGACGTCAGCCCCTCGTCGACCAGGATGCCATGCTCCGGCATGGCCTGGGCCACCTGCAGCGCGAGATAGTCGGGATCGATCGGCGTTTTGTCGCGTGCCGTCTCGATCTGAGCGGTCAGCGTCCGGCGCCGCGCACTCCAGTTCTTCGACGACAGCTCCGCGATGCGCGCTTGCGCGGTAGCTTGCAGGGACGAACCGCCCACCTCGCGCAGCAGCGGCGTGAGCTGCAGGAGCGTCTCGCGGACGTCGGCTTTCAGCGCGATCTCGGCGCCGAAGTTCTTGCCCAGCTCCCAATCGACCAAGCCGATCTGCACGATCGGCAGTCCCTCCGGCAGCGGCTCGATCTCGCTGTGCACGGACATCCGCAACGGATCGGCGCCGAGCACGATCAGCAGATCATGCGGCGCCAGGAGATCGCGGACCTGCTTCTGCGCGCGCGACAGCGAGCCGATGTAGCAGGGATGCTCGGAGAGGAAATGCGCGCCATAGGGCGCGGACTGCTGATGCACGGGCGCGCCGATCGCGCTGGCGAACTCCGCGGCGGCCTGCAGCGCATCGCTCTTGACGATCTCGTCGCCGGCGATGATCACCGGCCGCTGCGCCTTGAGAATGCGCTGCGCCAGCCCCTGCAACGCGTCCGCGGTCGGCCGCACGCGCGCATCGACCCGCGTCGACCGGCCGAGTTCGATGCCGGCTTCGGCATTGAGGATATCACCGGGCAGCGAGATGAAGACGGGGCCCGTCGGAGGCGTGGTCGCGACCTTGGCGGCGCGCCTGATGATGCGCGGCAGGTCCTCCAGCCTCGTCACCTCGACCGCCCATTTCACCAGCGGCTCGGCCATCCGCACCAGCGGACCGTAGAGCAATGGCTCCATCAGGCCGTGGCCCTGCTCCTGCTGGCCGGCGGTGAGGATCATCGGCGTGCCGGTGAATTGCGCATTGTAGAGCGCGCCCATGGCGTTGCCGAGACCCGGAGCGACGTGGACGTTGCAGGCGACGAGACGTCCCGAGGCGCGGCTGAAGCCGTCGGCGATCGCCACCACCAGGCTCTCCTGCATCGCCATGACGTAGGTGAGATCGGGATGATCCTTCAGCGCATGCATGACCGGCAATTCGGTGGTGCCGGGATTGCCGAACAGATGCGTGATGCCCTCGTCCTTGAGCAGCGCGAGGAAGGCCGAACGTCCGGTGGTGCGGTTCTTCATGTTGCGGTTCCTCCGGCGACGCGGTGTTGTTTGTTGGTGCAAGCCCTCACCACGTCATGGCCGGGCTTGTCCCGGCCATCCACGTCGGTCGGCACGCTTGGATGGACGGGGATGCCCGGGACAAGCCCGGGCATGACGATGTGGAAAGAGACGAGCGAAGAGCGTCGATCATCATACGCTTCGCTTCTCGCAATGACGTGGAGAGAGCGGAGGCTACGCCTCGGCTGTCTCCTGATACACCGGATAGTCCGTGTAGCCCTTCTCCTCGCCGCCGTAGAAGGTCGGTCGGTGATAGGGCGTCAAGGGCCAGCCGTGCTGCAGGCGTGCCGGCAGGTCCGGATTGCTGATGAAGTAGCGACCGAAGGCGATGGCGTCGGCATGGCCCGCCTTGATCGCCGCCTCCGCCGGCTCGCCGGTAAAGCCGCCGGCACCGATCAGCACGCCCTTCCACACCGGCCGGAACAGAGCGATGGCCGACGGCACGTTCTGCCAGTTGACGTCGGCGCGGCCGGCGCCGGAGGAGCGCGGCTCGATCAGATGCAGATAGGCGATGCCGAGCCTGTTCAGCGCCTCGATCGCATGCGTGTAGAGCGGCATCGGGTCGGCTTCGCCGGAGCCGTTGGCGATGCCATAGGGCGACAGCCGCACGCCGACCTTGTCGGCGCCGCAAGCGGCGATCACGGCTTCCGTCACCTCGAGCAGGAAGCGGCAGCGGTTTTCGATGGAGCCGCCGTAGCGGTCGGTGCGCTGGTTGCTGCGGGTCTGCAGGAACTGCTCGATCAGATAGCCGTTCGCACCATGCACCTCGACGCCGTCGAAGCCCGCCGCGATCGCGTTGCGCGCCGCCTGGCCATAAGCCGCGACGAGCGCGGGGATCTCGTCGGACTCCAGCGCCCGCGGCGTCTCGTAGGCCGCCGGCCTGCCGTCCGCCGTCATCGCCTTGAGATCGTCGCCGATCGCGATCGCCGACGGCGCCACCGGCAGCGCACCGCCCGGCTGGAACGAGGAATGCGAGACGCGGCCGACATGCCAGAGCTGCAGGAAGATGAATCCGCCCTTGGCATGCACGGCGTCGACGACCTGCCTCCAGCCGGCGATCTGCGCCGTGCTATAGATGCCCGGCACGTTCGGGCTACCGGTGCCGGTCGGCGCGACCGGCGAGGCCTCGGCGATGATCAGCCCGCCCGGCGTGGCGCGCTGCGCATAATAGTCGACGTTGAGCGGCCGCGGCGCGAGCGTCTCCTTTGCGGCGCGCATGCGGGTCAACGGCGCCATCACGACGCGATGCTTGAGGTGATAAGGACCGATCGTGAGCGGTGAAAACAGCGCAGGCAGCATTTCGTCCCCAGATGTCGTTGCGATTGTCGATTGGCATCATCTTGTTCGCAAAACATGATGGTGGCAATGTCCGCCCCACGTCAGTATGAGCAGACCCTCCATGCCGAAAGCGAACGCCCTGCCCTCGCTCAGCCTGCGCATCGATCTCGATGACGGCAGCCGGATCGGGCCGGGCAAGATCGCGCTTCTGGAGAACATCGCGCGGCACGGCTCGATCTCAGCGGCCGGGCGCGCGATGGACATGTCCTACAAGCGGGCCTGGGACCTCGTCGACGAGATCAACCGGGTATGCCGGCAGCCCGCGGTCGCGCGGCAGACCGGCGGCCGCAATGGCGGTGGCGCGGCGCTGACGGCGTTCGGCGCGCAGCTGGTCGAACGTTACCGGCGCATCGAGCGCGACGCGGCCAATGCCGTGAAGAAGGATCTCGCCGCGCTGCGCAGCGACATCGAGAAGCCACGGAAGGCCCGCGCGGCCAGAACCGCGTCGTAAGCCGGTTCCAGCCGACACGATGCATCTGTGACCGGACTGATGCGCCTCGCGTTGTAGCCGCAAAAAACCCGTCTTGCCGTCAGCGGGATGATCTTGCAGCCGCGCCAGGACATCATACACCAGCATCTCATCGTCATGCCGGAGAACCTGCCGTGTCTCACCCTGCTCTGTCCGCCGACCACACCGCCGTCATCACCGGAGGCGCCTCCGGCATCGGGCTCGCCGCCGCCATGCGCTTTGCAGAACGCGGCATGAACGTCTGCATCGCCGATATCGACGAGGCCCGGCTGCGCGACGCCGCCGCCAGGCTCGCGGCTGCGACCAAGCGTGGCGAGGCTGCGGTCATGACCGCCACGGTCGATGTGAGCAGCCGGGACAGCGTGGTCGCGCTCGAAACGGCGGTGCGGCAGCGGTTCGGCGCGATCGACGTGCTGATGAACAATGCCGGCATCCAGCCGGGCAGCAAGATGCTTGCCGACGACAATTGGCAGCGCATCCTCGGCGTCAACCTGTGGGGCATCATCCATGGCGCGCAGGTGTTCGCCCCCGGCATGATCGCACAAGGCCGGGCGGCGCTGATCATCAACACCGGCTCCAAGCAGGGCATCACCACGCCGCCTGGCGATCCCGCCTACAACGTTTCCAAGGCCGGCGTGAAGGCGTTCACCGAGGCGCTGCAGCATGAGCTGCGCAACACGCCCGGCTGCCAGGTGACAGCGCATCTGTTCATTCCGGGCTTCGTGTTCACGCCGCTGACCGCCAATGGCCGCGTCGAGAAGCCGGCCGCAGCATGGACGCCGGAGCAGACGGTCGACTTCATGCTGGAGCGCGTCGCGGCCGGCGACTTCTACGTGCTGTGCCCTGACAACGACGTGCCGCGCGCGCTGGACGAGCGGCGCATCCTGTGGGCCGCGGGCGACATCGTCGAGAACCGGCCGCCGCTGTCGCGCTGGCATGCCGACTACGCCGACGCATTCGCGGCCTTCGCAAAGAAATCGCCATGATCCGGCCACATCGGAGCGGCGGCCCGTCGTTGCTCCGGATCTCAGCATCATTTCGCCGGACGCGTCGGATCGTCGCAAGGCGCTCCGCGTGCATTCGGAACGTCCAGCATCGACCGAATCGCGACGGTCGAGCGCTCTTGCAACTCACTGATTTGCCGTGGCGCGACATCGCCGCGGGTCGCGTGCTCTTGAAGCGGCCCCTCACCCGTCAAGCGGTGAGATGTCGCAGCTGTGCGGCAGCGCCCCCCGTATGCCGCACGACAATCTGACGCAGACGCATTCCCCATTCCTTGCGCGAAGCAGCCACGAAGCGGGCAGCAGATAGCCCGCATCATCCGCACCCGCGTCAGCCGCGCCCCGTGCCTCGGCTCATCCGCAGTGGTGCGCAGCCTTGGGGAGTACGTCGGACATGTCGCACCATCATCGTCACCATCACGACAGTCACCACGATCACCATCATCACAACCACCACCATCATCATCACAATCATCACTGCCAGCCGGCGCCTGCGCCGATGCCGCCCACGCCGACACCTCCCACACCCACGCCACCGACGCCCGCGCTCGGCTTTGCCGACCTCGGCGTGGTGTTCAACGACGCGACGCGCTTTCTGGAAGGCGGGCTGTGGCGGAACGTGGTCGACGAAGGCGGCCAGGGGCTTGGCAGCGTCTACAACTACACCGGCGATCTCACCGTGATTCAGGATGGCCTGAAGGCGATGGTTGCCGCCAACCAGTTCACCGGGCAGACGCTGACCAACGTCAACAAGATCCTCGCCGACATCACGGTGGCGCAGGATGCCGCGATGGCGTCGGTGACCGGCGGCGGCGCGTTCGGCAGCATCGCGGCCGCGGAGACCGCGCTGCGCAACGCGCATCTCGACATCCTCAACGTCGTCAACAACGATCCGAACCTCGCCGGCAAGGCCACCAACGCCGATGGCGTCACCGGCTTCCTGCAGGCGCCGGCGCTGCTGCCCGAGGGCGTGACGGCCGCAACCGCCGCCAAGGGCACGCTGGCCGAGCTCGGCCTGATCTTCAACGACGCCGCCAACCGGCTGATCGGCGGCGTCAACGACAGCAATGTCGACATCATCCAGGACGATGTCGACGCGCTGATCGCCGGCCTCAATGCGCTGGTCGCCGCCAACCCGCTGCAGTTCGGCGGCCTGACCGGCGTGCACGCGCTCGCCATCATCGACCAGCTCGCGCTCGTCAACACCCACATCAACGGCGCGGCCGGCAATGTCGACATCGGCCGCGCGCTCAACGACGACTTCCTCGACATCATCGACATCGTCGCCGGCGACACCAATCTCGCCAACATGGCGCAGCAGAACGGCCTCAACGGCTGGACCGGATTCGGCGACTTCCTCAATCCGACGCCGGCCTATCAGGACAACCAGGCGCAGACCGATTTCTGGGCCATGTTCATCGCCCAGTCGAACGCGCTCGGCAAAGCCGCCATCGCCGCGGTCAATGCCGGCGACGCCGCCGCGATGGCGAAGGTCACCGCCGACCTGATGACGTTCAAGAAGGACGTCACCGATTTCGACGCGGCGCAGGGCGGCATCTTCCAGGCCCGCTTCGACAACGAGCTGCTCGGCGACCAGAGCACGCTCGGCGCCGAGATCGCCAAGATTCTCGAAGGCTTTCAGGCCGGCAACAAGGCGCTGGTCGCCGCGGCCGCCGACCAGATGCACCAGAACGCAGCCGATGTCGGCGGCAACAACATCCCGGTCAATGGCGGCGCCTACAATGTCGACGGCACCACGATCGGCCAGGTGCTGGCGACCACCGGCGGCGGCAACAGTGCCGACGCCGCCGCCGTCCTGGCGGCCATCACGGCGGCGCCCGCCTCGAACGTGATCATGCTGGCGAGCGCGGCGCCCGCCGCCAGCGCCGCTCCGGCGACCCTCGTCATGGACGGTCCGATGATGGAAGGGCCGATGATGGACATGTCACAGCATCAGCATGCCCACCATCACATGTGGGCGTGACGTCCTGAGGATCAGGCGCCTGCACCAGCAGGCGCCTGACCAGCGCGAGCGCGGTTTCCGTGGCCGGATCGGCCGAGATCACGGAGACCGCGAGCACGATGAGATCGACTGGCTGGTGCGACAGCACGATCACATGCGTCGCATGCCGCGCATCCATCAGCGCCACCATGCGCTCGACGGCCGGATCGGCGACCGCCCGCCGCCACGGCGCATCGGCCCGGCGCAGCACCCGGCTCGACGCGAGAAAGTCGCGCAGCAGCGGCGGATCATAGGCAATCAGCTCATCCTCGCGGCAACGGCGTGCGCTCTCGAAGACCGGCTGGCGCGTGAGCTCGGCGATCAGAGCGTCGCGTGTCGCCGCATTCGACGCCCCGATCGAGTCGAGCACGCCCGGCTCGCGGGCTTGCAGCACCGCGCGCAAGGCGTCCCCGATCAGTCCGATCGTGAGCACGCCGGCCACGGCGACCGCGCAGAAACGCATCAGTTGCGCCGCGTCGACCTCCGGTGAGAGCGCGGCCGCGGCAGCGCCGAGCAAGGCGGCGCCGAGGATCCGCAACACTGTCAGCAGCCCGCTTTGGCGCTGCGTCTCCGCGCTGGCGCCGGCGATCAGGATCGCGGTCACCGCCAGCAGCGCGCCCAATGCGCCGAGCCGCACCGGCATGCCCGGCGCCAGCACGCGAAAATCTGTGATGATGAAGGGGATGACCATGATGGCGCCGAAGGCGACGCGATCGATGGCGCGGTTCTCCCACGCCAGCAGGCTCGCGCGGTCGCGGCGAAGCAGCAGCCAGGCGCAGGTCGCAAAGCCTGCGAGCTGAAAGGCTGACAGCACGATTGTGTGGTGGCTTTCGAACGCGACCGGACCGAGCGCGCCGGCGATCGCGAGAGCCGCGCCGCCGGCAAGGGCAATTGCCTTGAGCATGCGATGCACGTGCCGGCGCAGCAGGCCCTCCGTCACCACCAGCGCGCCGAGCGGGATCAGCGCCGCCGGAATCAGCGAGAGGCGGTCGAGAAAAGCATTGTCCATCCACCAGGCGATGCCGCGCAGCAGGAACAGCGAGGCGACCGTCCCGAGCAGAACGACGAGCCGCGCCGTCAGCGGTCCCCGGGGATCGCGCCGGTGCAGCATGGCGGCGGCCACCGCGAGGCCGATCGCGCCGCAGAGGTTGACGATGGAGTCGGCAACGATGCCGGCCGTCATGGCGTGGGCTCGCCGGTCGGCCGGCGCGGACGCAAGGTGCCGAACGTCCTGGTATCGTCGAGCCAGTGCACCAGCGGCAGGATCATCCGCTGCAGCGCCAGCACGGCCGAGGTCGCCAGCAGCGCCGGCAGCGAGTCCGAGGGGATCTCGCGCAGCAGATAGCGCCGGGCGGCGGCGAGATCGATCCGGCCGAGCTGCAGCAGATCGTCGCCCCTCGCGTAGTCCAGCTCGCGCGCACAGAAGCCGTTGTAGACGGGGTCGCGATGCTTGGGCGCGTCGTCATACGTCTTCTTGAGCGCGTCGGAGCCGCCGGTATAGGCGTCGGTGATGACGAAGCGCTGTTCGTCGAACCCGGCCTCGTCGCCGACGCCGAAAACCGCCCGATGCGCCCGCATGATGCCGCGCGCGAGCTGAAGATGCGCAAAGCTCGGCCGGGCCTGCGGCAGCGGCGACGGATAGACGTCGGAGAAGGTCTCGCAGACCATGCCGGCCACCGCCGGCACCTGCGTAACGTTGGAGATCCATTTCGGCCGCAGGCCGTCACGGATGAACAGCAGCAGCGTGGTGAGGCCGTAGAGCACGCCGGAAAGGCCTTTGCCGCGCGCGTCCGGGTCGACCATCACCAGTCCGAGATGCAGCACCTGCTGGGCGTCGCCGTCGCGCTCGACCTGCATCACCGCGAGCGCGTTGAACGCGATCGGCCGGCCGCCCGCCTCCTCCGACACCACGGTGATGATGGCGCGCGCGAGCGGCTCGCGCTGGCCTGAAAAAATGCCATAGGTGAGCTCGCCGGCCGGCAGCGTCTTGCCGGCGATGGTGCGGAGATCGGCTACGAGCGCCGCCAGCGCCGCATCATCCAAGGTCGTCCCCGGGCTCTCGACGATGCGCGTGCGCAACTCCGCGTGGGTTCGGAGCGACAGGTCCATCGCCTCCTGGCCGAGCGCGGTCAGCCAGAAGCTGATGCCGCGTCGGATACGCCCCACTGCTGCGACGATGTTCACTTGTAGACCCACCCGCCAGACCATGCCTGCCGTCACCGGCATCCTAGCATCATGGCCAGATCCGACTGACCTAACCTGACGCCGTTAATGCACGATCATGATGAGAGGCGGAGCGGCGGCAAAGGTAAACGCAGTCTGAATGGCAGTCATGCTTGGGCCGCTCCATCCCTGCCTTGTTCCATGAACGTCCTGCCTCCCCGCCGTCATGGCCGGGCTTGTCCCGGCCATCCACGCCGTGCGGCGCCCTCGGAAAAACGTGGATGCCCGGGACAAGCCCGGGCATGACGGAGTAACCAATTGAACGCTTCTGCGTCGCATGCATCTCGTCCGATACGATCGATGCCATAGACCGAGGAAGCAAGGGGGCTGCGACTGCCGGCTTACGCCGCCTTCGACACCTCCATCAGCAGGCGCTCGGCGCGGGCGTCCTCGATGCGGTTGACGAGCTTGCCGCTCTCGTGGCGGTCGCGCAGGGTCTTGGTCAGGGTGACGCAGGTCTGCACCAGCATGACGATGCCCATCGTCAGATAGCCCTTCATCCAGAGATCGATCGGCATGAAGAACACGCCGAGCGCGACGAGGAAGGCGGACGCGGCGAAGGAGGCGTAGGAGAAGGTGATGAAGGCGCTGCTGTGCGGCTGGGTGTTCTGGTTCATGGTCGGCTCCTATGATGGCAGTGGTTGTTGATGCGTTCGATCGGGGGTGACGAAATTCAGTTGGCCGGGGCGGTGCGGCCGGCCTTCAGCCGCGCCAGCACGTCGTCGGCAGTGGTCTTGATGCGCGGGCCAAAGCCCTGCTCGGCAAGCTTCTCGGCCGTGGTGATCGGCCCCGTCGCGGCATCGAGCTCCATGAGCGCCTCGTCCGCGGCTTGCGCCTCGATCTGCCGCTCGCGCAGCCGTTTCAGCGTCGCCTCGGCCTCGGGCAGCGTGCACTCGTAAGGACGCGCCGCCTCGATGCCGCCGCGGCGCAGATTGCGCACGGCCTCGGAGGCGCGCGCGATCCGCCGGCCGCGATCGAGCTCGGCAATGCGCGCCTCGGCGTTGACGACATGCTTCTTCAGCCTGGTGATCTCGGTCGCGAACAGCGCCCGCGCCGTCCGCGCCGCGTCACGCTCGGCCTCGAGGCCGGCGATCGCGTGCGCCGCCTCGCGGGCCAGATCCTCGCGGCCGCCGTCGAGGGCTGCGGTGGCGCGCACCTCGAGATCGGTGATCCGCGCCAAGGTCGCCTCGAGCCGCTTGCCCTCCTGCTGGTCCTGCGCGATGGCCAGCGCCAGCGCGCGCTTGCTGCGTTCGACAGCGGCGGCGGCGTCACGCAGCTGCTGATCCAGGATCACCAGCGCGGTACGGTCCTGCAGCTCCTCCTCCGCGACGGCCACGGTGCCCCGAAACAGCGTCAGAACGGTCTTGAACATTGTGAACTCCCTGTTATGAGCATCGCTCATAGGATTTCTTCTAGCGCAATCATGAGCGGCGCTCAAGGATTATTTTGAGCGGCGCTCAATATTTTGGTCGACAATGTCCAAGACACTGGAAAGACGCGCAAAACAGCGCGAAGCCCTGATCGAGGCTGCCGAGCGGATGATCCGCACGCGGGGTCTCGCCGGCCTGAAGACGCGCGATCTCGCCCAGGAGATCGGCGTCGCCAATGGCGCGGTCTACAATCTCGTCGCCGATGTCGACGAGCTCGTGCTGATGGTCGGATCACGCACCCTGGCGCGGCTCGATGCCAACCTGTCCGCAGCCGAGGGCGCGGGCCCTCCCGGCCCCGAGGCTGCGCTGGTGCGCATCGCGATCGCCTATTGCGACTTCGCCGCCCACAATCTCGAGCTCTGGCGCGCGCTGTTCGAACATCGCATGGCGCCCGAGAAGCCGCTGCCGGACTGGGCCATCGCCGACCAGATGCACCTGTTCCGTCACATCCACCAGCCGCTGGCGGCGTTGTTTCCGCAGCGCTCGTTCGACGACATCAGCGTCACCGCGCGCAGCCTGTTCTCGGCCGTCCACGGCATGGTCGCGCTCGGGCTCGAGCAGAAGCTGATCGCGGTGCCGCTCGCCGCCTTGCGCGCGCAGATCGCGACCATGGTGAAGGCGATGGTGACGGGACTGGTGGCGGAGGAGAAAGCCGGCCACTGACGAGAGGCTTGGCGCCGGCGAACAGCATCGTCGGCACCTGATGCCAACAACCAGGCTCGACTGCTTCACGTCTACTTGTTGTCTTAGCTAATTGCCCTCATGCCGGCGCAGCTCTCGCGTTGTTCAGCCGGAATTGACGGCGCGAACAAACAACCGCCGCATTGCTTCGCAGTATCATGTCGACGTTCGGACTTGTTCCAGACAACATGTCTGGGACAGTCGAGCCACCAGCACGCGATGATGAGTGCTGGTCGTGCGACATGCGCAGATCTCGACGCATGGCCACACTCATCCGGCCGGCAGAACCTGCAGCGTATGACGGCCGCGCGATCAAGAAGAAAACTCCAACGAGTCCATGACGCGCGAGCCAAGGGGGAAATCGTGAGACATTTGCGTGCGCCCAATGACGACCGCGATCCGCCATTCCCGTCCGGCTACGACGACGGCCGGCGTCCGATGTATGAACAATCGTGGCGCGACGAGCACGACCGGCCCACGCCCGCTGAATTCGCGTCGCGCTACGGCGTGCAGGAGGTTCCTCCGCCGCCACGGGAGCGGCGGTTGCTCGGCGTGCTGAGCGTGCTGGGGCTCGTGGCTGTCGCCGCTGGCGTGGCCGGCTTTGCCGCGATGCGGCTTCCGACGCGGTGGACCGCTGCGCTCTCCGCCAACGGCAGTGCGGAGGTGACGACGCCGGCAACAGTCGCCCCGCCGCCGGTCCGCGCCGCGCAGACAGTCGCGCCGGTCCAGGATGCTTTCCCGACCGGAGCGTTCGCGAGCGCCCTCCCCGTGGTCACGCCAGACCAGAGCATGCCGCTCAGGGAGGAGGACCGCGCGCCGAAGTTCGACACGCGGATGGCCAATGCCGCGGCGGCGCCGCCGACCAGCGCGCGCCCCCCGGTCCAGGGCGTGACCGACACCGAAATCAGCTTCGGAATGGCGGCGCCGTTCTCGGGTCCGGCCCGGGAGATGGGCCATCAGCTCAAGCTCGGCATCGACCTCGCCTTCGCGCAGGCCAACGAGGAAGGCGGCGTGCATGGCCGGCAGCTCAAGCTCTACACGGCCGATGATGCCTATGAGCCGACGCGGACGCTGAACGCGATGAAGGAGCTCTACGAGCAGCACAAGGTGTTCGGCTTCGTCGAGAACTACGGCAGCCCGACGGCCCTGATCTCGGTGCCCTACGCGCTCGAGCACCATGCGCTGTATTTCGGCGCCTTCACCGGGGCTCCTTCGCTCCGCCGCGACCCGCCGGACCGCTACGTCTTCAACTACCGCGCCGGCTACGCCGAGGAAGCCCATGCGCTGGTGAACTATCTCGTCAAGAGCCGCAAGCTGCGACCGCAGGAGATCGGAGTGCTCACCCAGCAGGACGCCTATGGCGACGCGGGGTGGGAGGGCGTCAGCAAGGCGATGCACGCGCTGCGCGGCGGCGCGGGCGACGCCTTCCGCATGAGCTACAGCCGCAACACCGTCAATGTCGACGAGGCCATCGCGCAACTCCGCCGGCAGAAGCATGCGATCAAGGCCGTCGTGCTGGTCGCCACCTTCCGCGCCGCGGCCAAGTTCATCGAGAAGACCCGCGACCTCTATCCGGACATGACCTACGCGACGATCTCGGGCGTCGGCAGCACCGGCCTCGCCAGCGAGCTGATGGTGCTCGGCCCGCGCTATGCCGACGGCGTCATCTGCACCCAGGTCACGCCGGCCGTCGACGGCTACGCCTCCGTCACCCTGAACTACAAGAAGGCGCTCGCCAAATATTTCCCCGGCGAGCCGGCGGACTACTCGTCCCTGGAAGCCTATCTCACCGCCAACGTCCTGATCGAAGGGCTGCGGCGCGCTGGTCCCGCCGTCGACACCGAGTCGCTGGTCGACGTCCTCGAATCGATGCAGAACTACGAGCTCGGCGTTGGATCGAAGGTGAGCTTCGGCCCCTCCGACCACCAGGCGCTGCACAAGGTCTGGGGCACGCAGCTCGACAAGACCGGCCAGTATCATGCGATCGATCTCGAATAGACGGAATGGACGGATCGCGCCGCACTCGGCGCATGTCAGCGGGTTGCGTCGATCCGCGATTTCGGCCATATCGGTCCGATGATCAAGACCGAGACCCTGCGCGCGAACATGTGGTGGCGCTCCATCTAGGAGCGGCACGGCCTCGTCTTTCATCGCCCGTTGCCGCCGTTCATCGGCCTGCGACGCGGTTCTTGTCATCAACAGCATCGAAGAGCTCGATCGAGCGGCGGTTCTCACTCCTGGAGAACCACAATGCGTCCCTCAGTGCCAGACCGTCCCGTCATCCTGACCGGCGACAGAACCACCGGCCCCCTGCACCTCGGCCACTATGTCGGCTCGCTGCGGAACCGCGTCGCGCTGCAATCCACGCATCGGCAATTCCTGCTGCTGGCCGATGCCCAGGCGCTCACGGACCACGCCCATGATCCGGCCAGGGTAAGCCGGAACGTCCTGGAGATCGCGACCGACTATCTCGCCGTCGGCATCGATCCGGAGATGACGACCATCTGCCTGCAATCGCATTTGCCGGCGCTGGCTGATCTCACGCTGCTCTACATGAACTTCGTCACGGTAGCGCGGCTCGAGCGCAACCCGACCATCAAGGACGAGATCCAGGCGCGCGGCTTCGGCCGCGATATTCCGGCCGGCTTCCTTTGCTATCCCGTCGCGCAGGCGGCCGACATCACCGCCTTCAAGGCGACCATCGTGCCGGTCGGAGACGACCAGGCGCCGCTGATCGAGCAGACCAACGAGATCGTCCGCCGCATCAACCGCCAGGCGGGCAGCGAGGTGCTGCCCGAGGCACGCGCGCTGATCCCGAGCGTCGGGCGCCTGCCCGGCGTGGACGGCAAGGCCAAGATGAGCAAATCACAGGGCAACACGATTCCGCTCTCCGCCACGGCGGACGAGATCCGCGATGCCGTCCGCCGCATGTTCACCGATCCCGGCCACATCAGGGCCGCGGATCCCGGCCGCGTCGAGGGCAATGTCGTCTTCACCTATCTCGACGCGTTCGACGACGATCCTGCGGCTGTTGCGGACCTCAAGGCGCGTTATGTCCGCGGCGGCCTCGGCGACAGCATCGTGAAGCGGCGACTCGATGACGTGCTGCAGGCCGTGGTCGCGCCCATCCGCGACCGGCGGGCGGCGTTGGCGCGCGATCCCAGCCATGTTCTCGACATCGTCAGGCGCGGCACCGAACTCGCGCGCACCCTCACTACTGCGACCTTGCGCGATGTCCGCGACGCGCTCGGTCTGTTCACGCTGCAATAGCTCTCGAATGATGAGGCCGCATGTGCCGCCGGATCGAGACCAAAGCGCGGCGGCATTTACCGGGCGGAAACCGTTGCTGTCGTTGAATGCGAGCATGGCTCAGTTGCGCATGGAAGTTCGCGATTCGGCCGGCACCATCCTGCCGGGCTATGGCGACGCATTCTTCGACCTCAGGCTCCCCGGCGATCACCGCCGCGTGGCGCAGACGCTGCTCCAGATCATTCGCGGCGACGATTTCCGCTCACCGGTCCACAGCGTCCACTTCTTCCGGGGCGCTTCCGAGATCGGCTGCTGGTCGGTCGACGACGAGCGCGCGGAGATGAGCTTCGTGGACGAATTCGCGCACACGCCGCCGGCCGCGGCGTAACAACTTCCCCGACAAGCTCCCGACACGCGGCATCGGCCTCATGCGATCCTGGGGTGCGCGGTCTGGTGCCAGCTCCAGGCCGAGCGGATGATCGTGCCGAGATCGGACCGATGCGCCGCGAAGCCGAGCTCCTGCCTGGCAAGGCGGGGATCGGCGACCAGGACCGGTGGATCGCCGGCGCGGCGCGCGCGCACCACCAGCGGGATCCGCTCGCCGGTCTCCCTGCCGATTGCATCGACGATCTCGCGCACCGAATGGCCGCGGCCGGTGCCGAGATTGTAGGTGCCACCCGAACCGTTCTGCAGCAGACGCTCCATCGCCGCGATGTGGGCTGCCGTGAGATCATCGACGTGAACATAGTCGCGCACGGCGGTCCCGTCGGGTGTGTCATAGTCGGTGCCGAAGATCGCGAAGTCCGGCACATGGCCGAGGATCGCCATCAGCGCCCGCGGGATCAGGTGCGTCTCGGGATCGCGCAGCTCACCGATCAGGCCTGACGCGTCGGCGCCGCCGGCGTTGAAGTAGCGCAGCACGATGGCCGACAGGCCGTAGGCCGCCTGATAGTCCGCCAGGATCTGCTCGATCATGTATTTCGAGCGGCCGTAGGGATTCAGGGCCGATCCCGCGGCGCTCTCGGGAATCGGATCCCGCCCGGCGTCGCCATAGACCGCGCCGGTCGAGGAGAACACCAGCCGCGCGCAGCCGGCCTCGCGCATGCCCTGCAGCAGGCGCAGGCTGCCGGCGACGTTGTTGAGATAGTATGCCTCCGGATCGGTGACGGATTCGCCGATCGTGCTCGGCCCGGCCAGGTGCATGACCGCGCCGACCCCGTGGGCGCGGATGGTGTCAGCCACTCTGGCGCTGTCGGCGATGTCGCCGACCACCAGCGGTCCCCACCGCACGAAGCGGCGATGGCCGGTGGACAGATTGTCGTAGCAGATCGGCACGTAGCCGGCCCCGGCAACGGCCTTGCAGCAATGAGCCCCGATGTAGCCGGCGCCTCCGGCAACCAGGATCGCTCCATTGTGACCCATGCATGAAGGCCTTCTGATCAGCGAACGGCTGGACCCAGTCGCGGATGCGAAATGTGACCCAGCGCGGCGACCGCTGCAACCGGGCAGCGCGCCGGCCGGCGTCACCGACAACCGCTTGGCGGCACGCCGCTCTGCGCGCTCTTAACGGTCTTGCACCCCGGCCGGTCGTCCGGTGGCGGTCAGGTGATGCCGAATAGCTGATGTCACGCGATGGCAGCACGACATCTAGCCGTGAACAGACCTCGTACCCGGCTGCGCCGCTGATTCGGACGCGGTTCGTTCAAGTCGCGTTCTGAACGTTAACGTGAGCGCGCGCGACGTCGCATTCTGGGACATCATGCGCGGGCTGGTCGCGGCAGCGAGTGCAGCGCCGATGTCGTTGGCGCTATCCCGGCGCGGCGATCGCAGGCTGTGCCTGTGCTCAACCTGCTGGCCTGTTAGCTGGTTCATCACGGTCCGATCGCCTGCCGGTTCCGTTCGGCGCGCAGATGTCCATGCCCCGCGGCGCATGGCTCACAACCCAGAGTCCAGGTGGCACGCGGCGCAGAATGGGGTACGAGTCGTCGGACTGATCAGCGTCGGCCGATGCAGGAGGCTCCCTTGAGTGAAACACCTGGTAACGTCGACGCGGCGGCGCGCGCTGCATCGACGCCGCCCCCCTCCTCCGCCGCGGCGCCCGGGCTCTGGGCGCGTCTCGGCATTCCGCTGCTTGCGGTGATCGCAGCGCTCGCCTTCGTGGCGCTCGCGACCACGCGCTGGAACGCCTGGACCGGCAACGCAACGACCCAGTCGACCAACGATGCCTATGTGCGCGCCGACCTGACGCAGCTCTCGAGCCGCGTGGCCGGCGAGGTGACGAAGGTTGCGGTCAGCGATTTCCAGCAGGTCAAGGCCGGCGACCTGCTGGTCCAGATCGATCCGGCCGACTACGAGGCACAGGTGTCGCAGGCCGAGGCCAATGTCGAAGCGGCGCAGGCGGCGCTCGACAACCTCAGCAACCAGGTCGAGCTGCAATACGCGACCATCGCCCAGGCCGAAGCGCAGCAGGTCTCGGCCGGCGCGGCCGAGGTGCAGGCCAGGCAGGAGGAAGAGCGCCAGCAGTCGCTGTCGCAGAGCGAGGCAGGGACCAAGCAGCGGCTGGAACAGGCAACGGCCGCCTATGCCAAGGCACAGGCGGACGTGCGCGCGAGCCGCGCGGTGATCGCCGCCCAGCGCCACCAGTTGGAGGTGCTCACCGGCACCAAGAAGCAGCGCGGCGCCGATCTCGCCGGCGCCAAGGCCGCGCTCGCCGCGGCGCGGCTCAAGCTCGGCTACACCAGGATCACTGCGCCATTCGACGGCGTCGTCGGACAGCGCCAGGTGCAGGTCGGCGACTACGTCAACATCGGCAGCAGCCTGATCGCGGTGGTGCCGCTGCCGCATGTTTTCGTCATCGCCAACTACAAGGAAACGCAGCTCACCCATGTCGCGCCCGGCCAGCCGGTCGAGGTCACCGTGGACTCGTTCCCGGGCCAAAGGCTGCATGGCCGCGTCGAGCGGATCGCGCCGGCCTCCGGCTCGCAATTCGCGCTGCTGCCGCCCGACAATGCCACCGGCAACTTCACCAAGGTCGTGCAGCGCATTCCGGTCCGCATCGCCCTCGACGGCGACCAGCCGCTGCTCGCGCGGCTGCTGCCGGGCATGTCGGTCGAGACCCACATCCGCACCGCCGGCCAGGCCGATGGCACCAAGTGAGACCGATCGCGGACCGCTGTCGCGCGGCGGCCAGGCGGCGCATCCGCTGTTTGCCGTCGGGGCGGTGCTGCTCGGCTCGTTCCTTGCGAATTTCGACAGCCGGCTGACCTCGGTCGGCTTGCCCGATCTGCGCGGCGCGTTCTCGCTCGGCTTCGACGAGGGCGCATGGCTGTCGACCGCCGCGATCGGCTCGCAGATCTTGATCGCGCCGGCGGTGGCGTGGCTCGCGACCGTGTTCGGCCTGCGCCGTGTGCTCGGCATTCCCAGCCTGGTCTACGCGGTGCTGTCGCTGATCATTCCGTTCGTGCGCGACTATCCGACCTTGATCGCGCTCGCGATCCTGCACGGCATGCTGCTCGGCACCTTCGTGCCGGCCACGCTCATGATCATCTTCCGCAACCTGCCGATCCGCTGGTGGCTGCCGGCGATCTCGATCTATGCGATCCGGGTCGGTTTCGCGCTGGATACCTCGACCTCGCTGGTCGGCTTCTATGTCGAGCATCTCGGCTGGCAGTGGCTGTACTGGCAGGGCGTCGTGCTGGCTCCGCTGATGGCGCTGATGGTCTATCTCGGCACCCCGGCCGAGCCGGTCAACCGCACGCTGCTCGAGAACGCCGACTGGGGCGGGATGCTGCTGCTCGGCAGCGCCGTGGCGATGATCTATGCCGGGCTCGACCAGGGCAACCGGCTCGACTGGCTGCAATCGGGCACGGTGATGGCGCTGCTATCAGGCGGCGCTGTGCTGTTCGTCCTGTTCCTCGTCAACGAGGCGCTCGCCCCGCAGCCATGGGCGCATTTCAACGTGCTGTTCTCGCGCAACATCGGGCTGTCGCTGGTCGTGATCCTGCTCTACACGCTGACCAGCCTCTCGAACGCGTCGCTGGTGCCGAACTTCCTCGCCACGATCACGCAGTTGCGGCCGGAGCAGAGCGGCTCGCTGCTGTTGTTCTACGGCGCGCTGCCGATGATCGTGCTGGTGCCGCTGTCGATCGTGCTGCTTCGCCATCTCGATCCCCGCATCGTCGTCGTGCTCGGTCTCAGCGCCTTCGCGGCGGCCAATCTGCTCGGCACCCAGATCACCCATGCCTGGGCGCGCGAGGATTTCATCGTCATCGTCGTGCTGCAGTCGATCGGACAGGCCCTGACCTTGCTGTCGATCATCATCCTCGCGCTGTCGAATTCCGATCCGGCCCGCGCGACCTCCTTTGCGGCCTACATCCAGGTGATGCGGCTCGGCGGCGCCGAAATCGGCGTCGCCCTGATGGGAACGTGGCTGCGGGTGCGCGAGCAGGTGCATTCGGCCTATCTCGGCCTCAACATCCAGAGCGGCGACCTCGACGTCGCGCGCGCGCTGCAACGGCTGACCGGCTATTTCGCCGCGCATGGCGGCGGCCAAGCCAAGGCGCGCGCCGTCGGGACCTTGGCCGCGCAGGTCCAGCGCGAGGCCAACGTGCTCGCTTATCTCGACGCGTTCTGGCTGTGCTTCTGGCTCGCGATCGCCGCGCTCCTGCTGGTCGCCCTGATCACGCGCGCGCCTCCGGGCCCGTTCTCGCCGACACCGATCAGTCTGAGGGCGGCGTGGATGCGACGGTTCGGATCGTCGACGACGTGAGCGGGCCCGCCCCCGCATGCGGGGTCGTAGCTTTCTCTCCAATGACGCCGGCGCGCCTCTGCGCCTTTAACCTTCTCGCGAAAGCCGAGCCGCGCGATCAGGATCGCCGGCGCTGCATGTTGCGCGCCATCTCGGAGAGATACGACATCTAGCCGTGAACAGATTTCAAACCCTGATTCGCAAGCGATTCGGACGCGGTTCGTTTCAGCCGCGTTCCGAACGTTAACGTCGCTGCGATGATCGTCGCATTCTGGGACATCATGCGCGCGATGGTTGCGGCAACTCGTCGAGCGGCCATTTCGGACGCTTGATCTTCTTGTAGGGCAACGTCGTCACGTCGCGCGCGACCACGCCGGGCGCATCGACCATGATGATGTCGGCCGCGATCGGCGCAAATGCCGCGCGGAAATGCTGGGCGGATTTCACCACGACGAGCTTGCGCGTGGCAGGATCGCAGCCGAGCTGGGTGAAGAAGTCGGTGCCGAACGCCTGGCAGCGGAACGTCGTGATCACGACCTCGACGCCATTGCTCGCGATCAGCGCGCAATCGCCGAGCTTGGCGGGCGTGCCGGCGAGGCCCGTCATCACCATGTTCTCCTTCAGCGCCTTGATCTCCCAGGTCGCATCGACGGGATCACCCGACAGCGGCCCGATCTTGCCGCCGATCCGCAGCGGCAGCTTGGCGCCGACGCCGGCATCGAAGGCGATGCGCACCGCGATCGGATCCCAGAGTGGACCGAGGCAGGCATTGCCGATGTTGCGGTCGAGCAGCCGGCGCAGGATGAAGGTGGAATCGCCGGGCGCACCGCCGCCGGGATTGTCGCTGGCATCGCCGAGCACGATGGTGCCGTCTGTCGCCAATGCCTGGTCAAGCGCGGCATCGACGCCGGGCATGCGCTCGGTCACCGCCTCGCGCATGCCGATCAGTTCGTCCGCAAGGCGGCGTGCCAGCGCCTTCGCCCTGACACCGTCCGGATCGACGGCGGCATCGCTATAGACCAGCACCTTGGTGCCCATGGACGGCGTGTCGCCCCAGCCGAAGCCGTGAACGATCGAGATCGAGACGATACCGTCCTTGCCTTCCAGCGCGGTGATGCGGTCGACGAAGCTGCGCACCGGCTCGCGCGTGGTGTGCAGGGTGACGATCATGTCGGTGTCGACCAGCGCCTTCTGCAGCTTCAGCCGCTTCTCGGCGATCTCGGTGCAGTGTTTCACCAGATCCTGCGCGCGCTCGAGAATGTCGGTGTGCGGATATTCCTTCCAGCAGATCAGAAGATCGGCGCTTCTGACCATCAGCTCGCTCATATGAACGTGGGGGTCGAGCGTGGCGCCGACGACCACATCGGGTCCGACGATCTCGCGTATCCGCGCGAGCAGCTCGCCCTCGCAATCATCATAGCCGTCGGCGATCATCGCGCCGTGCAGGCCGATCAGCGCCATGTCGACCGGCAGCGCGGCTTTGAGGTCGGCAAGGATCTGGTCACGCAGGGTTTCGAACGCGGCGCGGGTGACGAGCCCGTTGGGCACGGCCGCGGCCACCAGCCCTTCGATCAGCGTCCAGCCCTTGGACGGCCCAACCTGGCGCGCAGCCCATAGTGGCCCGCCATGCATCTGCATCTTGTCCGGGTGCTGGCCGGCAGGGAAGTAGGCGCGCTCATGGAAGGTCGCGAGCCCCGTGGGCATCGGCGCGAAGGTATTGGTCTCGGTGGCAAGGGCGGCGGAGAAGACACGCATGAAGGCTGAACCCGGTGGTTGCGAGGAAAGGCAGGCGCGCACCGGCCCGGCCGGCGATGCAGGCCCACAAAGAAACGGACCTCATCAGGAAGCGCAAGAGACCCATGCGAAGGGCGACCGCCGCACAGCGCATGGGACGGAAAACAGCGCGGCCTGATCCCGCTGCGCCGGATGATGCCTGATGCATTTGGCAATCGATGAGGCTACGATCGGCTACATGGCGGACGATAAATTGAAACGGCGGTTGACGACAGTGCTGTGCGCGGATGTGCACGGCTATTCCCGCCTCATGGGAGCCGACGAAGCCGGTACGCTGGAGACGCTGCGCCGCTACCGCACGGCCATTGCAGGATTGGTGGAGCGCCATGACGGGCGCATCGTCAATACTTGGGGCGATGCCGTGATCGCCGAGTTCGCCAGTGTCGTCGAGGCCGTGCGGTGTGCCGTCGAAATTCAGCAGGAAATCAGTCAGAAGCCCACGCCATCCAACGGACACCAGATGCAGTTTCGCATCGGGATCAATCTGGGAGATGTGATGGTGGATGGTTCCGATATCTTCGGCGATGGGGTCAATATCGCGGCGCGCCTGCAAGAACTGGCCGAGCCCGGCGGCATCGTGGTCTCGGCCCCCGTCTACGACCAGGTGCACAACAAACTGACTGTCGGCTTCGACTGTCTTGGCCAGCCACCGCTGAAGAATGTTGCCCCCGTGACCAGCTATCGTGTCACGATCGGCGGCCGTTCCGGCCAGCGACCCGACCTCCCGGTTGACGACGGCGCCCTCCATGCGCGCGCGTTTGCGGCCTCGAGCGCTCCACCTCCTTTTCGCGACGGCGATGCGCGATCCACGTCGATCACCTCGATCGCGGATCACTTCGCGAGCCTGCCTCGTCCCCTCGCAATGGCCCTCACGGTCTCCGGCTTTCTGCTTCTGATCAATGTTTTCACCGGTCTGCACAGAGTCTGGTTTCATTGGCCGGCCGCAGCATTGCTGTTCGCCGGCATCATGCGGACGGTGCTCCAGAGCAGGCCTCCTTCGGACAAGATTGAGCGACGTCGGACGCGCCGGGACTAAGCGGCTGGTGGTTGCGAGCGCTCTATTCGGCCCGGAATCAGATCGAAGCCCGGCATCGCGAAGGTGCGCTTTAACGGCTGCGGGCTGACGGTCCGGAAAACGCCGATATCCTGCTACGATCTCACAGGCCGTCACTCCTACGCCTGCTCGGGGCTTCGCGAACACACAGATGGAGACAGCTTGAGAATGTCGCATGGCGGCTTGGCTCCGCGCGACCGGGCATTACGCCCGCACCGACTGCTCCTCGACCGACCTGATCGCCACGGCCGCAACCTGGGCCAGAGCCTCACGGTCGCCGCCGGAGGAGGCCATCACGCTCATGCCCGTGATCACGGCCGAGACGTAACGCGCGAGCGCGGCCGGATCCGCGGCCGGGGCCAGATCGCCTTCGCGCTTGGCGCGCTCGAAACGGTGCCGGAGCTGCTCCTCGGTCTGCGCACGGCGGGCCGCGAGCTCGAACGGCACGTTGGCGGAGCCGGAGCCGCAGGCGAGACCGCCCTGCACCAGCAGGCAGCCGGGCGGATTGGAGGGATCGGTCTGTTTCTCGGCGACGCCCATCAGCATCCGCGCGGTGACCTCGCGGGCGGTCGGCGCGCTCAGCACCTCGTCCATCCAGGCCTCCCGTCGCGCCGTGTAGCGGTCGAGCGCAGCCTTGAGCAGGGCTTCCTTGCTGCCGAACGCGGCATAGAGGCTGGGCGGGTTGATGCCCATGGCGTCGGTGAGCTGGGCGATGGTCGCGCCCTCATAGCCATGGCGCCAGAACACCTCCATCGCCTGGTCCAGCGCGGTGTCGCGATCGAAAGTCCGGGGCCGTCCGATGCCCATGTGCAAAACTCCTGTTCCCGTCTCCGCCCCGTCTGATTCTTATCTAGTTGTTATTGAACGCGATTTCTTTGATCTGGCGCAGTCGCCGAAAGTCGGGCTACTATTTTCGTAGTGTCCGTTACATAAGTCTCTTGCGAACGGGTTGCCAGCGCCACATTTGTAGCGAGCACTACAAATCTGGAGCGCGCCAATGCCTTCGCCCGAAATTCGTTCTTCCGGCCGCCTTAGGCGGTGGCTGGGCACCGTCGCCGCCGCCGGCCTGGTGATTGCCGCCGGATCCTACGCCGGCTCCCAATATTTCCACTTCAGTCCCGCGCCGAATGCGGCCCGCGCGGCGGCCCCCGAACAGGCCGTCCCCGTGACGGTTGTCGTCGTCGAGCCGCGCCAGGCGAGCCTGTGGGACGAGTTCTCCGGCCGGCTCGAGGCGGTCGAGCGGGTCGAGATCCGGCCGCGGGTGGCCGGCGCCATTCTCGGCACCAATTTCACCGAGGGCTCGCTGGTCAAGGCCGGCGACGTCCTGTTCAAGATCGACCCCGCGCCCTACGCCGCCGAGGTCGACCGGGCCCAGGCGCAGCTCGAGGCTGCGCGGGCCCGCGCATCCTTCGCCGCCAATGAGCTGGAGCGCGGCGCGCAGCTGGTCGGCAACTCCATCGTCACCAAGCGCGACTACGACCAGCGCGACAACGGCAATCGCGAGGCGATTGCCAACGTCAAGGCCGCGGAAGCGGCGTTGCAGGCCGCAAAACTCAATCTCGACTACACGCAGGTGCGCGCGCCGGTCGACGGCCGGGTCGGCCGGATCGAGGTCACGGTCGGCAACCTCGTCGCCGCCGGGTCGGCCTCGCCGGTGCTGACCTCGCTGGTGTCCGTCAACCCGATCTATGCGAGCTTCGACGCCACCGAAGAGCTGGTGTTGCGCGCATTGTCGGCGATTGCCGACGGCTCCGGCAAACGCGGCAATCTCGACCGCATCCCGGTCGAGATGACGACCTCGGGCGGCATCACGGCATCCGGCCATATCCAGTTGATCGACAATCAGGTCAACGGGCAGAGCGGCACGATCCGCGTCCGCGCCGTGTTCAAGAACGAGGACGGCCGGCTGATCCCCGGCCAGTTCGCGCGCGTGCGCATGGGCCAGCCGCAGCAGCAATCGCTGGTGCTGCTCGACGAGCGCGCCATCGGCACCGACCAGGACAAGAAATTCGTGATGGTGGTCGGCGACGACGAGCGCGCTGTCTATCGCACGGTCAGCCTCGGCGGCAGCGTCGATGGCCTGCGCATCATCTCCGCCGGCCTCAAGCCCGGCGAGCGCGTGGTCGTCAACGGCCTTCAGCGGGTGCGGCCGGGCGCGTTGCTGAAGACGCAGGTGGCAGCGATGGGCGCAAGAGATGGGGCCGACAACAAGCAGCTGGCGCAGCGCTGAGCGTCATCGAGGCCCGTCTGCCAACGCCAACCACAACTGTCGTCCCCGCGAAAGCGGGGACCCATAACCACCGGCCGTGCTTGTCGACCAAGAAAGATGACCCGCAGTCTTATTCAACAACTGGCCTTCCGCGGTATGGGTCCCGGCGTTCGCCGGGACGACGCCGAGGGTGAGGCGACAGCGAGATCCTATTTGGCGCCGCTCAGCGTCTTTGAACAAGCCTACCGACAACTAACAACGTCAGCCACGCGCTGAAGTCTCCCGACCACGGGGCCTCCCATGAACCTCTCCAAATTCTTCATCGATCGGCCGATCTTCGCAGGCGTGCTGTCGACGCTGATCTTTCTCGGCGGCTTGATCGCGCTGTTCTCCATGCCGATCTCCGAATATCCCGACGTCGTGCCGCCCTCGGTGGTGGTGCGCGCGACCTATCCCGGCGCCAATCCGAAGGTGATCGCCGAGACGGTGGCGACGCCGATCGAGGAGCAGATCAACGGCGTCGAGAACATGCTCTATATGAGCAGCCAGGCGACCACCGACGGCGCGATGACGCTCACGGTCACCTTCAAGCTCGGCACCGATCCGGACAAGGCCACCCAACTGGTGCAGAACCGCGTGCAGCAGGCCGAGCCGCGGCTGCCCGCCGTGGTGCGCCAGCTCGGTGTCATCACCAAGAAGAGCTCGCCCGACCTCACCATGGTCGTGCATCTGATTTCGCCGAACGGCCGCTACGATACGACGTACCTGCGCAACTACGCGGTGCTCAACGTCAAGGACCGGCTGGCACGCATCGATGGCGTGGGCGACGTGCAGCTGTTCGGCGCCGGCGACTACTCGATGCGGGTCTGGGTCGATCCGCAGAAGGCGGCCGAGCACGGCCTCTCCGCTTCTGACATCGTCAAGGCGATCCAGGCGCAAAACGTCGAGGCCGCCGCCGGCGTGGTCGGCGCATCGCCGAGCGTCAAGGGGCTCGATTTGCAGCTCTCGGTCAATGCCGAGGGCCGGCTCTCCAACGAGGACCAGTTCGCCGACATCGTGGTCAAGACCGGCACGCATGGCGAGGTCACGCGGCTGCGCGACGTCGCCCGCATCGAGCTCGGCGCCTCCGAGTACGGCCTGCGCTCGCTGCTCGACAACAAGCAGGCCGTGGCGATCCCGATCTTCCAGGCGCCCGGCTCCAACGCGCTGCAGATCTCGGACAACGTCCGCGCCACCATGGCCGAGATCAAGAAGACGATGCCGGAAGGCGTCGAGTACCACATCGTCTATGACCCGACGCAGTTCGTGCGCTCCTCGATCGAGGCCGTCGTGCACACACTTTTCGAGGCCATCGTGCTGGTCGTGATCGTCGTGATCCTGTTCCTGCAGACCTGGCGCGCCTCGATCATCCCGCTGCTGGCTGTCCCCGTCTCGATCGTCGGCACGTTCGCGGTGATGCATCTGTTCGGCTTCTCGATCAACGCGCTCAGCCTGTTCGGCCTGGTGCTCGCGATCGGCATCGTCGTCGACGACGCCATCGTCGTGGTCGAGAACGTCGAGCGCAACATCGAGAGCGGCCTGTCGCCGCGTGACGCCACCTATCAGGCGATGCGCGAGGTGTCGGGACCGATCATCGCGATCGCTCTGGTGCTGGTCGCGGTGTTCGTGCCGCTCGCCTTCATCTCCGGCCTGACCGGGCAGTTCTACAAGCAGTTCGCGCTGACGATCGCGATCTCCACCGTAATCTCCGCGGTCAACTCGCTGACCTTGTCGCCGGCGCTGTCGGCGCTGCTGCTCAAGGGGCACCACGAGCCGAAGGATCGCCTCACCCGCATCCTCGACACAAGCCTCGGCTGGTTCTTCCGCGGCTTCAACCGCGCCTTCGTCCGTGCGTCCAATAACTACAGCGGCAGCCTGTCGAAGGTGATCACCGGCAAGGCCGCCGTCATGGTGCTCTACGTGCTGCTGGTCGGCGCCACCGCCGTGCTGTTCAAGCAGGTGCCGGGCGGCTTCGTGCCGGGCCAGGACAAGCAGTACCTGGTCGGCTTCGCGCGGCTGCCGGACGGCGCCACGCTGGACCGCTCCGAGGAGGTGATCCGCAAGATGAGCGACATCGCGCTGACGCAGCCCGGCGTCGAGAGCTCGGTCGCCTTCCCCGGACTGTCGATCTCCGGCTTCACCAACTCCTCCAATGCCGGCATCGTGTTCTCGACCCTGAAGCCGTTCGACGAGCGCAAGGATCCGTCCTTGTCGGGCGGCGCGCTGGCGATGGAGCTCAACAAGAAGTACGCCGGCATCCAGGACGCCTTCATCGCGATGTTCCCGCCACCGCCGGTCAACGGCCTCGGCACCATCGGCGGCTTCAAGCTGCAGATCGAGGACCGCGCCGGCCTCGGCTACGAGGCGCTCAACGACGTCACCAAGGCGTTCATGGCGGGCCTGCAGAAGTCGCCCGAGATCGCCGGCGTATTCTCCAGCTTCCAGGTCAACGTGCCGCAACTCTTCGCCGACATCGACCGCACCAAGGCGTTGCAGCTCGGCGTGCCCGTGACGGAGGTGTTCAACACCCTGCAGATCTACCTCGGCTCCTACTACGTGAACGACTTCAACAAGTTCGGCCGCACCTATTCGGTGCGCGTGCAGGCCGACGCACCGTTCCGCGCCCGAGCCGACGATATCCGCCAGCTCAAGGTACGCTCCGCCTCCGGCGACATGGTGCCGCTGTCGGCGCTGCTGAACGTGCGGCAGAGCGCCGGGCCCGAGCGCGCCATCCGCTACAACGGCTTCTTGTCATCGGACATCAACGCGGCAGCGGCGCCCGGCTTCTCCTCGGGCCAGGCGCAGGCGGCGGCCGAGCGGATCGCGGCCGAGGTGCTGCCGCCGGGCTTTGCCTTCGAATGGACCGACCTGACCTATCAGGAGTTCATCGCCGGCAACTCCGGACTCTGGGTATTTCCGCTGGCTATCCTGCTGGTGTTCCTGGTGCTGGCCGCGCTGTACGAGAGCCTGACCTTGCCGCTCGCGATCCTGATGATCGTTCCGATGGCGCTGCTGGCGGCGATGTTCGGCGTCTACCTCTCGAAGGGCGACAACAACATCTTCACCCAGATCGGCCTGATCGTGCTCGTCGGCCTCTCGGCCAAGAACGCGATCCTGATCGTCGAATTCGCGCGCGAGCTCGAATTCGCCGGGCGCACGCCCCTGCGCGCCGCGATCGAGGCGAGCCGTCTGCGGTTGCGGCCGATCCTGATGACGTCGATGGCGTTCATCATGGGCGTGCTGCCGCTGGTGCTGTCGACCGGAGCAGGTTCCGAGATGCGGCGCGCGATGGGCGTGGCGGTGTTCTCCGGCATGATCGGCGTCACCGTGTTCGGCCTGTTCCTGACGCCGGTGTTCTACGTGCTGCTGCGGACGCTGACCGGCATGAAGCCGCTCACCCAGCATGGCGGCCACGGCACGGTGGCGGCTCAACCCGCGGAGTAAACAAGAATGTGAACGCGCGTGATGTCGAGGGCCCGGAAACGCGATCGTCTCTTGATTCGTAGAGACAAATGGCAGTCGGCGTCCCCCATCACGCTCCCCAGATGATCCGTTTCGCGATCAATTCTACAGGACTGTGAAACGGATCACAGACCAGCGCAGCGGGATGGAGGACGCCAACTCCAGCACGTTGCGCCGACCCGGCGGCCTGTCCCGCACCAGGCCGCCGGGTCATTTGACCACAAGGAGTTGCAACATGGATTTTTTGAATCAAATGGTGGCAGCCCGGCTGATGAAGACGGCCGAGGGTTTTCAGCGCATCGGAGCACATGGAGGATTTCGCCGTCTCGCCGGCCCGGTCAGCGCTACAGCCAGCTCACGCCCCGCGGTGGGCCTGGTCGTCGACAATGCGGCAGCAGGTGATCCGTCGCTATCGCAGAGCTGCCCGGAGCGCGATGGCTGCGGCGCCGGCCTGTAGCGGCGCGCCTTGGCGCCGCATCAATGGCCAGCACGCGCGCCTTTGAACGAAGCCGCGGCAAAACACGAAGTAACGACATCTATGGCGAAGACCGGCTTTGGCGCGTGATGGCTGCTGCGCCGGAACAGCTCATGGGCGCTTGCATCCTGCGCGATCGAGCATGTCCCTGACGATCAAAGGCGTTGCCGGCGTTTCCGCCGCGTCCTGCGCTGCGGCAGCGGAGCTCAGCGCCTGCCCGACAGTCGCCGCGCTCAAGTTCAACGAGGTGCGGCAGGTCGCGCGCCCCATGCTGGCGACTGCGCCAGCGGCCTCGCCGACTCCGGCAAGGTAGGCGGTGAGAACCTGCTGGGCCGTCCGGTCGGTCGGCGCCTTCTCCAGCATCTGAACCACCTGCGCGACCGATATAAGGCCGCGAGAGGTGGATGGCGCGGCGCTGGATGGAGAAGTCGTCATAACAGCGGACGCGAAGGCGACAGTGACGGCCAGTCTGGCCCGGCAATGAGACATGAGGTGGCTCCTGAGCTAATACCCCATCTGTCGAACGAAAATAAATTATTGTCAAACGATAATTTTTGATCGTATCGTGATCCTCTCGGCGCACTGCCGAGACACCAATCAACCGTGGGGGCCATTCGACCATGACGCAAACAGCAGAGATGTCCGGCACGAGTGCCGCGCGCTCCGGACGCAGCAATCGCATTCGCCGGCTCAGCCAACTGATGGCGGCAAGCTGTCTCGTCACATCCGGGCTGCTCGCCGCGGCAATGGCGCTCTATTGGGCCTTGACGCCCGCGCCCACGCTGTTCAACCACGCCGGCATCCCGAATGCGCCGGTGACCGAGATCGACTGGTCCACGCGGGCCCTCGCGTTCGGCATCGCCATGGTGCCGCTGGGGACGCTGATCTGGGGCCTGCTGAGCGGACGTCGTTGCTTCGACGCCTTCGCCGCCGGCCGCATCTTCTCGCGCGACTCGATCCAACAGCTGAAGACGTTTGCGATCGCTGTCGCGGCATCAGCCCTGTTGAAACCACTCGCCGGCGCGGCTCTGTCCGTCGTCCTGAGTTTCCGTCAACCGGCGGGAGCGAAGACCCTCGCGCTGAGCGTCGGATCGGATACGCTCATAGCGCTGATTTTCGCAGGGACGGTTGCGGTCATCGCCTGGGTGATGACGGAGGCGCTGGAGATCGCCGACGAAAACAAGCAATTCGTCTGAAGGACAGGACATGCCGATCCGAGTGCGGCTGGGCGTGATGCTCGCGGAACGCAATGTGAAGTCCAAAGACCTGGCCGAATATGTCGGGATCACCGAGGCCAACCTGTCCCTGCTCAAACAAGGCAAGGTGAAGGGTGTGCGCTTCGAGACCCTCGAGCGGATCTGCCGGTTTCTCGGCTGCCAGCCCGGAGACCTGCTGAGATATGAGGAAGCGCCGTCGACGGAGACGGACATCGGATGAAACCACAACCGCGATCAAGATCCTGCGCTGCGGTGAAGCGGACGGGCCGCCGCACGGCACCCTCCCGCGCGGATCCGGCACCATTAGCGCTTCGCCGCAACGCCACTGATGCAGCGCATGAACGCCAAAATAGCATCACGTGACGATCAAAACTCGCGCTTGCCAGGGCTTGGTCCAGCCGATAGCTTTTTTGAACCTTTCAAGCGCGACGGATCATCGAGCATGCTTTTTCTGCGGACCAACTCCACGACGGCAACAGTGTCGAACGCGACGGATCGGCCTGTCAGACGCGCAGCCGCAACCGTCTCGAAGACGGTGCTGGTGACCGCAGCCGCGATGCTAGGTCTCCTCGTTTCCGCGCAGGCGCGTGATCTCACCGTCGTGTCCTGGGGCGGCAACTACCAGGACGCGCAGCGCAAGATCTACTTCCAGCCCTTCGCCGCCAAGCTCGGCGCCACCGTGCTCGACGAGAGCTGGGACGGCGGCTATGGCGTGCTGCAGGCCAAGGTGAAGGCCGGGGTGCCGAACTGGGATGCGGTGCAGGTCGAGGCCGAGGAGCTCGAGCTCGGCTGCAGCGACGGCATCTACGAGAAGATCGACTGGAGCAAGATCGGCGACAAGAAAGGCTTCATCCCTGCCGGCGTCAGCGATTGCGGCGTCGGCGCCATCGTGTGGTCGACCGGAATGGCGTTCGACGGCGATAAGATCAAGGACGGGCCGAAGACCTGGGCGGACTTCTGGGACACGGCAAAGTTTCCGGGCAAGCGCGGCCTGCGCAAGGGCGCCAAATACACGCTCGAGTTCGCGCTGATGGCCGACGGCGTGCCGGCGACCGACGTCTACAAGGTGTTGAAGACCAAAGAGGGCGTCGAGCGCGCCTTCAAGAAGCTCGACGCGCTCAAGGCCGACATCGTGTGGTGGGAGGCCGGCGCGCAGCCGCTGCAGCTGTTGTCGTCCGGCCAGGTAGCGATGACCTCGGTCTATAACGGCCGCATCACCGCCATCAACCGCACCGAGGGCAAGCATTTCGGCTTCGTGTTTCCGGGCAGCATCTATGCGGTCGACAGCTGGGTCGTGCTCAAGAGCTCGCCCAACAAGGATGCCGCGATGAACTTCATCGCCTTTGCGAGCCAGGCCGAGAACCAGGCCAAGCTGCCGGAATACATCGCCTACGGCCTGCCGAACATCGCCGCTGCCAAGCTGGTGCCGGAGAAATACGCCGCGGAGCTGCCGACGACCCCCGAAAACCTGAAGCAGGCGATCGCGCTGGACGTCGGCTTCTGGACGGACAATTCGGAAGAGCTGTCGAAGCGCTTCAACGCCTGGCTGGCGCGCTGAGGCCCGCCGCTTCCGCACACCGGGCGCGCGATCGTCGCGACGCGCGCCTGCCCGCCTCGTATGAGTCCCGGCGAGGTCCGCGCCGAAAGCCTTCGTCATGGATACCCCCTTCATCTCGTTCCGGCAGGTGGTCAAGCGCTTCGCCGCGCTGACCGTGGTCGACGATCTCGACCTCGATATCGCCCGCGGCGAGTTCGTCGCCCTGCTCGGCCCCTCCGGCTCCGGCAAGACCACGCTGTTGATGATGCTGGCCGGCTTCGAGCAGCCGACCAGCGGCACGATCGCGGTCAATGGCGTCAGGGTCGACGGGCTCCCGCCGCACAAGCGCAACATGGGCGTGGTGTTCCAGAACTACGCGCTGTTCCCGCACATGAGCGTGCGCGACAACATCGCGTTTCCCCTGAAGATGCGCGGCACGCCCAAGCCCGAGATCGCCACGCGGGTCGCGCGCGTGCTCGACATGGTGAAGCTGTCGGCCATGGCGGAGCGCAAGCCGGCGCAGCTCTCCGGCGGCCAGCAGCAACGCGTGGCGCTGGCCCGCGCGCTGGTGTTCGAGCCGCAGGTGGTGCTGATGGACGAGCCGCTCGGCGCGCTCGACAAGAAGCTGCGCGAGCAGATGCAACTCGACATCCGCGACCTGCACCGCCGGCTCGGCCTCACCATCGTATTCGTCACCCACGACCAGGACGAGGCGCTGACGATGTCCGACCGCATCGCCGTGTTCAACCACGGCAGGATCGAGCAGATCGGCACGCCGCGCGAGATCTACGAGCTGCCGCGGACGCCGTTCGTCGCCGAGTTCATCGGCGAGACCAACCTGCTGTCGTGCAAGGTGGCTGAGCAGGCCGGCGAGGCGATGCGGCTGACGACGGACTCGGGCCTTACGCTTTCGGCGCATGCCGGCGCTGATCGCGTCGATGGCGGCAAGGTGCAGGTCTCGATCCGACCCGAGGCGATCCGGATCAACGATCATGCGGCCGCAACCGCAAACCGCCTGACCGCGCGCATCATGGACGCGGTGTATTTCGGCGATCACATGCGTCTGGTCGCCACGGTCGGCGCGCAGCGGCTGATCATCAAGGGCGACCGTGCCGGCCAGGCCGCGGAGGTCGGCAGCGAGGTCGCGCTATCGTTCGCGGCGTCGGATGTCTGGGTGGTGGGATCATGCGACCAGACCTCCGCCAACGGTTGACGGCATCTCTGCTGCTCGCGCCGCTGCTGGCGTTCATGCTGTCGTTCTTCGTCGTGCCGCTGGTGACGATGATGAAGTCGGCGGTATCCGATCCGGTCGCGACCGAGTCCCTGCCCCGCACCCACACGGCGCTGGCGCGCTGGGACCGCACCAGCTTGCCTCCTGCAGCGGCGCAGGCCGCGTTCGTCGACGACATCCGCAGGCTGACCAATGACGAGCAGTTCGGCGATCTCGTGCGCCGCCTCAACAGCGCGCAGTCCGGCTTCCGCAGCCTGCTCGGCAAGACCCGCCGCGCGCTCGGCGGCGACGGCGCGGCCGACCTCGCCGCGATCGATTCGCGCTGGAGCGAGACATCCTATTGGATGACCATCGCCGACGCTGTCGCCTCGCCCTGGACCGACAAGAACCTGCTCGCCGCGGTCGACCTCGAGCGCGACGCCGCCGGCGATATCGCCGCGATGCCGGAGGGCAGCTCGGCCAACCGCCTGATCATGATCCGGACCTTCGTGACCTCGGCGCTGGTGACGCTGGCCTGCATCCTGATCGGCCTGCCCTACGCGATGGTCGCCGCATCCGTGGAAGGCTGGCGCCGGCAGGCGCTGCTCGGCGCCGTGCTGCTGCCGCTGTGGACGTCGCTCCTGGTGCGCACCGCGGCCTGGTACGTCGTGCTGCAGGACAACGGCCTGATCAACGCGACCCTGAGGGGGCTCGGCCTGACCTCCGGTCCGGTCCCGCTGATGTTCAACCGGCTCGGCGTCGTCATCGCCATGACGCATGTGCTGCTGCCGTTCATGGTGCTGCCGATCTTCAGCGTGCTGATCGCGATCCCGCGCAACCTGATGCCGGCGGCGGCATCGCTCGGCGCGCATCCGCTGCGCGCCTTCCTCCACGTGCTGCTGCCGCTGTCGATGCGCGGCGTCGTCTCCGGCGCGCTGCTCGTGTTCATGGCCGCGCTGGGCTACTACATCACCCCCGCGCTGATCGGCGGCGCCAACGACCAGATGATCTCCTCGGTGATCGCCTATTACGCCACTGGCGCGGCGAACTGGGGCATGGCCGGCGCGCTCGGCCTCGTCCTGCTGGCGATGACCATCCTGCTCTATGCCGTCTACATCCGGCTGACCTCGGCCGAGGAGCAGCACGCATGAAGCTCCTGCCGGTCGTCAAGCTGCTGTTCGCGATCGCCGTCGTCGTGTTCCTGCTCGGGCCGCTGATCGCGGTGCTGCCGCTGTCGCTGACCGACAGCGTGTTCCTGAACTATCCCATTCCCGGCTATTCGACGCGCTGGTTTCGCGAGCTGGTCACCGCCGAATCCTGGCGGCTGTCGATCGTCAACAGCCTGCTGATCGGCTCGGGGACCACAGCCCTCGCAACGCTGCTCGGCACGCTGGCCGCGCTCGGCCTGCGCGGCAAACGCGCCTCGCTGCTGGTCTCGACGCTGCGCACGGTGTTCTTGCTGCCGATGGTGGTGCCGGCGGTCGTGCTCGGGGTCGGCATGCAGCTGATGTTTTCGCGCTACGGGCTCACCAACACCTATCTCGGCGTCATCATCGCGCACACCGTCGTCGCCGTGCCGTTCGTGCTCGTCAACGTCTCCTCGGCCTTGCAGGGCGTCGATCTCCAGCTCGAGCGCGCCGCCGCGAGCCTCGGCGCCTCGCCCGCCGTGGTGCTGCGTACGGTGACGTTTCCGATTGCGCTGCCCGGTATCATCTCCGGCGCCCTGTTCGCTTTCGCGACGTCGCTCGACGAGGTCGTGCTGACCTTGTTCGTCGCCGGCCCCAACCAGCGCACCCTGGCGCGGCAAATGTTCGCCACCATCCGCGAGAACATCAGCCCGGCGATCGTGTCCGCCGCGGCCGTGTTCATCGTCGGCACCATCGTGCTGTCACTCGCGATGCTGGTAATCCGTCGGCGGATGGCGTGACGTTCCGTAGGGCGGATTAGCGCAGCGTAATCCGCCGCCTCGCGCACGAATGGCCGTCCATATTGCAGCAGCCGAAGCGGAAGAAGGCGGATTACGCTGCGCTAATCCGCCCTACTCGATGAGCTATCCCGCCTTCACATATTTCCGCCAATCATGTTCTTCCTTGAACCCGAGCACTTCGCGCGCTTTCCTGTTCGACAGCGGCGCCTCGCGCTCGCCGAGGTCGCGGGTGATCGGAGTCTTCGGGCAATAGCGCTGCAGCAATTCGCGCGTCGGCATATTGGCCGTCACCGTGTCATTCACGGCGTTGAAGACCTGGAAGCCGAGACCATCCTTCTGGATCGCCAGATGCACGATCTCGCCGAGGTCGCGCGCGTCGATATAGGACCAGGCGTTGCGCTTGCGCGACGGCGGGTCGGCGAGGAAACGCGGGAACATGTCGTATTCGTGCGGCTCGATGACATTGCCGATGCGGAGTGCGTAGATGTCGATGCCGTAGCGCATGGCGAAGGCTCGCGCGGTCTTTTCGTTCACGACCTTGGACAGGCCGTAGGAGTCCATCGGGTCGGTGTCGTAGTCCTCCTCGAGCGGAAAGCTCCTGAAATCCTTGTCGCCCTCGGCGAAGCAGACTCCATAGGTTGTCTCGCTGGAGGCGATGATGATCTTGCGTACGCCGAGCTTCGCCGCAGCCTCGATGACGTTGTAGGTGCTGACAGTGTTGACGCGAAAGGTCTCATTGTCGGGCTCGATCAGCACGCGCGGGATCGCGGCGAAATGCACCACCGCATCCGGCGCCCGTGGCGGCCGGCCGGCGTTGAAGCCGCCGAAGCCGTAATGCGTGGTCAGCGCGTTGAAGGCCTGGCCGCTGTCCGTCAGATCCGCGATCAGGGTGTTGATCCCGGGGTGATCGAACGGCTTGAGATCGACGTTGAGGAGCTCGTAGCCCTTGCCCTGCAGATGTGGCAGCACATGCCGGCCCGCCTTGCCTGTTCCGCCGGTGAACACCACGCGTTTGCTTGTCATCGTTCTGTCCTCATGAATGCGCCGGTTCTAGCAGCTTCGGTCGCAGCCGCTCCATAGGAACTTCCAACCCGATTCCCTGTGGTCTGACGGGCCGCCGGGCGGCGCTGGCCGACGAACACAGCGGTCGAAGAATGATCAATTTAAAATTGAAAATCGATAACGCACAATTTCAGAACGATGATTGCAATCCGAAACTTGCCGGTCCGCTGATGGGCCGACGCTCGAGCAACTCGTCCGCATGCGATCAGCAACGATGCTGGCGGCAACCGCGAGCGAGAATCTTTCTCATTATCAGTAGCCAAGTTCCCGAACGCGTGATAGGTATCTAATGGCAGTCAAGTAGATGCATCTGGCGGCTGGCCCGCCCTGGAAGGACGCCGTCATGCGATCGTCGTCTTGTGTCGTCGCGCCGTCATTTGTTGCTGTGTTGGCGACGATGCTGTTCTGCAGCCCGGCGGTCGCGCAGCCCACCAAAAGCTCCACGCTTCCCGATATCACGGTCGATGCACCCAAGCAGGCTGTACGGCCCTATCGGCCGCAGCACGCAGCCGGCGCGGTGACGTCGCGCCGGGCACGGCCAGTCGCTCAGGCCGCATCCCAGGCCACGCAATCGCCGCCGGCTGCGCCAGGCTCTGTGGAAGCCAGGTTCGCCAGGCTGGAGAGAGCTGCCACTGGTTGCAACGGCGGCTGCGAGACAAGCTTCAAGTCCGGCAACGCGCCTTGGGTCGGATGCAGCCTGTCGGGCCAGGAATTCTCACATTTCGATACGACCTGCAGCGACACGCTCAGATACAAGCACTATGCGGACTGTGCGGAGACCAAGGCGTTCCTAGGCTGGGATCGCAATAAGGTCTGGCTGCATTGCAGCAGCCTCTTGGCCGGCGGCAAGTTTCAGGTCGCCGAGCTGAAGCGAGCGCGGCGCGCCCGTTAGTCCGCCTCAGCTGAGCTGAAGTTGAAGCACATTTGTCGGCCTGCGCGTGCTCCGGTCGACACCTCGTGAGCCGACGTCTTTCTCACGCGTCCTGCGATGTTCATCTGGTCTCAGCGCGTGACCGTATCTCACGCACATTGACTGCGTCAGCCGCGAGCTGGTGCGCGGCTTCCAGCCCCCGCGATCGCCCGCACGACACGTGCGATACGTTCGTCGCGCGCGGCGGGCCTGATACGTCCTGACCGTTCGAGCGCGGCGAGGCCATGAAGGGCCGCCCAGAACGTCTCGGTGACGACCGCGGCATCCTTGCAGAAGGGCGCGATGACCGCGGCCAGCGCATCGAAAGCAGCCCGCAGCTCCGGCCTCGTCTCCGCCACCGCGAACCGCAGATCGGTCGGCAGGACGAACATGGCATCGTAGAGCGCAGGACGGCCGAGCGCGAAGCCGAGATAGGCCGCAGCGACATTCTTGAGCGCAGAGCCGCGAGCGCTCGCTTGCCTCGCCGCGTCTTCGAGGGCGGCCGTGATCTCCTTGAAGCCCTCGAGGGCAACCGCGGACACGATCGCATCCCTGTTCTCGAAATGCGAATAGAGCACGGGCTGGCTGTATTCGATCTCGTCGGCCAGGCGCCGGATCGTCACCGCGCCCCATCCCTCGCGCTCCGCGATCGCGCGCGCGGCCGCGACGATGTGCTGCTCGCGCTCGGCGCGCGCCCTGCCCTTTCGCTCTGCGATGCCCAGATTCTCGCCCTCCGCCGGACAGCACTCACCATACCACCGCTTGACGATCTAGCAACGCTAGATTATTGTCCTAGCGTTGCTAGGTTATCGACGGCCGTTAGAACGGAGGGTCGCATGCACTGGTTTTCGCTTGGGCTTGCCTTGCTGCTGGCGGTCGCGATCATCGCGATTGGGGTGCAATACGTTGCTCGCCCGTTCACTGCGATGCGCAGTTTCGGGCTGCCACTGCCCGAGACCGGCGCCAACGTCGCGTGGTGGCTGCGGCTCAAGGGCGTGAGGGACATCGTCTCGGGCCTGGCGGTCCTTGCATTGATGATGTGGGGTAGTTCCGGCGCGGTTGGCCTCGTCCTGCTGGTCGAAGCCGTCATTCCAGTTGGCGACATGCTGGTCATCCTTGCCGCGAACGGCTCGAAGACGAGCGCCTTCGGCATGCACGGCGTCACGGCCGCGATCATGGTCCTGGCGGCCCTGCCCCTGGTCACCGGAGTGTCTTGAGATGGCGCACGCTGTTTCGATCTGGCTGCTGGTCGCCGCCTTCTTCGGCGCCGGCGTCTTCAACGCGGTCGGTACGGCCGACACACGGCGCGATTTCGCCCGTTGGGGCTACCCCGCCTGGTGGGGCAGACTGACCGGCGGGCTGGAGATCGTCGCCGCCATTCTGATTGCGCTTCCCCAGGCTCGCATCGTCGGCCTGGCGCTTGGATCGGCGATCATCGCCGCGGCAGCGGTGACCGTTCTGCGCCATCGCGATGTCCGGCACCTGCCGCCGATCGGCGGATTCGTCGTCCTGCTCGGGCTTGCCGCTGCCGCGCCCTGAAGGATCGCGCGGCGTTCGGAGAGCCGGATTCTCGCGCCTGCTGTCGGTCAGCGCCTGTCCTGCGATGAACCTTCTGCCTCCCGTCTTGACCTACCTCAGGGCGGGAGGAGATTGAGGTCGCAAATGACGGCTCTGACCAAGGTATTTTATAAGGCATTTTCTGAAACATCCGAGGGTCGCAAACACGCGTTGCTCAAACACCTCTTGCTGCTCGGTGCCGCCATATTGCTGGTGGCAGCGATGGCGCTGACCTACGGAACAGATCTGAGCCCCGGCTTTTTCTGAGCGGCTTTTTCTTCCTCTGCTTCGGCGAACAGCGGTTGCCGTCGACGGCATGTCCTTATGATCGGCATCCGCATGTCTGCCTCGGGCATGAGCGGAAAACCGGGCTTATCGCGCCTCGACCAGCGCCGCGAGTTTCGCGAGTGCCATCCGCCAGCCAGTCTCGTTGTCGGTCGGCGATACCGCGCGTGGCAGTCCAGCGTGGGTGGCGTGAAGTTCGGTCCCGCCATCCGCGTCGGCGAGCGTGATGGTGATCGTCATCTCGCCGCGCAGCGCGGGATCCGTGGTCTCGAACTCGTCCACTTCGACAACCTGCTCATTCGGGACGAGCTTCACAAAGCGACCGCGATATGTGTCCGTTTGCGCGGTCGTCTTGCCCGCCCCGGTCGGCACGTCATAGGTGAGCGAAATCCGCAACGAGCCGCCTTCACGGGCGTCGAACGCATGCACCTCGCAGGTCATTCCGTCCGGCACTTTCCATTTTGCAATTGCGCGTGGATCGAGCAGCGCTCGATAGACCGCCGACCGAGGCGCGGCGATGTAGCGCCGTATCGAAAGGGTCTCGTCCATGTTCATTCCCTGCTGACCTTGCGCATCGTCTCGAACCGTCATCCGATAGGACCGATGGTGTACCGGCGGCAGGCTTTTGGATAGGCTCGTTGCCGATGATGCGGCCTGCCGCTTGACGCGACCGACGAACAGCACCCGGGAGTCCATACGATGATCACCCTGGGACGACATCGGCCGCTGATCCAGACTCCCTTGGACGAAGCGACTGCCCTGGTCGCGATCTTAGACATCGCGGCCGACGCGATCGCCCAATTCGATCCCGATCATTCTGGCCGGCCCACCCCATCGACGACGAGACTGCCGACGGCGATCCCAGCTTCTACAAGGGCGCCGCCGGGTGTGATCTGGGCCCCCGACTGCCTGCATCTTCGGTTGTTTGTTCTGGCTGGCGAGATAGCAGAAGGGCAGATCCAAGCCGGCATGTTCGTCACCGTGCCGCTGGACTCTTCGCTGTCTTGGTGATGAAGGCGCCGTCGATCTGAGAAACCTTCGCACACGTGACGAGCTTCGGCTGGCGGACCAGGTTCTATCTATTCTCCGGGCACGAACTTCAAACGACGCATCGGCAAAAGCGAGGAGCGCACGCGACCCGACGGGCAAATCACTGCTGCGAGACTCGCGTACGCCCAGCACATCCGCCCATCACCCGGAGCCCACGCTCCAAGAAAACGCCTCCGTCAGAAAAATTCATTCGCCTGCGGGTTCAAACACATCTCTCTATCCAGCCCTCCCGGCCTGAAGATTTTTGTTTCTTTTTTCCAGAAATCATGATCTTCTCTCTCCATCCCGTCTCACAAGAGGGGCGCTTCGCGGTCGTCACGAACGTCGAGGCGGGATGCGGTGGGCGTGTCGATGTCGCAGCGTGGTTCTCCACGCCGACGAACGGCGGCGATGCGCACGGTCAAGTCGCGTGGTCCTGACACCCCGACGCTGGTGTCACGCTTGCGTTGGCGCTCACGCGCGGCGCGGGCAACGGTGGCCAGAAAGCCCGGCGCACCGGGGAGATCGCGAAGCAGCCGTCAAAACCATCGTGCGGGGAATGCCGGGTGATCTCGGCTGAACCTGTGGTGACTGCCGCCTGCTTTTTTTCTGCAGGCGGGCCATGGGTGCGGCCAGCGCCCGGCATTCCCCGTGCCCTCTTCCAAGAGAGGGACATCGATCAGCAAAGCTCGGACGCGAGAATGCGCCGCGAGGCAGCGAAGCCATGTCGCAGCGCCCTCATCACAATCTAACCGCCGTCATTGCGAGCGAAGCGAAGAAATCCAGAGTCGCGCGCGCGACTCTAGATTGCTTCGTCGCTACGCTCCTCGCAATGACGGAGAACTTGACCGAAGAGACTCGTCATGGATGGCCGGTTCAAGCCGGCTTGCCGCCGTCACGACGACGCGGCGGCGGCGGAGCCCGCGGTTGCGTCGCCCCGCGATCGTCACGCGCGCCTCGCGTTCACAAGGGAGGATATTCAACGATCGGAAAACCAGACCGAGCTGGGTCACCGGCCGGACCGGCCGATGGTGGGCACGACAGGGATCGAACCTGTGACCCCTACCATGTCAAGGTAGTGCTCTCCCGCTGAGCTACGTGCCCTAAACCCAAAAGGTCTCGTCGGGTGGGGGTCCCTATATCGGCTCCCACGCAGGCAGGCAAGGACGCAAACAGGCGAAAATGGGAATAATCCTGAACTTCGCGACGCCGGCCCCGGCGGCTCAGGCCGCCAGCATCTTGTTGACCTCGCTGACGAGCTCGCGCAGGTGCACCGGCTTGGACAGCACCTTGGCATTCTTGGGCGCCTCCGAATCGGAGTTCAAGGCGACCGCGGCGAAGCCGGTGATGAACATGATCTTGATGTCCGGGTCGAGCTCGGAGGCGCGGCGCGCCAGCTCGATTCCGTCCATCTCCGGCATCACAATGTCGGTCAAGAGCATCTCGAACGGCTCCTCGCGCAGCCGCTGGTAGGCCGACATGCCGTTGTCGTGGGGCGAAACCTGGAACCCGGCATTTTCCAATGCCTTGACCAGGAAGCGGCGCATGTCGTTGTCGTCTTCGGCGAGCAGGATTTTGTGCATGGCGAGGGGTTGTCTGGTCCGGGTGAGAGGCGGAGCGTTGCCGCCACTAAGCCTGACGGGCGGTAAATTTCGGGTGAAAGATTGTGCCTTTTGATCCGACATCGGCAAGGCATTTTGAGGGCCGAAGGTGCGGTCTTCGACCGGAGCAGCACGCCAGCTCAGAGTTGTTCCAAACGCGGGATGAACTTTTTCATTGCTTTTCGCTTGGCAGACCGGCTCGGATTATCGAAGATGCGCGTTGGCGAGAGCAGTGCCTGCGTTGTCCAGAGCGAATCGGCCGGAGGATACCGGCGCATCAACAGACGTGACATCGACGCACGTGACCAAGGGGACGGCGCCCAGAGATGACGGACTTTGATGGCGAATTGCCGCCGTTCGAGATCATGGAGCCGACCGAATGGCGCGCGCCCATCATCTTCAATTCCCCTCACTCCGGATCGGCCTACCCCGACGATTTCCTGAGGGCCTCGCGAATCGATCTGCCGGCGTTGCGGCGGTCCGAGGATTCGTTCATGGACGAATTGATCGCCGATCTCCTGTCGCGCGGCTTTCCGGTCGTTCGCGTGCATTTCCCCCGCTGCTATGTCGACGTCAATCGCGAGCCCTATGAGCTCGATCCGCGAATGTTCACCGGGCGGCTGCCGAGCTTTGCCAACACCCGCTCGATGCGGGTGGCCGGCGGCCTCGGCACGATCCCGCGCGTGGTCGGCGACGGCCAGGAGATCTACCGCGACCGGCTGAGCGCCGACGAGGCGCTGCACCGGATCGAGACGCTGTACAAGCCGTATCACCGCGCGCTGCGCCGGCTGATCAACCGCGTGCACCAGCAGTTCGGCACCGTGGTGCTGGTCGACTGTCATTCGATGCCGTCGGTCGGCGTCTCGCGCGACGAGCCGCGCCGGCCCGACATGGTGATCGGCGACCGCTACGGCACGAGCTGCGCGTCGCTGCTGCCGGATCTGGTCGAGGACGTGCTCGGCCGGCTCGGTTATTCGGTCGGCCGCAACAAGCCCTATGCCGGCGGCTTCATCACCGAGCATTACGGCAATCCTGCCACGGGCTTGCATGCGATCCAGATCGAGCTCAACCGCGCGATCTACATGGATGAGCGCCGCAGGGAGCGCGGACCTCGCTTCGCCCAGGTCGCTTCCGATCTCGCCGTGCTCGCGGAGGTGCTGGCGACGGTGCCGCTCGGCGACCTCGGGCCTTTCCAGGCGGCGGCCGAATAGAGGGCAGCGCCCTCGGTCCGAGGGATTCCGGCCGGTGGCGCCGGCGCAAAAAAAAGGGCCGCTTGAATGACAAGCGGCCCAAGTCTAGGGAGGAAACGCCCAAGGAGGGCAGCGATAACGCGAAGCGCTACCGCACCGCAACAATATGCAATCGCGCTGCACAAAGCGCAAGGGTTTTTCCGCCTTTCTCCATGCAAAAAAACATAGGCCGGGTTGCGTTCAGCGCGAAACAGCTTTGCTTTTCATCATAAAAGTCAATGACTTGATTGGAGATTCCAAACGATCGGAGAGGGACGCCGGTTTCGCTTTCACTTTCACATCAGGGGCTCCGACGGCTCAATCGCGCCCCGTCAGCGCGGCCGGACACCAAACGGTATCCATGATGCCACGCCGGTGTTCCATATCCGGATGCACCCCGGACCGCTTTGAGCTAGGCATAGCGGCTCATTGCCACCCGATTCCCTCACCCAAGGACGCGCTGTGACGGTCATCGATTTCTCCGCCTTCATCGGTCGTCTGGCGACCGCGTCTGGCGAAACCATCCTGCCGTTCTTCCGGACCTCGCTGCTGGTCGACAACAAGAGCAGCCGGCAGGATTTCGACCCGGTGACCGAGGCCGACCGCGCCGCCGAGGCGGTGATGCGCCGCCTGATCAAGGCGAACTTTCCTCAGCACGGCATCGTCGGCGAGGAATTCGGCAACGAGCGCGAGGACGCCGACTACGTCTGGGTGCTCGATCCGATCGACGGCACCAAGTCCTTCATTGCCGGTTTTCCGACCTGGGGCACGCTGATCGCGCTGCTGCACAAGGGCGCGCCGGTGTTCGGCATGATGCACCAGCCCTTCATCGGCGAGCGCTTCGCCGGCGACAACGGCTCCGCCAACTACAAGAACGGCGGCGGCGAGCGCCGGCTCTCGGTGCGGCGCTGCGAGCGTCTCGGGGATGCGGTGTGCTATACGACGAGCCCGCTGCTGATGAACGAGGCCGATCGCGCAACCTTCAGCCGGGTCGAGGCCGAGACGCGGCTGTCGCGCTATGGCGGCGACTGCTACTCCTATTGCATGCTGGCCGCGGGCCATCTCGATCTCGTCATCGAGACCGAGCTCAAGCCCTACGACATCGCGGCGCTGATCCCGATCATCAACGGCGCCGGCGGCATCGTCACCAACTGGGAAGGCGGCCCGGCGCAGAACGGCGGCCGGATCGTCGCCGCCGGCGACAAGCGCGTCCACGAAGCGGCGCTGAAACGGCTGGCCGCGGACTGATCCCGCCTCCACCGGCCTGGCTCCGCCTCGTGCAGAACGGACATCCGGCCTGTCGTCGGGCGCTTCACGCGGCGGCCCGGCGCAAATGCTCGACGAGCAGTTTCGCGGGACGCGGCAGCGCCTTGAAGCTGCGGGCGCAGATCACCAGCCGCCGATCGGCCCAGGCGTCGCGCAGCGCGACGAGGCTGATCGGCATCGACCGCGCGCAACGTCGCGCCGCCGCTTCGGGCACCACGGCAATGCCGATCCCGGCCGCCACCATCTGGCAGATCGCGTCGAAATCGCGCAGCCTGGCCCGCACGTGCTGCCGGATGCCGAGCCGCGCGGCGTGCCGGCCGATATGGACGTTGAGCGCCGTCCCCTGCGTGAGGCCGATGAAATCCTCCCCCGCGGTCTCGCTGAAGTCGATCTGTCGGCGGGCCGCGAACGGGCTGCGCCGTCCGGCCACCAGGATCAGCCGGTCCTCGCCGAAGGCGAAGCGCTCGATCGTCTCGGGCAGCGCGTGCTCCGCCGCAAAGCCGAGATCCGCCCGGCCGGACGCGATCGCCTCGGCGATCTCGGTGCTCTCGCGCTCCTCGACATCGACGTTGATGTCGGGATGCTCGCGCAGAAAGGCCGCCAGCGCCTTCGGCAGATGCTCGGCGAGGCCGACCGTATTGGCGAGCAGCTGCACGTTGGCGCGACGGCCGGATGCGAAGCCCGAGAGCTCACCCTGCATGGCCTCGACATTGGCCATGATGATGCGGGCGTGATCGAGCAGGCTCTCGCCCGCCGCGGTGAGATCCACGCCACGCCGGCCGCGCTTGAACAGCTCGACGCCGAACGCGTCCTCCAGACCCTTGATCCGCGCGCTCGCCGAGGCCAGCGCCAGATGCGCCCGGTCGGCGCCCCCGGTGATGCTGCGGGCCTCGGCCACGGCAATGAACAGCCTGAGATCGACCAGATCGAAACGCATGGTCATCCTGCCTCAGTCCTGGACGAAGGCTTGCTCCGTAACCTCCACATTGTGCCGCCGGCGCAGTCTGGTCAATGTGACAACCATGATCGACCCCATCCTCATCTTCATCGCCTTCGCGCTCACCTTGGCCGGCTTCGTCAAGGGCGCGCTCGGCCTCGGCCTGCCGACCATCTCCGTCGGACTGCTCGCGGTCGCCATGCCGCCGGGCCGCGCGCTCGCCATCGTCATCGTGCCGGCCGTGATCACCAACATCTGGCAGACCTTCGCCGGACCTTACCTGCGCGATATCGCCAGGCGCCTGTGGCCGCTGATGCTGGGCACCGCGATCGGCATCTGCCTCAACGCCGGCGCGCTCAGCCATGCCTCGACCCGCTGGGGCAACGTCGCGCTCGGCGTCTTGCTGATGCTCTATGCCCTGCTCGGCCTCACCAAGCTCGCCTTCAAGGTCGCTCCGCCGCACGAGAAATGGGTCGGCGGCATCGTCGGGCTCGTCACCGGGCTGATCTCGGCCGCCACCGGCGTGCAGGTCGTACCCTCGGTACCGTACATGCAGGCGATCGGGCTCGAGAAGGACGAGTTGGTCCAGGCCCTCGGCGTGTTCTTCACGGTCGCCACGGTCACGCTGGCCTTCAACTTGACGAGCTCCGGCCTGCTCAGCACGGCCACCGCCCTGCCCGGCGCGGTCGCGATGGCCGGCGCCTTTCTCGGCATGTATGCCGGCCAGGCGGCGCGATCCCGACTGCCGGCCGAGGCGTTCCGCCGTGTGTTCCTGATCGCCATGATCCTGCTCGGCCTGTATCTCGCCGGCACGGCGGTCATCGAGCTGCTCTGGTAAAGTCAGCGCGCCTCGAGCATCGCGATCCGGACCCCGAGATAGATCAGCAGCCCGCCGATCGCGCGGTTGAGCCAGAGCAGCGCGGCGGACGAGCCGCGCACGCGGCGCGCAGCACGGGCCGCGACGACGGCGACGCCGAGGCACCAGATCGTGCTGTTGACGATGAAGATCGTGCCGAGCAGCAGGAAGGCGATCGCCTTGTGCGGCGCCTCGGCTGCGACGAATTGCGGCAGGAAGGCGAGGAAGAACATCGCGACCTTCGGATTGAGGATGTTGGTGAGCGCGCCCTGCCAGAACGCCTGGTGCAGCGTCACCACCGGCATCGACGTCGCATCACTCGTCCTGGCGGCGTCCGGCCGCCGCGCCAGAAGCTGCGTGATGCCGAGATAGACCAGATAAGCCGCACCGGCCCATTTCACCGCAGCGAAGGCCGTGGCAGAGGCTGTGAGCAGCGCCGACAACCCGATCGCGCTTCCGAACACGTGGACCAGGCAGCCCGTGCTGATGCCGAAGGCGGCAGCGGCCCCGCCGCGCCAGCCCATCTGCGCGCTGCGGCCGACGATGTAGGCGGTGTCGGGACCCGGCGTGATGTTGAGCAGCAGCCCGGAGACGAGAAACAAAGGCAGATCGTGAATGCCGAGCATGATTGAGCATTTCCTAACAATACTGGTCTAACCATATCTAACCATACTTGGCCTCGGCATTGCCGTCTCGCCCCGCAGAGGCCGGCGCGGGGACGCATGGCGAGGTGCCGCGATGGGTTCCGGAAAAGCGTTGGATTCGGCCGCCTCGGCCGTGGTATGCGCGAGGCGGGAGCACGATGTGATGGAAAGACGCCTCGCCGCCATCCTTTGCGCCGACGTCGCCGGCTATTCGCGCATGATGGGTATCGACGAGGACGGCACGCACGCCGCCTTCAAGGCTCATCGCGGCGCCATCCATCCGATCATCCTCAACCACGCCGGCCGCATCGTCAAACACACCGGCGACGGCTTTCTGCTGGAATTCGCCACCGCCGCCAGCGCCATCCAGTTCGGGATCGAGATGCAGTCCCTGATGGCGGAGCGCAACGCCGATCTGCCGTCCGACCGCAACATGCGCTTCCGGCTGGGAATCCATCAGGGTGAGTTCACGGTCGATGACGGCGAGGCCTTCGGCGACGGCATCAATGTCGCCGTCAATCTGGAATCGATCGCCGTCCCGGGCGGTGTTGCCGTCTCGGCCAAGGCTTATGAGGAGGCCGGCCCGCAACTGCCCATCAAGCTGACCAGCGCCGGAAGCTTTCAGTTCAAGAACCTTCAGGAGCCGGTGCAGGCGTGGACATGGGAGCCGGGTAGCGCGGCGATCCGGAGCGGGACGAGCGTCACCGGCCTGCCGCCGCAATATCGCTCCGCGATCGTCGGCGTGCTGCCGTTCGTCAACCTCTCCGACGGCGCCGACGCGTATCTCGCCGACGGGCTCGCGGACGACCTGATCCATGCGCTGTCGCTGCAATCGTTCTTTCGCGTCCTGAGCCGCACCTCGACGTTTCGCTTCAGGGACCGCGGCCTCAATCCCCGCCTGATCGCACGCGAGATCGATGCGACCTACCTGATTCAGGGAACGGTGCGGCGCTCTCGTCACAAGCTCCGCGTGACGGCGGAGCTGATCGCGCCCGAGACCGGCGCTCAATTGTGGACCGGTCGCTACGACGGCGACGTCGGTGATCTCTTCGCGATGCAGGACGAGATCACCACCAGCCTATGCGCGGCGCTGATGCCTGAGATCTATCGTGTTGAAGCCTCGATTCCGGTCCGTGCGCCGGCGACCGACCCGACCGCCTGGGACCGCTTCCTGCGCGGTCTGTCGCACTACTACCGACCGACCAAGGCCGACTACGAGATCTCCATCTCGCTGTTTCGGCAGGCGATTGCGCTCGATCCCACTCTCGGGCTCGCCCACGCTTATCTTGCGACCATTCTGATGCAGGGTATCAATTTCGGCTGGATCAAGGGCTCGCGCGAGCTCTGGGACGAGGCGAAAAATCTGGCGCTGGACAGCGTGCGGCTCGACGGGCGCTCGTCGTTCGCCTATGCGATCCTTGCCTTCGTGCAGGCCATGCAGGGCGACCATGAGGACGGCATGAAGGCGGCGCGCAAGGCGACCGAGCTCAATGCCTACGACATGGGCGCGCGCGGAGTGCTCGGGCTTTGCCATATGGTCAACGGCGAGCACCAGCAGGCGATCGATCTGTTCTCGATCGCGGCCCAGCGCGGCAACAGCGATCCGCGCTACCAATGGCCGGCGCTGAACGCCTACAGCCACTACCTGCTCGGCCGCTACGAGGCCGCGTTGTCCTGGGCCCGCGAGGAGCTGTTTCTCTACCCGAACCATCTGCAGGCGCTGACGATCCGCGCGGCGACCCTGGCGCAGCTTGGCGCGACCGATCAGGCGGGCGACGCCGTCGACGTGCTGCGCGCGCAATATCCCTGGCTGACGCTCGACCGCCACATCAAGAACATCCGATGGAAACGCCGGGAGGATATCGATCACTACCGCGACGGACTGATCAGGGCCGGGCTGGTTTGAGCCAATCGGGCCGCATGGTGCCGGCCCGCCACATGGCCTACACATTGCTTCCGCAAATTGATTGGATTCGACCGCTGTTGCCGTGGTATCGCCGTGTGTGGGAGCAAAGACGGAATGGAGAGACGGCTGGCCGCGATTGTCTGTGCCGATGTGGTCGGTTACTCGCGGATGATGGGCGCCGACGAGGCGGGAACCCATGCCGCGTTCAAGGCGCATCGCGGCGCCATCCACCCGATCATCCTCAATCACGGCGGCCGCATCGTGAAATACACAGGAGACGGGTTTCTCCTGGAATTTCCGAGCGTCGTCGGCGCCATCGCGGCCTCGGTCGAAGTGCAGAAGCTGATGGCCGAGCGCAATGCTCATTTGCCGGCCGACCGGGTGATGCAGTTTCGCCTCGGCCTCAACATGGGCGACGTCATCTTCGATGAGGACGAGGTATTCGGCGACGGCGTCAATACTGCGGTGCGACTTGAAGCCGCAGCACCGCCTGGCGGAATTGCCGTCTCCCACAAGGCCTACCAGGAAGCCAGCAAGCACCTCACAGTCACCTTCGTCGACCGCGGGCCGTTCCGCTTCAAGAACATCGAAGACACGATCAACGTCTGGACCTGGGATCCGTCCTCGCCGGAGAAGAGACGCGAGCAGCGGTCCGCCACGGCCCTGCCGGCGCAATACCGGACCGCCATCGTCGGCGTGCTGCCATTCGCCAATCTCAGCGGCGAGACCGACGAGTACTTCTCGGACGGCCTGGCGGAAGACCTCATCCATGCGCTGTCGCTGCAGTCGTTCTTCCGGGTGCTCAGCCGCAACTCCACCTTCGCCTTCAAGCATGCCGGCATGAGCGCCCGCCTGATCGCACGCGAGATCGATGCGACCTATCTCATCCAGGGCTCGGTGCGGCGCTCCGGCGACAAGATCAGGGTCACCGCCGAGCTGGTCGCGCCGGAGAACGGCGAGCAGCTGTGGGCCGGCCGCTACGACCGCGACATCGGCGACCTGTTTGCCGTGCAGGACGACATCACCGCCAACCTGTGCACCGCGCTGATCCCCGAGATCTACCGCGCCGAGGCCGCGGTGCCGGTGCGGTCCAAGACGACCGACCTCACGGCGTGGGACCGCTTCCTGCGCGGGCTGTCGCACTACTACCAACCGACCAAGGCCGACTACGAGAGCTCGATCGCGCTGTTCCGCGAGGCGATCAGGATCGACCCAGGTCTCGCGATCGCCCACACCTATCTCGGCACCATCCTGCTGCAGGGCATCCATTTCGGCTGGATCAGGAATTCACGGGAGCTGTGGGACGAGGCAATGGCGCTGGCCGAGGCCGGTGTCCGGCTCGATTCCCGCTCGTCGTTCTCCTATTCGCTGCTGGCCTATGTCCATGCCATGCAGGGCCGGGTCGAGGCCGGGATGGAGGCGGCGCGCAAGGCGCTGCAGCTCAATCCCTATGACATGGGTGCGCGCGGCGTGCTTGGCGTCTGCCATCTCGTCGGCGGCGAGCACCGTCAGGCGATCGAGCTGTTCTCGGTCGCTGCCCAGCGCGGCAACAGCGATCCGCGCTATCAATGGTCGGTGCTGAGCGCGTTCAGCCACTACATGCTCGGCCAGTACGACGCCTCGCTGTCCTGGGCGCGGGAGTCGCACTATCAGAATCCGAACCATCTTCAGTGCCTCGCGATCCGCGCCGCCGCGCTGGCGCAGCTCGGACGCTCGGTCGAAGCCGGCGAGGCCGTCGCGGCGCTTTTGAGCCAGCATCCGTGGATGACGATCGAGCGCCTCCTGAGCAACATCCGCTGGCGCAATCCTGCTGACATCGCGCATTATCGCGACGGCCTCACCAAGGCCGGCATCCCGTTGACCAAGCTCACCCTCGTGGACACCAAGGCCAAATTCGCGGGCGAATAGCGCGATCGCGACTTGAGGTTGACACTTGAGGTTGACACTTGGGCGGGTTACTCCAATCATTCATGATTGCATTGTAGCGTTCAGACGGCGGCCGACCCGCCCGTTCCTCGGCGCAATTCGGCGCCGCCTTCGTTTGTTTGCGTGATTTCGTTTTCATCACTCAGGTGCTTTCCAAGGATGTTCTTCGATGCAAGAAGACAGCGCCCGCGCCCGTGACGCCCTGCCCGGACAGCTTCCGGTCTCGTCCGACAACCCGTGCCCCTTCCTGCGCGCGCTCGTCGCCGGCGGCTTCGTCGACGGCCACAGCGTCCCGCTGAAGACCATCGGCGACCGGGTCGAGGCGGCAAGCGGCGAGACCGGCTTCAAGAAGCGGCTCGTCGGCATCGAGACCTTCGGCGTGGCGCTGATCGCGAACGGCCTGTCGCCGCTGCGGCTCCTGAAGAGCCTGTGGTCCGGCGCCGATCTCGACCAGTTGCGCAACGGTCCGCTCGACAAGCATGGCGGCGGCTCGCGCATCCTCGACGCCGAGGCCAAGGTCCATCCCGAGGAGATCGACCGCTTCGCAAGCTTTGGCAGCGACTATCCCGATCCCAACGGGGGCACCGAGCGCGGCCTCAACGCGGCCCAGATCCAGACCTTCATGAAGGCCAATCTGACGCGCGACGGCGACCAGGCACGCTGGTACTTCCCGATCCTGATGCAGGGCGAATGGCCGGTGCTGCTGAACATCCTCGGCAAGGGCGACGGCGATGGCCGCTATCTCTCGGTCGCCGAGGTCCGCACGCTGTTCGTCGAGCGTCGCCTGCCGCAGCGTATCGCCGCGCGGCTGATGGCCAAACCCAAGCCCGCGAACATCGTCTGGCGCATCGGCAAGGCGCTCGTCGGCGGCGCGGTCGCCGCGGCGCTGGCGCTGCTGCTGCTCTGGGTGGCAGCGCCGGACGCGGTGAGCGACAAGCTACGCTCCATCCTGCCGTCCGATGCCGCGGCCCTGGTGCCGCCCGCGCTGCCCGAGACCGAGCCGACCAAGGCGGCCTACTGGCTCGACCAGGGCTGGAGCACGCAGGACCGGCACTGGTTTCACCACGTGACGCAGGGCACCGCGACCTTCCCGATTCCCTACGCCTGGTTCATGGCGATGGAGCAGCCTTATCTGACGCCGTTCGGCGCGCCCGGCCTGATCTCCGACAGCGCCTATCTCGAACGTTTCGGCTTCATCCCGAGCCCGAAGAGCGTCGACGGCGACCCAAGCGTCCTCCGGCCGTTCGGCTACGCCGCCACGGCTGCCAAGACCGAACCCGCCGCGCCGCTGCCCGCAGGCCTCAAGCCGACCCCGGCCGGCAATGAAGGCGGCCTGCCGGTCGGCTTCGCGCGGCTCACTGGCGCTGCCGATCCCACCACCGGTGCGCCGCAATCCGACAAGATCGGCCTCACCTGCGCGGCCTGCCACGCCGGCAGCATTCACTACAAAGGCGTGAGCGTGCGCTTCGACGGCGGCCCCGGCATGGTCGACCTGCGCAAGCTGGAAGAAGCCATGGGTTTTGCGATGATCTTCACGCAATACGTGCCCGGACGCTTCTCGCGCTTTGCCGATCGCGTGCTTGGGCCCAATGCAACCGATGCCGATCGCGACGCCCTGAAGAAGGGGCTGAAGGACGCGACCTCCTTCGCGCTCAACATGCAGGCCAAGAACTACAAGGACACGATCAAGGCCAAGAAGCAGATCGAGACCGAGGAAGGCTTCGGCAGGCTCGATGCACTCAACCGCATCGGCAACCAGGTGTTCTATCTCGACATGGCCGTGAGCGGCCTGCCGAACATGCTCGGCAACCAGGAGGCCATCGACGCGCCGGTGTCGTATCCGCCCATCTGGACGGTGCCGTGGTTCTCCTGGGCGCAGTATGACGGCTCGATCGCGCAGCCCTTGATCCGCAATGCCGGCGAGGCGCTCGGCGTGTTTGCACAGATCAACCTCTCGCCGGAGACCGCACGGGACAAGCTGTGGCGCTCGTCGATGGCGATCGAAAATCTGCTCTACATCGAGAACATGCTGCGCGGTCCCGATCCGTTCGCGACGACGACGCCCGCGTTCGGCGGGCTGACCTCGCCGAAATGGCCGGAGAAACTGTTCGCCGGCGACGACGCCTGGAAGATCGATCCGGCCCGCGTCGAACGCGGCCGGAAGCTCTATGCAACGATCTGCGTCGAGTGCCATCTCGGGCCGGTCGCCGACACCGTGTTCGACAAGACCTATCCGGACAAGAGCTTCTGGAAGATCAAGCCGGCCGATGACTGGGAGAGCAAGGGCTGGAATGCCAAGGGCCCGATCCTCGACCTCGTGCAGAAGCCGGTCGACGCGATGCAGACCGACCCTGGACAGGCGAGCATTCTCGCCAACCGCAAGGTCAAGGTGGCAGGCTTTCTCGAGGTCGATCCGGCCAAGGACCTGAAGGGTTGCAACCTGCCGCAGGACTCGACCACGGACATGCCCTATGCGCTGGCGCTGATGGCCGTCGTGCAGAAGGCCAGTGACAAATGGATGGAGGACCGCAAGCTCTCCGAGGCAGAGCGGACCGCATTGTGGGGCGATCGCAGGAACTGCCCCAACCCGGCCGGCAAGAGCTATCGCGCCCGCCCGCTCAACGGCGTCTGGGCGACCGCGCCCTATCTGCACAACGGCTCAGTGCCATCGCTGTACTGGCTGCTGACGCCGGCTGCCGAGCGGCCGACGTCGTTCTGCCAGGGCGCGCGCGACTATGACCCGAAGGCGGTCGGCTTCGCCGTGCCGAAGGGCGGCGAGAGCGCGTGCAAGGTCGGACAGACGCTGTTCATGGCCAGCGATTCGAGCGGCAAGCCCATCAAGGGCAACAGCACGCTCGGTCATTCCTTCGAAGGCCCGACGAAGCCCAACAAGGATTATCCAAACGGCATCATCGGCGGCGCCTTCTCGGAGGACGAGCGCTGGGACCTCATCGAGTATCTGAAGACGTTGTGAGGATGTGAAGCGGCGCGCCTTGCCGACGGCGAGGCGCGCCAGCGCGTCATGCCGCCCTCCAGAGACCGGGGCGTAGGCACCGCCGGATGGTCGTGCCCTGCTCGCTCAGCGAATGCAGCATCACCCAGCCATTGGCGACGAGATCGCGGACGCCCTGGTGGCGTTGCATGATCTCGTCCATCGCACTCTCCGGCGCAGCGATGAACACGTTCAGGCGAACCGGCTCGTGGATGAAGCGGGTGCCGTCATGCACCGACTGCCAGGGCAGTCCGACCCGGAGATCGCCGGCATTGCCCTCGAGCACGCCGAGTTGCCCGACGATGTTGTGCAGCACCTTGTTGCCGCTGCCGAAGGCGGCATTGTTCACGGTCGAGCCGTAGTACTGCAGATTGATCCAGCTCGCGACCACCATCGGCGCCGTCATGATCAGTTCGAGCGTCCGATGGCCCTCGTCGTGCCCCGCCTCGTAGGAGTGCAGGAAGACGCGGCCGCCGAGGTCAAGCCCGCGGGTGAAGCTGCGCGGCGCGGCGATGAAGGCGGCGTTGCCGGCGAGCCCCCATTCGGGCCGCACCTGCGACCAGTCGCGGGTGCGCGCGACGACCGCATTGTCGACGTCCGAGGCGTCGCGGATGCCGAGCAGCGCGCTGCGCTCGAGCCGCGCTAGCCGTCCGGCCTCGGTCAGCCGCGCCCTCAGCCGCGCGAGGTCCTGCGCGAGCGCCGCCGGAACGTCGTCCTCATCGAACAGCGTGACCGCATCGGTGGTGGTGTCGTGCAGCGCGCCGATGAACCAGCAGTCGGCGGGAATGTCGATGTCCTTGGCACGGAGGCCCTCGCGGACGCGCCGGTCGTTGAGCACGGCTGCCGCGACACGCGCGTTGGCTTCGCCCGTGTGACCGCCGCAGGCGCCGCAATCGAGCCCGGAGGCGTGCGGATTGTTGACCGTCGTGCTGCCGTGGCCGGCCAGTAGCACGAGCCGCGCGAACGGCCCGGTCAGCGACATCGCCTTCAGCACCGCCTCCGCCATCGCGACGCGCTGCACGTCGTCGAAGCCGGTCACGCGCCCGCCGAGCTCGCCGGGCGTCAGTTGCGGCATCACCCGCGAGGCGACCTCCGGATCGAGACCATCTACGACCGGCGACGGCACCGGCCGTGTGACGCCGGCGCTATCGGTCGCGATCTTGGCGGCGAAGCCGAGGCCCGCAGCCTCCACGAAGGAGAACGACGACACGGCCGAGACCTTGAACGACTTCCATGCCTTGGCGGCGCGCCGCCGCAGCAGACGCAGGCCAAGCACCTCAGCCTCCTCGACATCGTCGGCGCCCTTGACGGCCTCGCAGACGATGAAGGCGGGCTTCAGCAGCACCGGGCACTGCGCGCCGCCTCTGGTGTGGCCAATCGGCACGTATTCGATCGGGAAGCCGAAGAAACCGGCGAAGCCGATGGTCTCGGCTTCCGGATAGGCGGTCTCCAGCGCGCGGCGGAAGATCTCCGAGCGCACGTCGATGCAGAACGCGGCCTGGACCAGCGGCCGGGCCGGCAGCTGCGTGATCGATCGCTGCGCACCATGGGTGGCGAGCTTCGCGACGAGCCTCTCGCGGAACCCGATCTCGTAGGCTTCATGCAGAATGAGATCGATCGCAAGCTCGGGCGTCTCCTCGAGCCGGTGGTCGGCCGGCAGCTTGGCCGCCTCGGCCATCGCCTGCGCCCAGGCCTTCTTGAACGCCTCGTCGGTCCGTGCCTGGAACAGCGCAAAGCCCCAGGCGAGCCGAATGGCCAGCAGTTCCAGCAGAGTATCGTCTCGCCCGCCGTCGAGCTGCGCGTTCCAGCCGATATAGCGCGCATAGGCCGACCAGCCGCCGAGATCGAACAGCGCCCGCACCAGATAGTCCTCGACGGCCCGAGCTGGGATTCCCAGCCGATCCACGATCAGGCCGATCGCCTGCACCGGATCGGCGGGCAGCTCCGCGACGGCTTTCCGGAATCCGGCAAGGCCCATCGCCTCGGGATTGCGATCGTAGGCCGCGAATTTGCGCCAGGCCGCGTAGGGCTTGAGCTTGCGCACTGGGCTCGGCCAGCTCGCCTGCCCCTCGTCGAAATAGGTGGCGCAGAAGGCCGAGATCTCGTCGATCATGAAGGCGACAAGCGAGACGTAGCGGTCGCCCTCGGCGAGCCGGTCGAGCACCTCGGCGACGGTCGCGACCACGGCGGGCGGCGACGACTGCGCGGCCTCGGCAAGAGCCTTGCTCTTGAGCTGTTCGACGTCGAGGCCCATGGATGGATGCGACATGAGAGCCTGCGTCAGCGCGGCATCGTCGATCCGGCCGTCATCGAGCGCCTGCCGGTAATACGCCCGCGGCATCAGCATGCGCGTGCGCACCACGCGCTCGAAGGTGGCGGCGGTCGCCGCGAAGCTTTGGCCGGTGAAGCCGAGGAACGGATTGACCGCGACGAAGTGCTTCAGCGGCCACAGCGGCGCGACCCGCTGACAGGCGCTGTCGATGCGGGCCATGAGCCCGGCATCGGCGGGGGTGTCGAGCGGATCGGCCATGGACATGGCGAGGGCGGCCTGGGTCATCGGAGATCTCGGATCACTGGTTGGACGGGAGACGTGCGGTCGAATGCCTCGGCCCTAAGGTCAGCACGAGACGGTTGGCGAGCGTGTTGAGATAGAGGCCGTTGCGCAGGTGGACGTAGGCCGCGATCCAGAACGGCGCGTCGGCGCGGCGCATCATCTGGTTCTGGAACACGGTGACGGCCGCGAACGACACGACGACGGCGGCCGCGATCAGCATCGGCACGATGCCGTCGACCGGCCGTGCAGCCGGGATGCTGCCCCCGACCAGCCAGGCCATCGCGGCCTGCAGCGCGAAGTAGACGATCGCGACACCGGCCGCGGTGACCGCGGCGCGAGCGACGACGAAGGCGTTCGGCCGCTCGTCGATGGCGTTGGCCATCAGGTGAACGAGCCCCATCAGCAGCACCGAGCCGAGTGCGATCTGCGCCGGGTTGGTGCGCAAGGTCATGCCGAAGGCGAACCCGGTGAGCAGCGCGAGCCCGATCACGGCGACCAGCGCCAGGATCAGCCGTGCCGCGTGCGGCTGGCCGCCGGGGCTCGGTGTCCAGGACGCCCGGGCAAGATCGATGATGCTGCCCGAGGACAGGAAGGCATGCGCCTTGTAGAGCGAGTGCGCCACGATGTGCAGCAGCGCCGCGGAGAAGGCGCCGAGCCCGCATTGCAGCAGCATGAAGCCCATCTGCGCCACCGTCGAATAGGCCAGTTGCACCTTCACCGAGGTCTGCGTCAGCATCACCAGCGAGCCGAACAGCGCGGTGGCGCCGCCGACGATCGCGAGGACGTCGAGCGCGGGCGTGGCCAGCAGCAGCACGTCGCTGAGCCTGAGCACCAGGAAGCCGCCGGCATTGATGATGCCGGCATGCAGCAGCGCCGACACCGGCGTCGGCGTCTCCATCACCTCGATCAGCCAGCCATGCAGCGGCAGCTGGGCGGATTTCAGCATGGCGGTCGCGACGATCAGGAGCGCTGCAATCGTGACGATCGGAGAGCCAACCCCCTCGCCCACCCGGGCGTGGGCGACGAGGCCGGCAATCTCCAGCGTGCCGAACCGGATGTAGAGCAGCAGCGCAGCGAGTGCGAGGCAGGCGTCGCCGAGCCGGCTCGCGACGAACTTCTTGCGCGAGGCGCGGATCGCAGCCGGCCGGGTCTCGTAGAACAACAGCAGCTTGCCGAGCGAAAGGCTCGTCGCGACCCAGGCGGCGAGCAGAAGCACCAGATTGCCCGCGATCAGCAGTGTCAGCACCGCGGCGAGGGTCAGCAGCAGCCAGCGCGTGAACCGGACCTGACCTGGATCGCCGTCGAGATAGTTGCGGCTGTAGCGCACCACGACCATGCCGATGAAGCTGACGAGAACCGAGAGGATGGCGCCGAGCGCGTCGAGCTGAAGCGACAGCCCGAGGCCGTATCCGCCAAGCAGCGGCGTCCGCCCTGCCCCGACGACGGCCGCAGCGAGGCTCGCGACCGTCGCGATGCCGAAGGCGATCGCCGCGGCGAGGATCGCGCGGCGAGCAACGTCACGGGCGCTGGCGTGGATGCCCACAAGTGCGGCGACACACAGCGTGAGCGGCGCAAGCGCCGCGAGGCAGGGAATGAGCGGGTTCATGACGGCTCGACAGGTTGATCAAATGAGACGGCTGCCCCCTGCTTTACCGGCCCACGATGCTTCTTAAAATTTCAATGATTGAACCTGATCGTTATAAAATATAGAACGATGCCATGCCGCACCTGAACTACCATCACCTGCGCTATTTCTGGGTCATCGCCAGCGAAGGCAGCATGAGCCGCGCCGCGCAGCGGCTCAACGTCTCGCCCTCCTCTCTCTCGGTACAGATCAAGGCGCTGGAGGCGCAGCTCGGGCAGAAGCTGTTCGAGCGCACCGGCCGCACTCTGCAGCTCACCGAGGCCGGGCGCATCGCGCTCGACTATGCCGGCAGCGTGTTCAAGTCCGGCCATGAGCTGATCGAGACGCTGTCGGGCCTACGGCCGGGACGACAGTTGCTGCGGGTCGGCGCCGCGGCGAACCTGTCGCGCAACTTCCAGATCGCCTACCTGAAGCCGCTGATCGCGCGGGTCGACGTTGAGCTGATCATCCGCACCGGCCAGTTCGCCGAGCTCCTGGAGCAGCTCGATTCCCACAAGCTCGACCTCGTGCTCGCCAACCATCCGGCAGCGCCGGACATGCGCAGCAGTTTCGAGAACACACTGATCGACGAACAGCGCGTCAGCCTCGTCGGCCGCAAGCCGACCGGGCCCGCGCGATTCCGCTTTCCGCAGGATCTCGCGACGACGCCCGTGATCCTGCCCGGCCGAGGCAGCGCGCTGCGCTCGGCCTTCGATGCGCTAGTCGGATCGGGCGGGATCCGCCCGATCATCGCCGCCGAGGTCGACGACATGGCGATGCTGCGCCTGATGGCCCGCGAGAGCGGCACCGTCACATTGGTGCCGTCGATCGTCGTGATCGACGAGCTGCGCTCCGGCACGCTCGTCGAGCGCGCGCGGCTGAGTGCGCTGAAGGAGCAGTTCTTTGCCGTGAGCCAGCAGCGCCGCTACGCCAATCCGCTCGTCGCCGAGCTGATCGGATCGCGCGCCAGGAAGACCGGTTCACGGCCCGAATGACTGTCGGTGACAGCTTGTCTCGAGAGAGGTTGCAGGCAGCCCGCCTCGGGACGGGTGAGTCCTGCGGACCAACTACCGACTGGGGCCGGGTCGGCAGCGGTTCGATCAGAACATCGCGGGCGGGCTGACATTCACCCCGTGCTGGACCAGCACGAGTGAAGCGACCACGCCGGTCAATGAGAACATGGTCACCAGACCGAAGCCGGAATTGAGCGCATGGGGACCAACCAGCTTCCGCGCAATCTTCATAATCATCAATGTCTCCTCCAGGAATGTCGTTAGTGGACGCCACTAGCGGGACGGCGCGTTACCGGGACGTTTCCAAACTTGGAGAGATCGCCGCGTGGTGAATGCATGCTTGAATGCACAGCAAGCCCGGCATGAAGCCCGATTAACACTGACGGCGGATTCACAAATGCATCGGGACGAGGGAGGCGTCGGCGCTCGAAAAGGTTGAATTTTCTTAACAGCTCGCGCTTGACGGATGATGTCGACGACAAGGGTGGACTACGACCGCGCTCGAGGCATGGTGGTTCGCGTCGCGCCGAGCGATCGCATCTACGCGCGGCGCGCTTAGTTCGACGCTTCTCAGCGGAAGTACATCGCCCCCCGAATGAAGTGTCCGCAGCCGTCAGGCTACCCTCATTCATTCGGCTGGTGACATCCGGTTAGGGACGGATCGCGTCGAAGACGTTCGCCGTCTGCGTCCTGATAGGGTCCTACTTCGCCTCGTTCATCGCCGTCGCTGCGAGCAGCGCCGCCTCGATCGTGTCCCGGGTCTTGTCGAGATGCGCCGTCATGAGCATCACAGCGCGCTCGGTGTCGCGCGCCAGCGCCGCCTCCATCAGTTCGCGATGCTCACGCGCGGCATCGCGGTTGCCCCGATCGGTCTTGCGGGCGAGATCGAGATAGCGCTCGTTGTGTGCAAACAGGAGATCACGCACCCGCATCATCCAGGCGCTGCCACAGGCCTGGGCCAACGCGGCATGGAAATCGGCATGCGCCAGCATCCAGGCCGGCGAGAAGCTGCCGTCATGAGCCGCGATCGGCGTCGCGGCCAGACGGTGATGCGCGGCAACGACCGTGGTCTCCCAGGCAAGATCACCGTTGGCGATGGCGCGGCGCAGGCACTTGGTCTCGATCTCGACGCGCATGTCGGTCAGATCGCGCAGATCGGCCACCGAGACCGGCGCCACGCGGAAGCCGCGCTGCGGCGTCGCCGTCACCAGCCCTTCCGCCGTGAGCCGCGCCAACGCCTCGCGGATCGCCCCCGTGCTGACCGAGAAGGCTGATCCGAGCTCGCTGATCTTCAGCTTCTCCTCCGGACGATAGAGGCCGGCGAGCAGGCTGGCACGCAACTGCTCGTAGACGGTCTGGGTGGCGCTGCCGGACATCGACTCACTTTCGCGGGAATTCACACTAGCAGAGCCAGAAAGTACATTTTCATCAAAAAAATATATTTTAATTGCACGACCCTCAACCTCCCCCTATGCTGAGCGCCAAAACGCCGCCGACAGCGCGGCCATCAGGGAGGTCTCCATGCGAAGCGCCATCGCAGCGGCAGGATTGTTCGTCGTCGCGTCCGTCCTCGTCGCGCCCGTGCGGGCGGAGGATCAGCCGGGCGTCACCGCCGGCGAGATCCGCATTGGACAGACCATGCCCTATAGCGGGCCGGTGTCCGCCTTCGGCATCCTCGGCAAAGGCGAGGTGGCCTATTTCAAGATGGTCAACGACCGCGGCGGCATCAACGGTCGCAAGGTCAACCTGATCTCGCTGGACGACGGCTACGTGCCGCCCAAGACCGTGGAGCAGACGCGACGGCTGGTCGAGAGCGACGAGGTGTCGTTCATCTTCTCGACCATGGGAACCGCACACAACACTGCGATCGCCAAGTATCTGTCGGCTAAGAAGGTGCCGCAGCTGTTCGTGGCCTCGGGCGCCTCGAAGTTCGGTGATCCCCAGCAATTTCCGCTGGCCTTGATGGGGGTGATGGCGCCGTTCCGCAACGAGGCTCGGATGTATGCGCGCTACGCGCTGCAGAAGAAGCCGGATGCGACCTTTGCCATTCTCGCGCAGAATGACGATTTCGGCCGCGACTATCTCGCCGGGCTGAAGGACGTGCTGGGCGAGCGCTTCGACAGCGCGGTGACCGTCGCAAGCTACGAGTCGACCGAGCCGACCATCGACTCGCAGATCGTGAAGCTGAAATCGACCGGCGCCGATGCGCTGATCATTGCCGCGACGCCGAAATTCGCCGCGCAGGCGATCCGCAAGACCCATGAGATCAACTGGCGCCCGCTGACGTTCCTGAGCAACGTCTCGGTGTGGATGTCGTCGGTGATGGAGCCGGCCGGCCTCGAGGCCGGCACCGGCATCATCTCGACGGCTTACGTGAAGGACCCGCTCGATCCGGCCTGGGCGGACGATGCCGGCGTCAAGGGCTGGCGCGACTACATGGCCAAATACGTGCCCGACGGCGACATCCGTGATTCCAACTACGTCAACGGCTACAACAACGGCATGGTGCTGGAGCACGTGCTGAAGGCCGCCGGCAACGATCTGTCGCGCGAGAACATTTTGCGGCAAGCGCTGTCGATCAAGGATCTGGAGCTGCCGATGCTGCTGCCGGGCATCAAGGTCAGCACCAGCGAGAGCGACCACCTCCCGGTCGAGCAGGTGCAGTTCATGCGCTTCACCGGCAAGCAGTGGGAGCGGTTCGGCGAGGTGCTGTCGACCAAGTAGCGGCGGCGGCCGGTTGGACTTTCGGCGGCGAAGGCGTAGACATCTGCCGTCGTCCCCAGGAGAACCGCGGCGCCGATGTCCGAGACTGAACCGCTCACGCTGAAATTCCGCTGTCCGAAGGAGCTCGAAGGCCTCATTCCGCAGCCGGTGCCGGCGCCGATGGGCGTTCCCGACTGGGTCAAGACGATGCCGGCCACCGCGTTCAGCGCGCTCAACCAGGCCGAGGAGCAGACCGTCAAGCGCTGCCCGCCCTTCATCGACGCCATGACCACGGGCTTCCTCATTCCGCTGATCTGCGATCTCACGGTCGAGGACGGCGGCATCAGTTGGGACAACGAGCTGCCGCCCGGCGGTGCGATCGATTTTCCGCGCTCGCCGATCAGCTTTCACGACGTCGCCCAGGTCACGGGCTCGCCGCTGTTCGAGGCCGACCGCTTCCTGCTCAAGTTTCACAATCTGTGGACGATCGAGTCGCCGGAGGGCTGGGCATTGCTGTTCACGCATCCCGTCAACCGCTTCGACCTGCCCTTCACCACCTTGACCGGACTGGTCGACAGCGACCGCTTTCACGACTCGTTCGTGCACTTCCCGGCGCACTGGCATGACACGGCGTTCCGTGGCCTGATCCCGAGAGGAACGCCGGTTGCGCAATGCATTCCGGTGAAGCGGCAGGCATGGGCGATGCAGACCTCGGCCTTCACCGAAGAGGAGATCGCCGAGATCCACGAGGTGCGCGATGCGCTGAAGCGCGAGACGGGCGTCTATCGCAAGCGGTTCAGGGCTTAGCTGTCGCAGCGCCGTCGATCTGCAGGAATCTGGCAGCGTCGCTCGGACGGAAGAAGAAACGGCCGTGCGAGGTGACGGCGAGCGTGTAGGCCGCGCGGGTCAGCAGATGCGGCCGGCCGCGCACCGCCGTGCGCAGCGCAGCCTGGGCGCCATCGCGATCCCCCATCTCGGCGAGACACATCGCGAGATTGGCGCGGGTCTGCGTGTCCTCCGGCCGCAGCCCGAGCGCATGGCGGTAGGTGCCTGCGGCCTCGGCATAGTCGCCGTCGAGGAACTGCACCCAGGCGAGCTCGATCAGGATGTCGGGCCGTCCCGGCGCGGCCTCGCGCGCCGCCAGCAGGTGCGTGCGGGCACGAACGCGGTCATTGGCCTGAAGAGAGAGGCGTCCGAGATCGAGCTGGAGGTCGACGCTGTCGGGTGACAGCGTCAGCGCCTCCTCGATCACGGCGATGGATTCACCAAGCTGCCCCGACTTGGCAAGCCGCCCCGCCAGCTCCTGGAACGCCGGCAGAAAAGGCGGCCGCCGCGCCGCGGTCTTGCGCAGCTGCGCGATGCCGTCGGCGGCGCGTCTGGACTCGCACAAGGCGGCGCCGAGCAGCGTCTCGAGTTCCGGATCGCTGCCGCGGAGCGCAGCCTTCTCCAGCGGCGCAATCGCCTCGCTCGCGCGGTGCTGGCCAAGCAGCGCATGGGAATGAACGAGCAGCGCCGCGCGATCGGTCCTGGCCGTGCGCAGGATCGAGGCGGCGATCTGCTCGGCGCGCGCGAATTGCCGCGAACGGAGCGCGTGGACCGCTTCCTGCAGCGCCTGCGCCTGCTGATTTTTCCGCCGTTCACTCACGTCTGCCGCCAAGCTCCGAGGAGGACGTCGGGCCTAGCTAGCCCGCCCGCCCAGGGGTGTCCAGCAAACGGGCGCGACGGCTCAGCCGAACAGCGGGGTGCCCGGCACGAAGGCATCGAACGCGGCCCAGAACTGCGAGCGGTAGCGGTCCTGCTCCTGCAGGATCTCGTGCTTGGCGCCGGCGATCACGAGATGCGAGCCGGCGCGCAGATGATAGGCGAACTCCTCGATCGCAGCCGTCGACACCACGGTGTCGCTGGAGGCCGCCAGCATCAGGATCGGCTGGCGGATCTGCGACGGATAGCTCATGCCGCGGAAGGTCATCATCGCGGAGAACGCGGCGTCGGCCCAGGCGACCGTGGGCGAGGCGATGCCGAGCGTCGGATCTTCTTCGAGGATCGCGGCGTTGCGGGCATAGCGGACCGGATCGGAGGTCAGCGGATTGTTGACGAATGGCGCCAGTCCGCTGATCTCGTCGTTGCCGCCCGGCACGTAGCGGCCGCCCTGCCCGGCGATGCGCATTGCCCGCAGCAACAGCCGCGCCGGCAGCGCTGTGCGGCTGCCCGGAAGGTCGATCATCGGCGCCGACAGCACGATGCGATCGAACCAGCGCTTGCCGGCATGCGCGAGCCGCAGCAGCACCGTGCCGCCCATCGAATGCGCCAGCGCGAAATAAGGCGGCGGACAGTCCGGCAGCACGACTTGCGTGACGAAGGTCTCCACGTCGGTCTCGTAGTCGGAGAACGAGCGCACATAGCCCTTGCGGGAATCGCGCAGGCGCCGCGACGAATGGCCCTGGCCGCGCCAGTCGATGATGGCGACCGCAAAGCCGCGATCGCGCAGATCGCGCACCGTCTCGAAATACTTCTCGATCATCTCGCTGCGGCCGGTGAACACGCACACCGTGCCCTTGCGCCCGGCCGGCGGCGCCCAGCGCGCAAAGCGCAGCTCGGCGCCATCAGGGGTCTTGATGGTGCCGGCAGTGACGTTTTCGGGAACGGGATTGGCGGGAATCGAGACGAGCGTCATGAGGCACCCATCGAATAGGTGAAAGGCAGCGGGAATCAAGGGGTGGAACGGCAAAAAGAGCAGGTCCCGAACGCCCTTGAACGTCGAAACGCCTGCCCTACATCGAGATCGTGCAGGCCTCTGATGGCTGCACGACGGCCCGGCCCGATGGCGGGCGGGTTTGCCCAATAGTCGCTCAATGGAGGACTTTGACCATGCGTACCTACGACCTCACCCCCTTCTATCGTTCCACCGTCGGTTTCGACCGTCTGTTCTCGATGCTCGATCAGGCCACCGCCGAGCCCACCCCCGGCTATCCGCCCTACAATATCGAGCGCACTGGTGAGAACGCCTACCGCATCACCGTCGCCGTCTCCGGCTTTGGCAAGGATGAGCTCTCCCTCGTCGCGAAGGAAAACACGCTGACGATCAAGGGCGAGAAGGCCGCCAATGAGAACGGCAAGAAGGCTGAGGTGCTGTATCGCGGCATCGCCGCCCGGGCGTTCGAGCGCTCGTTCCAGCTCGCCGACCACGTGGTGGTGAAGAACGCCAGCCTCGAAAACGGCCTGCTCCACGTCGACCTCGTACGCGAGATTCCGGAAGCGAAGAAGCCCCGCTCGATTCCGATCTCGACCGGCGCGCAAGGCTCCGAGCAGCCGGTGATCGAGGGATCGGCCGAGAAGGCCGCCGCTTAACCGGCACTCAGACTTGAGAATGCGAACGCCCCGGGCAGCCGGGGCGTTTTTTTTGTGCGTTGCTGCAGTGCAATCAAACGATCGTGACGGGCGGTAACGGCCTGCACCCGGCCAGCGAAGACGCCAGTGATGACCTCACTCACCCGAGCCACTGGAGCCTCAACGATGAACGTCGTTCGCACCCTCACTTTCGTCGCCGCCCTGACGGCATTGGCCGGCCCTGCTCTGGCGCAGCCCGCGCCGCCGCCCAAGGTCCACAACGTCGTGCTGGTGCACGGCGCCTGGGCCGACGGCTCGAGCTGGGCCAAGGTCATCCCCTATCTGCAGGCGGCCGGCCTCAAGGTCACGGCCGTGCAGAACCCGCTGACCTCGCTGGCGGACTCCGCCGCCGCCACCCGCCGCGCCCTGGCCGAGCAGGATGGGCCAGCCGTGCTGGTCGGCCATTCCTGGGGCGGCACGGTCGTGAGCGAGGTCGGCACCGATCCGAAGGTCAGCGCGCTGGTCTATGTCGCCGCCCGCGCCCCCGATGCGGGCGAGGATTTCGTCAAGCTCGCCGGCCAATATCCGACGCCGCCGGCGCGCGCCGGCATCGTCGACCATGACGGCGAGACCAAGCTCAACGAGGACGCCTTCCTGACGGACTTCGCCAACGGCGTCGATGCGACGACGGCAAAGGAGCTCTATGCGGTGCAGTGGCCGACCGCGGCGACGATCTTCGGCAACCGCACCACCCAGGCGGCATGGCACGACAAGCCGTCATTCTATGCAGTGTCGAAGCAGGACAAGACCATCGATCCGGATTTCGAGCGCTTCCTGGCCCACCGCATGAAGGCAACCACGATCGAGCTCGACGCCGGACACCTGTCGCTGGTGTCGCATCCGAAGGAGATCGCTGATCTGATCCTGAAGGCCGCCGGTCAGCACGAGTAGTGCGACCGATGGTGCTGGGGTCTCATCGGCTGCTCCAAACGACCTGTCATGCCCGCGAAAGCGGGCATCCAGTCCGCGGCGGCGGTCGTGAATGACCGAGATGCCGGTGTTGACTGGATCGCCCGGTCGAGCCGGGCGATGACGGCGTTGGGGGTGGCAAGCGGCCGGGCAGACCGTCTGACTGCCTCTATTCCAAACCCTGTACAGCCGGCATCTTTGCCGTCGGCAGGATCTGGGGCACCGGCTTCGCCGCGGGCGCCGCGACGGAGCCAGTCGTCTGCGGCGTGGCCGTAGCCGCGGCCGATTGCACGGGCTTCGGCTCAGAGGGTTTTGCGTCTGAAGCCTTGGCCTCTGAAGCCTTGGCGTCTGAAGGCTTGGCGTCTGAAGGCTTGGCTTCTGAAGGCTTCGCGTCAGAGGTGTTGGCGTCCGAAGCCTTGGCCTCGGCCGGCTTGATGTCCGCGGGCTTGGGCGGAAGGGCCTTGGGTGCGTCCGCCGGCTTCGGATTGAGCGCTGCGGTCTGCGGTGCCGGTGCACTCGGCCGCGCGGCAGGCGTCGGCACCTTCGGCTGGATCGGCACCGCAGTGGCAACGCGCGGCGCAGCCGGCATCGGCGGCACCAGGCGCGGATCGGCCCGGATCACGCTCGGCGGCGGCAGGCGGTCGAGGCCACCGCGCGGGGCGGGCTCATAGCGCATCCGCTCGTACTCCTCGCCCCATTGGAACGCCGGCACGAAGCGGATGATGCGGCCGGAGCGGGCATCGACCACGAGCTTGCCGTCCTCGCCCTGGCGATCGAGCACCGCCACGATCCAGACATTGCCGCGCTGGCGCGGCGCGCCGAGCGGCGAGAAACCGTTGTCGCGCAGAATGGCATAGACCTCATGTACCGGCAGGAACGCGGGCGCATAGCCATAGTCCTGCCGATAGCCCTCTCTGTAATTGTCTTGCCGGTAGACCGGCGCCGGCGGCGCATAGCGCTCGTCGCGATAGCCGTAGTCAGGCCCCGGCCGGTAGCCGTAGCGCGGCGGTGGCGCTGGCACGACGGCCGGCGGCGGCAAGTCCGAATAAGGCGCATCGAAATCGGAGACCGCCGTATAGGGCCCGTGGAGGCCGGACGGTGGCAGCGGCTCGGCCTGCGCGGCGGCGAACGTCGCGACCAGCGCGGCTGAGACGACTCCAACTAGCAACTTCATGGTTCAAAGCTCCTGCATGCCCCCGCACGTGAAGCTGTTCGCTTCTTCTCAAGTGCGGCGGAAGTTCTGCCGCGATTCCGGCGGTCCTGGGTCGGCGAAGGGGCGGGATCGGGGCGTTAGGTTTCAAAATCGAGCGCGGCGCGTGATCGCCGGCCCGGCCGGATCGTTCGGTCAGCGGCAGAAACGGAAGATTTGCTGGGGAATGAGCGTGTTGCGGCGCCCGAACTCGAGGACTCCGCAGTGCTTGTGTGATAGGTTAAAGTTTGGCATCTTGCGGTTTAGGACAGAAATGCTGTCTAAAATTTCGTTGCAAAGGTGACCGAGACTTTGCAATGATGTTACGGCGCCTGAGGGCGCTGCGACATGAACAGGCCGCGGTCGTCCAGCGGGGACATGGTCCCCCGGCGGCTGGCCTGAATTCTGCAAATGCGGCTCGCTGAAAAAGGACGAGCGTTGGCTCCGGAGAGGGGCCGCGCAGCGCCCGGGGTGCGCCGGACTGTGGTGAAGGCCCTGACCAATAACTGATGGGGACGGATATGAGCGGATCGAAGGTCGAGCACGGAATTTTGGGCGGCGCGGTGCTGGCTGTGGATTCGCACGAGAAACCGGCCGAGATCACCCGCGAGCTGCACACCTGGCGTCCGGAGGCCGAAGGTCTGTATGACCCGAGCCAGGAGAAGGATTCCTGCGGCGTCGGCTTCATCGCCAACATCAAGGGCCAGAAGTCGCATCAGATCGTCGCCGACGCGCTGAACATCCTGTGCAACCTCGAGCATCGTGGCGCCGTCGGCGCCGACCCGCGCTTCGGCGACGGCGCCGGCATCCTGGTGCAGATCCCGCACGCCTTCTTCTCGCGCAAGGCGAAGGAGCTCGGCTTCACGCTGCCTGCCCCCGGCGAATACGCCATCGGCTCGCTGTTCATGCCGCGCGACGAGGCCTGGCGGAACGTCATCAAGAGCATCATCGCCGACCAGATCGAGGACGAGGGCCTGGTGCTGCTCGGCTGGCGCGACGTGCCGACCGACAACTCCTCGCTGGGCGTGACGGTCAAGCCGACCGAGCCGCGCAGCATGCAGGTGTTCATCGGCCGCAACGGCGCTGCCAAGACCGAGGACGAGTTCGAGCGCAAGCTCTACATCCTCAGAAAGTCGATCTCGCAGGCGATCTATCAGCGCCGCGACCGCGGCATGTCGGGCTATTACCCGTGCTCGATGTCGTGCCGGACCGTGATCTACAAGGGCATGTTCCTGGCCGACCAGCTCGGCAAGTACTACGCCGATTTGCACGAGCCGGACTTCGAGAGCGCGCTGGCGCTGGTGCACCAGCGCTTCTCGACCAACACCTTCCCGACCTGGTCGCTGGCGCATCCCTACCGGATGATCGCGCATAACGGCGAGATCAACACCCTGCGCGGCAACGTCAACTGGATGGCGGCGCGGCAGGCGTCGGTGTCGTCGGAGCTGTTCGGCAAGGACATCAGCCGGCTCTGGCCGATTTCTTACGAGGGCCAGTCCGACACCGCCTGCTTCGACAACGCGCTCGAATTCCTGGTGCAGGGCGGCTACTCGCTGCCGCACGCGGTCATGATGATGATCCCGGAGGCGTGGGCCGGCAATCCGCTGATGAGCGAGGAGCGCCGCTCGTTCTACGAATATCATGCCGCGCTGATGGAGCCGTGGGACGGCCCCGCCGCGATCGCCTTCACCGACGGCCGCCAGATCGGCGCCACGCTCGACCGCAACGGCCTGCGGCCGGCGCGCTATCTCGTCACCAAGGACGACCGCATCGTAATGGCGTCCGAGATGGGCGTGCTGAAGATCCCGGAGGACCAGATCGTCACCAAGTGGCGGCTGCAGCCCGGCAAGATGCTGCTCGTCGATCTCGAGCAGGGCCGCCTGATCCCGGACGACGAGATCAAGGCGCAGCTCGCCGCCAGCCATCCCTACACCGAGTGGCTCGGCCGCACGCAGATCCAGGTCGAGAAGCTGCCGGATGCGCCGACCACGGGTGCGCGCACCAACCTGCCGCTCTTGGACCGGCAGCAGGCGTTCGGCTACAGCCAGGAAGACATCGCTATCCTGATGACGCCGATGGCGGCGACCGGCGAGGAGGCCACGGGCTCGATGGGCAACGACACGCCGATCTCGGCGCTGTCGGACAAGCCGAAGCTGCTCTTCACCTACTTCAAGCAGAACTTCGCACAGGTCACCAACCCGCCGATCGATCCGATCCGCGAGGAGCTGGTGATGAGCCTGGTCTCGATCATCGGCCCGCGACCGAACCTGTTCGACCTCGAGGGTGTCGCCTCGACCAAGCGGCTCGAGGTGCATCAGCCGATCCTGACCGATGCGGACCTGGAGAAGATCCGCTCGATCTCTGAGGTCTCCGACAGCCACTTCGTCTCACGCACGCTGGACACCACCTTCGATGCGAGCCTGGGCGCGGCCGGCTTCGAGCAGGTGCTCGACGATCTCTGCGGCCGCGCCGAAGCCGCGGTGCGCGAGGGCGTCAACATCATCATCCTGTCCGACCGCATGGTCTCGGCCGACCGGATTCCGATCCCGTCGCTGCTCGCCTGCGCCGCCGTGCATCATCACCTGATCCGCACCGGCCTACGCACGTCGGTCGGCCTCGTGGTGGAGTCGGGTGAGCCGCGCGAGGTGCATCACTTCGCGTGTCTCGCGGGCTATGGCGCCGAGGCGATCAATCCGTATCTCGCCTTCGAGACCATCATCGCGCTCAAGGACAAGCTGCCGGGCGCGCTGAGCGACTACGAGGTCGTCAAGCGCTACATCAAGTCGATCGGCAAGGGCCTGCTCAAGGTCATGTCGAAGATGGGCATCTCGACCTATCAGTCCTACTGCGGCGCGCAGATCTTCGACGCGGTCGGCCTTCGCGCCGAGTTCGTGCAGAAGTTCTTCGCCGGCACCCACACCCGCATCGAGGGCGTCGGCCTCGCCGAGATCGCCGAGGAGACCACGCGCCGTCACCGCGACGCGTTCGGCGATGCGCTGGTCTACAAGAGCGCGCTCGATGTCGGCGGCGAATATGCCTACCGCACCCGCGGCGAGGACCATGCGTGGACGGCAGAGTCGGTTGCGACCTTGCAGCACGCCGTGCGCGGCAACTCCAGGGAGCGCTACCAGGCGTTCGCCAAGCTGCTCAACGAGCAGTCGGAGCGGCTGCTGACCCTGCGCGGCCTGTTCCGGATCAAGTCGGCCGAGGACGACAAGCGCAAGCCGGTTCCGCTCGACGAGGTCGAGCCGGCGAAGGAGATCGTCAAGCGCTTCGCCACGGGCGCGATGAGCTTCGGCTCGATCTCGCGCGAGGCGCATACGACGCTCGCGATCGCCATGAACCGGATCGGCGGCAAGTCGAACACCGGCGAAGGCGGCGAGGAGGCCGACCGCTTCAAGCCGCTGCCGAACGGCGATTCCATGCGCTCGGCGATCAAGCAGGTCGCCTCGGGCCGGTTCGGCGTGACGACGGAGTACCTCGTCAACTCCGACATGATGCAGATCAAGATGGCGCAGGGTGCCAAGCCCGGCGAAGGCGGTCAGCTGCCCGGCCACAAGGTCGACGCCACCATCGCCAAGGTGCGCCACTCGACGCCCGGCGTCGGCCTGATCTCGCCGCCGCCGCACCACGACATCTACTCGATCGAGGATCTCGCGCAGCTGATCTACGACCTGAAGAACGTCAATCCCGACGGTCAGGTCTCGGTCAAGCTCGTCTCGGAGGTCGGCGTCGGCACGGTTGCGGCCGGCGTCGCCAAGGCGCGCGCCGACCACGTCACGATCGCGGGCTTCGAGGGCGGCACCGGTGCCTCCCCGCTCACCTCGATCAAGCATGCGGGATCGCCGTGGGAGATCGGCCTTGCCGAGACGCATCAGACGCTGGTGCGAGAGCGGCTGCGCAGCCGCATCGTGGTCCAGGTCGACGGCGGTTTCCGCACCGGCCGTGACGTCGTCATCGGCGCACTCCTTGGCGCCGACGAGTTCGGCTTCGCCACCGCGCCGTTGATCGCGGCCGGTTGCATCATGATGCGCAAGTGCCACCTCAACACCTGTCCCGTGGGCGTTGCCACCCAGGACCCGGTGCTGCGCAAGCGCTTCACAGGCCAGCCCGAGCACGTCATCAACTTCTTCTTCTTCGTCGCCGAGGAAGTCCGCGAGATCATGGCCGCTCTGGGCTACCGCTCGTTCAACGAGATGGTCGGCCAGACCCAGATGCTCGACCAGTCCAGGCTGGTGGCGCATTGGAAGGCCAAGGGCCTCGACTTCTCCAAGCTGTTCGTCAAGCAGAAGGCGGAGCCGGGCCAGAAGGTCTATCACGCCGAGAAGCAGGACCATCACCTCGACGCCGTGCTCGACCGCAAGCTGATCGAGCAGGCCAAGCCCGCGCTCGACCGCGGCGCGCCGGTCAAGATCGAGGCCGAGATCAACAACACCGACCGTTCGGCGGGTGCGATGCTCTCGGGCGCGGTGGCCAAGATCTACGGCCATGCTGGCCTGCCGCAGGATACGATCCATGTCAGCCTGAAGGGCACCGCCGGCCAGGCCTTCGGCGCCTGGCTCGCCCAAGGCGTCACCTTCGAGCTCGAAGGCGAAGGCAACGACTATGTCGGCAAGGGCCTGTCGGGCGGCCGCATCATCGTCAAGCCGCCACGCAACTCCGGCATCGTGCCGGAGGAATCGATCATCGTCGGCAACACCGTGATGTACGGCGCCATCTCCGGCGAGTGCTTCTTCCGCGGCATCGCCGGCGAGCGCTTCGCGGTCCGTAACTCGGGCGCGGTCGCCGTGGTCGAGGGCGCGGGCGATCATTGCTGCGAATACATGACCGGCGGCATCGTCGTCGTGCTCGGCAAGACCGGGCGCAACTTCGCGGCCGGCATGTCCGGCGGCGTCGCCTATGTGCTCGACGAGGCCGGCGACTTCGACAAGCATTGCAACATGGCGATGGTCGAGCTCGAGCCGGTGCTGTCGGAGGAGATGATCGCGGAAGCCTCCTATCACCAGATGGGCGATCTCGAGGCGCATGGCCGGGTCGACGTGTTCAAGAACCTGCTGGCGTCCGACATCGAGCGCCTGCACATCCTGATCTCGCGTCACGCCAAGGCCACCGGCTCGAAGCGCGCCGCAGAAATCCTGGCGAACTGGAAGGACTATGCGCCGAAGTTCCGCAAGGTGATGCCGGTCGAGTACCGCCGCGCCCTGAAGGAAATGGCGGCCAACGCCGACGCCGAGCCGAAGATCGCGATCGGGGCTTGATATCTCTCCTCATGGTGAGGAGGCGCGTAGCGCCGTCTCGAACCATGAGGCCGAGAGCGGGGCCTCACCCTTCGAGACGCGGCGAAGACGCCGCTCCTCAGGGTGAGGAGAAGTAGGAGCAAACCCTCATGGTGAGGAGGCGCGAAAGCGCCGTCTCGAACCATGAGGCCCGAGCAGTCAGGGACGTCGTAGGTCATGGGCAAGGTCACAGGTTTTCTCGAAATCGAGCGGCACGATCGCAAGTACGCGCCGGTTGCCGAGCGTCTGAAGAACTTCAACGAGTTCGTGGTGCCGCTCTCCGAAAAGGAGCTGCGCGACCAGGCGGCGCGCTGCATGAATTGCGGCATCCCCTACTGCCACGGCACGGGCTCGGCCGCGCCGGGCACCACCGGCTGCCCGGTCAACAACCAGATCCCGGACTGGAACGACCTCGTCTACAACGGCAACTGGGAAGAGGCGTCGCGCAACCTGCACTCGACCAACAACTTCCCGGAGTTCACCGGCCGCATCTGCCCTGCCCCGTGCGAGGCGTCGTGCACCTTGAACATCGACGACAACCCGGTGACCATCAAGACGATCGAATGCGCCATCGTCGACAAGGCCTGGGAGAATGGCTGGCTGAAGCCGGAGCCGGCCTCCGTCAAGACCGGCAAGAAGGTCGCGGTCGTCGGCGCGGGTCCGGCCGGTCTCGCAGCCGCGCAGCAGCTGGCGCGCGCCGGACACGAGGTGCATGTCTATGAGAAGCACGCCAAGGCCGGCGGTCTGCTGCGCTACGGCATTCCCGACTTCAAGATGGAGAAGGGTATCATCGACCGCCGCATCGCGCAGATGGAAGGCGAAGGCGTCGTCTTCCACTACGGCGTCAATGTCGGCGGCAAGGATGGCCTCGATGCCAAGACGCTGCTGAAGGATTACGACGCCGTGGCGCTGACCGGCGGCGCGGAAGCCCCGCGCGACCTGCCGATCCCCGGCCGCGATCTCGCCGGCATTCATTACGCGATGGACTTCCTGCCGCAGCAGAACCGCCGCGTCGGCAACGAGCCGGTGAATGCGACCGAGATCCTCGCCGGCGGCAAGCATGTCGTCGTGATCGGCGGCGGCGACACCGGCAGCGACTGCATCGGCACCTCGCTGCGCCAGGGCGCGCTCTCCGTGACCCAGCTCGAGATCATGCCGGCCCCGCCGGAGCGCGAGGACAAGGCGCTGACCTGGCCGAACTGGCCGCTGAAGATGCGGACATCGTCGAGCCAGGCCGAGGGCGCGATGCGCGAGTTCGCGGTGCTGACGCAGAAGTTCGAGGGTGAGAACGGCGCGGTCAAGAAGATGCACTGCGTCCGCGTCGACGCCCAGTTCAAGCCGATCCCGGGCACCGAGTTCGAGCTCGCAGCCGACCTCGTGCTGCTGGCGATGGGCTTCGTGCATCCGGTGCACGAGGGTCTGCTCAAGAGCCTTGGCGTCGACCTCGACCCGCGCGGCAACGTCAAGGCCAACCTGACCGACTACCAGACCTCGCTGCCGAAGGTCTTCTCCGCCGGCGACATGCGGCGCGGCCAGTCGCTGGTGGTCTGGGCGATCCGCGAGGGCCGCTTGTGCGCCCAGGCCGTCGACAAGTTCCTTATGGGCAAGACCGAGCTGCCGCGCTGAGCGCGGAGTGTAGTGGACGTGCTGTAGATCAGCCTTAGCCCGACTGCCCACCCCGACGCCGGTGCGCTCCACTCCCCCTTGCGGGGAGGGGTCGGGGGTGGGGGTCACCGGGCGCCGAACAGCGTTGGATCCGCCGGCGCTTCAACATGCCCAAGAACATGCCGAAGAACATGCCCAAGGCAGTCACCGCTTTCGTCGCCCTCTTCTTCTGAAGTCAGCTATGAGCTTCCGAGGAGCAAAGCGACGAAGCAATCCAGAGCCGCGCAACCGACTCTGGATTGCTTCGCTGCGCTCGCAATGACGCGGTGAGACTATCGAGCTCAGCATGCGCCCTACTCACGGATAGAGAATTCAGCTCTCATCAGATCGAACGTGACTCGGGGACCCCCACCCCCGATCCCTCCCCGCAAGGGGGAGGGGAGCGCACCGATTGCGTCGCTTGCAGCTCCAATCCAATTTGCAGCATTCATTGCACGGACAACAAAAAAAGGGATGGGGGCTTCCTCGACGAGAGTCTCCGCTCGGCCTGAAGTGGCAGGTCAGGCCGTGGTCTCATGATCGATCGGATGAGCGTCGAAGCGTCAGGGTCGACGTTGCAACCGTGAAGCCCCCACCCGTCCTGGCCGTGAGGCCAGCTCGGATGAGCCGCGGTGCGCGGCTCCGATGTCAGGAAGGATGCGGCCGTGTTCGGTGAGGGCAGCCCTGCTCGGACACACTCGGCAGGATTGATCGCGTCGCGTGCATCACGATGTCAGTCATGCTGGACGATCCCCATTGTTCGACGGCTGGCAGCCGCGAGCCTCTCCGGTTCCCGCAACCTAAGGGTGCGACTCTTAACATAAACACAATGAGAGGGCCGGCATTCCCGTCAAATTCCGCACGACACGCGAAAAAGTTCCGCAGCGACTCGTGCTCGCATGCGCGGCCGCAACGCACGTTCGATCACAGAACATCGCGTGCAACCTGCAACGCGATCAGCTCGACGTCCGCGCCCAGATGTCTTCGACCGGCACCGGGGGCGTCACACGGAAGATGTCGTCGATGAGACGGCCAAGCTCGCCGGCGGTCTCGATGATCCGCTCCTCGATCACCTCGCCATCGCGCGCCTGCCGCTGATAGCGGCGGCTGACCAGCTTGTGCCGCACACGAGGCTCGACACGCTCCATCATCAGCGTATGCGTGGCCGGCACGTTCGGGCTGGTCGAGGTGTACCAGTTGCCGAGCACGTAGTCGGCATGGATCTGCGGCGCGAGGTCGAACGCGTACATCATGCGCCAGCCCGCCGGCTGCTTTGCGCTGACCGTGTAGAGTCCGTCCCACGTGCCGATGCGAAACGTCCCCATCGGCGTCTGCTGCTCGGGCCCGATCTCGAGACGGATGGGCGCATCCATCATGCAGATGCCGAAGCCGACATCGACGAGATGCGGATGGCCGTCGACCTCGACGAGCAGCATCATGTGCTGGCGCGGCCCGAGCGGATCTGATGGCGCCGAGCGCCAGCGCACGCGCCCCGTCAGGCCGTTGACCTTGAATCCGATCGCTTCCAGCGCGGCCTGGAACAGCACGTTCTGCTCGAAGCAGTAGCCGCCGCGGCGGCCGAGCACGAGCTTCTGCTGCACGGACGGCAGGTCGACATGGACGGAACGGCCCATCAGCGGATCGAGCGCCTCGAACGGCAGCGCGTCGACATGCGCGGCCTGCAGCGCTGCGAGCGTCGCCAGGTCGGGCGCGAGCGGCCCGCGATAGGCGATGCGGGCGAGATAGGACTCCAGCTGAAACTCATCCGCCATCGCAACGCCTTCCCGTCAACCCTCGATGCGCGCCCAGATCACATCGACGGACACCGGAGGTGTCAGCCCGAACACCTCCTCGATGACGCTGCGCAGCGTCTCGGGCGTTTCGATGATCTGCTCGCTCCTCACCTCGCCATCGCGCGCCTCGATGACCAGGCGGCGATTGACCAGCTTGTAGCGCGCCTCGCGGGTCAACCGCTCCAGGATCAGCATCGAGGTGAACGGCGTCAACGGGCTGGTCGAGGTAAACCAGTTGCCGAGCACATAGTCGGCGTGGATCTGCGGCAACAGATCAAACACATACATCGTGCGCCAGCCGGCCGGCTGCCTCGCCGCGAGCCAATACAGCCCATCGGAGAGCGTCAGACGGAACGTCCCCATCGCGGTCGGCTGCTCGATGTCGGCAACCATCTGCAGCGGCGTATCGAGCAGGCAGGAGCCGAAACCGACATCGGCGATGTACGGCCCCTCCGGCAGGTCGACCTTCAGCATCATGTGCGTGCGCGGCGTCAGTGGCGCGTCGGCATCGAGCCGCCAGCGCACCCGCGCCGAGAGCGGCGTCACCGCAAAGCCGATCGCCTCGAGCGCGGCCTTGAACAGCGCGTTCTGCTCGAAGCAATAGCCGCCCCGACGGCCGTCGACGATCTTGGCCTGGACCGAGGCGAGATCGATGTTCACGGGCCGGCCGAGCAGCGGATCGATGCCTTCGAAAGCGATGGCATCGACATGGGCGGCCTGCAATCCGGCGAGCGTCTGGAACGTCGGCGTCAGCGGGCCGCGATAGCCGATGCGGGCGAGATATCTGTCGAGATCGAAACGGTCGGTCATGGTGGGAAGGTCACGCCACCCCTGCCCGCAACAGATCGTGCATGTGCAGGATGCCGACCGGCTTGGCGCCGTCGGTCACGATCAGGGTCGTGATCTTGGCGGAGTTCAGGATCTCCAGCGCCTCGGAGGCCAGCGCCTCGCGGCGCACGGTGCGCGGGTTCGCGGTCATGATCTCGTCGACCGAGACGGACAGCAGGTCGGCACGCATCTTCCGGCGGAGGTCGCCGTCGGTGATGATGCCTGCGACGTGACCGCGAGCATCGACGATGATGACGCAGCCCAGACCCTTGGCCGACATCTCGGCAAGCGCATCGGCCATGCCGGTGCCGAGCGGCTTCAGCGGCACCGCGTCGCCCGAGCGCATCAGATCGGAGATGTGCTTGAGCATGGCGCCGAGCTTGCCGCCCGGATGGAAGTTGGCGAATTCGAGCGCGGTGAAGCCGCGGCCTTCGAGCAGCGCGATCGCGAGCGCATCGCCGATCGCGGCCTGCATCAGGGTCGAGGTGGTCGGCGCCAGATTGTGCGGACAGGCCTCGCGCGCCTTCGGCAGCTCCAGCACGATGCGCGCCGCCTGCCCCAGCGACGATTGCGCATTGGAGGTGACCGCGATCAGCGGGATGGCGAAGCGCTTGGTATAGTTGACCAGCGTCTTCATCTCCGGCTGCTCGCCGGACCACGACAGCGCGATGACGACGTCGTCCGAGGTGATCATGCCGAGATCGCCATGGCCGGCCTCGGCGGAATGGACGAAGAAGGCGGGCGTGCCGGTCGAGGCGAGGGTTGCGGCCATCTTGCGGGCGACGTGGCCGGACTTACCGAGGCCGGTGAGGATCGCCCGGCCCTTGGCTTGGCGGATCAGCTCGACGGCGGCGGCGAAGGCTCCTCCCAAGGGCCCGGATAGCGCCGCGGAGATCGCGGCAATGCCGTTGCTGCCGGCGTCGAGCGTGCGCAGTGCCGACTGGATATCTGCGTTGGCGGGAGCGGTGTCGGGCAACGGCTTCGATCTCGGCATGCGGACTTCCAGGGCTGAACAGTCAGGCGCCGCTCTTTAGCATGGGTAAGGCAGCAAGGCGCCATCAACAGCCCATTAACCATATTTGTTTTTACTCCCTTAACGACGCGGTTGGCCGGCGGCGCGGGCGTCCCGACGACGCAATTGATTTTGTTGGAGTATTTTCATCGTGGGGTGGAGGCCTGACAGCGGCCGCGCGAGGCGCGCGCGAAGGCGCGCGGTGTGGCGCGGCGCGTCCGCCGCATGCCTGCTGCTCGCCGCGCTCGGCCCCGAGGCCGCCCGCTCCCAGACCATCGACGTGTTCCGGCCGGTGCGCGACGGCTTCCTGGCTCCGCAGGACTCCCCGTTGCGGCGGACCGTGGTCAGCGGCCTGACCGATGCCGTCCCGACGCCAGGGCTGCCCGCGACGCCTGCGCCGGCCAGCTCGGCCGCACGACGAAATCTGGTCCCCCTGCCCGGTGTGCCCGCGGCCAGCGGCGCATCCGATGTCGGCTATGATTCGCTGAATCGCACCCGCAAGAAGCCGAAATACTATCCCGCCCAGGCGCGGCCCAAGCCGGCGCCGGGCCCCGGCACACCGCCGTCCGGCGAGCTCACCGGCCAGTTGCGCCCGACCCTGCCGCCCTCGGCCTCCGCCAACCGGCAGCCGCTGCCGCCCGCGATGGCGGGCACCGTCCCCGGCCAGCCGCCGCGCAAGCGCCTCAGGATCGACGACGACCCGTTCGGCGCGGTCGGCGACTACGCCGGGCCGTTCCTGATCAAGGGCGCGGTCGAGCTCTCCGCCGGCTATGACAGCAACCCGGCCCGCCTCGCCAGGCCGCGCGGCATGCCGGCCTGGGTGATCGCGCCGGAATTCCTGGCGGTGTCGAACTGGGAGCGTCACGCCCTCGTCGCCGACCTCAGGGGATCCTTCACCGGCTATGGCAGCACCCTGCCGGCCGTCATGGACGGCGGCATCAACTCGGCGCCGACCACGCTCGACCGCCCCGACTTCACCGGCCATGTCGACGGCCGCCTCGATATCACGCGCGACACCTCGATCGGCGCCCAGCTCCGCCTGCGCGCGGCGACCGACAATCCCGGCAGCCCCAGCGTGCAGGCCGGATTGTCGCGCTATCCGGTCTACACCACGCTCGGCACCACCTTAGGCATCGACCAGCGCTTCAACCGGCTGCAGGTCTCGGCCGGCGCCACCGCCGATCGCACCAGCTATCAGCAGAGCAAGCTGACCGACGGCACGATGACGTCGAACGATGACCGCAACTACAACCAGTTCGGCGGCATCGGCCGGGTGTCCTATGAGGTCATGCCCGGCCTGAAGCCCTTCACGGAAATCCAGGGCGACAGCCGCGTGCACGACGAGAAGATCGATCGGTCCGGCTATCAGCGCGATTCATCCGGCGGCTACGCCAAGGCCGGCACCTCGTTCGAGTTCACCCGGCTGCTGACCGGCGAGGTCTCGCTCGGCTATGCCACGCGCAGCTATGTCGACCCGCGGCTGAACCGGCTGCAGGGCTTCCTGACCACGGCCTCGCTGGTGTGGTCGGCGACGCCGCTCACCACCGCGCGCTTTCTCTCCGACACGCAGCTCGCGGAGACCACGGTGGCCGGCGCCTCCGGCGTGCTGGTGCGCACCTACACGGTGCAGGTCGATCACGATTTCCGCCGCTGGCTGACCGGCATCGGCAAGTTCAGCTTCGGCACGCTCGACTATCAGGGCTACGGCCGCAGCGACCGCACCTATTCGGCCGAAGGCAACCTCGTCTACAAGATGTCGCGCAACGTCTGGGTCAAGGGCACGCTGCGCTATGACAAGCTGGACTCCAACATTGCCGGTGCCGGTTCGTCGGGCACGGTGGTGATGCTGGGCGTGCGGCTGCAAAACTGATCCCCGCTCTCTCCTCCCTCATTGCGAGGAGCGCAGCGACGAAGCAATCCAGGGTTTTGGAAACGACTCTGGATTGCTTCGCTGCTGTTTAGCCCGGAGACATAGCTTACACCTGTTCGGGGACATGGTTGACACTTTTGGGGTCACGCAAATCGATCGCTGCGATCTGATGAGCGGCAAAGAAAACTCCGAATTTTCCGTCTTGTCTGAGTGGACGAATAGCGAGTCGCTCACCGCGAAAGGCTTGAGGGACTTTCCAGAGCCGTCCCTCGAAACTGACATAGGCCTTCGTGCTCGACACGGAACGGACGATCTCCCCCTCGTCGTAGTCCACCGTCGGAAGGCGATCCGGCATGGTGCGTTGGCTGGGCCGATAGCGGCTTGCCGGCACATTGAAGTCGAGAGCCTCATGGGGGCGGTCGAGATTGTAGACGGCTCGCCATTCGTCGAGTGCCCGCTGGACATCGGGAAGGTCCCTGTAACGCTTGAAGGCAAAGACCTCGGCCTTCAGGCTGCGGTGGAAGCGTTCGTTCTTGCCGCGGCTCTGGGGATGATAGGGCCGGCTATGGATCGTTCGAACGCCGAGCTTCAGCAGCCAGACCGTCAACGCGGTCCAGGGGTCTTCGAGAGTAAAGCCCCAGGGGCCACCGTTGTCGACGAACATCGCATCCGGCAGTCCATAGCGGCGGAACGTCGTCTCCAAATGTCCTTTGACCGTAGAGCCGCGCTCATTGTCGCAGGCCGCCAGGCACAAGGAAAAGCGCGAGTGATCGTCCAGCGCGGTGAGCGGATGACAAGACACACCGTTCTCCAGCGCACTGTGTCCCTTGAAGTCCATCTGCCACAGCTGATTGGGCGCATCCTTCTCGAACCGCGTGTAGGGCTGCCCGGGCGTGCCGCCAGGCTCCGTCACCCGATCGTAGCGGCGCAGGATGTTATGCACGGTGGAGATCGCCGGGACAGCTTGCCCATCGCGATCGAGACGATGCGCGAGCTTGCGCGCGCCCCAGGCCGGGTGAGCATCGCGCAACGCGACAATCTGCTGCTCAGTCGCAGCTGCGGTGCGCTCCGGACTTCGATGCGGCCGCCGCGACCGGTCCGCCAGCGTCGTATCGCCGGCGTCAGACCGCTCGATCCATTTGTAGCCGGTCTGGGGGCTGATGCCGAACCGCCGACACAGCTGCCGCCGGTTGGCTCCCTCCTGCTTGGCAAGCATCACAAACTCTCGTCGCTGGTCCATGACAGACACCTCTCGCCACGGCATCGCTCGCCCCTTTGCTTGACGAATCGAGCCAATTTTGAGGTGTCAACCATGTCTCCGAACACCTGTCAGCCATGTCCCCGGGCTGAACACTGCGCTCGCAATGACGTGGTGAGAGCGTTGCTTCAATCAGGCGACATCACCCGGAGCTTACGCCGCCGTCACCGTCAGATGTGCGCCGTCCGCCTGCACGATGCGCACGCGGCTGCCGGCGGGCGTGTCCGGGCCGGCGACGCGCCACACCGTGTCGTCGATGCGCACGGTGCCGTTGCCGCCGACGATCGGCTTCTCCAGGGTGAACTCGCGGCCGACCAGCGCGGCCGAGCGGCGGTTGAGGAACGGATTGTCCTGCGATGGCGCCGCGTTGGCGCGCGCCAGCCGCCGCCACAGCGGCACGGCCGCGATCGCGAACAGCGCGAACAGCAGGATCTGCAGCTGCCATCCCGGCGCGATGACGAACGAGATCAGGCCGACCAGCAGCGCCGCGAGGCCTAGCCAGAACAGGAAGATGCCGGGCGCCAGCAGCTCCAGCGCCATCAGCAGGACGCCGAAGATCAGCCAGTTCCAGGTGCCGAGCGTGACGAACATGTCGCTCATGATCGCCTCCTTCGCTCTACGTCCGCGGCGGCACGGGCGGCGCCGGCGGCGTCCCCGCCGACGGCACCGAACCGCCGCGGCGCGCGGCGGCCACGGCCGAAGCCGCGCTCTCGCCGAACGTCGCCTTGGCGATCTCGCCGATGCCGGCGAGCGAGGCCAGCATGCCCGTCGCCTCCAGCGGCAGCATGATCACCTTCTGGTTCGGCGAGTCGGCGAGCTGGCCGAACGCCTTGATGTATTTGTCGGCGATGAAGTAGTTGAGCGCGGCGACATCGCCCTTACCGATCGCGTCCGACACCATCTGCGTCGCCTTGGCCTCGGCTTCGGCCGCGCGCTCGCGCGCCTGGGCATCGAGAAAGGCCGATTCGCGGCGGCCCTCCGCCTGCAGGATCTGGCTCTGCTTCGCACCTTCCGCGCGCAGAATCTCCGACTGGCGCTGGCCCTCGGCCTGCAGGATGTCGGCGCGCTTGACGCGCTCGGCCTTCATCTGCCGGCCCATCGCCTCGACCAGATCGGCCGGCGGCACGATGTCCTTGATCTCGATCCGGTTCACCTTGAGGCCCCACGGCGACACCGCGGCGTCGACGACGCGCAACAGCCGCTCGTTGATCTCGTCGCGATGCGACAGCACCTGGTCGAGATCCATCGCGCCCATCACCGAGCGGATGTTGGTCATGGTCAGCGTGACGATCGCCTGGTTGAGGTTCGACACCTCGTAGCTCGCCTTGGCGGCGTCGAACACCTGGTAGAAGGCGACGCCGTCGACCGTCACGGTGGCGTTGTCCTTGGTGATGACCTCCTGCTCGGGGATGTCGATCACCTGCTCCATCATGTTGATCTTGCGCCCGATGCGATCGAAGAAGGGCACGATGATGTTGAGGCCCGGCGACAAGGTGCGGGTGTATTTGCCGAACCGCTCGACGGTCCAGTCGAACCCCTGTGGCACGGTCTTCACGCCGGAATACAGCGTGAAGATGACCAGCAGCACCAGCGCTATGGCGAAAATGTCGAAACCGCTCATGGATCCTCCAAGGGAGGAGACGGTCGTCCCCTCACCAGCCTCTGCAGCCATCACAATCTAGGGATTGCTGCATGATTTTGTCGGGGATTCGTTAGGCGCGGTTCAGGAAAGTATTTTCGAAGGTTGCAGCGGCATTAACCTTGCGCCGCCGCACGGCTCACCTAGCCGAAGGCAGAGAAGCGCCGGCGGGCCGGCTCAGAGCCAGCCCGTTACAGCCAACCCTGCAGCTCGCGCAGCACGAGCTGCCGCAGTACCTCCATGCCCGGGGCACTGTCGTTCAGGCACGGCACGGCGGAGAATTCCTCGCCGCCATTGTGCTTGAAGATCTCGCAGTTCTCGCCGGAGATCTCCTCCAGCGTCTCCAGGCAGTCGGCGGCGAAGCCGGGCATCACCACGGCGATGCGCTTGACGCCGTCCTTGGCGAGCTTCTCGATGGTCTTGTCGGTGTAGGGCTGCAGCCACTCCGAGAAGCCGAAACGCGACTGGAAGGTCAACAGCAGCTTGGTGTCGTCCATGCCGAGCCGCTTGCGCAGCAGCTCGGTGGTGGCGACGCACTGCTCGCGATAGGGGTCGCCCTTGTCGACATATTCCTTCGGCATGCCGTGGAACGACGCCACGATCAGCTCGGGCGTGTACGGCAGCGTCTTCAGATGGTCCTCGATCGAGACCGCCAGCGCCTCGATGTAGAAATCGTCGTTGTAATAGGGCGGCGTCACCCGGATGGTCGGCTGCGCCCGCAGCTCGGTCAGGACGCGGAACGCCTCGTCGCACACGGTGGCCGAGGTCGCGGCCGAATATTGCGGATACAGCGGCACGACCAGGATGCGGTCACAGCCTTTGGCCATCAGGCCATCGACACCGGCCTTGATCGACGGATTGCCGTAGCGCATCGCCCAGTCGACGAGGACGTGGCTGCGGTCGGCGATCGCAGCGGCCAGCTTCTCGCTCTGCGCGCGGGTGATCGTCTTCAGCGGCGATTCGTTCTTCTCGGTGTTCCAGATCGACTGGTAGTCCTTCGCCTTCTTGCGCGGCCGGACGTTGAGGATGATCCCGTTGAGGATGATCTTCCACAGCAGGCCCTGGTCCTCGATGACGCGGCGGTCGGACAGGAACTCTTTCAGGTACACCCGCACGCCGGCGGCGTCGGCCGTATCCGGCGTCCCGAGATTGACCAGCAGCACGCCGACGCGTGACGTGCTCGCGGCCGGCAACGGTTTGGCATCAAGAGCCTTGGCATCAAGAGCCTTGGCATCGACAGGCCTGGCATTGTCGAGGGAGATGGCGGCGGTCATGATGCCTGTGACTGGTGAAGGGCGTGGCTTGGCGGCTTGTTTCGACATTGTCAAGATAAGGGCCATTTCACCGATGTCATCGGGCTGGAGGAGCCATGACGATTGCAGAATGGTGCATTTTCGCCAGCGTAATGCTCTACCTTTTAACGATCGTGCCTGCGAAATGGATCAAGGTCGACGGCGCCGGGCGCTATGACAACGCCCGGCCGCGAGATCCCGCCTTCTACGCCGGCGGCATCCGCGAGCGGGCGCTGGGCGCCCACCAGAACGGCATCGAGGCGTTCCCGTTCTTTGCGGCGGCGGTACTGCTGGCCGAGTTCCGCGGCGCGCCGCAGAACCTGATCAACGAGCTGTCGGTGCTGTTCCTGATCGTGCGCATCGCCTACGTCCTGACTTACGTCGGCGACCGGCCGTCGCTGCGCTCGATCCTGTGGGCGATCGGCTTCCTGATCACGGTCGCGATCTTCTTCCTGCCTTCGCTGCGCAATTACCTGCCGGTTTGAGCGGAAGCCGCGGCCCCCGCGCGTGAGCGGTGTCACATCCCTGTCCCCGCCGAGGTGCTAACCACGAGCGCTGAAGACCTCGGTCCGTACGCCTTTCGTTTCCGCTTTGATCCAGCCTGGTACGGCCAGTTGATTGGATTTGACGGCGAAATTCCCTATAGGGCGGGGTGAATTCGACGGCTGCAGCGGCGCTATCGGGCCGCCAGAGGGATCATGATGACTTTGACCAGCTCGGCTTCCGCGCGCGCGCCGCGCGACCCGGGAAATTACCAGACCGCCCTGCAATCGACGGTGCGGGCGGCTTCGGACTGGCTGATCGCCAACCAGAAGCCGGACGGCCACTGGGTCGGCCGCGCCGAATCCAACGCCTGCATGGAAGCGCAATGGTGCCTGGCGCTGTGGTTCATGGGGCTCGAGGACCATCCGCTGCGCAAGCGCCTGGGCCAGTCGCTGCTCGACAGCCAGCGCCCGGACGGCGCCTGGCAGGTTTATTTCGGCGCGCCCAATGGCGACATCAACGCGACCGTCGAGGCCTATGCCGCGCTGCGCTCGCTCGGCTTCCGCGACGATGAGCCGCCGGTGCGCCGCGCCCGCGAATGGATCGAGGCCAAGGGCGGCTTGCGCAACATCCGCGTGTTCACGCGCTATTGGCTGGCGCTGATCGGCGAATGGCCGTGGGAGAAGACGCCGAACATCCCGCCCGAAGTGATCTGGTTTCCGCTCTGGTTTCCGTTCTCGATCTACAATTTCGCGCAATGGGCACGCGCCACCCTGATGCCGATCGCCGTGCTGTCGGCGCGGCGCCCGAGCCGGCCGCTGCCGCCCGAGAACCGGCTCGACGCGCTGTTTCCGCATGGGCGCAACGCGTTCGACTACGACCTGCCGGTCAAGGCCAATGCCGGCGGCTGGGACAAGTTCTTCCGCGGCGCCGACAAGGTGCTGCACGCCCTCCAGAACTTCGGCAACAAGCTCAATCTCGGCCTGTTTCGCCCGGCGGCGACCAGCCGCGTGCTGGAATGGATGATCCGCCATCAGGATTTCGACGGCGCCTGGGGCGGTATCCAGCCGCCCTGGATCTACGGCCTGATGGCGCTCTATGCCGAGGGCTATCCGCTCAATCACCCCGTTCTCGCCAAGGGCCTGGATGCCCTGAACGATCCCGGCTGGCGGGTCGATGTTGGCGATGCCACCTACATCCAGGCGACCAACAGCCCGGTGTGGGACACGATCCTCACTTTGCTCGCCTTCGACGATGCCGGCGTGCTCGGCGATTATCCGGAAGCCGTCGACAAGGCGGTGAACTGGGTACTGGAGCGCCAGGTGCGCGTGCCCGGCGACTGGTCGATGAAGCTGCCGCACGTCAAGCCCGGCGGCTGGGCGTTCGAATACGCCAACAACTACTATCCCGACACGGACGACACCGCGGTGGCGCTGATCGCATTGGCGCCGCTGCGGCATGACCCCAAGTGGAAGGCGAAAGGCATCGACGAGGCCATTCAGCTCGGCGTCGACTGGCTGATCGGCATGCAGAGCCACGGCGGCGGCTGGGGCGCGTTCGACAAGGACAACAACCAGCAGATCCTGACCAAGATTCCGTTCTGCGACTACGGCGAGGCGCTCGATCCGCCGTCGGTCGACGTCACCGCGCATATCGTCGAGGCGTTCGGCAAGCTCGGCATCTCGCGCAACCATCCCGCCATGGTGCGCGCGCTGGACTACATCCGAAGGGAGCAGGAGCCGAGCGGTCCATGGTTCGGCCGCTGGGGCGTCAACTACGTCTACGGCACCGGCGCCGTGCTGCCGGCGCTGGCCGCGATCGGCGAGGACATGACGCAACCCTATATCGGCCGCGCCTGCGACTGGCTCGTCGCCCATCAGCAGCCGGACGGCGGCTGGGGCGAGAGCTGCGCCTCCTACATGGATGTCAGCGCGGTCGGCCGCGGCACCACCACGGCGTCGCAGACGGCGTGGGCGCTGATGGCGCTGCTCGCCGCCAACCGTCCGCAGGACAGCGAAGCGATCGAGCGCGGCTGCATGTGGCTGGTCGAGCGCCAGTCCGCCGGCACCTGGGACGAGCCGGAGTTCACCGGCACCGGCTTCCCCGGCTATGGCGTCGGCCAGACCATCAAGCTGAACGATCCCTCGTTGCAGGAGCGGCTGATGCAGGGCCCGGAGCTGTCCCGCGCCTTCATGCTCCGCTACGGCATGTACCGCCACTACTTCCCGCTGATGGCGCTCGGCCGCGCGCTGCGGCCGCAGGGGCATGGCAACACCGCATCCGCACCCTCGCTGTCGTCCCGGCCTTGAGCCGGGACCCATAACCACAGGGAGCGGTTTGAGGCAGGCGGGCAACTACGTGCTCGCGCCTCACGACCGCCGCGGAGTATGGGTCCCGGCTCAAGGCCGGGACGACACTCGTGGTGTTGCGCGATCTGGGCCACATCCACCGCTGTCATGCCCCGCGCAGGCGGGGCATCCAGTACGCCGTGGCGGATGTGGTGGGCAGACGCGTAGTCGCTGGGCGCTGTCCGCTCAGAAGCAGGTCGTGCGTTCCGCCGCCATGTAGCCGAACAGCAGGCCGACACCGAACAGCAGCACCAGCCCGGCCGCGCCGAACTCCAGTCCCCGCATGATCAGGGCGCCGCCGCCGTCGCGGCCGGCGCTGAGGCGGCGGGCGATGTCCTTGGCGGCGACCGCGATGACGGCGATGGTGGCGACGGTGATCGCGGTGCCCATGCCCATCACGAGGGTGGCGGCGACGCCGGCCCAGAACAGGCCCTGCGCCAGGGCGAACACCAGCACCAGGATCGCACCCGAGCAGGGACGGATCCCGGCGGCGAAGATCGCCTGGAAGCCGCGCTGCCAGCCGCCGGGGCCGGCGAGCTCGCTCGGCGCGGGTCCGTGCGAATGGCCGCAGCCGCAATCGTCGCCATGGACGTGATCATGATGCACGTGATCGTGATGGACATGATCATGATGGGCGTGATCGTGAGCGGCGTGACCATGGGCCGCGGCCGCATGCGTGTGAGCATGACCGTGGTGATGATCATGTCCATGATGGTCGTGGCCGTGATGGTGGTCATGCCCATGGTGATCTTGAGGCGCGCGATGCTGATGATCATGCGCGTGGCCGTGATCATGCCCTGACGGCACCACCGCAGCCGCCGGCCCACCAGCCAGCGCCAGTGCCGGCGCCGCCGGCTGCCACGTGCGCAGGAATGCCGCGCCCTTGACCCAGACCAGACGTGCGCCGAGCAGCGCGATCAGGCCGTAGCTTGCAATCTCCACCACCTTCTCGGCGCTGCACATGTTCGCAGCCGTGGCGTTGAGCAGCACGGCACCGATGCCGACGATGACGACCGCGACCAGCGACTGCATCAGGCCCGAGGCGAACGAGAGCACGATGCCGCGCTTTGCCGTCTCCTGGTTGGCGACGAGATAGGACGCGATCACGGCCTTGCCGTGGCCGGGACCAGCCGCATGGAAGATGCCGTAGGCGAACGAGATCGCCAGCAGCCACCACACCGCCGAGCCATCTTGCTTGGCCGAGCGGATCGCCCCCGACATCTGCCGGTAGAACTCCGATTGCTTGGCGAGCAGCCAGCCGACGATGCCGCCGACCTGCGGCTCCGCCGGCGCGCCGAATGGCGGCTTGGCGAGCAGCGCATGCGAGGCGGCGTCGGCGGCGAGAAGCGCTGCGAGGATCGCAGCGCAGGTGAGGAGCGGACGGGCGGAGCTGGGGCGAGGTGTCATGGACATTCCACTGAGATCTTGTTGGCGAAATTCATTCCGAAATTGGCGTTCGCCCCGCCGCTCAGGAATGTCTGTTCGTTCATGGTCTGCGCGACGGAGCCGCCGTCGCTCGGTCTCACCAGGCCGAACTTGCAGCCGGCGGGAGCACTGACCAGCTTGACGGGATCCTTCTCCGCCATCTGGAAATCGATGAAATAGCTGGGATCGTACACCTCGACCTGAAGCTCCCTGGGCTTCACCGGCGCCTTCAGCGGCAGAGTGAAGTGCAAGGTCAGCTTGGTGTCCTTGTATTCGAGGTAGTAGTCGACGGGATCCTCGAGCTTCTGCTTGCGGCCGTCGGACTTGATGAACGTGAAATAGGCATATTCCTTCAGCGACTCCGCGTTGGTCTGCGCCAGCGGCGCCAGCTCCTCGCGGGTGTAGACGCCCTTCTGCTTGGTCTCGAGGCCCTGCAACGCGTAGGTCGCGAACATGTCGTCGAAGGTCCAGGCGTGCCGCACGCCGGTCAGCGAACCGTCGGCCGCGTAGAGCAGCTCGCTGGTCGCGGTGACCCAGACATGCGGATGGGCGCTCGCCGCGCTCGCGCCGAGCACGAGCATCAGCGCACCGAGAACGAAACGAACCACCGCCATCCCCTTCACCTCAAGCCGCCGCGGGGACATCGAGCAGGCCACGCCGGCGGAGCAGCGCGTCGGGCTCGGGCTCGCGGCCCCGGAACGCGACATACGCCGCTTCCGGATCGAGCGAGCCGCCCGAGGAATAGACGTTGTCGTGAAGCCGCTTGGCGACGGTGGGATCGAAGATGTTGCCGGCTTCCTCGAAGGCGCCGAAGGCATCCGCATCCATCACCTCCGACCACATGTAGCTGTAATAGCCCGCCGCATAGTGGTCTCCCGAGAAGATATGGCCGAATTGAGTCGGCCGGTGGCGCAGCGCGATCTCGGGCGGCATGCCGATCTTCTCCATCTCGGCCTTTTCGAACGCGCGCACATCCTTCGAAGCCGATGCCGGCTGGGTGTGGAACTCGAGGTCGATCAGCGCCGAGGAGACGAACTCGACCGTGGCAAAGCCCTGGTTGAAGCGGCGCGCCGCCAGGAAGCGGTCGAGCAGGTCCTGCGGCAGCGGCTCGCCGGTCTGGTAGTGACGCGCGAAGGTTTGCAGCACCTCGGGGCGCTCCTGCCAGTGCTCGTAGAGCTGCGACGGCAGCTCGACGAAGTCGGTGAACACGGCAGTGCCCGACAGCGACGGATAGGTCACGTTGGACAGGATGCCGTGCAGGCCGTGGCCGAACTCGTGGAACAGCGTGCGCGCATCGTCCGGCGACAGCAGCGAGGGCTGGCCGTCGGCGCCCTTGGCGAAGTTGCAGACGTTGATGATCAAGGGCGCGGTGTCGCCGTCGAGCTTCTGCTGGTCGCGCAGCGAGGTCATCCAGGCGCCGGAGCGCTTCGACGAGCGCGCAAAGTAGTCGCCATAGAACAGCGCCTTGTGGCTGCCATCGGCCGCCTTGATCTCCCACACCCGGACGTCCGGATGCCAGACCGGGATGTCCTTGCGCTCGGCGAAGGTGATGCCGAACAGCCGCGTGGCGCAATCGAAGGCGGCCGCGATCATGTTGTCGAGCGAAAGATACGGCTTGATCGCCGCGTCGTCGAAGTTGGCCTTCGCCTGGCGCAGCTTCTCGGCATAGTAACGCCAGTCCCAGGCCTCGAGCTTGAAGTTGCCGCCCTCCGCCGTGATCATCGCCTGCAACTGGTCGCGGTCGGCCAGCGCCTTGGCGCGGGCCGGCTTCCAGACCCGCTCCAGGAGGCCGCGCACCGCCTCCGGCGTCTTCGCCATGGAATCCTCGAGGCGATAGGCGGCGAAGTTGGGAAAGCCCATGATCCTGGCGGCCTGCTCGCGCAACGCCAGGATCTCGCCGATGACGGCGTTGTTGTCGTTGGAATTGCCATTGTCGCCGCGCGCGGTGAACGCCTTGAACACCTTCTCGCGGAGGTCGCGGCGGGCGGAGCTCTGCAGGAACGGCTCGACCGAGGAGCGCGACAGGGTCACGATCGCCTTGCCGGGCATGCCGCGCTCTTCCGCCGCAGCCTTGGCGGCAGCCACGAAGCTCTCGGACAGGCCGGCACGGTCGTCCTCGCCGAGCTCGAGGACCCAGTCCTGCTCGTCGCCGAGCACGTGGTGGCTGAAGGTGGTGCCGAGCTGGGCGAGCTTCTCGTTGATCTCGGCCATCCGCACCTTGTCGTCATCGGACAGGCCGGCGCCGGCACGGCGGAAGCGGGTGTAGGTGCGCTCCAGGAGCCGCTGCTCCTCACCGGTGAGCTTGAGGTCCTTGCGGTTGTCGTAGAGCAGCGCGATGCGGCCAAACAGCACGGCATTCATCATGATCGGGTTCCAGTGCCGCGCCATCCGCAGCGACACGTCCTTGTCGATCTCCAGAATCGCCGGGTTCGAATGCGCCGACACCAGGTCGTAGAACACCGCCGCGACCTTCGACAGCAGCTTGCCCGAGCGCTCCAGCGCCGTGATGGTGTTGGCGAAGTCGGGCTCGGCCGGATCGTGAGTGATCGCGGTGATTTCGGCGGAATGGTCGGCGAAGGCGCGCTCGAAGGCCGGCAGGAAGTGCTCGGGCCTGATCGCGTCGAAGGGCGGTGTCTGGTGGGGGGTCTCCCAGGCCACGAGCAGCGGGTTGGTCTGGGCGTCGATCACAGCGGTGGTGTCTGACATCGGCTGGGGTCCGTCCTCTCCCGGAAGTTCGATGCGCCCCTCATATCACGGAGCCGGCCCTTTTTGGGTCATTTCCCCTTGAAGGGCCGGGCCTTTTCGGAGAGATTGCGGCCCGCAACAGGACCCTGGACCATGAACGCAGAGACCACCTCCAAAGCCGGCCGCCAGATCGCCTGGCCGACCGTGATCACCGTCATCTCGGCGGCGATCCTGATCGGTGCCGAAGTGTTCGGTGCGGCCTTCGCCGGCGGCTGGGCGCTGGCGCTTCTGTTCGGGCTCGGCGATAGCGGCGCGCACATCGTTCAGGCCGTGCTGTTCGCGATCGGCGTGTTCGTGATGATCGGCTTCATCCGCGGCGCGCAGCGCATCGAGCCTTTCACCAAGCGCGCGTGAACAGCGCAAAAACACTGTCCTGCAAGCGTGAACGCGTTACGAAAGTTTAAGCTCGCTTAACGTTCGTTCAGACATCGACGCCGCTCTGTGTGTCGCGCAAGCACAGATGAGGGAAATCTTTCCCCGCGTCCAAAAATGCCTTGCGAACGAAATTCAAAACGCTTATTTCCGCTTCTGCCCAATTTCGCACGTGCCTGTGGTCGTGTGTCAGTCGGTAGGTATCCGGACAAGAGGCCGGACAGCCGCCAAGGGATGAGGAACCGAGGGGCCCTCGGATCGTTGCGGTCAAGATCATCATGATCGAGATCGTCATGCTCCAGAGCCCAGCATCTCTCTCAAGAGATGCCGCTGAAGGTCCCCCCATCTTTTGCAACCGTGACTGGCAGCCGGAGGCGAACCGGCGCACCCCGCTCTCAACGGGGGACGCGACTTAAAGCAACGACGGATCGGGCTTTTTTGGTCTCTACCGGCAGTCCAAAGCCGGCGCGGGCTACTGAAAAGGCTTGTCCTTCATTGCCAGGTGTGCGGGCGGGAAATTCCCAACCAATCCACGGCAGCACAATTCGGCTACGGGTTCGAGGTTTTGTCGCCTTTCCATCGGGCGGCAACGCCAAGGCACCCGTGTCGGGATCATTTTGAACGGGTCTCGTCGCTGGGACCGTTTGGAGGGTGCTATGACCGAACGTATCCGGGAATTCCTGCGCAACCGCCGCGAGGAAGGTCTGGACCACGAGCCCTGTCTCGTCGTCGACCTCGAGATCGTGCGCGACAACTACATGAGCTTCGCTCGGGCGTTGCCGGACAGCCGCGTGTTCTACGCGGTCAAGGCCAACCCGGCGCCGGAAGTGCTGTCGCTGCTCGCCTCGCTCGGCTCCTCCTTCGACACGGCGACCGTCGCCGAGATCGAGATGGCGCTGGCCGCCGGTGCGACGCCGGACCGCATCTCCTATGGCAACACCATCAAGAAGGAGCGGGACATCGCGCGCGCCTACGCGCTCGGCATCCGCCTGTTCGCCGTCGACTGCGCCGCCGAGGTCGAGAAGATCTCGCGCGCCGCGCCGGGCGCGAAGGTGTTCTGCCGCATCCTGTACGATTGCGCCGGCGCCGAGTGGCCGCTGTCGCGCAAGTTCGGCTGTGATCCCGAGATGGCGGTCGAAGTGCTGGACCTGGCGAAGCGCCTGGGCCTGGAGCCGTGCGGCATCTCGTTCCATGTCGGCTCGCAGCAGCGCAAGGTGAAGGCGTGGGACCGCGCGCTGGCGATGGCCTCGACGGTGTTCCGTGACTGCGCCGAGCGCGGCATCAACCTGACCATGGTCAACATGGGCGGGGGCTTCCCGACCAAGTACCTGAAGGACGTGCCGCCGGTCGTGCAGTACGGCCGCTCGATCTTCCGTGCGCTGCGCAAGCATTTCGGCAACCAGATCCCGGAGACGATCATCGAGCCGGGCCGCGGCATGGTCGGCAATGCCGGGATCATCGAGTCGGAAGTGGTGCTGATCTCGAAGAAGAGCGACGAGGACGAGCTGCGCTGGGTCTATCTCGACATCGGCAAGTTCGGCGGTCTCGCCGAGACGATGGACGAGTCGATCCGCTACGCCATCCGCACGCCGCATGAGGGCGCGGAGATGACCCCGTGCGTGCTCGCCGGCCCGACCTGCGATTCGGCTGACGTGATGTACGAGAAGCTGCCGTATCCGCTGCCGGTGACGCTCTCGATCGGCGACAAGGTGCTGATCGAGGGGACCGGGGCGTATACCTCGACCTACGCGTCGGTGGCCTTCAACGGCATCCCGCCGCTGAAGACGTATCACATCTGATCCGGCTGCCCTCGCCACCCGCGCGCGGGTGAGACGAGCAGAGCTTCGGGTGGAGTTTTCCCCACCCCGACCCTCCCCCGCAAGCGGGGGAGGAAGCGACAGACCGTCATTTTCAACCTGACATCACGTGTTTGCGCGCGAGCGATAGCTCGCGGCGCAGGCCGGGGACTGACGTGCCATGACCGCTTTTCGCATCCCTTCGACTGCGCCGCTTCGGACTGCCGCTCCGTTCGTGATCCGTGCCGAGCGTGCCTCCGACGTCCCGGCGCGCGAGACGCTGCTCGATGCCTGCTTTGGCGACAATCGCCATGAGCGCACCTGCCAGCGCCTGCGCGACGGACGCGCGCCCGCCGCAGGCCTCGCCTTGTCGGCGACGCGCAGCGGCGTCCTCGTGGGAACGCTGCGGCTGTGGCACGTCAGCGCCGGCGGACGCGACGCGCTGATGCTCGGCCCGCTGGCGGTCGCCGCCGAGGCGCGCAGCCTCGGCGTCGGTGCGGCGCTGATGAATGCCGCGCTGATGATCGCGGCGTCGCGCGGCCATGGCGCGGTGATCCTGCTCGGTGATGCGCCCTACTACGCCCGCTTCGGCTTCTCGGTCGCGCAGACCGCCGAGCTGGAGCTGCCTGGTGCGTTCGCGCGCGAGCGCCTGCTCGGGCTCGAGCTGGTCGATGGCGCGCTGCACGGGGCGACCGGCATGATCGTCGCCACGGGAGCGGCCGAGCGCAAGGCCCGCCGCTCGCGCCGCGAGCGGCAGATATCGTGCGCGGCGTGAGGACCAGGGCGGCGGCCACGCCGCGGCGGCGAACGCTGTTGCCAACGCTCCTGCTGATCCTGCTCGGGATCATGATCGTTCGCGACATCATGGTCCGGCGCTGGAGCAGCGGCCCGCCCGCCGGACCCGACGTCACCCGCCTGCGTTAGGCATTCCGGCAACGGGCGCCGCAGCAGCCCCGCGGGGGGTTGCGCAGGTGCAGCAAAAGCTCTTTAACCCCCGAAAATCCCCCCACGAGGTCCGCCATGTCCCGCCGCCTGATCTCTACCGGATCACCGTTCGAGAAGACCGCCGGCTACAGCCGCGCCGTCGTCGATGGCGACTTCGCCTTCGTCGCCGGGACCACCGGTTATGACTACAGCACGATGACGATGCCGGCCGATGTCACGAGCCAGTCACGCAACTGCTTCAAGACCATCGCGGCCGCCCTGCAGGAGGGCGGGTTCGAGATGGCCGATATCGTCCGCGCGACCTACTACCTGACCGACGTCAGCGACGCCGACGCGCATTTTGCGGTCTGCGGCGAGGTCCTCGGCGACATCCGCCCCGCCGCCACGATGGTGGTCGTCGCGGCGCTGCTCAAGCCCGAGATGAAGGTCGAGATCGAAGTTACCGCCAAGCGCCGCGGCTCCTAAACGCGGCGAGGCATCTGAAGGCGCGCGCCGCCTGAATCCATCCATCACACGCACCTTTCGCGGAGAACCATTCATGAGCTCGCAGATCCACGCGAAGATCACCGGCCCCATCGTGATGATCGGCTTCGGCTCGATCGGCAAGGGCACTCTGCCTTTGATCGAACGCCATTTCGAGTACGACAAGAGCCGCTTCGTCATCATCGATCCGCATGACGATGGCGCGCTGGCGAAGAAGCATGGCGTGCGCTTCATCCAGCAGGGCGTGACCCGCGACAATTATCGCGAGCTCTTGGTGCCGCTGCTCACCGCAGGCGGCGGCCAGGGCTTCTGCGTCAATCTCTCGGTCGACACCTCCTCGGTCGACATCATGACGATGTGCCGCGAGATCGGTGCGCTCTACATCGACACCGTCGTCGAGCCGTGGCTCGGCTTCTATTTCGACAAGCAGAAGGGTGTCGAGCAGCGCTCCAACTACGCGCTGCGCGAGACGCTGCTGGCGGCGCGCCGCAAGAGCCCGGGCGGCACCACCGCCGTTTCGACCTGCGGCGCCAATCCCGGCATGGTCTCCTGGTTCGTCAAGCAGGCGCTGCTGAACATCGCCAAGGACACCAAGACCGAGATCGTCGAGCCGAAGAGCCGCGAGGGCTGGGCGCAGCTGATGCAGAAGCTCGGCGTCAAGGGCGTGCACATCGCCGAGCGCGACACCCAGCGCTCCAAGAACCCGAAGCCGATGGACGTGTTCGTCAACACCTGGTCGGTCGAGGGTTTCGTGTCCGAGGGCCTGCAGCCGGCCGAGCTCGGCTGGGGCACGCATGAAAAGTGGATGCCGGAGAACGGCCGCTGCCACACCGAGGGCTGTGGTGCCGCGATCTATCTGCTGCAGCCCGGCGCCAACACCCGCGTCCGATCGTGGTGCCCGACCCCGGGCGCGCAATACGGCTTCCTGGTGACCCACAACGAGTCGATCTCGATCGCCGACTATTACACCGTGCGCGACGGCGACAAGGTGGTGTACCGCCCGACCTGCCACTACGCCTATCACCCGGCCAACGACGCGGTGCTGTCGCTGCACGAGATCTTCGGCGCCACCGGCAAGATGCAGGAGAAGTGGCACATCCTCGACGAGAACGAGATCGTCGACGGCATCGACGAGCTCGGCGTGCTGCTCTACGGCCACGGCAAGAACGCCTATTGGTACGGCTCGCAGCTCTCGATCGAGGAAACCCGCCGCATCGCGCCCTATCAGAACGCCACCGGCATGCAGGTGTCGTCGGCGGTGCTCGCCGGCATGGTGTGGGCGCTGGAAAACCCGACCGCCGGCATCGTCGAGGCCGACGAGATGGACTTCCGCCGCTGCCTGGAGATCCAGTCGCCGTATCTCGGCCCGGTCAAGGGCTACTACACCGATTGGACCCCGCTGAACGATCGCCCCGGCCTGTTCCCGGAGGACATCGATACGTCCGATCCCTGGCAGTTCCGCAACATCCTGGTGCGGTAAGCCCTCGCCGTCGTCCCGGCCTCGAGCCGGGACCATACTCCGTGACGGGTATGTGGCGGGAGGTGGAGCTAATAGCCTGCCCCGAACTACTCCCTGAGGTTATGGGTCCCGGCGTTCGCCGGGACGACGGCGGAATTTGTCGCCGCGTTCGCGCCCCGCTCTCTCCTCCGTCATGGCCGGGCTTGACCCGGCCATCCACGAAGCCTGCGCCGCCGGAAACACGTGGATGCCCGGGACGAGCCCGGGCATGACGATGTTGAGGCAGAGTGCGGATGATCGAGCACTTAGCTCGCAGCGGCCAGCTACTTCTTCTCCATCGGCGGCGCGACCTTCTCGGCAGGCGCCGGCGGCAATGCCGGCTTGGCGCCTTCCTTCTGGGCCTCAATATCCGGGCGCGCCGGCTCGGGCGCCGGTGTGGTCGGGCGGGTGCCGCCGGGCTTGGATTCGGCTGGCGTCGCCGACGGTTCGGGCGTCGCCTGGGCCACCTGGTCGAGATGGTTGGCCTTGATCTCGGTCAGCGAGATGATCGCCACCAGTGCGCCAAGGCCGAGCAGGCCGCCTGCGAGCCACAGGTCCCTTCGCAACGTCCGTTTGCTGTTGATCGAGGCCATGGCTGTCATCCGCATCATGTGATGTGCGGAACAACGAATGGAAGGGGGCGAGGTTCCGATAGGGACCTGCGCCCCAACGCCCCATCCCCGCCCTGGAACGCGCCGTTACAGCCGCAGCAGGCCCGCCTCGCCACTTTCATCAGAGAAAGCGAGCCACGTTCCCGCGGCATTCCAGCCCAGCGCCACGACCGGCGGTGTCTCGTTCCGCCGCACCAGGATCTCGGCGCCATCCTGCATCCGCACCATCAGCACGGTGCCGTCCTCGTAGCCGCAGGCCAGGATGTCCTGCTTGGGATGACAGGCGACCGCGGTGACCTTGGCCTTCATCGGCGCCAGCATCGCCGGCTCCTTGCCCATCGGGCCGTCCTTGCCGACGAACGGCCAGAGGATGACCATGTCGGCGCCGGAGGTGGCGAGAAAGCGCCCGCCGCTGCCCCACGACATCGACTTGACCCGCGACGGGTAGCCGGTCATGCGCATGTGCCGGGAATCGGCCAGCCGCCAGCCATGCAGCGCCGGCTCGTGCATCGCCGTGACCAGGAACTTGTTGTCCGGGCTGAAGGTGACGGCGTGATGCGAGCCGGCCCAGCCGAGGAATTCCGGCTCGCCCGCCATGTTCGGAAACCACAAGGTCGCGCCGTTGTAATGCGCGATCGCAAGCCGCAGGCCCTTCGGCGCGAACGCCAGTCCGCCCGCGGTCGAGGGCACCTCGAGCGACTTCTCCTCGCCCTTCGGCGCGCGCACGAACGCGGTCTTGCCGACCGACCAGGCGATCGCCCCATCGGGGTGAACCGCGACGTTGTCGATCCAGCGCCGCTTCGGATCGGTGGCGAGCACGCTGACGCTGCCGGCCTTGTCGAGCGCGGAGACCTTGCCGTCATCACCGCCGAACAGGATGCGCGATCCGTCCGACACCGCCGACAGGATGCCGCCGCCTGATACCTCGATCTTGCTGATCTCGCCCTCGGCGTCGACAACCGCGACGCTCTCCTCGGTGCCGACGAAGACCGCGCGGTCGCCGAGATAGTGCACGGCCGTGACGGCCATGCCGAGCGCGACCTGCTTCACCTTGTCGGTGACGGAGACGATGGATGCGGCCTCGCCGCCCTGGTCGAACGACGTCATCAGGTCACGATGCAGCGTTCGAAGCCTTCGCGGATGGCGTCTTCCGGCAACTCGCGGCCGATGAAGACGACGCGGCTCTGGCGCGCCTCATCCGGCTTCCACTTCCGCTGATGATCGCCTTCCAGCATCATGTGCACGCCCTGGAAGACGTAGCGGTCGTCATCGTCCTGAAACGCCAGGATGCCCTTGGAGCGCAGGATCTTGCCGCCCTCGGTCTGCACCAGGTTCTGCAGCCACGGCATGAACTTCGACGGATCGAGCGGCTTGTCGGAGCGCAGCGACAGCGACTGCATCTCCTCGTCGTGATAGTGCTTCAGGCCGTGATCGTGATGGTGGTGATGATCATGACCGTGGTCGTGATCATGATGGTGATGATCGTGGTCGTCGCCGGCTTCGAGGAATTGCGGCTCGATCTCCAGGATACGATCGAGATCGAACGCGCCGCGCTCCAGCACATCGGAGATCGCGATCTGGCAGCGCTCGGTGCGATGCAGCTTTGCGTAGGGGTTGATGGCGCGGATGCGCGCCTCGACCTCGGCGAGCTCCGGCTTGCTGACGAGATCGGTCTTGTTGAGCACGATGACGTCGGCGAACGCGATCTGGTTCTTGGCCTCCGGCGCATCCTTGAGCCGGTCCGACAGCCACTTCGCGTCGGCCACCGTCACCACCGCATCGAGCCGGGCGTTCTTCTGCACGTCCTCGTCGACGAAGAAGGTCTGCGCCACCGGCGCGGGGTCGGCGAGCCCGGTGGTCTCGACGATGATGGCGTCGAACTTGCCCTTGCGCCGCATCAGGCCGGAGATGATGCGCACGAGGTCGCCGCGCACCGTGCAGCAGATGCAGCCATTGTTCATCTCGAACACTTCCTCATCGGCGCCGACGATGAGATCGTTGTCGATGCCGATCTCGCCGAATTCGTTGACGATGACGGCGTACTTCTTGCCGTGGTCTTCCGAGAGGATGCGGTTCAGAAGCGTGGTCTTGCCCGCCCCGAGATAGCCGGTCAGGACCGTCACTGGTGTCTTGCTCGCGTCGGACATGCTCACTCCGAAAACCTCAGATCGCATCGAAAATGGCTCAAAAGCGCTGGCCGCGAGGGCTTGAAAACCCTAACGGACCAGCGCGCTCGTCAAGGCCCTTATATTGTGCCTGACCATGGCAATGTAAGTGGGAACGGGGCCCTTTTCATCGCTCAGGGCGTCGGAATACAGCGTACCGCCGATCTTGGCGCCGGTCTCGGCGGCGATCCGGCCGACCAGCCGGTCATCGTTGAAATTCTCCAGGAAGACGGCCGGAATCCCTGTTTTTTTCACCTGGCGGATGATCTCGGCGACGTCGCGGGCAGAGGGCTCGGTCTCGGTGGAGACGCCGAGCGGGGCGATGAAGGCGACGCCATAGGCATCGGCGAAATAGCCAAAGGCGTCATGGGTCGAGATCACCTTGCGCCGCTCGGCCGGGATCTTGTCGATCTCGGCGCGGACCTCGCGGTCGAGCGCATCGAGCTCGGCGAGGTAGCGCTCGGCATTGGCCTTGAAGACCTCCGCGTCTGCGGGGTCGGCCGCCACCAGCGCGTCGCGGATATTCCGTACGTAGACCTTGGCATTGCCGACCGACTGCCAGGCATGCGGATCGGCATCCGTGCCGCGCTTGCGCGGCCTGATGCCCTGCGTGGCCGTGATGATCGGCGCCTTGCTGCCGGAGGCCTGCTGCAGCCGCGGCAGCCAGCCCTCCAGCCCGAGGCCGTTGACGATCAAGAGCCGCGCGGCGCCGACGTCCTTCGCATCATGCGGCGTCGGCGTGTAGACGTGCACGTCGCTGTCCGGCCCGACCAGCGAGGCGACACTGACCTTGTCGCCGCCGACCTGGCGGACGAAGTCGGCGAGGATCGAGAAGCTGGTGACGACGTTCAGCCGGGTCTCGGCCGATGCGGGGGCGACGAGCGACAGCAGCAGAGTGAGGACGGACAGCAAACGTTTCATGGGGATGGACTTCAGGCTTCGAGGTGACGTCCCGGAAACAGTTGCGGAAGCACGCCGCCCACGCGTCCGAACAGCACCGAGCCGAGATAGAGGAGCGACGCGACCAGGATGATCGCTGGCCCCGAGGGAATGCGGGTCTGGAACGACAGCACCAGGCCGACATAGCCGGAGACGATCGCGGAGGTGACGGCGATGCAGATCATCGGCGTGACGTCGCGCGACCAGAACCGGGCGATGCCCGCCGGCAGGATCATCAGGCCGACCGCGAGCAAGGTGCCGAGCGCCTGGAAGCCGTTGACGAGGTTGACCACGATCAGGCCGAGGAAGATCAGGTGCGCCGGCGCGCCGGCGCGGCTGACGGTGCGCAGGAACAGCGGGTCGACGCTCTCGACCACCAGCGGGCGATAGATCACGGCGAGCACGACCAGGGTGAGCGTGGCATTGAAGGCCACCATCAGCAGGGTCGGATCGTCCATCGCCAGGATGTTGCCGAACAGCACGTGCAGCAGATCGATATTGGTGCCCTTGACCGAGACGATGGTGACGCCGACCGCCAGCGACGCCAGGTAGAAGGTCGCGAGCGACGCGTCCTCCTTCAGCCCGGTCGAGCGCGACACCAGGCCCGACAGCAGCGCCACGGCGAAGCCTGCGATCAGCCCGCCGGTCGTCATCGCGAACAGATTGAGCCCCGACAGCAGGAAGCCGATCGCGGCTCCCGGCAGGATCGCATGCGCCATGGCGTCGCCGACCAGGCTCATGCGCCTGAGCATCAGGAAGACGCCGATCGGTCCGGAGCCGAGCGACAGCGCGATGACCGCGGCGAGCGCGCGGCGCATGAACTCGAAATCCGAGAACGGAGCGAACAGCACCTCGCGCAGCATCATGCCGCCTTGGAGGCTGGCGCGGGCACGCAGGGCGCGGCGGCGTCGTCGAACGCCTCGCACATCCGGCGCGCCTGCGCGAGATTGTCCGTTGTCAGCACCTCCGCCGTCGGCCCCCAGGCCACGGCCTCGCGCGCCAGCAGCAGGGTCTGCGGGAAATGCGCGCGCACCATGTCCATGTCGTGCAGCGCCGCCAGCACGGTGCGCCGCTCGCCATGCCAGTGCTCGATCAGTTGCAGAAGGTCGGCCGAGGTCTTGGAATCCATCGCGTTGAACGGCTCGTCGAGCACGATCACGCGGGCATCCTGCAGCAGCACGCGCGCGAACAGCATGCGCTGCATCTGGCCGCCCGACAGCGTGCCGATGCCGCGGCCCTCGAAGCCGGTGAGGCCGACGGCGGCGATGGCCCGGGCGATCTTCTCGCGCGCGGCCGCGCCGATGCCGCCGAACATGCCGGTGCTGCGCCACAGTCCGGTGCTGACGAAATCGAACACCGAGATCGGGAAAGAGCGGTCGATGTCGGCGATCTGCGGCAGATAGGCGATCTCGCGCGGCTTGAGGCCGGCGGCCGTGATGCTGCCGGCGAGCGGCTTCAACAGGCCGACGATGCCGCGGAACAAGGTCGATTTACCGGCGCCGTTGGGACCGATCACGGCCAGCAGCGCGCCCTCCGCCACGTCGCCCGAAAGATGATGCACGGCCGGGTGCCGGTCATAGCCGAGCGTGACGTCCCGGAACTGCAGCTGCACCATCGCCATCCTCACCGCATCGCCATGATGACGATGACCCAGAGCACCGCGCTGGCCGCGATCGCGGCCCCCAGCCGTGTCGTCACGGGCATCCGCAGGATCGACCAGGACGCCGGCTGCGCCGGATGCGGCGCGCCCGGACCATGACCGTGGGCGTGATTGTGGCCGTGGCCATGCCCGTGCGCGCCATGCGCATGGCTGTGATCGTGGCTCTGGAGCGCGGACTGGGTCATTTCGTTATAATGTTACATTATAACATCACCCCTGTCCACCGGCGGCGCGCTATGCAAGGCCGTCACCATTGACGCCCGCTCGTGCGGGCCTCGCCCTTCGAGACGCCCGCCTGCGGCGGGCTCCTCAGGGTGAGGAGCGAAGGTTCGCACTCTGGACTGGACTGAGCAGATCGCAGCGGCCCTCGCGCCGTCAACACGCTGTTTCCGATCAACGTGCCACGCTGGCTACGAAGCTGCCCCTCATGGTGAGGAGCGCCGAAAGGCGCGTCTCGAACCATGAGGCCCGGAATGTTTCCGGGGCCATTAGCGCCAGCGGGAGCCGAAGATGCCTCAGCTCAAGACCCGCACCAGCGCCAGGCCGCCGAACAGGCCGGCGATGGAGATGCCGACCGAGCCCAGCACATACAACGCCGCCAGCCCCGGTGCGCCGCGCTCATAGAGCAGCGCGGTATCGAGCGAGAATGCCGAGAAGGTCGTGTAGCCGCCGAGGATGCCGGTCATCAGGAACAGCCGCCAATGCTGAGAGGCGCCGCCCTTGAAGGCGAGGTAGCCGGCGATCAGCCCCATCACGGTGGAGCCAGTGATGTTGATGATGAAGGTGCCCCACGGAAAATCGGTGCCGAGCGCGCGGGCGCTCGCCATGTTGATCGCGTGCCGGAGCGAGGCGCCGCAGCCACCGCCGACGAAGACGAGAAGATAGCCCAACAATTGATTCACAGAACCTGACCTTGCACACGGCGCCGGAGAACGGATGCCCTACCCTCCGCACCTCACCAGCAAAATTCTTGCCGAAACGCGCCTTCGCTTGCAAGGACCGGTCGCGTCAATATCCTGTCACGAAAAAGGGCGGCGAGCTTAGAGCTCACCGCCCTCCTCCGTGGATCATAAGCGATCAGACAGCCTTGCCGTAGAGCTCGTCGACGTAGTCCCAGTTGATGAGATTCTCGACGAACGCCTTCAGATAGTCGGGACGGCGGTTGCGATAGTCGATGTAGTAGGAGTGCTCCCAGACGTCGCAGCCGAGGATCGGGGTCGCGCCGTGCACCAGCGGGTTCTCGCCGTTCGGGGTCTTGGAGATCTCCAGCTTGCCGTTCTTGACCGAGAGCCAGCACCAGCCCGAGCCGAACTGGCCGACGCCGGCGGCGGCGAAGTCGGCCTTGAACTTCTCGAAGCCGCCGAGATCCTCGTCGATCTTCTTCTCGAGCCGGCCGGGCAGCTTGGAGCCACCGCCATTCGGCTTCATCCAGGACCAGAAATGGATGTGGTTGAAATGCTGGCCGGCATTGTTGAAGACGGCGGGGTTCTTGCCGAACGAGCCCTTGACGATCTCCTCGAGGGACTTGCCTTCGAATTCGGTCCCCTTGATCGCATTGTTGCCGTTGGTCACATAGGCCTGATGATGCTTGTCGTGATGGTACTCGAGCGTCTCCTTGGACATGTAGGGTCCGAGGGCTTCATAGGCGTAAGGCAGGGGGGGAAGCGTAAAGGTCATGGGGGCGGTTCCGCAACTTGTGGAAGACGGGATTTAACGGGACCTTCTTATAGAAGGTTCCGACACCGTAAAACACCGTGAATTTGGAAAAAGCGAGCCGCTTTGATGAGCATCGAGATCGACGTATTGAATGATGACGCCGCCTGGCCGCTGGTCAAGCCGCTTTACGACGCGGTTTGGCCGCCGGAGGTGGTCGCCGGTTTGCCGTGGGCTGGTATCACATTTGCGCATGCCGACCTGCGGGTGCTGGTGCAGGACGACAGGGGCGAGGTGCTGTGCCATGTCGGCATCTATCGCCGACTCGTGAAGTGGAACGGCCAGAACGTCAATGTCGCCGGCATCGGCGGCGTTTTGACGCGTCCCGACATGCGCAACCGCGGCCTCGCCACGGTGGGACTGAACGCGGCGATCCAGACCCTGCGGCACGAGGACTCGATCAACTACGCCGTGCTGTTCTGCGCGGCGGATCGCATCCCCTTCTACACGGCGAGAGGCTTCATCCCGTTCGACGGCGACGTCTACGCCGAGCAGCCCGAGCAGGGCCGCATCCGCTTCGACCGGCTGTCCGCGCTGGTCCACGACGTCAAGCGCACCGCGCCGACCCGCGGCACCATCGACCTCTGCGGATTGCCGTGGTGACTCCGTTCTCCCCTCCCTTGTTTGAATCGTAAATCCGTTCTCCCTTCCGCTGTCGTCCCGGACAAGCCGTGACGCGCGCCAGCGCGTCGCGGCGCCGATCCGGGACCCATACGCCGCGGCGGACGTGATGGGCACAATGCCAATGACCAGTCTGCCTCAAACCCCTCCCTGGTGGTATGGGTCCCGGCGCCGCGTGCGCAATTGCGCACCAGGCCGGGACGACAATGGAGTTTGTCGCGGCAGTCAAAGCCATTTCCAGTGCATGAGACAACCGAGCAAGGGATTGAGACGTTCCGTCGGCGATGCACCTGATCGTGATGATCCCGCTTTGGACAACCGCTGCTCTGCGATTGCAACTGCGCCGTTTGCTGTTATGGAAACGCGGCTTCAACGGGGGGTAAGATGATTTGGAAATTGCGTTTGGCTGGTCTTGCGCTGGCGACCGTCGTGATGGCGCAGCCCGCTTTGGCTGCCGATGATCCAACCGGCACCTGGCTGACCCAGGCCGGCGACGCCAGGATCAAGGTCGCCAAATGCGGCGCCGGTCTCTGCGGCACCGTCGTGTGGCTGAAGGAGCCGATGGACACCGACACCGGCAAGCCGGCCGTCGACAACAAGAATCCGAATCGCGCGCTTGCCAACCGCCCGATCATCGGCCTGCAACTGTTCGAAGGCGTTCACGCGGAGGGGCCGAACAAATGGTCCGGCAAGATCTATAACGCCGATGACGGCCAGAGCTACACCAGCCACATCTCCGTCTCCGGCCCGGACACGCTGAAGGTGGAAGGCTGCGTCGGATCGCTGTGCGGCGGCGAGACCTGGACCCGCGCGCGCTGATCAGCGCTCAGGCGACCGCGGCCTTCAACGCGGTCGCAGCCGACGCGTAGCCGCCTCGCGCGCCGTCGATGAAGTGGACGTGATCCGGCCGGATCGCGGACGGCGTGAAGCAGGTCATCATCGCGGCATCCTGGCGATGCAGCCCGCAGCGGACGATGCCGCGCGACGCCGCCGCGCCAAGCCGGCGCTCCAGGTCCTGCGCGAGCTCGTCGGTGCAGTCGAGGATCATGCGCAGCGCATCGTCATATTTGCGGAAGTCGGAATTCTCGACCACCTGCTGCTTGTAGAGATCCGGCACGAAGCCGCCGATGCTGATGTTGAACCGCATCACGGCATAGACGAACAGCGTCCGTCCGAGCACGCGGGCCCAGCGCGACAACAGCGGTCCGCGCGCGGCGCGGACTTCGTAGCCGAATCCCTGCGGCGGCCATCGCAGCGCCGGCGCGCCGGCCGGCACCGGCCGCCCGGCATCGGGGCTGCGTTCGGTCAGGGTGATGATCTCCTCGATCACCTTGCGATAGGCCTGCGCATCGGCGCCGGGGGCCGGCAGCACCAGCACCGACAGGATGAGGCCGCGTGCCGCCGGGATCTCCTCGAACCGGCACGACAGCCCGGACAGATCGGGCTGCGCACCGGACGCCGCCGGCGGAATCGCGAACTCGCCCCGCTTCATCGCGGCCTCGGCCCAGCCCAGTCCGCCGCCTGCGAACATCGCGTAGGACAGGTTGGCCGACGGGCCGTAGCGCGCCACGCGGACGTCGAGGCCCTGCGCGCGGATCGCGCTCACCGGCACCAGGGCGACACGCATCGCGAGATCGAGATCCTCCCTGACCCAGGTCGCGGTCGCGGCAAGGGCCTCGCGCGCGGCCGCTTCGTCATCCGGGCTGACGGCGAAGCTCGCGCCGTCGCCCCCGAACACGAATGGGAATTCGCGCCCTTCCAAGGCATTGGTGACCGCGGCGATGACCGCCGCCCCGGCCATGTTGACCGCCTTGTAGCGCCTGTCGGCGATCGCCTTGGTCGACTCGACGATGTCAGCCGTGCCGATCAGCCAGTCATCCGGCACCGGCTGGTAGAGCTGCGGCTCCATCAGGCGCGCGAAGCCGCGAAACACCGGAATCGAGGCATAGTAGTCCGCAGCGCTGGTCTTCGACATTGAGAGGCATCCGTCCGGGGTGCGCGTCCAATGAGGAGCTACGTTCTTTCCTGTCAAGCGGGTTCAGGCAACGATATTCGGCAGCGGACGTGTCGCCTGACGGATTGCACCGCGTTATCGTTCCATCGGCATTGACGTGCTAGCCTATCGCCATCATGGCCGACACCTCACCCGTTCCACAACTCGCCGCCCGCGCGCTCCAGATCGCGGACCGCATCAATACCGCCGGCTTCGAGGGCCAAGTGCTGTCGGCGACGCCGCTGGCGGTCCGCATCGGCGAGACGGGTATCGCCGTGGTCTTCCGCTACGGCGTCGTCGTCTTCATCGGCCTGTCGGTGGCGGAGGAGATCAACTTCCTCGACCGGCTGAGCGCGCGACTGTTCGGCCCGATCGCGCCGCACGAGGAAGAGACGGCCAAGGTCCAGGTCGCGCGCGAATCCGACGAGCCGATCCCGGTCGGCGGCCCGGTCCTGGTCAAGGAATTGTCGCTGGAGCGGCTGCTCATCGTCGCCGATGCGCTGGCCAAGAGCGTCGTGCTCGGCCGCAGCGAGCGCGAGATCGCCAACGTGTTCGACACGATCGAGCCGTTCGCGCGCGAGCTGGCGCTGCTGGGGCGAACATCGAAGAGCCGGGTGGCGATGCTCAAGCTGCTCGGCGAGGCGCTGCTGGTGCAGCACCGCGTCTCCGGCCGCGTGGCGGTCGGCGAGAAGCCGGACGTGTTGTGGGACCGGCCCGATCTGGAACGGCTCTATGCACGGCTCGAGGACGAGTATGAGCTGAAGGAGCGGGAGGACACCCTCAACCGCAAGCTCGCGGTGATCGCGGAGACGGCGACCACGCTCGCCGACATCATCGACACCAAGCGCTCGCTGCGGCTCGAGGTCATCGTCGTCATCCTGATCGCCTGCGAGATCGTGCTCGGCTTCTACGAGATCTTCGCCCGCGGCGGGCATTGACGGCAGAGCCTCGACCGGCGGCCATCGCATTCAGCGATGGTTCAGACGCGGCATGGAACTCTCGCATGGGCGCGATGAGCGATGCTGGGGGATGTCGAACCATGACGTGGGTGGGGAGCTTGCGACCGTCGCCGGCGGCAGCCAGCCACGAGGTGTGGCGAGCGCCCCGCCGCCGACGCGGCGATGCTGGTCCGCCAATGCCGTCACACCAGCGCTCTGACGTTCCAAGTCGCATGACGGACCCCGGCAAGCTTCGCCAGCTCGGACACGACGCGGTCGAGATCGACCGTATCGACCGCGAGCGGCACCAGCGTCGCGATGATCTCGACGATGTCCTCGGAGCGATAGACAACCTCGGTCTCCCGCACCGGGTATTTGGCCGCCTCCAGCCGCTCGTCGAGCGCCTCGCGCAGCTCGGCGGCGCGCAGCCCGTCGGTGGTCAGGACGATCTCGTAGTTCGCCTCCGAGGTCTGTGCATTGAGCGGGATGCGATCGATCGCATTGACCAGCGGCCGCAGCAAGGTGTTGCCGGCCAGCACGAACACCGTCAGCGCCACCGACTGCGCGATCAGGTCGGCGCCGGCGCAGGCGCCGACCGCGGCGGACGCCCACAGCGTCGCGGCGGTGTTGAGGCCGCGGACGTTCATGCCCTCCTTCATGATCGTGCCGGCGCCGAGGAAGCCGATGCCCGACACCACATAGGCGATGATCCGCACCGCGCCGTCGGCGCCGGTGAGGCGGTTGCCGAGGTCGACGAAGGCGGCCGCGCCGACGGCGACCAGCACGTTGGTGCGCAGGCCGGCGCTGCGCTGCCGGTATTGCCGCTCGGCGCCGATCAGCGTGCCCAGCACGAACGCCGTGAACAGGCTCACGAGCGTGTCGAGGAAGTCGAAGACCTGGAAGGTGTGGAGGAATCGCATGGGCTTGCTGACTGTCTACGGTATTACGCTCCGTGGCCCGCCTGGCGGCAGCGGCACGCGTGGCATCCGGCGGCGGAACCGTCGCGAGAAGGCCGCTTTCTTAAGCCGTCCTTGATCGAAATCAAATCCCCGTCCCTCCCGTATACTTTAGGCTGATATGATCAACAGGCAGATGACGTCCGGCAAACAAATGACGCCATTCTCCGACGTCCGCAGGGATCACAGCCCGGCCGTCCGGCTGGGACATGACGCGGTGAGTGCGGTGAAGCTGTCCCAGGAGCTCACCGCCGAGATCGACGCCTGGGCGGAGGCTCACCAGATGACACGCTCCGACGCCATCGGCCAGTTGCTCACGATCGGCCTGCATGCATCGCGGCCGGCCGCAGCCGGGCAGCCCACGTCGCGGGATCCCGTCGCCATCGAGCAGAATGCGATCCGGCTGATCGATCGGATGCTCGATCCGAGCCTGTCCGCCGAGGAGCGCGAGCGGCGGATCCGCCGCCTGATCGAAGGTCCTGCGGAATTTGCCAACGAACGGATCGACCTGCCGCGGCATCCAGGCTGACGCGAACGGCTCAGGCGGCCGAGCGCGCCACCACGGCCTCGTAGATGTCGTCCTCCTGCGCCGTGTGCATGCGGACCAGCGTCTCGATCGCCTCGATCACCCGTTGCGCATCGCGGATCAGATAGCGGTCCACATGCTCGGACGGCAGATCCTCGACCAGCCGGCCGAGCAGGCGCGCCAGATGCAGTATCTCGCGATGCGCGCGGCTCATTGCCGACAGGCCGTGGCTCTCCTGCAGGAGCCGCGCAAGCTTCGGATAGACCGATCCCTCGTCGTCGCGCTCATGCGCCACGACCTTGTCCTGCACCACGCCGTTCGCCTCCATGATCAGCGCCACGGCGCCGTCGGGCGGGGCTTCGTCGAGCGCATCGACGATCGCGCGCAGGCGGTCGAGGCCGCGCAGCAGCGCCTGGTGATCATGCCTGAGCCCTCGGCCGTCTTCGGCCGTGATCCGGCCGGCTTTGCTGCGGCCGGCCGGGAACAGAGCGCGGAGCGCGTTGAGGATGACGGCGACGTCGATGGCTTCCTGGACCAGGGCCGCAGGCACCGGCTGCAGCAGGCCGAAGGCCGCGGCCCCCATCGCCACGAACGACAGGCCCATGCCGACGAAGATGCTCTCCAGGGCGATGCGTCGGGCGCGCTGCGCGATCACGATCGCCTCGCCGACGCGATCGAGCCGATCGGCGAGAATGACCACGTCGGCGGCTTCCGACGAGGCGCTGGCACCACGGGCGCCGAGCGCGATGCCGACGTCGGCGGAGGCCAGCGCCGGAGCATCGTTGATGCCGTCGCCCACCATGATGGTGGGATGCAGCCGCTGCTCGCTCTTGACCGCCTCCACCTTGTCGGAGGGGACACGGTCCGCCAGCACGGCGTCGAGGTCGAGCGCCGCGCCGATCGCCTGGGCGGCCGCGGCGCGGTCCCCGGTCACCATGACCATGCGCGCGATGCCGGCCTCGCGGAGCCAGCGGATCGCGCGCGGCGTATCCGCGCGCAGTTCGTCCGCCAGCAGCAGCGCCCCGATCGGGCGCCCCTCGATCGCAACGAAGACGATCAGCGCCGACCGCCACGACGCCCGGCGGATCGCGCGCGCCGCCCAGGGCGGCGGCGTCCGGCTGCCGAGCACGAGGTCGCGCGAGCCGGCCATCACAGGGCGGCCATCGATCAGACCTTCGAGGCCCGAGCCCATGGTTTCCCTGACCTGTTCGGGCACCTTCAGCTTCAGCCCGCGCGCCTGGCCGGCCTGAACGATCGCGTGCGCCACCACGTGGTGCGAGGCCTGCTCGAGCGATGCGCAGAGCAGCAGCACCGCATCGGCGTCCTCGCCCGGTGCGGCGTCGACCGACAGCAGCCGCGCGCCGCCGACGGTCAGCGTGCCCGTCTTGTCGAACAGTACGGTATGGGCGCGCGCGAGCGCCTCGAGCTTGCCGCCGCCTTTGACCAGAATGCCGCTTCGGGCCGCCTGCGCCACGCCGGCAATGAAAGCGACGGGTGCAGCGAGAATCAGCGGGCACGGCGTTGCCGCCACCAGCACGGCAAGACTCCGGATCAGATCGCCCGAAGCCAGATAGGCGGCCCCCGCGATGGCGAGGCTGACGGGCAGGAAGATCAGCGCATAGCGGTCGGCAAGCCGCACGAACGGCGCCTTCGCGGTCTGGGCCGTCGTCACCAGCTTGACGATGCCGGCATAGGTGCTTTCGCCCGCAGTGGCGGTGACCGCCATTTCGAACGTGTCGCCGGCATTCACCGATCCCGACAGGATCGCCATCCCGCGCGTCTTCGTCACCGGGATCGGCTCCCCCGTGAGCGCCGACTCGTCGACGACCGCGATGGTCGCTTCGACCATGCCATCGACCGGGACGATCTCGCCGGCGCGGACCATCAGGCGATCACCGACCGCGACGCTGGCGATCGGAACGTTGTCGATCTGGTCGCCACGGCGGCGATGTGCCTCGCGCGGCGCGCGATCGACCAGCGCGCGCAGATCGTGCTCGGCGCGGGCGACGGCAATGTCCTCCAGCACATTGCCGCCGGAATACATCAGCGCCACGACAGCGCCGGCCAGCGGCTCGCCGAGGATGATCGCCGCGCTCATCGACACCAGCGCGATCGCGTCGACGCCGATGCGGCCGGCCAGGACATCGCGGACGATCGAGACGATCAGCCCCAGGATGACCGGAACGGTCGAGGCCGTAAAAGCGATCCCGGCAAGATCGGGGCGACCGAGCACATGCGCGAGGCCGCCCGCGGCGAGGCCCGCGATTGCGATCGCGACGAGGGTCCACCGCAGAATGCGCTCGAACATGGATACCGGTTCCGGATTGCGCCGGCACTATCGCTGCTGCCGCCCGTCGGACGCTTGAGCGAAATCAACGGCGAGAGCGACCGATCGCCGCAAATGGCTCAGGCGGTATTGCCTGCATCGACCGTCAGCACGGTGCCGGTGACATTGCGCCCGCCATCGCCGAGCAGGAATTCAACCATCGCCGCCACGTCATCCGTTTCCGGCAGCCGCCGCAACGCGCTGCGGCCGGCGATGCGCCGCTGCTGCTCCTCGTCCATGCTCTGCGTCAGCTCGGTGGCGATGAAGCCCGGTGCGATCGCGTTGACGGTGATGCCGACCTTGCCGACCTCGCGCGCCAGCGAGCGCGTGAAGCCGTTGGCCGCCGCCTTGGTCGCGCCGTAGACGGACAGGCCGTTGTAGCCGGTGGAGGCGATGATCGAGGAGATGTTGATCACCCGCCCCTCGCCCGCGGCCATCATGTGGCGAACGACATATTTCGTCAGGATCATCGGTGCCAGAACGTTCAGCCGCACCAGGGCCTCGATCTCCGAATTGTGCATGGTCGCCAGCAGCCCTTCGGTGCCGAGACCGGCATTGTTGACGAGACCGTAGAGCGGACCGTACTCGTCGCGGACCGACTTCACGAAGGCCGGAAGTTCGTCGACGACGCTGAGATCACAGGCGCGGAAATGAATCCCGGCGCTGCTGGCGCTGAACTCGGCGATCGCAGCGCGCAGTTCCTCGCTTTCCCGGCGGGCCACCGTGACGACGTCATAGCCAGCGCCAGCGAGCCTGCGCGCGATGGCGAGCCCGATGCCGCGGCTGCCGCCGGTGACGAGAACGTTACGCATCGGCGCGCGCCAGCTTGCCGGCCGGTGTGACGTCGAGCGCCGGCACGACACGGATCATCGCCGGCACCTTGTGGGGCGCGAGGCGCGCGCGGCACGCGGCGAGGATCTCATTGCGGACCGCCTCGGTCCGCGCCGGATCGGCATCCGCCGTCAGCACGACCTCGGCGACGACGATGCCGCCGGTGATCGGGCTGCGCCGCGACTTGGCGCGCGACATCCGCACCTCGGGATGGCCATTGATCACGGCCTCGATTTCTTCCGGATGGACCTTGAGCCCGCCGACATTGATGATGCCGTTGCGGCGCCCGACGAAGTAGTAGCGATCGCCGCGCAGCTCGACCATGTCACCGGTATCGACATAACCATCCGTATCGGTCAGGGCGGCCGCAGCGCGTCCGACATAGGCGTGCGCGGCGCGCTTGGAGCGAATGCGCAGCGAGCCGTCAACGACCTTCATGTCGACGGCGCCGCGGCCTTCGCCAAGCAGCGTCGCCGGAAACCCCTCCAGCCCATCATTCACGGCGAAGCCGACGCCGGCCTCGGTCGAGGCGTAGGCATGACCGATCGAAGCGTGGGGGAATGCCAGCTTCAATCCATCGAGCACGGCCTGGTCGGCGATCTCGCCGGAGAGACGCACATAGCGCGGCGCGAAGCCTTCCACTGCCCCACTCATCAGCAGCTTGCGCCAATGCGACGGCGTTCCGGACATGTGCGTAACGCCGCGTGCGTTGAGACGCGCGACGTGGTCCGATAGCCCCTCGCCCGGATCCGACAATACCATGGAGCCGCCGCCGACGATGGCGCGCAGGAAGATCTGCAGGCCGCCATAGCGGCGGATGTCGTAGAACGTCGCCCACACCGGCATGGCTTCGCCAGGTACCGGACGGTCGCCGATGATCGCGCCGCACAGACCGTCCAGCGTATGCCCGACAATCTTTGGCACGCCCGATGTACCCGATGTCAGCATCAGCCATTCGGTGGCGCGCACCGTCTGCACGACCGCGGCAGAAGGCTGCGGCAGGGCGACCTCGATCACGAGATCGACGCCGCAGGCGTCGAAACGCTGGACCTCATCAGTCACGATGGCGTCGATGTCAGCATCGGCAATGATGCTGGCGAGGTGCTCGCCCTTGAGATCCGGCGGACACAACAGGAGACGTCGTGCGACGCCATCGATCTCGATCAGCGCAAGGCCGGCGAGGAGCTGGCCGGAGGTCGCCAGCAGCACCGAACGTCCGTTGAGCTCTTCGGTGCGGCCGCCGAGGCTGCTTCCGCGCGAGAGCTCGGCGAGCGATATGACGTGACGCGGATCGGAGATCGTCCGTTCGGTCAGCGCGGTCCCGAGATGGTCGCGAAGGGCGAAGATCTCACGCGGGGACATTCTCATAGGCCCCGATGAAGTCGCCTATCGTGTTGGGGAACGTCACATCCTCGGACAGGGTGAACGGATCGACGCCGAGATCGTCCTCGAGACGGGCGACCAGGATGGCGAAAGCGAGCGAGTCGAAGCCGGTCTCATGCAACGTCAGCTCGTCGGTCAGCGGCGGCAGCTTGACCTTCTGTTCTTCCGCAATCTGCTTGATCGCTGCAATGATTCTTAACCGTACCGACATGGGCCAATCCGCGCACTGTTCAAACGATGAAACCGACCATAGGGCCAGAAGGTGAAGGAACCCGGACTGGCCCGCGATGTTTCGGGACCGTTGGTAAATGCCCATCATGGCCTATGATTAAAATCACCTACAAACGAACCTCGCCGGCGAGGATCCGCGCATGCAGATCGCGATCGAGCGGGTAATATGCACCTGTCCCGGCGTCTCGCACGTAGAGCGGCTCGTGCACGACCGACGGATCGAAGCCGTCGCGCATCAGCTCCTGCTTCTTCTGCTTGAATGTTTCAGTCGACTGCAGCGACGACGTGATGCGGAGCGCCACCGGCCGCGCGTAGGACGGCAACCTTCGGGCAAGTTCGACGGAGAGACGATCGAGATCGAAGCTGTCGCCGACGACGAGCGCGGCCATCCCGGCGCGCCCATCGGTCCCCGGCACGACAACACCATAGGTCGATGCTTCCAACACGCCGGGACATTGCAGGATCGCCTCGTTCACCTCGCTGGTCGCGACGTTCTCGCCCTTCCAGCGGAAGGTGTCGCCGAGACGATCGACGAAATAGAAGAAGCCCTGATCGTCCTGGCGCATCAGGTCACCGGTGCGGAACCAGGCATCGCCCTTCTCGAAGACGTCGCGCAGTATCTTCTTCTCCGTCTCGCCCGTATCGGTATAGCCTTCGAAGCGACCGCCTCCCTTGTCCGCCGTACCGATGCGGCCGATGGCCTCGCCGATCTCGCCGCGCGTGCAGACGAGGCACCGTCCGTCGGCTCCGCGCAGGGGTGCGCGCTGGTCGGCATCCAGCTTGATGATTTCGGCGGGAAAGCGATGCGCGAGCAGCGACGGCACGCGCCCGATCGATCCCACCCTGCTCTCGACATTGTAGAGCGAGAAGTTGCCTTCGGTCGCGGCATAGAATTCCAGCACTTGAGGAATGCGGAAACGCGCCTGGAATGCCTCCCAGACGTCACCGCGCATGCCGTTGCCGCAGGCGAGCCGCAGCCGATGCGCGCGGTCGAAATCGGACGGCGCGGCGGCCAGCAGATAGCGGCAGAGCTCGCCGATATATTGCAGCAGCGTGCAATCGTGACGGACGATGTCGCGCCAGAAATTGCGCGCCGAGAATTTCTCGGCGAGCACCGCGGCTCCCCCGGCGCGCAGCATGCTGCAGGGCGCGACGATGCCGCCGACGGAATGATAGACCGGCAGACAGTCATAGAGGCGATCGTCGGGACCTGCGCCGGTGAGGCCGGCAAACCATCCGCCCCAGTTCATGATGCGGCGATGGCTGATGCTGGCGGCCTTGGGCAGGCCCGTCGTGCCGGAGGTGTAGATCAGCAGCGCGCGGTCGTTGATCGTCACGGCGCGGCGCTCGGTTGGGTCGAGCGCGTGCGTATCCATCGCGGCGAGCGCGAGGTCGAGATCGCCGCCGTCGGCAAACCAGACACGCGGCCCGCCCGCGATCAACGGCGCAACCTCCGTATAGGCTTCGTGGAAGTCCTTGGAGACGATCACATGGATTGGCCGGGCCACATTGATGCAATGCGCGAGCGACGGTCCGATGAGATTGGCGTTGATGAGCGCAACAACACCGCCGACGCGGCTGATCCCGAGCCAGGCGGCCAAGTAGTCGGGCCGGCTCGGCATCATCAAGGCGACCGTGTGGCCCGGCCCGATGCCGTTGGCCAGCGCCCAGCGGGCGTATCGGTTGATGCGCGCAGACAGGGCGGAATAGCTCAGCGTCTCGCGATCGGAGACCAGCGCCGGCCGTTCGGGCTGCTTCGCAGCCCAGTCGTCCACCACGTCGGCGAACAGCCGCGCCGGCTCTGCCTCGATGCGCGAGGTCAGATCGATCGCCTTCAGCCAGATCTTCGCCGCCGACGGCTTCCGAGAGGCCGTGCTGAGTTCCACAGATCGATCCGACTGCCCGGAGTTCATGAACGCCCTCACCCCAATTCGGCGTGCTTATAGGCGGTGTGGCCTCACCAGCCGTTAATCGGGAGGGTTAACCGGCCGAGAGTGCGTGGCTGTTGATGCGAATGCGATCCTTTACGAAGTTCTCGGAAATGCCGGTTAGCATACCGCTCCCAGAACATGCCAACGAAGGCCGGCATGCCCAAGGACACGATGACACGACGCGCATTGCTGCACTGCGCCGTCTGGAGCAGTGTTGCAGCCATGACTTCGACCACGGCGTTCGCCGGAGTTGATGCGCCCTATCCGGCTCAGCCCGTCACCTGGGTCATTCCGTTTGCCCCGGGCGGAGCCACCGGCCGGCTGTCGCTGCTGATCTGCGATCGGCTGACCCGCCGCCTGGGCCAGCCCTTCGTGCTCGATCACCGGCCGGGTGCGGGCGGCGCGACCGCCACCAAGAGCGTCGCGAGCACCGCGCCGGACGGCTATACGATTCTTGCGACCTCGACCGCCAACGTCATCACCGCCTCGACCGACCGCTCGCCCGACGCCGATCTCATCCCCGTCGCCGGCATGGCGCGCATGCCGCTGCTGCTGCTGGTCAGCCGGCAGCTGCCTGTCAAGACGCTGCCCGAATTCCTGGCCTATGCCAAGGCCAACCCGGGCAAGCTCAGCGTCGGCTCCGCCGGTCCCGGCACCGTCCAGCTGCTGTCGGCCGAGCTGTTCCGGACACTCGGCGGCCTCACGTGGTCGACTGTGCACTATCGTGGCTCGGGTCCGGCCCTGACCGACCTCGCCTCCGGCCACATCCACGCCATGTTCGACAACGCCGCGTCCGCGGTCGACCTCCTGCGCAGCGGCAAGGTCCGGGCGCTGGCCGTCACGACGCGCGAGCACGCCGCCGCCTTCCCCGATCTGCCGCCAGTCGCCGACGTCCTGCCGGCGTTCGAAACCTCCGGCTTCTATGGCGTCGCCGTGCCGCACGGCACGCCGAAAGCCATCGTCGAGCTGCTCAACCGCGAGATCAACGCCGCGCTGGCCGATCCCGACATCAGCAGGCAGTTCGCTGAGGTCGGCGCCACGCCGCTCACCGGCGACGTCGGCGTCTACACCGCGACCTACCGCGCCGAGATCATGCACTGGCGCAAGCTGGTGCCGCAGGTGAGCGCGAAGAACTGACCTCCGCGCCCACGCCTGCCTGCCTCAGGCCCCCGCGACGCCCTGCAGCACCAGCCGGTTGAGACGGGCCGCGAAGGCGGCCGGATCCTCCGGCAGTTCGCCGTCGAGGATCTGCGCCTGCTCGAGCAGTAGGAACGACAGATCGTCGACCTTGGCCTTGTCGGCGGCGGCTTTTGCGACTGCCACGACCAGCGGATGGCGCAGATTGATCTCGAGGATCGGCTTGGTGCGCGCCCCGCGCGCCTGCTGCGACAGGATGCGCTCCAGCTCGCGATCGGGACCATGGCTACCGGCCACCAGGCAGGACGCGCTGGTGGTCAGCCGGGTCGAGACCTTCACGTCGGTGACGTGCTCGCCGAGGCTCGCCTTGATCAGCGCGATCGTGTTGGCCTCGTCGGCCGCCGGCTGCGCCTCGTCCTCGGCCTTCGGCTCCGTCACCGGGATCGGATCGAAGTTGATGTCGCCCTGGCTCAGCGACTTCAGCGGCTTGCCGTCATATTCGAGCCGCGCCGAGGTCCAGAACGCATCGACCGGATCGGTCAAGAGCAGCACCTCGACGCCGCGTGCCTTGGCCGCCTCGAGCCGCGGATTGGACTTCAGCCGCTCGATGCTGTCACCGACCAGGAAGTAGATCTCGGTCTGGTTCTCCTTGAGGCCCTCGACATATTGCTTCAGCGAGCGCCGCTCGCCCGATGTCGTGGTGAAGCGCGACAGCGCCAGCAGCTTGTCGCGGCGCTCGAAATCCTCGTACAGGCCCTCCTTGATCACGGCGCCGAACGAATCCCAGATCTTGTCGAAGTTCTCGGCGTCCTTGTCGGCAAGCTGCTCCAGCTCGCTGATCACCCGCGTCGTCACCGCTTTTCGGATCTGCGCCAGCTGCGGATTGTTCTGCAGCATTTCGCGCGACAGGTTGAGCGGCAGGTCCTCGCTGTCGATCACGCCGCGGATGAAGCGCAGGTACGCCGGCATCAGGTCGGCGTCGTCGGTGATGAAGACGCGGCGGACATAGAGCTTGACCTTGCCCTTGCGCGCCGGCTCGAACAGGTCGAACGGCTTGGTCGAGGGCGCAAACAGCAGCACGGCATAGGAATAGCGGCCTTCGGCGCGGTAGTGCAGCGTCATCGCCGGCTCGTCGAACGCATGCGCGATCGACTTGTAGGCCTTGCTGTAGTCCTCCGGCGTCAGCTCGGATTTGGAGCGCTGCCACAGCGCGCTGGCGGAGTTGATCTGGCGCGGCTCGCCCTCCTCCGGCACCAGCATGATCGGGAACTGGATGTTGTCGGAATAGGCGGTGACGATGCGCTCGATCTCATAGGTTTCGAGATATTTCTTCGCGTCGTCCTTGAGGTGCAGCACGATCTCGGTGCCGCGCGCAACCCGCTTGGCATCCTCCTCGGACGCGGGCGCCACCTCGAAGCCCGCCCCGCCCGACGAGGTCCAGGTCCAGACCTCGCCGCCGCCGGCGCGGCGGCTGATCACCTGGATGCGGTCGGCGACCATGAAGGCCGAATAGAAGCCGACGCCGAACTGGCCGATCAGGCCGGTGCCGTCCTTGGCCTCGGCCAGCTTCTGCACGAACGCCTTGGTGCCGGAGCGGGCGATGGTGCCGAGATGGTCGATCAGCTCCTGGCGCTCCATGCCGATGCCGCTGTCGGCAATGGTCAGGGTATCAGCGGCCTTGTTCGGGATGATGCGGATCTGCGGCGGCTCGCCGTCGCCGATCAGATCGGGTCTGGCGATCGCCTCGTAACGCAGCTTGTCACAGGCGTCCGAGGCGTTCGAAATCAGCTCGCGCAGGAAAATGTCGGTCTCGGAGTAGACCGAATGCACCATCAGATGGAGCAGCTCGGAGACTTCGGCCTGGAAGGAATGGCTAACGGTGGCGGTGTCGGTCATCGTCGTACGTTGGCCCATGCTATCAGGGGTGGAGAGAGACCGTCGATATAGCGCGGCGGCGGCACCGATCAAGCCTTTCGGCCAGGGGGATCGTCGACCGATCGTTCGGCGGCCGCGAGCAGCTTGTCGATGACCGTGTCGAGGGTCGCGATCTCGGCGGCCGAAAGCACGCTCAGCAGATCGGCCTCGCGCGCCAGCGCATGGGGCACGATCCTGCGGTACAGCCCTCTGCCGGCAGCCGTCAACGCCACGATCCGCTCGCGGCCGTCCGCGGGATCGCGGCTCCGGCTGACGATGCCGCGGGCCTCCAGGCTCTGCATGGCGCGGCTGACATTCATCTTGTCGAGAGTCGTCAGCCGGCCGATCTCCTTGGTCGGCAGCCGCGGCTGCTCGCCGAGCGCCGCCAGGATCCGCCATTCCTGGCGCGACAGCGCGAAGCGGTCGGCATAGACCTCCGCCACCGCCAGCGACACCTGCTCGGCGAGCCGGGCCAGCCGGTAGGGGAAATAGCGCTGCAACCTCAGCTCACGCTCGGCGATCCCCTCTCCACCCGTTCGGCCGCGGGTCTCGTTGGCCACCTTCGTCATCGCGTCCCCTGCCCTCGTCCGTTCCAGGCGCTCGTTCCTGGCGACCTCAATCCGATCCCAATCGGGTTGATCTGGATCAAAGCCACACAATCGTATCATTCGTTACTATCCTGCCAACAATGATCATGGGAGGACCATCGTGCAGATCGAGAAGATTCATCACGTCGCCTATCGCTGCGTCGACGCCAAGGCCACCGTCGAGTTCTATAAGAAGGTCCTCAACATGGACCTGCTCGGCGCGATCGCCGAGGACAAGGTGCCCTCGACCAAGGCGCCAGATCCCTACATGCACATCTTCCTCGATGCCGGGAACGGCAACATCCTCGCCTTCTTCGAGCTGCCGAACTCGCCGCCGATGGGGCGCGATCCGAACACGCCGGAATGGACCCAGCACATCGCCTTCCAGGTGAAGGACATGGAGGAGCTTGAGGAAGCCAAGGCCCGCGCCGAGGCCGCCGGTCTCGACGTCGTCGGCATCACCGACCACACCATCTTCAAGTCGATCTATTTCCATGATCCGAGCGGCCACCGGCTGGAGATCGCGGCCTGGACCGCGACGCCGGAGCAGATCACGCGGATGAAGTCGGTCGCCCACGCCATGGTCGACGAATGGGCCACGACCAGGAAGCCGCCGCGGCACACCGCCTGGATGCACGAGAAGGAATTCGCCGGCAGCGACTGAGCGATTGCTCGTTCCGACAGTCCCGACCGCAACGCGCCAGGCGAGGCAGCCATGAGCAACTATGTCTATCCGCGATTTCCCTATGTCTGCTCGGCGGAGCAGCGCAGCGGCGAGACCCGCCGCCATCCGATCGTCGTGATCGGCGCCGGGCCGATCGGCCTCACCGCGGCGCTCGATGTCGCCGCCCGCGGCCAGCCGGTGGTCGTGCTCGACGACAACGACACCGTCAGCATCGGCTCCCGCGCGGTGTGCTACGCCAAGCGCCCGCTGGAGATCTGGGACCGGCTCGGCTGCGCCGCGCCGATGGTCGAGAAAGGCGTGAGCTGGAACATCGGCAAGGTGTTCTTCCGCGACCAGCTCTCCTATCAGTTCGACCTGCTGCCCGAGCCCGACCATCGCTGGCCGGCGATGATCAACCTGCAGCAATACTATCTGGAGGAGATCCTGGTCGACGCCTGCAGCAGGAGCCCGCTGGTCGATCTGCGCTGGAAGCATCGCCTCGTCAGCCTGAAGCAGAGCGAGGATTGCGCGCAGCTCGCGGTGGAGACGCCCGACGGCATCTTCACCATGGAGGCGCAATGGGTGATCGCCTGCGACGGCGCCAATTCCGACACCCGCCGGATGGTCGGCGCCGAGTTCACCGGCCAGTTCTTCCAGGACCGCTTCCTGATCGCCGACGTCAGGATGAAGGCGGACTTCCCCACCGAGCGCTGGTTCTGGTTCGACCCGCCGTTCCATCCGGGACAGTCGGTGCTGCTGCATCGCCAATCGGACAACATCTGGCGCATCGACTTCCAGCTCGGCTGGGACGCCAATCCGGACGAGGAGAAGAAGCCCGAGCGCGTGATCCCGCGCATCCGGGCGATGCTCGGCGAGACCGCCGAATTCGAGCTGGAATGGGTGTCGATCTATCAGTTCGCCTGCCGGAGGATCGACAATTTCCGTCGGGGACGCGTGCTGTTCGCCGGCGACGCGGCGCACCAGGTGTCGCCGTTCGGCGCCCGCGGCGCCAACACCGGCGTGCAGGACATCGACAACCTCGCCTGGAAGCTGGCAATGGTGCTGCGCGGCGAGGCGCCGGAGAGCCTGATCGACAGCTATCACGAGGAACGCGCTTACGCGGCCGACGACAACATCCTGAACTCGACACGGGCGACCGATTTCATCACCCCGAAGACGAAAGCGAGCCGCACCTTCCGCGACGCCGTGCTCGACCTCGCGCAGCATCACGCTTTTGCGCGGCCGCTGGTCAACAGCGGCCGGCTGTCGACGCCGACGCCCTATGCCACATCGTCCCTGAACACGCCCGACGGCGGGGGCGTCCCCGGCGCGATGACGCCTGGGACCAATGCCGCGGACGCGCCGGTGATGATCGCGGGCGAGCCCGGCTGGTTCCTGAACTGCCTCGGCTCGGGCTTCACGGTTGTCACCTTCGACAACGCCGTCACCGCCGAGCAGCTCAGCATCGACGGCATCACGGCGCGGGTGCTCGTCGTCGGCCGCGACCTCGCTGATCCCAAGGGCCTGCTCGCGGCACGATACGGCGCCTCGCCCGGCACGACCTATCTGTTCCGCCCCGATCAATATGTCAGCGCCCGCTGGCCGCAGTTCGACGGGGACGCGATCACGGATGCGGTCCGGCGCGCCTGCGGCAGGCGCCCCGCGGCCCAGCAGGAGCTTGCAGCATGAGCCTCACCCTCACCCCGAACATTCGCGATCCCGACGACTTCTATGCCGAGCTGATCGGTGGCCAGCGCGACCTCAGCGAGGACGAGGCCCTGCGCATGAACGCCAGACTCGTGCTGCTGCTCGCCAACCATATCGGCGACCGCGCGATCCTGAGCGAGGCGATCCGGCTGGCGAGGTCGCCCGGCGGCTGACCGCATTAATTCTTGTTCGACTTTCGGCGCGGTTTTGATCCCGATCAAAGCCGCGCGTGCGCGTTCTCTGGCAGGAAAAGAGACCCGCAGGCGGCTCACTCGCCGGCACAGGATTGGCGTGTTCGTGCTCATATCGCCTCCCGATCCGCTCCCGGCCGGTTTCATTGTGACAACATCATAATGTCACGCCACCTTCACTGAGGCCCTCTACGTCTTCGCCTCGTTCCACACTGGCACGGGGATTCGCATGTCGCGCTACTACAAGACGCTGCAGACGCAGCGCTTCGACGACTATCGCTACTATCATCAGAGCCGGATCAATCAGACGCTGCACCTGATCAGCGCCGTGATCTTCCTCGTGTGCTATGCGCTGCTGTTCAAGGATCCGGCGATGGCCGGCCTGGTCGGCTGGCTCGCGATGCTGACGCGGCAGACCGGGCACTTCTTCTTCGAACCGAACGGCTATGACCACGTCAACGGCGTCAGCAATGACTACAAGGAGGCGGTCAAGGTCGGCTACAATCAGACCCGCAAGATCGTGCTGCTGACGGTGTGGGGCCTGGTGCCGGTGGCGCTGTTCGCGTTTCCGACGCTGTTCGGCCTGTTCGCCGAGCCGGCCGGCCGGATGGACTTCGTCCGCCACGTCGGCCTGCTCTGGCTCGCGGTCGGCATCGGCGGCGGTCTGTTTCGCGTCATCCAGCTGTTTGCGACGCAGGATGTCCCGACCGGCCTGATCTGGGCCTTCAAGGTGCTGACCGACCCGTTCCACAACATCGCGCTGTACTGGAAGTCGCCGCTGGCGCTGCTGCGTGGCGAGTTGATCGATCCGACCATCAAGGACGCCTCGCATTGGGGCGCCGCCGAGGACGAGGCCGAAGAAGCCGCGCATCTCACCTGATCGCGAGTTCCCGCCGCGGGACCGTCCCGCGGCGGGCGTCGTCGGAGTGACGGGCTTCAACACCATGGAACGACTCTCCTGCTGCGCCGTTGCGGGCTTAGTGCTGGTGGCCTTCAGGAGCTTTCCATGTGTGACTACAGCCTCCATACTGTTGCTTCCCGTGACGCCAAGACTGCCGACGTGCTGGTCTCCTGTCGCTTTCCCGGCACGGAGACCCGCGGCTTCTGCACCAAGGACGATCCGCTGACCGCGGTGTGCCTGCGTCCAGGCACCGAACTCGCCTTCGAGGGCGACGTGCGGATCAAGGGCTTGTTCTTCCGCCGCAAGGTCGGGGCGCATCTCGCCCGCTTCCGCCAGGTCGACACCAACAAGCCGACCGAACATCACGATGCGCTCGAATTCTCCAATGGCCGGATCGTCAAGGTCACCGACCTGGCCACCGGCCAGCGCGCCCGCGTGCTGCAGATGCCGGCCGACCCGGCCGCCCGGCGGACGACCGCGCCGCTCACGATCGAGCTGCGGGCGACGCAGCTCTGAAGACGTCGACATGGCCGGCGTCAGCGCCGAGGCGGCGCTGACGTCGGGCATGACCGGCTGAAGACAATGCGCGTCGTCGAAGGCTGCGCGCCCGCCCCCTGATGTCATCCTGAACATGTGATCTTGCATGCGTGCTCGCGATCCCGCGGCACGATCGGTACCCGGGTGATGCGGCCGTCAGCCCTCTCGACGAGAGGGCGCGGGGAAGGCCGGGTGCTGACCGCGGCCCATGGCCCGCCTGCAACAAGAAAGCAGGCGGCAGTCACCACAGGTCGGGCCTGACAACCGGCCTCCCCCGCGCGATCGGTTTTAACGGTGTCCTTCGTGCTCTCCCTGGGGATCGGCGTTCTTGCCCCCATCGCCCGCCCCGAGCCGTCACAGCATCGAAAGCGGACTTGACCTCAGCGTCGAGAGGCCAGGACCACACGACTTCGCCGTCCGTGACCGCGAGCGCTCGTCTGGCGCCGCCGTCACGTCCATCGCAGCCCACCTCCACGTTCGTGACGACGCGTACGTCCCTCTGCACGAGGCGGGATGGAGCGACATAAACATGATTTCTGAAAAATAGCAAGAGGAATTTCGCGAAATCCGCAGAGCGATCGGTCTGCGGCGGTGCGCTCCCCTTCCCCTTGCGGGGAGGGGAGAGGAGAGAGCGGTAGTGTCGGCGGAAAACGCTGGCGTGCTGCAACGCGGAACGCTGGGGTCAATCAATCCGGCAGATTCGTAAATTTCGGACGCCAGACGCCCAGGATCACGTTCACGGTGGCGACGCCGAGCATGACCCAGATGGCGCCCTGCTCGCTGCCGAAGTTGGGCGCAAGCGTCGCCGGGTCGATCTGGCCGGCGACGGCGCGGGCGGCCTCCTCGGCCGCCTCCTGCATCGGACCCTGCACGGCGGCAAAACCCCATTCGAAGACCAGGATGCCGGAGGCCAGCTTGGCAAGCGCCCAGCCGGCGCTGTGCAGCGCGCGGTTGATCGCGATCGCGAGCAGTCCGGCGATCAGGGTCAGGCCGAGCGAGGGAAAGAACACGTAGCGCACGATGGCGCCCATCGCCGCGCGCATCTCGGCATAATGCGACAGCGACACCGACGGCTGCGGGATCAGGCCGAGCAGCACGACGAGGCAGGCCATCGCGCCCATCATGCCGATCGCGCCCATCGTGTGCAGGAACTTCATCAACCGTCGCATGGCATTCCCCCGGCGTCGTGAAGATGAGATCTCGTCCGGCAGGGATCGCTGCCCTGCCAGGTCAAGCCACGCTGCATGCGCGGGCTGCCGTCACCCGTCATCCATACGATCAAGACCGGACATCGGATCACGCATCGGGACGAGCGCCTGGCTCTACCAGTGCCGCGTACCCGGCCCGCCCTTGAACGGTCCGACGACAGGAGAGGTGATCCAGCCGCCGTAGAAATCGCCCTCTTGCGCGGCAACGCGCTCGTCACCGACGAAGCAGGCGTCGACGCGGGAAGCATAGAATGCCAGATGGCCCGCGATCGGCGCGAAGGCGGGCGTCGGCTGCTCATAGCTCCACGCCGCCTGCTCGGACCGGCGGCCATCGACCTCCACGGTCCAATAGCTGGCGACGCCCTTGAACTCGCAGAACGACTGGCCAGGCGCGCGCCGCAGCCACTGCATCGCGACATCCTGCGATGGGATGTAGTAGACGGGCGGATGGCTGGTCTCGAGCACGCGATAGCCGTCCTGCGTGTCGGCGATGGTGACGCCGGCGAATGCGACGCGCAGCCGCGCCGTGCAGCGCTCCAGCCGCGGCGGCCGCGGATAGTCCCACACCGATTCCTGTCCCGGCCCCGGCACGATGCGCTGCATGTCCCTTCTCCGTCATGGCGCCGCCGCCGCGCGTAGCGACCGGCCAGCGCAAGGCAACGGCCCAAGGGAGGCAGAGGATCACCGTAGATTGATGGGGAGCGGCGGCTGTCGTTCCGGCTTCACGACGGTGAAGCCGCCGGCGGAGCGGGCCCAGGCTCCTGCGCGGTTTTGCCGTTGTGCAGCCCGATGCGGAACAGTTGGATGTAGCTACCGAGATAGAGCGGCGAGAGGCCGGCGACCGGCTGCTCCGGGACCGGCGGGTCGAGCAGCAGGACAGCATCGAAGTTCGAGCGCCAGCCGGCCAGATAGCGCGCGAGCGGCAACACGTCGGCGGGCGGCGTGTCCGGCTGCAGCCAGCGCCACGCGGCGGGCTCGGCCAGCGGCTGCGCGAGACGCGCGAAAGAGGGACGCACCGTGACGGGCTGCTGGTTCGGATGGGCGAACATCAGCGGCCAGAACGCCCGCCGCTCGATCACGAGCAGCGCCGCCATATGGGAATCGACATAACGGAAGCCGGGCAGGATGCGCTCGCGCCGGCTGGAGACGGGCTGCTCGTGGCCATGCGCGGCGATGACGCGCGCGCCGGGCTGCACATGCGCGATCGCCGCGCGCAGTTCGGCGAGGTCGACCCGGTGATCGATCCAGGCCGATGCGATATCCGCGGTCCGAACCAGCATCAGCCCTGCGAGGACGATGCCGACGAGCGCCGCCTTCCTGCCGGACACGACCGGATGCAGGCCGGCGAACAGCAGCAGGCCGCCCATCGCGGCAAAGCGCATGTCGATCAGCGTTCCTCCCAGCGCCGTCCAGGGCGCCGCGACGAAGGCCGTGAACAGCGCCGCCAGCGCCAGCGGAATGCCCGGCGCGATGACGAGCTGGCGCCGGACGAGAACCAGCACCGACATCACCACGACGGTCGTGATGATCGTCAGCTCGGCGCTGGTGGTCAGGAACGGCGTCATGATGCGCCACAGCTTCGGCGGTCCGTCCCAGTCGCCGAGTTGCAACCCTCCCTCGCCCAGCGGACAGAGCCCATAGAGCAGCACGGCCGGGCTGAGCGTGAGTCCGAGCGCACAGGCCGCGACCGCCAGCTCCCGCGTCAGGACCGCCGACCGGCGCAGCCGCCACAGCCGATCGGCCTCTCCGGCGCCGATCAGGACCGCGAAGAACAGCAAGCCGAAGATGTGGCAGAGGAAGGCAGCCGACGCAGTGATGGCCCCCCAGGCGATCGCCGGCAGCCAGCCGCCCCGACGGCGCAGCGCCACCCAGCCGGCGGCGCCGCCGAGGGCAAGACCGAGCGAGAGCTGGAAATTCATGAAGCCGAGCAGGAAGACGCCGTCATAGGCGACGATGCCGGCCGCCAGCGGCCATAAGGACAGCCGGCCGAACACCGCGCGGTGATAGGCGATGACCCCGATGAGTGGCGCGAACAGGCTGAGCGCGAGCAGGATGCGGCCGCCGACATGAACGCCGGTGATGCGCAGCAGCGCGACGCCGATCACGTCCATGCCGAGATTGGGCAGGATGCGCCAGTTCGGCGCGTACATCTGCGACAGCACGGGATCGTCGGGATGCGCCAGCACGAACAGCCGCGCGAGGTGGTTCGGATAGTCGAGCACCGGCGGGACATCGACCAACAGAAACGGCACCGCGAGCACGATGGCGAGCACCAGCGCCAGCAGGATCCAGCGCCAGGGCAGCTCGCCGGCGCTGGAGGCGGACACGGGAGGATGGGGGACTGATCGAAAGTCTGAATGCACGAGGAGGCTGGCCGGCGCGATGGCGCCAGTCGCCGGCGAGCACGATGGCAAATGCATTGAGGTACCCCATTCCGCCCGGGATACTTCGATACCATCCGACCAAAGACTGCAAGATGTCCTGAGGCAACCTTCTGGTTGTGCCTAATGCCCCGTTACTTTACGGGGATTCCGCGAAACCGTCGGCTCAAGCGATCGCCTGGAGATAGCGCCGCACCGAGCGATCGAACGCCGCCTTGGCATCGTCGGCGACGTTCTTCTGCCACCAGGCGCCGTAGATGCGATCGAAGGCGAGCGGCGCGACCGCATCGGCGATGCGGCGCACGGCGGCGGCGCCGAGCGGGATGTAGTTCGGATAGGAGTACATGAAGCTGACATGGCGGCGATCCATCGCCACCATGGCGATGTCGCCGGTCAACAGCGCGCCCCTGCCCTCGGCTCCCTTCCGCCAATGCAGGATGGTGGCGCCGGCGAAATGCCCGCCGGTCCGCAGCAGCACGATTTCGTCCGAGAGCGCGAGGCGGTCGCCGGTCCACGGCACGATCGCAGGATGCGGACGGGTGACGAAGGCCGCGTCGTCGCCGTGCAGATAGACCGGCGCATTGCCGAACGCGGCGCTCCAATCGGCGACCGCGCCATAATAGTGCGGATGCGACACGGCGATGGCCTTCAGCCCGCCCAGCGAGCGGACATGGGCAATGGCCGCATCCGTCGCCAGCGGAATGCAGTCCCACATCACGCAGCCGTCCGGCTCGGGAACGAGCAGCGCGCGCTGACCGATCGCGAAGCCCGGCTCCAGAGCAAGGCCGGTGAGGCCGTCATCCTCGCGCCAGGCGACCTGATGCCGTTCGGCGAGGTCGTCGCGGCTGAGGAAGCTCTGTCCCTTCCAGTTCACATATTGCCGCTCGTCCTCGCAGACGACGCAATGGCCGGGCGGTGCTGGCGTATCGGGAAACTGCGCGCCGCATTGAAAGCAGGTCCAGAGAGGCATGGATCACCGGTCGTCCGGGTTAGGAATGCCAAGGATAGCATGCGGCCCATCTCGGAACACCGTCGCGCGCGGCTTCGTGATTGCCTAGTGTCGCCGGACCGCACCAGAGGAGTTCTCGACATGCCGACCCGGCTGCGCCGCGCCTACGTTCACCGCCTGCCGATGCGGAGCCCGGACGATGTCGGCGCGCTCGAGGCCGGAATCGCGCAAGGGGCGATCGATCCCGCAGGGATCGTCGCCATTCTCGGCAAGACCGAGGGCAATGGCTGCGTCAACGACTTCACCCGCGCTTTCGCCGTGCGCTCGCTGGAGGCGCTGCTCGGCCGATATCTCGCGGCGGACGCCGTGCAGCAGATCGCGATGGTGATGTCCGGCGGCACCGAGGGCGCATTGTCGCCGCACATGATCGTGTTCGAGGCACGCGACGGCGGCGATGCCGCGAAGCCACGCGATGTCCCGACATCGCTGGCGCTGGGGCGCGCGCGCACGCCGGTGCTGGCGGGCGAGCATCTCGGCCGCATGCAGCAGGTCGAGCTCGTGGCCGCCGGCGTGCGCGCGGCAATGGCCGACGCCGGCATCGGCGATCCCGCCGACGTCCATTACGTGCAGGTGAAATGCCCGCTGCTGACGATGGAGCGCATCGAGGCGGTCGAGGCCCGGGGACAGCGCACCGCCGTGCGCGATACGCTGAAGTCGATGGGCTTTTCGCGCGGCGCCTCGGCGCTCGGGGTCGCCGTCGCGCTCGGCGAGCTCGCAGCCGGCGATCTCTCCGATGCGACGATCTGCGCCGATGTCTCGCGCTACAGCGGACGCGCGGCCACCTCGGGCGGCGTCGAGCTGCTCGACCACGAGATCATGGTGGCCGGCATGTCGGCCAAGTGGAGCGGGCCGCTCGCGATCGATCATGCCGTCATGGGCGATGCCATCGACATCGAGCCGGCGCGGCAGGCGCTCGCCCGGCTCGGCCTGAACGTGACGGGCCAGGTGCCGGCGGCCGACCGCAGCCGCATCGCCGCGGTGCTCGCCAAGGCGGAGGCGGCGCAGAGCGGCCGGCTGCGCGGCCAGCGGCATACCATGCTGGACGACAGCGACGTCTCCTCCACCCGCCATGCCCGCGCTTTCGTCGGCGGCGCGCTGGCCGGGCTGTTCGGCTTCACCGACCTGTTCGTCTCGGGCGGCGCCGAACACCAGGGCCCTGACGGCGGCGGGCCGGTCGCGGTGATCGTCGCGCGCGGCTAGATCGGCGGTATCGAGATCCGGCAGGCGTCGCTCCCGCGGTTTGCGGAGACCTCGCGGGAGTTTGGGCGCGACCGGTAACGAATAACCAACAGACCCTTACCTGCGACTGATTATCACATGCATTAGGTACGATCATCCCAGGCGGGCCACCAGCGCAACCCGTTTTGGTCGAATTTCGAGGACTTGTTGAGAGGCGTTCGCAACAGGAGTGATCCTGATGGCGAATCCACGAACAAGATTTGTCCTTGAGTAGCCATTGGGGTGGTTGAGTATGGGTCGAGCCGTCTTTCCAGCAAGCTTGCGCGGGGGCACCGCGCTTCGAGGCGATGCCTCCGCTGACGTAGCGGGGGTCAAGGTATCGGCGGTCGCGGGGCTGATCGCCGTCGCCTCGTTCTCCGGCGCCGAGGCGCAGCAGGCGCCCCTGCCCTCCGTCACCGTCGAGGCGCCGGCCGCCCGCGCCAGGCCGGCGCCATCGCGGCCGTCAGCCGACCAGGTCCGCGCCCGCAGCGCGCTGCGCCGCGCGGCCCGCCAGCCGCAGCAGCCGCCGGCTCAGACCGGTCCGCAGACGCCGCCCGACGCCAACCCCTATGCGGACGCGGCCGCGCCCTACAAGGTCGACCGCGTCGCCTCCGGCAAGTTCACCGAGAAGCTGGTGAACACGCCGAAGACCATCACCGTGATGAGCAAGGAGGTGCTGGAGGACAAGCACGTCACCACGCTGAAGGAGGTCGGCCGCTCGACCGCGGGCGTCACGCTCGGCTCGGGCGAAGGCGGCAACGCGTTCGGCGACCGCTTCTTCATCCGCGGCTTCGATGCCCGCAACGACATCTTCATCGACGGCATCCGCGATCCCGCCGTGTCGGTGCGCGAGAACTTCTTCACCGAGCAGGTCGAGATCCTGCGCGGTCCCGCCTCGGCCTATGCCGGCCGCGGCACCGCGGGAGGTGCCATCAACATCATCACCAAGCAGGCCGGCGACCGCAATTTCACCAACGCGGAGTCGACCCTCGGCACCGACCAGACCAAGCGCGTGACGCTCGACGTCAACCAGACGATCTCGCCGACCTTCTCGGTGCGCACCGGCGGCCTGTTCCAGGACGCCAATGTCGCGGGACGCGACCACGTCACCGACGACCGCTGGGGCGGCTTCATCTCAACCAAGTGGACTCCGACGGACTCGCTGAAGGTCACGACCAACTACGTCCACACCGACCTCTCCGGCTATCCGGACTTCGGCGTGCCGTTCTACAAGCAGGGCAACATTCCGGCGACCTCGGCCGGCATCCCGCGCAACAATTGGTACGGCTTCCTCAACCGCGACTTCCAGGCGGCGCGGCAGGATTTCGGCACGCTGGCGGGCGAGCTCAAGCTCAACGACGCCATCACCTTCACCAGCAAGCTGCGCGGCGAGCATTCCGAGCTGAACTACATCGGCACCCTGCCGAATGCGAGCGTGGCGGGAACGGCGAACCCCGATCCGACCAAATGGTTCTTCAACGCCAGCGCGCAGAGCCGCTATCAGACCGTCGACAACTGGGCCAACCAGAACGACCTCACGTTCAAATACGACACCGGGCCGGTCAAGCACACCACGGTGGTCGGCACCGAGTTCTCCAAGGAGAACATCTCGATCGACCGCTATGCCGGACTGACCTCGGAGGCGTTCGGCTCGCAGGGCACCACCGGCGGGGGCTTGCAGAACCAGAACATGTTCAGCCCCGCCTACACCAACCTGCCGTTCACGACCGTGCCGTTCCTGACCGGTAATCCGACTCGCTACGATGTCGACAGCAAGAGCGCCTATGTGATCGACACCGCGAACTGGCGCGACACCATCATCCTCACCGGCGGCCTGCGCTATGACGGCTATGCGATGCGCTCGTCGAACAACACCGCCTCGGCGACCGTCGATTCCGACCTGATCAACTACAATCTCGGCCTCGTCTACAAGCCGCTGCCGATCGGCAGCCTCTATGCCGCCTATGCGACCTCCGCCAATCCGTTCGGCTCCGAGCTCGACGGCACCGCGACCGACTACGGCGGCATTCCGCCGAACAGCACCATCATCCTCGGGCCGGAGCGCAACAAGGGCGCCGAGATCGGCACCAAATGGGAGCTGGTCGACCGCCATCTGCTGGTGACCGGCGCGCTGTTCCAGACGGTGAAGGAGAACGCCCGCGAGACCGTCAACGGGCTTTTGACCTCCGGCGCCGCCTACCGCATCCAGGGCATCGACATCGAGGCGGAAGGCAAGCTCACCGACCGCTGGAGCATCTTCGGCGGCCTGGTGCTGATGCAGTCCAAGGTGACGCAGAGCGGCGTCGCGTCCAATACCGGACTGCAGCTCGCCAACATCGCGCACCAGTCGCTGAGCGTGCTGACCAAGTACAAGTTCGACGACGGCTGGGAGATCGGCGGCCAGGCCGTCTACCGCTCGAAAGTGTTCGGCGGCACGTTCGCGGCCAACACCGGCAACGAGCTGCCGAGCTACTGGCGGTTCGATGCCTTCGTGGAGAAGCAGATCGACAAGAACTGGAGCATGAAGGTCTATGCCCAGAACCTCACCAACCAGCTCTATTACGACACCTTCTACCGCAGCAACGTGCCGTTCACCCAGGTCGCTCCCGGCCGTGCGTTCTACCTGATCACGACGGCGAAGTTCTAAGGCCGCGCGCGTCCCGGTCGGGAAACAGATTCGCCAGATTCCCGCCGCATCTCGCGATGCGGCGGGAAGCAGCTCGAACCGAAGATCGCCGAAGTGATCATCAAGCGCACGATTTACCTCGCGGGACGGGGTGAAGGCCGGCCAATTCTCCCATCAGCAATTGAATGACGGAGATCAGCTCAACCAGGAGGTTTCAAGTGTTGCCGTGACGCGACACTTTGCGAACAACTCTCATTTTCAGAAATGGATGGAAACTTTTCGCATTCCGGCCACCGGCGGAACCAGCTTTGGACCGCTTTCCCCCGCTTCTTGACTTGCATTCGCAACAGGCACGCGCCGGTTGCGGGCGTTCAAACGAACCCAAGTCAGAGTTTTGCGTAACGAATGGGGTGGTCGAGTATGGGTAAGGCAATCTTTCCAAGGAGCTTGCGAGGGGCAAGCGGGCACGAGTGGGAGCCATCTCCCGAGATTTCCGGTGTGAAAGTCTCGGCAGTCGCGAGCCTGATCGCGGTTGCCTCGTTCTCCAGTGCCGAAGCCCAGCAGGCGCCGCTGCCGTCCGTCAACGTCGAAGCCCCGGTCGCGCGTCCCAAGCCGGCCGCCTCGCGTCCGACCGCGGACCAGGTCCGCGCCCGCGACGCGATGCGCCGCGCCGCCCGCCAGCAACAGCAGCAGCAGGCCGCGGCGCCGAAGAGCAATCTGCCGCCCGACCGCAACCCCTATTCCAGCCCCGCCTCCGACTACAAGGGCGAGCGGCTGCAGGCCTCCGGCAAGTTTCCGGAGAAGCTGCTCAACACGCCGAAGACGGTGACGGTGCTGAGCAAGGAGATCCTGGCCGACAAGAACTCCACCAGCCTCAAATCCGCCGTGCTTTCCACCGCCGGCGTGACGCTCGGCACCGGCGAAGGCGGCAACGCGTTCGGCGACCGCTTCTTCATCCGCGGCTTCGACGCCCGCAACGACGTCTTCATCGACGGCGTGCGTGACGCCGGCGTCTCCGTGCGCGAGAACTTCTTCACCGAGCAGGTCGAGATCCTGCGCGGCCCGAACTCCTCGTTCGCCGGCCGCGGCACCACCGGCGGCGCCATCAACATCGTGACCAAGCAGGCCACGACCGAGAACAGCTTCTACAACATGGACACCACGCTCGGCACCGACCGCACCAAGCGCGTGGTGATCGACGTCAACCAGAAGATCACGCCGACCTTCGCCGCGCGCGTCGGCGGCCTGTTCCAGGATGCCGGCGTCGCGGGCCGCGACTACGTCACCGACAACCGCAACGGCGGCTTCATCGCCACCAAGTGGACGCCGCTCGACACCGTGACGCTGTCCGCCAACTACATCCACAACGAGGTGACGGGACGTCCGGACTTCGGCGTACCGTATTATCGGCCGAGCACGCTCACCGCCGGCGCGCCGTTCCCCGAGGTCGGCGCTCCGCGCAACGCCTGGTACGGCTTCGTCAACCGCGACTTCTCGCGCGTCGGACAGGACATCGGCACGCTCAATGCCGAGGTGAAGGTCACCCCTGACCTGACGATCTCCGACAAGTTCCGGGTATCGCGCTCGACCCTGAACTATATCGGCACTCTGCCGGAAGGCCCGACGCTCACCAATCCTCTCTCGAACTCGACGATCCGGGCCAATCCGCAGAGCCGCTTCCAGCAGACCGACGTGCTCGCCAACCAGCTCGAGGCGACCTACAAGTTCGACACCGGCAACTTCAGGCATACCATGCTCGCCGGCCTCGAGGTCTCGCAGGAAAAGGCGCTCATCAACAGCTACACCGGCCTGACCTCCGAGCAGCAAGGTCTCGCGTTCGCCGGCAGCGGTTCGCTGTCGGGCGTGAGCGTGTTCAACCCGCAGTTCACCAACCTGCCGTTCGGCATTCCGTCGCTGGGACAATTCCCGACGAACGTGAAGATCGACTCGGCGAGCGTCTACGCCCTGGACAGCGTCAACTACCGCGATCTCGTCATCCTCAACGGCGGCGTGCGCTATGACAAATACGACGTTCGGGTCGATGGCTTCGGGACGGTCAACGGCGTCGCCAACACGCCGGGCTCGACCGCGGCCTCCAGCGGCATGCCGAACTTCAACGTCGGCATGACGTTGAAGCCGGTGCCCTACGCCAGCTTCTATGCGGCCTATGCCACGTCGTCGAACCCGGTCGGCGCCGAGTTCGACGGTCTCAGCCCGCAATATGGCGGCCTGTCGGCGGTGACCAATGGCGGCGCCAACCAGATCTTCGGGCCGGAGAAGAACACCTCGATCGAGATCGGCACCAAATGGGAGCTGCTCGACGGCCGCCTGCTGGTCACGGGCGCCTTGTTCCAGACCGAGAAGGAGAATGCCCGCGAGTCGCGCAACATCACCAGCGCCGCGCAGGCCACCGCGGACTGCCCGTATCCGGCAGGCACCGTCGGCTCCGTGCCGTGTCTCTCGGCCGGTGCCGCCTACCGCATCCGCGGCATCGATCTGCAGGCGGGCGGCAAGCTGACCGACAAATGGAGCATCTTCGGCGGCATCGTGCTGATGCAGTCGGAGGTGACGAAGTCGAACATCCCGCCGGCCAACACCGCGCTGTTCACCAGCAATGTCGGCCTGCAGCTCGCCAACACCGCGCACCAGTCGTTCAGCCTGCTGACGAAGTACCAGATCAACGACACCTGGGAGATCGGCGGCCAGGCGGTGTACCGCTCGAAGATCTTCGGCGGCACCTGGCTGGCGGCGAACCAGGGCACCGAGCTGCCGAGCTACTGGCGCTTCGACGCGTTCGCGGAAGCCAAGCTCGACAAGAACTGGACGGCGAAGCTGTTCGTTGCCAACATCTTCGACAAGCTCTACTACGACGCTCTCTATCAGAGTGCCACCCCGTTCGTGCTCGTCGGTCCGGGACGAAGCGCATCGATCGTCCTGTCAGGACGGTTCTGATCGCACACCCAAGCCGGGGCATACATCAAGTGATGAGTTCATGCTGATCTGTGTCCCCGGAATTCTGAGCAAAGACGATGTGGCGGATTTCCGCCGCATCATGGACTCCAGCGACTGGGAGGACGGCCGCTCGACGGCCGGCGCCCAGTCGGCCATGGTCAAGCGCAACGAGCAGTTGCCGCCCGACAGCGAGGTGGCGCGCAAGCTCGGCCACCGCATCATCTCGGCGATGACCGCCAATCCGCGCTTTCTCGCCGCCGCGATCCCGCAGCAGATCTTTCCGCCGCTGTTCAACCGCTACAGCGCGCAGTCGGGCCACCATTTCGGCATCCACGTCGACAACGCGGTGCGCGGCGACAAGCTCACCGGCCTGCGCATTCGCACCGACCTCTCGGTCACGCTGTTCCTCTCCGAGCCGGAGGACTACGACGGCGGCGAGCTGGTGATCGAGGATCTGTACGGCTCGCACGAGGTGAAGCTGCCCGCCGGCGACCTCGTGCTGTACCCCGCCTCGAGCCTGCACATGGTCACGCCAGTGACGCGCGGCGTCCGCGTCGCCTCGTTCTTCTGGCTGCAGAGCATGATCCGCGATCCCCTCGCGCGCAGCATGATCTTCGATCTCGATACGACGATCCAGGGTTTGTCGCAGCGGATGGGGCGCGACGATCCGGAAATGGTGCGGCTGACCGGCCTTTATCACAACCTGATCCGCTACTGGGCGGAGAACTGAACTTCCGTCCCCAATCGCGCCGATCACGTTGAGTTCGATCGCCTTTGAGCCGGGTTGCACGAGGTGCAGCCCGGCTCATTCGTTTGGATGGCGACCGCTCGCTGCAGCACTGTTCTCGGCGCGCTCGCGATGGACCGCCATCCGAGCTCACATTCGGCAGCTATGCCGGAGAGATTGTGCGTTTCGCGAACTACCGCCATTCCCTTGCGGCCAACATCGACGTTGATCACGACGAAACGAGAGTCGCGCGGCGCACGCTATCTTTCGAACCGTGCCGATCTCAGCAGCACTATGATTCGGTCCCGAGGCCTTCCGGCTTGTCGGACGGCATCACAGATGCACGCACAAGTGCTCTCACCGGCCGAACGGGCCCATCACGCCCGCACCGACTAATTAGAATTGATGGAAGACCGAACGGCGGCATTTGCGTGACAGGCAGCCGCATTGGCGACGCTGCGCAAGGCGCATCCGCCTCACAGCAGGACTTTCAGGGAGTTAAGACGCGATGCACGCCATCGCGGGCTGTTACGCAGGTCGCACGATTCGATTTTTCGTTTGGCATCGCACCCACGGCGGCAACTGCCGGCGTCGATGTTCCCGCTTTGAGTCAACGCGGCGTCTCAAAACAGCCGGGTTAGGACTGGAAACATTACGGAGCGGTTAACTACCAAGGGGTGTTCAGCAACATGTTCAGGATCGTTCTTCAAGTAGGAGCGGTGATCGCAGCGGTTTCGGCCGGCGCCATGGCGCATGCCGAGCAGCCGGCCACATCGCCGAGACCTGGCCAGGCTGCAACAGCGCCGCAGACCACAGCATCAAATCCAGCGAATGCGACCGGAGCGAAAGCCGCTCAGACTCCGACGACAGCCGCCACCGCGCAGGCGCCTGCAGTTGCGCCCGTCAACACCGCGGCCGGCGCGTCGACTCCCGCTGCGCATGCGGCTCCGGCTCAGAGCATGGCACCGAAGCCGGTGACGACGGGACAGGCATCCACGGCGCCGGCCGTTGCCCAGGCCGCGCCGCAGGTCGCGGCGCCTGCGCCCGCGGCTCCGACGACCAGCGGCGTCGCACCGACGGCTGCGCCGGCTCCGTCTGCTACCACGCCGCAAGCCGCGGCACCGAGCCAGCCGCCGGCGGCCGCAACGACCGACACCCAACCGTCGACGGCGGCCGAAGCCGTGACTGACGCGGCAGCGGGCGACAAGGCGAAGGACCAGGCAGAGAAGCCGGCGCAAGGCGGCGCGCAGCCGTCAGCTCACGTTCCGCATGATCTGTCGCCATGGTCGATGTTCCTGGCCGCCGACATTCTCGTGAAGTCGGTCATGATGGGGCTCGCGCTCGCCTCGCTCGCGACCTGGACCGTCTTCATCGCCAAGACCATCGAGTTCTCCATCCTGCGCCGGAAGCTGAGCAGCGCGCTGCGCAAGGTCGATGACGTACGCTGGCTGTCGGAAGCCAAGCTCGCGCTGGGATCACGGCAGAACGTGCTGACGACCCTGATCGATGCCGCCATGCACGAAATCAGGATGTCGTCCGAGCTGCCGTCTCACGGCGTCAACGAGCGCGCTGCGTCGAGCTTCTCCGAGATCGTGCGTGCCGAGGGCCGGCGTTGCCGGACCGGCATGGGCCTGCTCGCCACGATCGGCTCGATCTCGCCCTTTGTCGGCCTGTTCGGCACGGTCTGGGGCATCATGAACAGCTTCATCGGCATCTCGAAGTCGCAGACCACCAACCTCGCCGTCGTCGCGCCCGGCATCGCCGAAGCGCTGCTCGCAACCGCCATCGGCCTCGTCGCCGCGATCCCGGCCGTGATCATCTACAATCACTTCACGCGGGTGACGAAAGGCTACATGGAGCTCGTGAACCGGTCCTCCGGCGCCACCGCCCGGATGTTGTCGCGCGATCTCGATCGCGGCCAGAGCCACCACAGCAGCCATCACGGCGAGCGCTTCGAGCCGATCCACGTCCACTCAGCGCCTCCGATGGCGCTGGCAGCGGAGTAGCTCCATGGCCGTTTCTCTCTCGGAAGGCGATGGCGACGATGATCTCGGCGAGACCAGTGACATCAACGTCACGCCCTTCATCGACGTGATCCTGGTGCTGCTGATCATCTTCATGGTGGCGGCACCCCTGTCGACGGTCGACGTGCCTGTCGATCTCCCGACATCGACGGCCACGCCGCAGAAGAAGCCGGACAAGCCGATCTATGTCAGCATCAAGCCGGATCTGACACTGTTCGTCGGCGAGGAGCAGGTGAAACGGGCGAGCCTGGTGAGCACCCTCGAACACATCCCCGAGGCAGCGAAGGACAAGTTCATCTTCCTGCGCGCCGACCGGGGCGTGGCGTATGGAGAGCTGATGGACGTGATGGAGCTGCTGCGGACCGGCGGCTATCCGAAGATCAAGCTCGTGACTGTCGAAGGCGTCTCACAGGCCGCCGCCCAGGCTGCACATTGAAACCAGTGAAACGACGGAACTGAAGAATGGTCGAACACAAGTATCAGGGAGCGTCGCGCCGCTTGTGGATCTCAGCCGCGATCGGCGCCCTCATGTTGCACGGTGGCGGCGCCGCGCTCGCGGTCGTCCATCTCAGCGGCAATGACGTGGACGGCGGCCTCGGCGCGGCCGGCGCCGAATTCGCGCTCGAGATAGCCTCGCCCCAGGTCGAGGACAACGATCTTCCGCCGGGTCCCGACAGCGACGCGGCCGAAGCTGCGCCGGAGCAGATGCAGCAGACCGCCGAAGTCAAGGAGTCCGACGCCGTCAAGGACAAGCCGACCGAAACCGAGGAGGAGGCCGATCGGGTCGTCACGCAGAACGAACCCAAGAAGCCGGAGAAGGAGGAACAGCAGCAGGCGACCCAGCAGGCCGAGGCGTCGGTCGCATCTGCCGCGCAGGAGGAATCGGCCCGCAAGGCGCTGGACGAGGCCGCGCCGCCGGCCGAGACGGCCAAGGCCCCCAATCCGGGAATGGGCAAGGACAAGCAGAAGCTGACCAACGATTGGGGCCGCAAGATCAGCGCCTATTTCGAGCTGCACAAGCGCTATCCGGAAGGCAAGAAGCACAATGGCACGGTCAAGGTGGCGCTGGTGCTGAGCCGGGCCGGCAAGGTGGTGTCCGCGTCCGTCATGCAGTCGTGCGGCGACTCGATGTTCGATGATGCCGCGCTGGCGATGATCCGCCGCTCCGACCCTGTGCCTGCACCGCCGTCCGGACTGACGGACGATCAGTTCAGCTTCAGCCTCGACGTGAACTTCAATCAGAAGAAATAGTCGCGGCCGGACTGCCGCGCAGATCCGGACCTGGCAGCGCTCACGTCGTGGGCGCTGCATTTCATTTTGGAGACTGGAGCCGGGCACTCCCGCTGCGCGTCCACCCGTTGCAGGGGAGCTATACTACACGGCGAAGCCAGAGCGAGAAACTCCGGCTTCCAGGCTTGCGGCCTTGCCCGGAGGATGACTGTTGGCTGCGTCACGACAAGAAGCGCGATCTCCAGGCACGTCCTCAGAAGACCACAGATGCCGCGCGCGGGTGCGTGCCGGGCTGCCGATCAGTACTGCACCCGTGCCCCGACCTGCACCACGGTCGCCGACAGGTTGTTTTCGCGGAAGTTGGAGCGCGTCTCCTCGCGCCGGACGCTGGCCCTGAGCTGCAGCAGGCGTGAGAACTTGTAGAGCATGCCGAGCTCGACCAGGTAGCGGTTGTCGACGCGCGTCGTTCCGGTGAACGCGTCCTCGCCATAGCCGGCGAGGAACGTGCCGATGAGCCAGGGCTCGAACTGATGCTCGACGCCGACGGTGACGTCGCGCTTGAGCACGCCGGAAATGCCGGGCTCGGTGATCTCCACCACCTGCGACTTGGCCCCCAGCGCGATCGCCGTCTCCTTGGCGAACTGCCATGTCAGATTGGCGTCGGCAATGAAGCCGTTGACCGGCTTGAGCATCGGATCCTGGTAGCGGCGCGTCAGGTAGCCGACGGCGACGTCGCCGGTCAGCTTGTCGGCGTAGTTGAATGTCACGCCGGCCTCGACGGCCGTCCCGGTGGAGTCGCGGCGGAAGCCTTCGGCATCGACCGCGATGTCGTGAACGCGGCGATCGACGGCGACGTCGACGAAGGGACGGATCTCCGGCGTCAGATTGTAGGTGATGCGGCTCTGCGAGCCGTATTGGACGAAGTTGCGGTCGGCATTGCTGACGATCTGGCCGTCGACGAGCGGCGCGTTCTGGAACGCGACGCGGTCGATGGCGGCCTTGGTCGAGACCTCGACCTCCTCGAACCGCTTGGTGACGCCGGCGGAGCCGCCGACGGTGGAGGCCAGCGGAATCCTGGCGAACCGGCCGGCGAAGCGCGGCGTGCCGGGATCATCGGCATCGACGGCAACGTGGCCCTCGCCGTTGAGCGCAAACGTATCGGTGATGTCGTAGCGCCCATTCACCTTGGCGTCGACGGTAGGCCTGCTGAGCTGCCGGAGCTTTGCATAGTCGATGTAGCCGACGCGCACATCGGCGTTGAGCAGATGCCGCTCGAACTGAGAGCGCACGAGCAGGACCGGCGCAACGCTGACGAAGGCCGAGCCCCTGCCCTGCGGCACACGGCCGGGATTGCTGTCGAAGCCTGAGGACATTTCGAACGCAGGCTTCAGGATGAAGTTTCCCACCGTGATACCCTTGGGCTCATAGGGGTCTTCCTCCATCATCGGCGGCTGCGGCTGATCCTGCGGCTTCTGCCCCTTGTTCACCGGCGGCAGCCGCATCTTCGGCTTGTCGGCCAGAACGGGCGGAATCGGCTGTGCATCCTGTCGCGGAATCGGCGGCAGATTGCGCGGCAGCACGCCGCGCGTCGCCGGCGGCGGACTGACGGCGAACGCCAGCGCGTCCAGGCAGCGGTTAGGGACGTTGGTGACCGACAACCGGCCCGGCGTCGACAGGCAGCCACCGACCAGAAGGCCGGCTGACGGTGTGCCGAAGAAGCCATTGCGGACAGGCGCCAGGCGCGGCGCCGGCTCGCGGCGCGCGGCCTGCGGAAGCGCGCCCGCTCCGGCATCGACCGGAGATCGCGGCCGCGGCGGTGGAGCCTCGTCCACCTGGGTGGCCGCCTTGGGCTCCGGCTCGACGCCACCAGGCGAAACGATCACCTGCGGAATGACCAGCGGTCCGTTGCCGTTGGCAGGCCGCGCCGGCTGCCGGCGGCGATTGGGCACGACTACCACCGGCCCCCCGTCGGAGGCTCCGGGATCTGCATAGGCTCTCACCTGGCTGCCCGGAACGACGGTCTCAGCGGACGACGGCGCGGCTCCAAGCAGCGTCACGAGCAGCACGGTGATCGCCACCGTCTCCTCCTGGCACCGTGAGACGTCGCGACCGATGCCACGTCTGGAAGCGACCGTCTGTCGTGCTGCCCGTTCCAAAGAGCCTCGTCTCCGTCGAGTTCGGCAACCTGCGAAGCGCGGCGCCCGCGGCGTGACGCATTCCGGCATCACGGCATCACGGCGCCCAAGGCCGGATCACTCGATGATCAGCGCGCCCTTGTTGCCCTGATGGAAATCGTCGAAGAATTCGTAGCGTCCCGGCTTCTGCGCCTTGACCTTCACGACGCCTTCCATGTTCGGCTTGATCACCGTTTCGAACTCCAGAGGCTCGCTCTCGAACTCGACCGGCGCGCCATCCAGATTCTTGACCTTGAACACGATCGGCGTGTCGGCCGGCGCCTTCATCTCCGCCGGCTGAAACTTGTTGTCCTTGACCGATATCTCGATGGTCGTCTCAGCCGCCGCTGCCGGCAGCGCGAACGCCGCGATCAACAGCACGGCGACTCCTGCTGCCTGTCCCTTGTCAAAGAGATTCATGATGTATGTCCCTGTCCCGAATTCACCCGAATGTGCCGAACCGTCTTCCAGCGCTCACCTGTTTCGACGAGCCTCCGACACTTCATAGAACGACTATGAAGTCCCGAATGCGGCAATTTGCCGTGTCGAAATTTGACAACATCGTTGTGTGCGACAAAGCGCGCGGATTTATTAGTTGTGCGGCGTCGAGGCGCCGCGCAGACGCGTCGGCTCGAGCATCGCCGATGCGCGCCGAATGACAATGACGAACATCAGCGGTCTCCGCGGTCGGGAGCAGCACGATCACCTGAGTTCGCAGCTGTGCTGATATGAGACACGACAGGTCATGCAGCGCCGTCGCGCACGCCGCGAACCACACGAGGCTCACGATCGACCGCTTACGCTGCGTACAGCACCTGCATGATTCTCATGCACCGGCTCATCGAGACGAGTACGAGCGAGATGCACGAAGGAACGCGCTCGCACTGGTCTCATGCGGCATGGACCGCAATATGCGTGTGCGCCCATCCAGCTCGAGCCGTGTGCGGACGAGCCTCGCGCGCACCAGAAATGAAATCAGGCGCGGGCCTGCTCGCCCATATCGCCGGCGAGCGCACACGACCGATGCCCGCCGTCTCATCTGCCGACCCCCAGCCGCCTGTCGTGAACGCTGAGGGATCGCGGCATACGCGCAGGCTTCGCGGCGCCGGGCGCCGGATTCACGCGCAGGGGCGGCAGATCGGGGACGACGGATATTTGCTCCTCGTCCGCCACGGGCTCGGGCTCCGGGCTCTGGCGTGCGACGCTGCGCGCCGGCGCGGCGCGCATGATGCCCGGCACGCGCTTGCGTCCCGTGACCATCGCGCGCATCAGGTTCTCCCGCTGCAGCAAGCTCATCCACACCGTGCCGAGCACATGCACGGCGATCAGGGCGATGATGGCATTGGACGACAGCGCATGCGCCTGCTCGATCCAGCCGACGCCGAAGAACCGGACCGAGACCTGCATGACGCCGCTGATGGTCGAGACGATCAGAAGCGCGAGCATCACGACCAGCATCGCGGCCCCCGCCGGGTTCAGCCCGAGATAGCGTCCCGTCTCTCCGCGCAGCATGCCCACGATATACTGAGGCGCCGCCCGCAGCTTGAGGCTGATCCGCGCGAACAGCGAATGACGGCTGCCGATCAGCCCCCAGATCAGCCTGAAGGCGAGAAGACCGATGACGGCATAGCCCGCGAGGCGGTGCAGGCGATCGAAGGTGTTGGGCGTGACGCAGGCGACGAGCACGAAGGCCGCGAGCGACCAGTGCCAGACGCGCAGCGGAAGATCCCAGACCGCCACGGTCCCCGGACGTGAGTTCGCCGGCGTCGGGGAGGCGACGCTCCGCTGCGCCTGGCCTGCGTCACGCATGACCATCAGATCACTTCGCCTTGGTGTGCTTCAGCGCGAGGTCCTCGGGGCTGTAAAACAGCTCATAGAGCTTGCCGCCCTTGACACCGTAAACCTCGTAGCAGGTGCCCTCGATCTTGGTCTGCCGAACCTCGTAGCCCGCGGCCTTCGCCTTCGCCTCGGCTTCGGCGGTCGTCTTCCACGACGCCTTGTCGAGCCTGGTGCAATCCTTGTAGCCGTCGGCGAGCGCCGCGGAGCCCGACGCCAGACCCGCCGCCAAGACCACGCCTAACAGTTTGATGACCTTCATTATGAAATTCCTCCTCGAAGACTGCGCCATCGGCGCCAACAGCGCTCGATGCGCGGACTACAAAGGGGAGGGAGATTTCAACGAAACTTGGACGTCATCGTCCGCGGTGGATGGCCTCGACCACGCAGGCGCGGCTCGAAACGTTCCGCATCCGGCCGCAATGTCGCTGAGATGCGAACTCACATGCGGTCCAGTCAGGATCGAACCATGTCGGCAGGCTACTGATCTCTTCAGGACTCGACCCCGTGCCGGGTTCCCTGCGCGTTGCAACTGATATTGATTCGCAAGGATGTAGCAGCATCGTCGTGAGGCGTATGCGCTTTGCTCCCGCACAAGGCGTGGCCGGCGCGGCGTGCGGGACCACACTCCCGCCCGATTGCCGCTGTGACCATGGTGAGGCGAGAAAGGAACCGACAGCTACAAGGCTGCGACCTTAAGCCTCAGAAAAATTTTCTGAGCATCGCGATCGTTCGCACGACCAGATCGAGATCGGTGGTGGACGATGACGATGCGGCTGCTTGCGAACGGATCTAGCGGCCGTCAGACGCACATCCGTGCGGACAACGGCAAGGCCATCCTGATCCTGGACGCGGGCGATACTCTTGCCGACACGGACTGCCGACCAGGATGGCGAGTCGCTGCAGGAAAACGACGTCTCGGATGCCTCGGCAACGACGTCCCCGCTTGCGCCGGGATCTGCCATGGACGCGCGTCCGGACGAGCGGCCGTTGCCGGATGGCGGATCGTCCTTGCCGCCATCGCGCGACAGGCGCCGCCCTCAGCGATGGATCCTCGCGGAGCGACCGAGCTTGCGTCCCACGGTCGCGCGCAAGCCGACGCGCATCACGCGCCCGGCCGTTGGGAATCAGGGCTATCGCACTTGACGATACAAGTTTGAGGTCGGCTCCTTCCACACCGTCATGCCCGGGCTCCGTCCCGGCCATCCACGTCGTTCGGCATCCTGGGAAGGACGTGGATGCCCGGGACGGAGCCCGGGCATGACGACGTGGAGGCAGCGCAGCGAAACACTCAGATCTTCATATGCGATAGCCCTGGTTGGGAATGGAGAGGTCGTCACTTCGTCCCGGAGAAGACGCGGCTGATGAAGTCAGAGCTCTCGGGGGACTTCGTCATCTCCGGCGACGGCTCGGGCTGGGCCGGCGGCTCTGCCGGCACGGATCGGATCTGCGGTCGGTTTCGGGCGGTGACGCCGCGTGTCGCGCGCGCCTCCTGCTCGCCTCCGTTCGGCTTGCTCACCGTGATCATGATCTTCTCGGAGATCACCGGCGGATCGAAGTTGAGATGCCTGGTGTCACCCAGCACGAGCTGCAGCGTGTGCTTGCCGGGCGACAATTCGATCCGCGCCTCGGTCTCCCCCGCTGCGTAATGAACGTGTTTCTTGTCACGCGGAATCTCCTCGCCGGCCTGCATCGTCTCGTCGACGTCGACGAGAAGATGATGATGGCCACTGCCGGCGAAATCGTCGCCCGCATGGGTGACGCCCATGTTGCGCAGTCCGAAGCGAGCGATAAAGGGCCCGGTCACCGTCTCCCCATCCGCAGGAGAGATGAAATAGACGCGGGCATCCTTCGCGGCCTTCGTTCCCTTGGCTGGCGCCAATGACGGCGCGAGCACGAGCGACGCGATCAGGATGAAGTGGAGTCGCGCAGACATCGGCAGCATGCAGATCCCCTATGGTGAGAGCGCAACGCGGAAACCCAGCGTCGGATGCCGGATGCGGCCGTCATAGCGATCGCGACTGCCGGCCCGCGCATCGGCCGCGCCGTTCTTCCATGATCCCGAGCGGATGACGCGGGCATAGCTGCCCTCCTCGAGCCAGGCCGATCCATCCGCCGGCGCGCCCCTGTAGTTCTTGTGCCAGTTGTCGGCCACCCACTGGCCGACGCCGCCGCCCATGTCGAACAGGCCGTAAGGATTGGCCTGGACGCTGCCGATCTTCGGCGGCTGATCCGTCTCGGCGTCCCCCGTGCCGTTGCAGCCCTTGCAACTGGCCATCCCCGGGCGCATGCGATCGCCCCACCAATAGCGGGTTCGCTGGCCGCCGCGCGCGGCATATTCCCACTCGGCCTCGGTCGGCAGCCGGAACGCCTTGCCGGTCGCCTTCGACAGCCAGGCGAGATAGGCCTGCGTGTCGTCGTAGCTCAGGTTGGTGACCGGACGATCATCCGCACCGGCCGCGATGTCGGCGCAGCTTGCCGCCGCGACACACTGCTTCCACTCGCCGATCGTCACGGGATGCTTGCCGAGCGAGAACGGTCGCACGCTGACCTGATGCGACGGCTGCTCGGACTCGTCGTCGCCGCCCATCGCAAAACTGCCGCCGGCGATCGCAACCAGCTCGGGCACGCGCAGCTTCGGCTCGGCGTCCGGCGCCGGCGGGATCGCCGCGGTGCCGGATGATCGCGCCAGCGTTGCCTCGAGTGCAGGAGCCGGCTGACGCGGCGCGATGAAGGCGCTGGACGGCGGTCGCGCAACGTCCTGGGGCGCGCTGGCGGCTTCCAGCAGGATCCGGCGCGGCGGAGGCAGCGGCGCGGCGGACTGCGCCTCCTGCTGCGAGCTCGATGATCCTGACCCAGGCGGCGCCTGAATCAGCAGCCTGATCTCGCGTAACGGCAGCAGCACGCCGCCGAGGAAGACGATGCCGAGGACCCCGACGCCGAGCGCTCCGCGGATCAGCTTCTTGCGACTTCCTTGAGCCGGTGCGAGGAGGACGTTCAGCCGGCCGCCCTCACCCGTCTCCTCCTGATCATCGTCGCTGCCGTCGTCCCATCTGTCCGGACCGGACGCCGCCGGCGCAAGCGACGGGCGCACCGGAGAGACTGGCGCAGCTTCTCGTCGAGCCGCACTCTCCGGCTCTGCGGTCTCCCATTCGGCATCGAGCGACTGCTCGAGCGCGCCGCACATCATCAGCAGCAGCCCGCCTTCGCTCTTGCCGGTCCAACGCTCCTGCACCTCGGGACACTCGACCTGATCCTCGACGCGCAGGAAGCTCGGCGGACGCATCGGGCTGAGCGAGACCTGCACCGTGCGGCCGCAGCGCCGGCAAGCCACCGCGCGGGAATCCTCCGGCAGCGCATCCTCGGCGAGCTTGGGAGCCCGCAGCCATTGCAACGCTGAACTCTCGCTCATGCTGTCCTCGCTCGTGATGCCCGCCAACCCCGTTACTGACCCCAGCTGGCGAACACGTCCTTGAACACGCGGTCGCCGTCGGATCCCTTCTCGATCGACAGCAGCGCCCGGTTGCCGCCCTCGTAGACGATCGGAATGTCGAACCACTGCTTGCCCTTGAGAAGCAGCAGGTTGCGCTTGGTGTCGACCTCGTTGGCGGACAGCGCGACCATGAAGTACTTCGGCGTCACGCGGGCGGTCTGGGTCACCAGCGCCGTCCCGCGCTCGGCCTCCTCGCCCTTCAGGCCGATGCCCCTCAGGCTGGTCAGGCCGCTCACCGACTGATCCGGCCAGTCGAACTTGAGCTCCATGATGTGGCTCGCCGGCATCTCCATGTCGGCGTTCCGCCGCAGCGAGATCGTGGCCTTGGTGCCGTTCTCGATCTCGATCTCCCCCTTGATCGCCGGCGCCGCATCGAGTCGCGGACCCCTGCTCTGCTCGATCGACCAGGTGACCTTGCCAGGATAGCGCTTGCCCTTCGGATCCTGCGGATCTTCGTGATAGAGGAACGCCTGCGCCGGTGTGCTGACCGGCACGCTCATGCCGACCGTGGCATGCTCCTCGGCCGCAGCGGCGATCGCCGGCTTGGCCTCCGGCGCGATCCGCTCCGCATTGACCTTGCGGGCGCCCGGTTCGCTCGGCAGCGCGGACGCTGCCGTCGCACCGCTCAGGGCCGGCTGGATCCATTCCGACGCGCGCTCCCAGGACACCGCCGCACCGACGATCGCCAGCAGCCCGGCCGCGGCAACTGCCATCACGCGCCGGCTCGGCAGGCGGCGGCGTGGTGCCGCGGCGTTCTCCGTCGCCTTGAACGCCATCTCGACGAGAGAAGGGTGAATCTTGATCTCTGCCGCCGGCGTTACGGACTCCGCAACAGAGGCTGGAGCCGCGGCAGCGGCGGCAGGCTCAGTGGTGGCAGAAGCCGCTGCCGCAGCGGATGTCGCAACGACGCCTGTCTTCACGGGCTCTGCCGACGCGGCGCTCGTGGGCTTCGCGTCGATCTCTGCTGTGACCACCTTGCTTTCGCCAGGGCGCTGCGGCACCGCGAGCCGATCGGCGACAATGATCGGCGCTTCGGCGACGATGGTCGCGCGCGGTTGGGTCGGCTCGACCGTGGCCGGCTCCTCGACGGCCGGAAGCTCGGGCGGAGCCGAAGCCGGCGTCACGATGTCCGCGGCCGGCTCGCGCGGCGGACGCCGGCGCAGAACGCGAATCTCCGGCGAGGGCTTGGGCGCAGCCGCGCGGCTCTCGGCACGCTGCGCTATCGCGGGCGCGCTCGGCTTGCCCGCGGCAGACGTGACGATGTCCGTCCCCGAGCGGCGCGCCATCGAGAGATATTTCGCGACAGTGGCGATCTCCTCTTCGAGCGAGTGCGTCGTGATGACCTGCCGCGGCTGCGGCCGCTGCTTCGGCGCCGGCACAGCCGCGCGGGCCGGCCGCGGCAGCTCGGCGGCTGGTGCATCGGCCGATCTGGACGTATCGGCGGGCAGCAGCTGAGCTGTGACCGAGGCCGCCTCGACGCCGGCAGGGCGCGCACGCAGCTCGATCATGCGATCGGGAAAGAGGATCGCGGCGAGATCGCGCAGCGAGGCACCCGGCATCAGCAGCCGCCGCAGCGCCGGCGGCAGGCTACGCAGCGCGGTCGTCTCGGTGCGTTTGACAACAGTATCGTTGCGGCCGGCTTCGACCAAGGTCCCGTCGTCGTGACGCGCGTCGCAGATCAGAACCTTACGGGCCCGCAGCATCGCCGTCAGTTCGCGCAGATCGGAGCGCGAGGCGTGGTCGACGACCAGAAGATCGAAGGTGCCGATCCGGGCCGGCAGCAACTCGGCGACACGCCAGGCCGGCATCACGTGACAAGGAATCTCCTCGAGCCAGCCGTCCAGAGACCTGCGCGCGGCAAACCGAAGCCGGCGCGCGGTCGGACCGGAGCAGGCCGACGCCATCTTCTGCATCGAGTCCCTGAACCGCTTCACCGCTTGCCTGACGGCGCCGCCCGCATTCTGCGCGATGGCCAGCGACATGCGGGCACCGATCACCGCTTCGAACAGAGCGAGCGAGCGCGTCTCAAGCCGCGCGCGCTGAGCCGCGAGGTCATGCAGCAGCTGCCGCTCCTCCGGACTTTCGATCCGCATCAGCACGGCCCAATTCCACGCCGCCACCCATTCCGCGAGCGTCGTCGCATCCTTCGCCTCGCCCGCGGCCGGCGCGGACCGCAGTCGCTGCGCCAGACTCGGCGCGCCCGCTGCAGTCGCCATCCGGCAGGCGGTCCTGACGAGTTCGTAGTCCGGGCCGGCCTCGCGGATCTTCTCCATGGTTGCGAGAATGCCTGTCCACCGCGTTTCGAGCTCCTGGGGCTCCGTCTCGGCGTCACCGACCCGCGACAGCACGTCATCCTGAACAGAGACGGCGAGTTCTCCCGCCCGGGCGAACAACTCGCCCAGGCGAGCGAGCTCGACCAGCGGTCCCGATACGCGCGTCATGACGGTCCGGATCGCCGCGCCGAACGCGGCCAGCCGCTGTGCATCGGCCAGCATCGCCCTGACGTCGCCGTCCGGCATCGACAGCTTGGAGCAGGCATCGGCCACGTTGCGGACGGCGAGCGCGGCCGTCACGACGGCGGCCTCGACGCTCCTGACGATGTGCTCGAGGTCATCGAACGCGCGCGCCGATTCCAGTTGAAGCGCGGGTGCATCGATCTGCGTTGCGATCGACGTCCAGCGCGCGCGCAACGCATGCAGGTCGTGACGCCACAGCAGGAAGCGCCCGACATATTGCCAATCCGCCGGCTTCGACGGCGCGGCCCCGTCCACCGTGATGGCCTCGACGGCGGCCTTCAGCGCGCGGCGCGACGGCGAGAACCGCGCGAACGGCTTCTCGCCGGCCGCAAGCCGTTCGACCACGCGAATCGCATCCCTCCTGGTGAACGCCTCGACCGGCGCCTGCACCTGACGCCTCGTGAATTCGGCGCTTCGGGACAGCTGGAACGACGCATCACGCGCCCAGCCCACGACCTTGTCGAGAGCCACGGGCTCGTCGGCCTTGGTGGTGCCGAGCGGCGACAGACGCGCGAGCCAGGGCGCCTCCGCGATGGCGCGATGGCCGGCCACCAGCGCATCGAGATCGGCCGCCAGGCGGTTGGTTGCGTCGAGCCCGAAGGTCGCGATGGCGTCGAGCGCGAGATCCTCGTCGCGGCCTGCGTCCGACGTCAGCCCTGCCTGGTGCTGCAGCTCCGCGTGCAGACGCAGGATCGCGGCAGTGTCGGGAAGCGCCGCGAGCTCTGGCAACTCGACATCGATGTGCTTGAGATCACCGGCAAGCCGCAGCCGCGCCTCGCGTGCCTTGTCGACCGCCGTGACGAGCGGGTCGGTGGCCGCGAGCAGGCGCTTCGGCCGGTCGGTGAACCAGGCATGCGCCTCCTGTTCGCCGATCAGCGCCTTGAACAGATCGAACGGCAGCTCCGGCAAGCCGCCGGCGAGCCGCAGGTTGCGCTGGACGATCTCGGCGATCTCGTCGTCGAGCGATGCGATCTGCGTGCGCTTCGAGATGATGTCGCGTTCGAGCCGGCCGATCTGACCGACCTGATCGCGCAGATTCGGCGTGTCCAGGATCGATTGCAGCCGGCCGGCCAGGGCTTCGGCCTTCCTGAGCACGTCCTTGTCGGAGCCGGTCGAGCTGACGGTCAGCTCGCGAATGGCCGGCGGCAGCTTCTGATGCAGCAGGGAAAGTGCAGCCTCGTCCCTGGACACGACGAGGACGCGCGAGCCGAGCGCGAGGTGATGGCAGACGACGTTGACGAGCGCCGCGATCCGATCGTCGCGTGCGACAGACTGGACCATCAGGCCATCCGACCGCGACAGCTCGCGCACGACCTCGACATCCTCCGCGACAGCCGGCAGCGGGAAGAACAGATCACCCTGCTCGACCGCGGCAGGCTTTGGCGCAGGCGCAATGTCGATGGGGCCCCCGACGATGCCGGACAGGTGCCGCCGCGCATTGGCGTGGCCACGTCCATCCGGCTGCGAGAGCAGCGCGTTCACGGCTCCCGACAGGCAGCACTCACTCTGCGGCGCATGCTCGATCGCGGTCTTGAGACTGTCGATGTCGCGCAGGGCGAGGCTCTCCGGCCGCCGCCGCGCGGATATGACCCAGCGTCCCGCCGCGATGGCGGCCTCCATGGCCGGCGTGCCGTCCGACGACACGGGATCGCGCGACGTCCTGTGACCGGATTGCACGCCTGCGGCGCTCAGGATCTGATCGGTCCCGATCGGCGTGAACGGCGACAGCTCTGCGCGCTGCTCCAGCGCCTCGACCAGGCGATCCGGCTTGTCGCGCACGGCAAGCGCGGCGTCCGGCGCCACGGCATCGAGCGCCCTCAAATTGACGGTTGCGCCGACGAAGCGCGGCCGGACCCTGACCTCGGCATCCGGGCGCGCGATGATCTCGATCTCGACCGCGCGCTCGAACAGCGGCAACTCGAATTCCCGCCCGCCCTGCCGCCAAGACGACAGCGCGACGCCCCACATGACCTCCATGACCTGATCGGCGCCGGCCGTGGCCGCCATGTCGCGCAGCCGCTGGTGGATCGACATGGTCCGGCGGCGCATGCGCTCGGTGTCGGCCCAGGCGGTCCATGGCCCGCTGATATAGCGCTCGATCCGCTGCACGAGGTCAGGACGCTGCTCCAGGCGCAGCCGTCCAGTCCAGGCGCCCAGCTCCGGGGCCGGCGAAAAATCCTCAGGCCGCGCGTGGCGGGCAAAGGTGAGGCGGTTCTTCTCGATCTCATCGACCGTGACCACGATGCTCTCGTGCGGCGATGGACGACGGTCGGGATCGGACGACGGCTCGACCCAGGTCTTGAGATCGTAGTCGATGGCAGGCGGCTCCGTCGCGGCAAGCGCCTCGACGGCGAGCCACACCGGACCGTCGACATCGAAGGTATTGATCACCACGCCCGGCAGGCCCGCCAGCTCCTCCTGGTCGAGCGCGAAGCCATGATCGTCGGCGAATGGATGATCCGGCTGACGCTCCGCCGGGGAGCCCTCGGCACGAATGATCTCGGTCAGACTGCCGAGCACGTGCTGCAACGGCTCGACGGCCGATCCCATGCCGAGTGCTTCGCTCGTCGAGGACGCCCAGGCGTCGGTCGGCGACTGCGGCTCCAGGGCTGCCGCGCCGATAGCACCAAGCAGCCGCATGCCGTGATCGGCTGCACTGCTCTGCGCCTTGCGATCGCCCGCGCCGGCCTCGTTGGGCCGCACATTCACCAGCTGGCTCATCGCGCAGATCCTTCTCTGAAGTCGGCCGCAACGTCGGCGCGAGCTCGGCGAGAGGCTGACCGACAAGGATGGCCCTGCGCATGATCACGGAGCGCCGGGCGATCGGAGAGTGGGTTCAGAGTGGACAAGCTTGCCTCGCTGCAACGTCGACGGAACTCCCGACTCGTTGCGGAGGGGTATGGCGAAGTGAGGTCACATCAATGACCCGACAGGTAGATGAATGTGACGATTCTCGCTCCCGTCGGAGAATCGGGAAAAAATCCCGGGTCATTCGATGAGGAAAATCTTAGCTAAGAAGTTTGTTAGTCTTGGCTTTTTGTGTAGCGTCGCGCGCGTGGCCGACAACAAGCTTGGGTTGCGGACGAATACGCTGGAATGTGTCTAAGAATACTTCTAACGCTCAAGAAGAAATATCGAGACGCATGCCGAACGCCCGATGTCCACGCCGCAGCACGGCTGCGGTCCATGTTCGACCACGAGCCCGCCGCGTATGCGGCTCGCTTGCAGGGGGGCGGCGCCACAAGCATTGGCGCCAGCGTGCATGGCACCGCGTCGTTCCCTCCCCGAATACGGTGATTGCATCCGACCGAAACGGCGTCGCCGTGCCCCCCACGATGGCCCGCCAAAGAAGCCCGGGGATGTCGCCGGATCCCATGCGATGGCTCTGCAGCCGACGCTGCTTGAAACACCCTCGAAGCTGAAGTAGCTGTTGTTGCAATGACATCGACGTCGTCCAGACGTTTCCCGATCGATGGGGCCGGGACTGCATGGTGAGGCAACGGACGAGGGCTGCGGCCGCATGCGGTGCCGTGCTGTTCACGCTGGTTTCGCTGCCGTCGCGCGCGCAGGCGCAGACTGCCGGTACGGCCGAGCGCGAACCTGCGTCGGTCAAGCTTTCCGCAACGCAACAAAAGCAGATCGGGCTCCAGACCGCCGTCCTGGCGGCGGAATCCCATCCCGAACAGTTTCGCGCCTACGGCACGGTGCTGGACGTCGCCAGGCTCACCGACCTGACCAACAACTACGCCAATGCCCAGGCGCAGCTGCAGACGGCGCAAGCGAAGCTCGACGTCGCAAGGCTCGCATTCGAGCGCGCCCGCGACCTCGTGCAGTCGGCGGCGATGCCGCGCAAGGATGCCGAGGCGGCGGAGGGCACCTTCCGGACCGATCAAGCCTCCCTGGCCGCGGCGGAATCGCAAGTGAAGACCTTGATGGCGACGGCGCGGCAGGAATGGGGCGCCGTCATCGGCAAAGGCATCATCGAGCGCTCGCCGCAGGTCGTGCAACTGATCGAACGCGAGCAGTTGCTGGTGCAGGTCACGCTGCCGCCCGGCGTGACTCTGGCCGCGCCGCCGCGCGGTGCGCTGGCGCAGGCGCCGACCCGCAGCGTCAACATCGATCTGCGCTATCTGTCGGCTGCGCCGCGAACGGATCCGCGCATCCAGGGCGTGAGCTATTACTTCGTCGCCGCCGGCGACAGCGGGCTGCTGCCGGGGATGAACACCATCGCCTACGTACCCTCGGGCAAGTCGTTCGACGGCGTCTTCGTCGAGGACACCGCGATCGTGCAATGGCAGGGCCGCTCATGGGTCTATCTGCGCGCCGGTCCCGAGATCTTCAAGCGCCACCCGATCCGCACCGATCAGCCGGTGTCCGACGACGACTATGTCGTGCAAGACATTCCGTCGGGCTCCGAGATCGTCCTGCGCGGCGCGCAGGTGCTGTTGTCGGAGGAGGCCAAGAGCGAGCTGCGCGGCGGCGGCGACGATGATTGACGGCGCTCGCGGCGCCGCGGCCGGCCCCCAGGCGGCGCTGATCTCGTTTGCCATCCGCTTTCGCGGCATCGTGCTGGCGCTGGCCTGCACCATTCTCGGCTATGGCATCTTCTCGCTGGGCAGCGCCAACTACGCGGTGTTTCCCGAATTTGCGCCGCCACAGGTCTCGATCCAGACCGAGGCCCCCGGGCTCAGTCCGGAACAGGTCGAGGTGCTGGTCACGCAGCCGATCGAAACCGCGATCAACGGCCTGGCCGGCGTCGAGAGCATGAGGTCGTCGTCGATCCAGGGCCTGTCCGTCATCTCGGTCATTTTCCAGCCCGGCACCGAGGTCTACCGCGCGCGGCAACTGGTGACCGAGCGACTCGCGGTCGTCGCCGGCAGCCTGCCACAGGGCGTGCGGGTGCCATCGATGACGCCGCTGGTGCCGGCGGCCGGCACCGTGCTGGCGATCGGGCTGACCTCCGAGCAGCGCTCGCTGATGGATCTGCGCACGATCGCCGACTGGACCGTGAGCCGGCGGCTGCTGGCGGTCGCGGGCGTCGCGCAGGTCACGACCTATGGCCGTGACATCCGGTCGCTGCAGGTGCAGGTGCGATCCGACGATCTGGTCCGCTTCGGCGTCGGCATGAACGACGTCGTCGCCGCCGCGCGCAAGGCCACCGGCGTGCGCGGCGCCGGCTTCGTCGACACCGCCAACCAGCGGGTCATCCTGCAGACGCAGGGCCAGTCGCTCACACCCGAGCAGTTGGCGCGTACGGTCCTGCTGCACCAGGGCGGCGCCAGCGTGGTGCTCGGCGACGTCGCGACGGTCGTGAACGCGCCGGAGCCGCCGATCGGAGGCGCGCTGATCAACGGCCGGCCCGGCATCATGATGATGATCAGCCAGCAATTCGGCGCCAACACGCGCAACGTCGCGGCGCGCGTCGAGGCCGCGCTGCGGGATCTGCGGCCGGCGCTCGACAGCGAGAAGGTCAAGCTGCACGCCGATCTGTTCCGCCCGGCGACCTTCATCGATGCGGCGACGGAGAACGTGCTGTTCGCCCTGCTGATCGGCGGCGCCCTGGTCATCATCGTGCTGTTCCTGTTCCTCTACGATTGGCGCACCTCCGTCATCAGTTGCACCGCGATCCCGCTGTCGCTGTTCTCGGCCGTGCTGGCCCTGCAGTGGATGGGACAGAGCCTGGACACGATGACCCTCGGCGGCCTCGCCATCGCGATCGGCGAGGTCGTCGACGATGCCGTGATCGGGGTCGAGAACGTGGTGCGCCGGCTGCGCGAGAACCGCGGCCTGCCGTCGCCGCGCAGCGAAGCGCGCGTGGTCTACGATGCCATGCTCGAGGTGCGCAGCGCGGTCGCCTATGCGACCTTCGCCGTGCTGCTGGTGTTCGTGCCGATCCTTGCGCTGCCGGGCCTCGCCGGCCGGCTGTTCGGGCCGCTCGGCATCGCCTATATCCTCGCGGTGGTGGCCTCGCTGATCGTCGCGCTGACGGTCACACCCGCGCTGTCGATGCTGCTGCTGGCCGGTCGCACGCCGCGAGAGCAACGCGAGCCGCCACTGGTGCGCTGGTCGCGCCGCCACTACGAGACGCTGTTGCGGCGGCTCGGCCGGTTTCCCAAGTCGGTCATGCTGACGGCCGTGCTGGTGACCGCCGGCGGCGCAAGCCTGGTGCCGTTCTTCGGCGGCACTTTCCTGCCCGACCTGAAGGAGGGCCACCTGATCCTCCACGTCTCGACACTGCCGGGGACCTCGCTCGACGAATCGCTGCGGCTGGGCACGCTGATCGCCGAGGCCCTGAAGGGTGTCCCCGAGGTCCGCAGCGTGGCGCAGCATGCCGGCCGCGCCGAAGCCGGCGTCGATACCGCGGGCACGCATTCGAGCGAGATCGAGGTCGACCTGAAGCCGGGGCTGTCAGGCGACCAGCAGGAGCTGGCGCAGCAGCGCATCCGTGCCGCGCTCGCCAACTTCGCCGGCATCAACCTGTCGATCAAGACCTACCTGACCGAGCGCATCGAGGAGACGCTGTCCGGCTTCAACGCCGCCGTGGTCATCAACGTGTTCGGCCCCGATCTCGACGATCTCGAGCGCGCGGCGCGCGACATCGCGCGCGAGCTCGGCGAGGTCTGGGGCGCGATCGACATCCAGCAGCAGTCGCCGCCGGGCATGCCGCAGGTCAACGTGACCCTGCGCCCGACCGATCTGCAATCCTGGGGCCTGGACGCGGTCGAGGTGCTGGAGCTGATCCGCACCGCCTATCAGGGCGACGTGGTCGGCCAGGCCTATGAAGGCAACGTCGTCTTCAACGTCATCGTCAAGCTGGACCCGGATGCGACGGCACGCCCGACCGAGATCGGCAACATGCCGATCCGGACGCCGAGCGGCGCCTACATCCTCCTGAAGCAGGTCGCGGACGTCTATGGCACCGCGGGGCGCTACGTCGTGCTTCATCGCAATGGGCAGCGCGTCCAGACCGTGACCGCCAACGTGGCCGAGCGTGATCTCGAATCTTTCGTGGCCGCGGCCAAGCGGAAGATCGCCAAGGAGGTGAAGCTGCCGCCGGGCGCCCATGTCGAGTTCACCGGCGCGGCCGAGGCGCAGGCCAAATCACGCCGCGACCTGCTGGTGAACTCGCTGCTGGCGACGATCGGCATCGTGCTGCTGCTGTCGTTCGTCACCGGGCACTGGCGCAACCTGGTGCTGGTGCTGATCAACCTGCCGTTCGCCTTCGTCGGCGGCGTCATCGCGGTCGCGCTGACCGGCGGCGTGCTGTCGCTTGGCTCGATGGTGGGCTTCGTGACGCTGTTCGGAATCGCGCTGCGCAACTCGATCCTGATGATCTCGCATTACGAGCATCTGGTCATCGCCGAAGGCCGTGCCTGGACTCTGGAGACCGCGATCGCCGGCGCCGCCGACCGCCTGGTGCCGATCCTGATGACCTCGCTGGTGACCGGCCTCGGCCTGCTGCCGCTCGCGCTCGGCGCCGGCGAGCCGGGCCGCGAGATCGAGGGACCAATGGCGATCGTCATCCTCGGCGGCCTGTTGACGTCGATGGCGCTGAACCTGCTGGTGCTACCGACCCTGGCGCTGCGCTTCGGGCGGTTTGCGAGCGGTCTGCAGACCCGCGGAGATGTCACGGCGAACTGATCGTGGGCGTTAGACGTCCGCGACGTTCGCCGCACGTGGCTGCTCGACGCTTCACCGTGCGGGCCGGATGAAGACGATTGACTTCCGACTCGTGTTGACGAGCTTGTACACTGGCCAACCGCAGACCTTCGCGACCGAATGACCGGCGTCCGCATTCAGCCTTTCTCGGACGTTAGTACCGATCCGGCTGATTTGTTACTTGGGTCTGATACCCACCGGCGGTATGACGGACTAGATCGTAGAGCTTGACGAGCTCTGCCTCGGCCTCGTCGAGGGCCACGCCGAATCCGCCAGCCTGGCCGCCGTGGGCGATGCGCCAGGTGCGGTCGGGGTTACCCTCGACCGGTACGATCTTCAAGAATTGCGCTCCGCCTAGCGGCCCGCGATGGTTTCGCTCGATGTGCTTGTGAACGATGTCGTCGAGTTCGGCGAGCGTCTTTTGCTCTTTCGGCATGGATGCCTCCTCGATAAGGTGTGCCAAAGTTTAAGTGTAATGGCCGCGCCTGTCGATCCGGGCGATCTCGGCGCGAGTACGATTTCTAGTGGAACGTGGCGGGGAGTTCCTTTAGCTTTTGCCTGCGGCGAGTGGATGCGAGTAACACTCGAAGGCGTTGAGCAATTCCGCACTATCTCTTTTCGCCCACTAGGCTATGGATGGCATCTGCGTTGGCGCTCGCCCCGCTAATAGGAGCGGCTTCCACTTGTGCAACAATACCGATGTCATTCAGCACCTTGGCTAGTGCTGTGGCTGCCGGCAATAATTCGCTGCGATGCTCTGGCGTCAATTCGATAGATACATTTAAAACGTTGGCCACGCCGTAGAAATGCCACGTCATGGTCCAGTTGAGTTTTGAGAATTTCTGCGGGCCGTCCCAGTCCACAAAAACCCAACCTGCCTTCGGAAACACAGGTTCAAGCAACCAAAGGAAATCCCATTGTTCACGTCCTGTTGGAGCGTGGCCAATATCAAACTTTACTCCAGCGAACGGCTCTAGCGCAGCTACAATCTTATCGGCCTCAGATGGCCCGACTGTTCTGCCTCTCCGGAATTCAGCGAGCTTCAGCTCGGCTTCGGCCGCGCGAGCGGTGGCCAACGCGGTATCTTTTCGCAACTGTTCAGACTGGCTTTCCACCTCCGCGATGCGCTCGTCAGAGCGCCGCCTGTCCTCGGCCCAGTGCTCTTCTTTCACGTCCGTGGCCTTCACGATCACGAACGTAGAGAGCACTCCACCAAGAAGACTAATAAGCAACCCCCAGTTGGCAATTGTGCCAATGAAGGAGGCAGTTGAGAGCGACATTTCCGAAAATGGCCACATAAGAACTCCCCACTAGCTATATCTCGGGGAGATATTAAGCGCTTTGGTGGCTGGCGCTATTGCGCTATTCGATCAAACTAGGCTGGCACCAAAAAGGCTCAAAAGGCGACTCGGAGGCGGCAGCTAGAGGAGCCGCGCCGTGTGTCGGCACGCGGCTTGGGCCGCTTGGTTGCCGGACCCATGGCTTTTCTCCTTTTTGCACTCCCCGACATCGGCCCTCCCTGTCATTTCCGTTACTCGCCCTTCTCGGACCTTCCGGCCGCCGCCAAAGACGTCGGCCGGCTGGGCTTGGGCGGATATGCTTCTCGAGACTCGTGCGGGCCCGGAGCCGGGCGCGCACGACCGGCAAGACAACCTCTGATGCGATGCGCCCAAAATCTGATTTTGCTCACCGCCTCAAGCACATCACCCTTGTCCAGTCCTCCCACGAAAAATATTCCACTTTCGTTTTTCAGAAAATCATGATTGACTATGCGCATCCCGTCCCGCCATGAGGGGCGCTTCGCGATCGTCACGAGACGTGGGTGCGGGATGCGGTGGGTGCATTGGATCGCAGCGCGAGCAATCGTGCGGACGAACGAGCCCGATGCGCCGGCGAAATCGTAGGGTCCTGGCCTCCCGGTGCTGAGGCCAAGCGGACGGTGACGATGATCCGTTCGTGACGGGGGCAAGACAGCCGGTCCCCGGGGAGAGGACGTATAAGCCGCCCAACCATCGCGCGGGGAATGCCGGGATGTCTCGGCTGAACCTGTGGTACCTGCCGCCTGCATTTTTTTTCGCAGGCGGGCCATGGGGGCGGCCAGCTCCCGGCATTCCCTGCGCCCTCTTCGTCGATGAGGGCGAAACGACCCGCACAACTCGGACGCACGTAGCGCCGCGAGGCCGAATGACTGCGTTCTAAGAAGCACTCATCGCAGATGTCGGCGCCCGCAGCGTCGAGGCGGTGGAGAGACGATGGACGTCCCGCATGACAGCGCGCACAACGCTGGGACTGTCGACCGTTGGCCCGGTGGATTTCGGCGCCGAGTTGCCTCAGGCGTTCAGCCGGTCGATGTGCACCTTGCCGGCCTTCATCACCAGCGGAATGTGATCGCCCTGGCCGAGCAGACACGAGACGTCGCGCAGCGGATTGCCCTCGACCACGAGCAGGTCGGCGAAGGCGCCGGCCACGATGCGGCCGAGCTTGCCCTGCATGCCCAGCACCTCGGCGCCGATCACGGTCGCGCTGGCGATGACCTCGCGGGAACCAAGGATCTCGGCGCGGATCCGGAATTCATCGCTCTGCAGGCGCTGCGACGGTCCGAGGAGGTCGCTGCCATAGCCCATCTTGACGCCGGCCTCGCGATAGATGCCGAGCGAGCGCAGGCCGGCATCGCGGACATCGGCGATCTTGGCGACGCTCTCCGGCGGCAGGCCATACTGCGCGCCCTCATTGGCGAGCGCCTCATAGGTGACGAGCGTCGGGATGACATAGACACCCTTCTCCGCCATCAGCCGCGCCGTCGGAAGGTCGACCAGATTACCATGCTCGATGGTCCGCACGCCGCAATGGACGGCGCGGGCGATGGCCTCCGCCGTGTAGGCATGCGCCAGGACGTAGGTCTGCCGCGCGCGGGCCTCGGCGACGATGGCGCGGATCTCGTCCTCCGAATAGCCGAACGCGCCGACGGGATCGGTCGGCGAGGCCACGCCGCCGGACGCCATGATCTTGATCTGGTCGGCACCCATCTGCAGCTCCTCGCGCACCGCCTTGCGCACGGCATCGACGCCGTCGGCCACGCGGGCCAGCGCGCCGACGCGCACGCAGCACGGACAAGGCGCATTGTCGGAGAGGAAATCCGTCCGCGCCCGCATGTCGCCATGGCCGCCGGTCTGGCTGAGCGCACGGCCGGAGACGAACAGCCGCGGGCCCTCGGTGAGGCCGGTGTCGACGGCCTGCTTCAGCGGATAGCCGGCGCCGCCGGCGTCACGCACCGTCGTAAAGCCCCGCCGCAGCATGCCCTTGAGCAGCAGCGCCGAGCGCAGGGTCACCAGCACGTTCGGCATCTGCACTTGCTGGGCAAGATTGAGCTCGACCGCGATCGCATGGACGTGCAGGTCGATCAGCCCCGGCATCAGCGTCTTGCCTTGGAGATCGATGGTCTGGTCGACGCTGGTCTGCAGCGGCTTGTCAGACACTTCCTTGATCAGGTTGCCTTCGACCAGGACGTGCTGCCCCTCGAACAGGTCGGGCTGCAGCGGGTCGAGCAGAGCGGCATTCTTGAACAGGATGGTCGACATCAAGGTGTCCTCGATCGGAGCGAAGCGTGCGTCAGCGGGCGGAGCGGGCCGACGATGACGGTGTTCTCCCCTATCCTGTCCTGGGGCCTCGAGCCAGCCCGGGACGGAATACCTGTCTTCTCAGCCGATCGACATCAGGCTGGCATTGCCGCCGGCGGCCGCGGTGTTGGTGGAAAGACTGACCTCGGTAACCAGCCGGTCGAGATCGTAGCAGCCGTCGCTGGCGCGCGGCGTGACGAGCGGGACGATCGGTCCGGGGCGCGTTGCGAGGTCGCGGCCGAGCGCGATCAATTCATCCGCCGCGCCATCGGAAAGCACGGCCTGCAGATCGCGGAGAGCCCGCCAGCTGTCGACGATCCGCAGGCGGCCGCGCAGCCGGCTGGTGAGCGGTCCCAACACGGCAGCAGCGGGATTCGCGCGTTCGACGAACGCGTCGTTGCCGGTCATCAGAATGACGCCGATCTGGACCAGCAACGCCTGCTCGCTTCGCGCCAGTGCAGCGACGACGCCGCGCGCGGTGATGCGATAGATGTTCTGTTCGCCAACGGGTCCTGGCAACTCGATCTCGAGCCCGGCCAGCACCTGGGGCCCATGCGCCTCGCACGCCAGCGCCGCCGCGGCATGTCCGCTGGCCCGCAACCCGTCGAGGTAAGAGCGCAAGACCGCGTCAGACTGCGACGCCATGAGCCGCTGGCGCGGCGGCATCGCGAACAGCCGGCGCAGATACAGCGGACCGCCGGCCTTCGGCCCGGTCCCCGACAGGCCGGAGCCGCCGAACGGCTGCACGCCGACGACCGCGCCGATGACATTGCGGTTGACATAGATGTTGCCGGCGGCGCTGCGGCTCGAGGCACGGGCAATCGTCTCCGTGATCCGCGAATGGATACCGAAGGTCAGGCCATAACCGGTCAGGTTGATCGCGTCGACGAGGTCAACGAGCTGCTCGCGGCGGTAGCGCAGGACGTGGAGGACGGGGCCGAACACCTCGCGCTCGACATCGAAGATGTTGCTGATTTCGATGATGGTCGGCGCGACGAACGTGCCGTGCGCCGCCTGCGGTGGCAGCGGCAGCCGCTCCACGGCATGGCCGCGCGCCTGCATCGTGGCGACATGCGCATCGAGCGTGTCGCGGGCCTCGCCGCTGATGACCGGGCCGACATCGACCGACAACGACGCGGGATTGCCGAGTTCAAGCTCGCGCAGCGCGCCGCGCAGCATCGACAGGATGCGGTCGGCGACGTCCGCCTGCAGGCAGAGGATGCGCAGCGCCGAGCAGCGCTGGCCAGCGGAGTCAAAAGCGGAAGCGATGATATCGCCGACAACCTGCTCGGCGAGCGCCGAGGAATCCACGATCAGGGCGTTCTGGCCGCCGGTCTCGGCGATCAGCGGCACGGGCTGTCCATAAACGGTGAGGCGCTCGGCAAGCTGTTTCTGGATCAGCCGCGCGACGTCGGTCGATCCCGTGAACATCACGGCCTGGATTCGGGGGTCGGCCACCAGCGCCGCGCCGACGCGACCATCACCCGGCAGCAATTGCAGGACATCGGCCGGCACGCCGGCCGCGTTGATGATGCGAACCGCCTCGGCGGCGATCAGCGGCGTCTCCTCGGCAGGTTTCGCCAGCACCGGATTGCCGGCCGCGAGTGCGGCTACGATCTGGCCGGTGAAGATCGCGAGCGGAAAATTCCACGGGCTGATGCAGACCACGGGACCCAGCGGCCTGGGAATGTCGCCGTCGGGCAGCGCTTCGATCTCGCTCGCATAATAGCGCAGGAAATCGACGGCTTCGCGCACCTCGCCGACGGCGTTCGCAAAGGTCTTGCCGGCCTCGCGGACGATCAAGCCGATGAGGACGAGGCGACGCGCCTCCATCGTTTCGGCCGCAGCACGCAGGCATGCGGCGCGCACGCGCGGGCTGGTCGCGGCCCAGGCCGGCGCGGCGTTCGCCGCGCGCGACAGCGCCGCCTCGATCTCGGCAGGCGCGGCGTCCCTGGCCGCGCCGACGACGTTACGGCGATCGGCGGGATTGCGAATGAGGCGCGCGCCTTCGCTGGTCGTCGCTCCGGGCGCCGCAGCCTTCCAATCGCGGCTCGCGCTCGCGACCAGGCCTTCGCCGAGACGCGCCAGCGCGCGCTGATCGGAAAGATCGAATCCGGCCGAGTTCACGCGGCCCGGGCCGAACAGCACGGGCGGACGCCTGATCTTGTCGTGCGGCGAGCCCGGGCGTTCGGACGCGCCAACGATAGCGACGGGGTCCGCAATCAGTTCGTCGACAGACACCGCGGGATCGGCGATGCGATTGACGAAGGAGGTGTTGGCGCCGTTCTCCAGCAGCCGGCGCACCAGATAGGCCAGCAGCGTCTCATGCGAGCCGACCGGCGCGTAGATGCGGCAGGGGCGGCCGAGCCGTGCGGGTCCGACAACTTCCTCGTAGAGCGGCTCGCCCATGCCGTGCAGGCACTGGAATTCATACTGGCCGCGCTCGTAATTGGGGCCGGCCATCTCCACGATCGATGCCAGCGTCCGCGCATTATGCGTCGCGAACTGCGGGAACACGGCGTCGGGCGCGCCCAGGAGTTTGCGGGCGCAGGCAAGGTACGACACGTCGGTATGGTGCTTGCGCGTGAAGACCGGAAAGTCCTGGAGACCATCGACCTGCGCGCGCTTGATCTCGCTGTCCCAATAGGCGCCCTTGACGAGGCGCACCATCAGCCGGCGCTGCGTGCGCCGGGCGAGGTCGATGAGCCAATCGACGACAAAGGCGCAGCGCTTCTGATAGGCCTGGATGACGAAGCCGATGCCGTTCCAGCCGGCGAGGTCCGGATCGACGCAGAGCGCCTCGAGCAGATCAAGCGACAAATCGAGACGATCGGCTTCCTCTGCGTCGATGTTGAGGCCGATGTCGTATCCCCGCGCCAGCAGCACCAGCTGCTTCAGCCGCGGCAGCAGCTCGCTCATGACGCGGTCGCGCTTGATGCTGAGGTAACGCGGATGCAGCGCCGAGAGCTTGATCGAGATGCCTGGCCCGTCGTAGATGCCGGCGCCGGCCGCATGCCTCCCGATCGCGTGGATCGCCATCTCATAGGCGGCGAAATAGCGCGCGGCGTCGCCCGCCGTCGTCGCCGCCTCGCCCAGCATATCGTAGGAATAGCGGAAGCCCTGCGCTTCCCACCGCCGGCCGTTCGACAGCGCCTCATCGATGGTTTGCCCTGCCACGAACTGCTCGCCCAGCAGGCGCATGGCGAGCGTCACGCCCCTGCGGATGATCGGCTCGCCGCCGCGGGCAATGAGCCGCGTCAATGCCGACGCCAGGCTGTCCTCGCTCGCGGCGGCCGTCAGCGTGCCGGTGACGATGAGGCCCCAGGTCGCGGCGTTCACCAGCAGCGACGGGCTGTGCCCGATATGGGCGCGCCAATCGCCGGTCGCGATCTTGTCGCGGATCAGCGCATCGCGCGTCGCTGTGTCCGGGATCCGCAGCAGCGCCTCGGCCAGGCACATCAGCGCCACGCCCTCCTGGCTCGACAGCGAATATTCCTGGATCAGTCCCTCGACGCCGCCGGATTGCGCCTTGCCGCGCAGACGCAGGACGAGATCCCGCGCCAGACCGGCGGCCCGCGCCGACGACGCCTCCGGGAGCGCGGCGAGATCGAGCAGCGGCGCGATGCAGTCCGGCTCGGCGCGGCGATAGGCCGAGGTGATCGCAGCGCGCAGCCCGCTCTGGCGCTGGACCTGGGCATCGAACGCCGCGAACGGTCGTGGCGGCGGCTGCGACATGACCTGTCTCCTCAATCGGTCCCCGTCCACTCGCCATGCCTCCGGCCTGAGCGCAGGCCGCGAGCGACGGATCGCGCTACCGCCCGATCAGCTGATCGGCGTAGTAGCCGATGGTCTTGCGGTAGATCACCGCCCTGTTCCACTCGCGCATGGCTTCGAAATTCGCCGAGCCCTCGTCGTAGGGCGCGCCCATCTTGAAGCCGTTGCTGTGCAGCAGGTTGGCGGTCGAGGCCAGCACGTCGGCGGTGGAGTGGCGCAGGTCGACGCGGCCGTCGCCGTCGAAATCGACGCCGTATTTGATGTAGGACGACGGCAGGAACTGGGTCTGGCCGATCTCGCCGGCGAAGGCGCCGATCAGGTCGCGCAAGGTGAGATCGCCGCGCTGGACGATCTTCAGCGCCGCCAGCAGCTCGCCCTGGAACAGCTCGGTGCGGCGACAATCATGCGCCAGCGTGGCGAGCGTGCGGATCACCGGCAGCTTGCCCATGTCGCCCTTGCCGAAATCGGTCTCCAGCCCCCAGATCGCGACCAGGATCTGTCGGGGCACGCCATATTGCTGCTCGATCCGCGACAGCAGTGCCGCGTGCCGCTGCAGCATGGCGCGGCCGCCATTGATGCGGCCCGCGCCGACGCGGGTCGAGACGTACTGCTCGAAGCTCTTGTTGAAGGTGTAGCGCTGGCGGCGGTCGAAGGCGAGCACGGCCGGATCGAGCGTCACGCCCGACAGCGCCTGGCTGATCGTGCCGCCCGAGACGCCAGCGCCCTGCGCCTCCGCCGAGAAGCTCGTGATGAAGGTATTGAAGTCGCCGCCGCAGCGCGCGGCCAGGGCAGGAGAAGCAAATGAGAGGATCGCAACAACTACGAGGGATCGGACAACGAGCATGAGAAGAAAGGTCCCTGCATGAGAGCGTGATGAGGACAGGCGGCGCCAAGCGCCGTCACCATGCCCGATTTGGCGGCGGCAGGCCAGCCGGCAGGGATCGCGCCCGATCTGCATTGCGCCTTCGCCTCCTTTGAACGCAACGCGGCCTCCCCGCCACATATGCAAAGCGCGCCTGCGTCGAGGTCGCATTCCTTGCGCGCGCCGATCGAGCGCCCTCTGGAGGCCACACGCGTTAGCCCGCTTTGCCCGCCCTTTGCCTGGAGAGGTTCCCCATGAGAATGACGTTCCGACTCGGCGCACTGACGCAGCTCGCGCTGTTCGCGGCTCTGCTCTGTCACACGCTGGCGCCTGCAGCCGCCCAGCCCGGCGACATCGCGGGAGCCAAGGATTATCCAGGCATCGGCCGTTTCGCCGGCAGCGTGATCACCGGCTATGTCGCCAAGGATTTCGATGCGGCGCGCATGCAGGCGGCGCCGTTCAAGGATGGCAAGGCGACCGACGAGCGGCGCCCGGAAGGCCGCATCGTCAGAATCGCCTATCGCACCGCGCCCGGTCCCTCGATCCTTGAAGTGTCGCGCAATTTCGAGAACCAGCTCGCCAAGGCCGGCTTCGAGCCGCTCCTCGCCTGCGACACCGATGCCTGCGGCGCCATCCCGTTCACCGAAGCGATCGACGCGCTGCCGGTGCCGCAGATGTGGGTCGACGGCTTCGATTATCGCTATGTCGCCGGCCACAAGGCGGCAGGCGGACGCGAGACCTATGCCAGCGTGCTGGTCAGCCAGAACAACCAGCAGATCTACGCCCAGCTCACCATCGCCGAGCTCGGCGCGATGGAGAACAAGATGGTGAGCGCCGCCGAGATGGCGAAGGGCCTCGGCGACAAGGGCCACATCGCGCTCTACGGCATCTATTTCGATACCGACAAGGCGACGATGAAGCCGGAGAGCCGGCCGACGCTGGAGCAGATCGCGCAGTTGCTCGCCGGCCAGCCGCAGCTCAGCGTCTTCATCGTCGGCCACACCGACAATCAGGGCAGCTACGACTACAATCTCGATCTGTCGCGGCGGCGCGCCGAGGCGGTCGCCGCCGAGCTGGCGCGGAGCTATCGCATCGCGCCGGCGCGGCTGCGCACCGCGGGCGTCGGCCTGCTCGCTCCGGTTGGCAGCAACGCGACCGATGCAGGCCGCGCGCTCAACCGGCGCGTCGAGCTGGTGGCGCCCTGAGACGGCGCGCAACCCGCTTGATCCTCGTCAAGACAGTGCCATCGTGGCTCCCTAAGCTCCGCGGCCAAACTGGAGACGACGCCATGATCGGAATTACGTTGACCGCCGACCAGATTCGCTCGGCGCCACCGGAGGTGCGGCGCTGGATCGAGCACCAGGTGCTGTCGGGGCTCGGGCTCGGGCCGGAGGCCCCCTCGGCACCGCCCGCCCTGCCGGAGCCGGGCGCGCACCTCGTGGCCTGCTCGGCCGACGATGCGGCCAAGATCCTGGCGCAGATCCAGGGCGTGCTGCCGGCCGTGAACGTGTTCTTCGAGTTCGGCCGCCCGGGCATCGCACTCGGCCAGCCGCCGGTGATGATGTTCCGCCTGATCGACATCCTGCATCACACGCGGCTGCAGAACATCGGCCAGGTGATGGCCTCGCTGGACATGATCAACAAGGCGCTGATCGAGACGAGGCACGATCCGTCCGTGCGGTTCTGCGGCTTCGATCCCGAGGGCCATTGCCTGATCGCGCCGGAGACCCAGCGCGCGATCGCCAGCGTCTGGCAGAGCGTGATCGCCAAGCAGCATGGCGTGGCCGAGGGCGAGGCGGCGTGAGGTCATCGGCGCGCGGCCTGCCCGGCGCGCCATCGTCCAGAAACGGCGCGCCGCGATGGCGCGTCAGCCATGTTCCTGCCAGACGGCTCCGGCCTTGAGCCCGTTGCGGCCGGTGCTACCATGTCGAGGTCGTTCACGATCCGCGGGAGATCGCCGATGCCGCCAGGCCAGCGACGACGCAGACTGCTTCAGATCCCACTGTTCCGCCTGCTCGCGATCAACCTCGCGCTCGGCCTCGGCATGGCCGTGGTGCTGGTCGGCGGCCTGCTGGCGCTCGACCCTTTCGGCCTGCGCCACCTGATCTTCTCCGATCGCTCGCCCGGCGTCGCCATCGGCCTGCTGCTCGGCTCGTTCTTCGTCACCTTCGGCTCGACCGCGATGGGCACCGCGATCATGGCGCTCGGCCGCGGCGACGATGACGACGAGCCGCGCGGCGGCACACGGGTGCATGCGCGGGTGAAGGTGCGGAGGCGATAAGCTTGAAATCTCTGCCGCAATGGAGGTGCGCTCCCCTCCCCGCAAGGGGGAGGGGAGCGCACCGCCGTTGTGGCGACATGGCAAGCGTCCGTCCGCCCTCACCAATGCCCCTTCCGCCTGTTCCAGGCGAACAGCACATCGGCGAACCGGTCGTAGCCGAACCGCGTCAGTGGCCGCACCAGACGGTTGCCGAACAGCTTGGCGAGCCAGCCCTCGCCGGGCGTCAGCGCCCACAGCAAGAGCGCGACGTCGGCGCCGGTGATCAACTGCCCCTCCTCGTCGGTCGCGTGCAGGCGGCGGCGGACGGCGTCGACATCGGCGCCGAATGCGGCGAGCGCCTCCGGCTCTTCATTGATGTCCCTGAACGCGACCCGCCCCGACCTGACCAGCGCCAGCAGCTTGTTGCGCTGCCAGTCGATGCCGGCGTCGCAGACCGGGCAGCGCGTGTTGTACCAGACGGTGAGTTGGGGCATCGACATGTCGGGAATTCGCCGCGGGTTCGGGGCCGCGATGAACGCATTGTCATCCGGCAAATTCGAGGAGTTTTCGAGAGGACGCGGCCGTGCCCGGCCACTCCTCCGATTCCACGAAAATCATATGACGGAAAAGTCAAATTCGGGCAGCGGATAAGCATTTTCCTGCATTGACCGGACCGGCCCCGCCGCCGTAGACCGCCGACCATGGCAAAGAAACCCGGCACCAACCCCAAAGGCGAATTCGCCTTCTTCAACGTCACCTATGAGGACGGCTCGCAGCGCTCCAACCGGCGGGTGCCGGCCGAGCTGCTCGGCGGCCTCGACGGCGACGAGCCGGCCCGCGGCTTCATCATGGAGCAGGACCGCGACATCGCCGAAAAGTCCGGCCGCCCGCCGCTGGCGATCAAGTCGCTGGAGCGGGTCGGCGCGAAGAAGAAGTAGCGAAAGCCCCGCTGCCGTAGGGTGGGCAAAGCGCGCAGCGCGTGCCCACCATCAGGTGCCTGCCGCGAAACGCGGTGGGCACGGCACGCGATACCTGCGCCAGCCCCAACACCGTGCAGGCGCCTTTGCCCACCCTACGGCAGGGCGCTATGCGGCTTGCTTCTGTCGCTCCGGCAACAGCACGCTTTCCCGGGTGTCCATCTCCTGCGGCCGATTGATCAGGCTGACCAGCGTGTAGCTGATGATCAGCAGCAGGAACCACGAGCCGAGCTTGGTGACCGACACCATGGCCCAGCCTTGGGCCTGCGCCGGATAGATCCAGGTGCGCGACAGCGTGCCGATATTCTCCGACAGCCAGATGAACAGCGACACCAGGATCAGCCCGAGCAGCAGCGGCATCGAGCGGTGCACGCGCCAGACCTTGAAGTGGACGGTCGCCGGCGCAAACAGCAGCGCGGCCCAGCCGAACAGCACGAGCCTCAGATCGAGCCTGTAATGGTCGGTGAAGAAGTTGAGATAGATCGCAGCGCTCAGCCCGACCAGCCAGCGCCGCGACGGATGGCCGGTGAAGCGGAAATCGAACAGCCGCCAGACGCGGCAGAGATAGCTGCCGATGCAGGAATACATGAAGCCGGAGAACAGCGGCACGCCACCCAGGCGGATCAGGCTCGGCTCGGGATAGATCCACGAGCCGGTCGCGGTCTTGAACAGCTCCATCGCTGTCCCGACAAGGTGATAGACCAGGATGACCTTGGCCTCCTCAAAGGTCTCGAGTTTTGCCGCGAGTAGCGCGGCCTGGACGGCGAGCATGCAGAGGAAGAGAAAGTCGTACCGGGCCAGCGGCGCATCGGCCGGATAGAACCGCCATGTCACAAGCATCAATGCCAGCGCGATGCCGCCGAACAGGCAGACCCAGCCCTGCTTCACGCCGAAGCGACTTAATTCATAGAGGAAGGCAGTCCACGGCGTTTCGGCCGCACGCGCCGCGAGGCGGGCCTCCGCGGCGATGAAGCGGCGCAGGGGCGGCCAGATGGCGGCGGCACTGGACTGCGCTGCGGCCGATGAAACCTCGTTGTCGTGCATGGGAGTCCGCGTCCGGTGAGACGCCAATCCCTAGCAGTCGATCGCCCCACGCCGTCTGCGCAAAGTTCAGCCTCTTGCGGCAAGGGCACGGACATCTGCGGACAAGAGGCCTTGTCGGCCCCCGGCACCTCGACGCCACCTTCCAAACCTTCCTGCAACCTCCCCACCGCCGCGCGATGCAGTGCCCTCGCCCCGTGTGGGAGAGGGCAGCGCTGGCGGAGCCGCGGGCTCGGTTGGGTGAGGGGTTCTGTCCGCGAGCGCAACTCGGGGAGATAGACCCCTCACCCGACCGAGGTCGTTGCACTGTCCTACATGCCCTCTCCCACAAGGGGCGAGGGCGCAGTCACCGCCGCTGCGCCTGCGGCACGATCGTTTGGCTTCCCGCTTCTCGATGACTGTTTCTTGTTAGGTCTGTCGACCGCGGCAATAGGTCTGCCACATCTCGCGATAGGCCGCTTCGACGGCCCTGGTGTAGATGGCCGGACCACAACGTGCGGCGATGAGGTCGGGAAGCTGGTGACGGATCATCCTGAGCCGGTCCGGCGTCGACCGCAAAGCGATGTCCACATACTGATCATCGGTCGTCGCGACCCAGTCGGCCATGCCGATCGCCGTCAGGATCGCGCCGCCGGCCCGGCTGCACATCCCGTTGCCGAGCTTCGACACGACCGGCACGCCCATGTGCAGGGCTTCCCAGGCCGAGACGCCGCCGCCATTGGGAAATGGATCGAGCCAGATGTCGATGAGCCGGTGGGCGGCCAGATGCTCGTCGCGAGAGGTCGGCCCCATCAGGTCGATGCGATCCGGCGCGATGCCGCGCGCGGCGAAGTCAGCCAGCAGCCGGGCCTGGATCGCAGCATCGCCAAGCAGATAGTCCTTGACCAGCAGCCGGGCGCTTACATCGGCGCGCAGGATGCGGGCCCAGACGTCGAGGACGGCGCTCGATAATCGGTTCGCCCTGGTAAACGCGCCATAGGTCACATGGCCGTTGGACGTCACGGGCGCCTCGAGGCTGCGCAGCCCCGCCGGCGGCGGCTCGATGATGATCAGGCACGGCAGATCATAGACCTGCTCCGTGAACAGGTGACGCACCTCGAGCGGCGCCATGACCGGATCGCCGAACAGGTAGTCCATCGTCGCCAAGCCCGTGCCGGTCGCATGGCCCCAGGCGGTGACCTGGATGGGGGCCGGCTTGCGCGCGAAGGTGGCCAGCCGATTGCCGCGGGAGTGTCCGGACAGGTCGACGAGAATGTCGACCCGGTCGGACCGGATGCAATCCGTGAGCTGATCGTCGGACCATTGCATCACGTCGTGCCATCGATCAGCAGCCGCCCGGAACGTCTCGGTGATCTCGTCCTGGACCGGTGAGTTCGAATAGCAGATCACCCCGACCTGCGATTTGTCGTGGTTCTGCAGCACGGGCCGGATCGTGCGGGCGGCGGAATGCTCCTTGAAGTCGCCCGACACATATCCCACGACGATCCGTCGGTGAGGGTCAAGATCATTGGTATGATCAGGCGGATGCCTCTCTGCGATCCTGGATCCGATCCGGCGCCACCACTCCGATCGGACGGCCTGGTGCTCCGCATAGCCGACATCGCAGAAATCCAACGAGAAGATGCGGTTCGCCAGTGCGACTTCGTCGGCCGGGTCGATCGCGAGCGCCCGATCGAAAAGTGCGACAGCCGCCTCTGCATCGCCCATCAGCGCATGACATTGACCGATCTGGCTCAGCGCTTTCGCGGAGTTCGGCTCGATCGTAACGGCGCGCTGGCAGGCCTCCAGCGCCTCGCTCACCCGCTTGTTGAGCATCAGGACGTTGGCGCGGCCGAGCCAGCCCAGGGTGAATTGCGGATCGAGCGCGATCACCCGGTCGAAATCAGCGAGCGCGTCGTCGTTACGCTTGAGCTGGAGGAACGTCTCGCCGCGATTGATCAGCGCCGTGGTGTCGTCGGGCGCAAGGGCCAGCGCCCGGTTGAATTCGGCGATCGCCTCATCGGATCGACGCAGATCCTTGAACGCGCAGCCTCGATTGATGATGGCGGCCAGATGCGTGGGTTTCGCCGCGAGAAGCTGGTCGTAGCATGCGATCGCATCGGCGAACCGGCCGAGATAGTGCAGCGCTTCGCCCTTGTTCATCAACACGTCGAGGTGCTGCGGATTGATCCGGAGGGCGTTGTCGAAACTGACGACCGCCTCCGCGAAGCGCTGGAGGCGCGACAACAGCTTGCCGCGTTCCAGCTGCGCCTCGAAGAAATCCGGTTTCAAGGCCAGGAGATCGTCGAAGCAGGTCAGCGCTTCGTCGTCGCGCTGGAGCGCGGACAGGACGACGGCCCGCGCATATCTCGCCGCAACGTTTTGCGGGTCTGCCAGCACCGCCCGCTTCAGAAGGCGCTCCGCCGCCTCTGAATTGTTGCTCTGGTGCTCGGACAGTCCAAACATATAGAGCGCGCCGAAATGGTTCGGCCGCTTCTTGAGGATTTTCTTGTAGCCGGCCTGAGCCTTGGCCAGATCGCCGGAGCGGTGAAACGCACTCGCCCGGGCGAACAGGTCGGCGATCTCATCGCCTTTCCGCAAGGCTGGCTGCATGCTGAAAACGTCCAGGGATCAGCCGCCATCGCCAAGTTCTGTCACGACGGGGCAGAGTGCCGGAATGCAGGCGTCATTCGGTCGCCCGCCGAACCTTCGATGACAAGCGTAAACAATTCATTAACCATGTTTTCTGCGGGAATTTGCTGGGTGAATGCCGTCATTGGTCCTTCCGCAGCGCGTCACGTCCATCGCCGTCAGAGTACCAACTTAATGCGTACGGTGGGCACGCGCCGCCGAAGGCGGCGCGTGCCCACAATTGGCCGCCTGCCGCGGTAGGCACGGCGCACGACACCGTCGCCAATCTCGACACCGTGCACGTGCCTTTGCCCACCCTACGCATCACTGTCGCCGCCAGGGTTTGCAAAACGCTGGAGCGAACTCGACGGCGAGCGCTTCGAGACGCGAAAGCTGGAGATCTTTCGGGACGGCAGCATCGGCTTCGCAACCGCGACCGAGGCGACAGATCGGACGCGGCTCGGGAAGATAGCTGTTCCTCCCATCGACGAGATCGGGCAGGATCCTCAATTCGTGGCGGAAGAGATTTCGAAGGAAGAGTTCGAGCGCCGTTGGAGCGCCAGGCGTGCGCGTTAGGTCACGTCGACAAATTGCCTGGCTTACATGGATCACAAACTAAAACGGCGAACCTCTCGGTCCGCCGTTGTCCCTTGATGGATTGCCGGGTCAAGCCCGGCAATGACGACTGATGCAGTGATTAGTTGTCCAGGAACGACCGCAGCTTCCTTGACCGCGACGGATGCTTCAGCTTGCGCAGCGCCTTGGCCTCGATCTGGCGGATGCGCTCTCTGGTCACCGAGAACTGCTGGCCGACCTCTTCCAGCGTGTGGTCGGTGTTCATGCCGATGCCGAAGCGCATGCGGAGCACGCGCTCCTCGCGCGGCGTCAAAGAGGCCAGCACCCGCGTCGTGGTTTCGCGCAGGTTCGACTGGATGGCGGCGTCGATCGGCAGGATGGCGTTCTTGTCCTCGATGAAGTCGCCGAGGTGGCTATCCTCCTCGTCGCCGACGGGGGTTTCAAGCGAGAGCGGCTCCTTGGCGATCTTGAGGACCTTGCGCACCTTCTCCAGGGGCATGCCGAGCTTCTCGGCGAGCTCCTCCGGGGTCGGCTCGCGGCCGATCTCGTTCAGCATCTGGCGCGAGGTGCGGACGATCTTGTTGATCGTCTCGATCATGTGCACGGGGATGCGGATGGTGCGGGCCTGGTCGGCGATCGAGCGGGTGATCGCCTGCCGGATCCACCAGGTGGCGTAGGTCGAGAACTTGTAGCCGCGGCGGTACTCGAACTTGTCGACCGCCTTCATCAGGCCGATGTTGCCTTCCTGGATCAGGTCGAGGAACTGCAGGCCGCGGTTGGTGTACTTCTTGGCGATCGAGATCACGAGACGGAGGTTGGCTTCCACCATCTCCTTCTTGGCCTGACGGGCCTCGCGCTCGCCCTTCTGCACCGAATGCACGATCTTGCGGAATTCGCCGATCTCGAGACCGGTGAGCGCGGCCATGGCCTGCACCTCCTGGCGCAGGTCCTTGATGCGGTCCTTCTCGTAATGGACGAAGTTCTTCCAGCCTTTGGCGGAGAGCTTGGAGACGCGGTTGAGCCAGCGCGGATCGAGTTCGGAGCCCTGGTAGTTGCGCAGGAAGTCTTCGCGCGCGACGCCGTGGGAATCGGCAAGCCGCATCAGCCGGCTCTCGAACGAGACCAGCTTCTTGTTGATGTCGTAGAGCTGCTCGACGAGGCTGTCGATGCGGGCCTGGTTGAGGCGCAGCGACTTCACCTCGACGATGATCTCGTCCTTGAGCTTCTTGTACTTGCGCTCCTGCGACGGCGACAGCGACTCGCTCTGCAGCTGGTTGGCGATGTCCTGCTCCTGCAGGCGGCGCAGCTTCTTGTACTCGGACGCGATCTTGTCGAAGGTCTCGACCACCTTCGGCTTCAGCTCGGCCTCGATGGCGGCGAGCGACATCTGGTTCTCGAACTCGTCGTCGTCCATGTCGGCTTCGGCCGCCGCCTCGCCGGGATCCTTCTCCTCGGCGGGCGCGCCGTTCGGCGCGGCACGGAACGGGGTCGGCTGCTGCGGGGCGGCCGGCGGCGCGACCGCGGCCTGGACGTCGCCGCCCTCGGCCGGAGCGCCCTCGCCATTCACGGGCGCGGCGATCTGCGGATTCATGCCGCCCTTGGCTTCCGGGCCGGCATAAGTGGCTTCGAGATCGATGATGTCGCGAAGGAAGATCTTGCCTTCGTTGAGCTCGTCACGCCAGATGATGATGGCCTGGAAGGTCAGCGGGCTCTCGCAGAGGCCCGCGATCATCGCCTCGCGGCCGGCCTCGATGCGCTTGGCGATCGCGATCTCGCCCTCGCGCGACAAGAGCTCGACGGTGCCCATCTCGCGCAGATACATGCGCACGGGATCATCGGTGCGCTCGCCGGGCTCCGACTTCTTGACCTCGGTGACGGCCTTCTGGGTGATCTCGACGAGCTCGTTGTCGGTCTCGTCCTCGCCGTCGTCCTTCTCGTCGGACTCGTCGGCCTCCTCGGCCTCGGTCACGTTGATGCCCATGTCTGATAGCATCGACATGATGTCTTCGATCTGTTCCGGCGAGGTGGTGTCGGAAGGCAGGACCTCGTTGAGCTGATCAAAGGTCACGAAGCCGCGCTTCTTGGCCTGCTTGATCATCTTCTTGACGGCGGCGTCCGACAGGTCGAGCAACGGCGAAGGCGCATCGGCGGCGTCCTTCTCAGGAGCGTCCGCGGCCTTGTCGTCCTTTTCCTTGTCCTTCACCTGCAGCGTCTTTGCCTTCGTGGCCATTCATTGCTCCCGAAACGCGCCCGCTCCGCCCGTGGCATCTTCGCCCTTGGCATCGCGGCGCCCGCCTGCTCTACTCAAACTGTTCTCGACGCGGAAAGGGCGGCGCACATTCAACGTCGCCACCCCCTGAAGTCCCTCGCTCGTGTCGTCCTACGCTGGTGTCGTCCCGTTTTCGGACCGGCGCGCGTTTCTTGCAAAAGCGATACCGGTTTTGCAATCGAATCCGGCGCCCAACATGCAGGCGCGGTGTCCGACAGCGAAACCAACCCATCTGCTGCAGAAAATGCCCCGGACCTCTTAAACTTCGATTAACCCTGTTTTTGCAGCCAAACCATGGATTTGGCGAGTCTTTTCGCGCGGACCTGAGACCGCGCAAGCGGACCGGGTCGAAATGTGCTCAGTTCGCGACAGGGCGCCGGGCATCCGGTCTACACGTTGCGGTTGGTGCGACCGGACAGTTCCCCGAAGCCTTCGATCAGCGCTTCGGTGCCGTCCATCTCGGCCATCCTGGCCTTCACGTCCCTCAACCAGCCCATGTTCGGCTCGCTCGGCTCCTCGCCCAAGGCAAGCTCGGCATCCTTCAATTCCCTAAGTAAGGAGTGCCATTGCCGATGCAAGGCAACGAGCTGGTGCCAGGTCGCAAGAACGTCATCGCGCGCCGCGCCGGGCTTCGCCGCCCACACCGCAGCGGTCGTGATTGCCCGCTCAACCCGTTGAAGAAGCTCGGAAAAGCCTGACTTCTCCAGGTCGGCCCGCATCTTCTCGGCCTGCTCGTCCGGGTCCGGCGAATAGTGGTGGTCGTGGGCGAAGGCCGCGATGATCGCGGCGCGGAGCTTGTGCGCCTCGGGATGGGCCAGTTCGAGGGCTGCGACCTCCTCGAGGTGGTCGTGCAGGATCCAGGGGTGGTTGATCAGGCACTGCAGGATCAGCGCCTCCCGGCGCGAGATCGCCGAGCGCTGGCCGCGCATGATCGGGCTCATGGCGAGCTGGGGGCTCGCCGCCTGGTAGGGTCCGCGGGCCATCGCGGGTCCTGTGGATGGCGCGCCGCCGCGGCGGCCGCCCCCTGTGGATAACCGCCCCGGCTGTCCGGAACCGGGACTGCGGGGGCCAAACCGCCGTCCTGATTCGGCACCGTAGCCGCGGCCAAAGCCCCGGCCACCGTCCGGCGCGAACGCCCGGTACAGCCGGTCGCTGAGATCCTGCTTGTAGTAGCGCCGTACCACCTCGTCGGCGATGCCGCCGGTGAGCTGACCGATCCGCGCCTCCAGCGCGGCGCGGCGCTCCGGGGTGTTGAAGCTGCCGCCCTCGATCTCGCGCGACCAGATCACCTCGGCGAGAGGTTTTGCGACCTTGAGCACCTCCTCGACCGCGCCGCGGCCGCCGGAGCGGACGAGATCGTCGGGATCCTGTCCCTCCGGCAGCAGCGCGAAGCGGAGACTCTTGCCGGGCTTGAGATGCGGCAAAGCAAGGTCCGCGGCACGATAGGCTGCCTTTTGGCCGGCGCGGTCGCCGTCGAAGCAGAGGATCGGTTCGTCCACCATCTTCCAGATCAACGAAAGCTGGCTCTCGGTCAGTGCGGTGCCGAGCGGCGCCACGGCGCCGGCAAAGCCGGCCGCCACCAGCGCGATGACGTCGACATAGCCCTCGACCACGATCATCGGCGCGCCGTTATGCGCGGCCTGACGAGCGCTCGGCAGGTTGTAGAGGTTGTCGCCCTTGTGGAAGAGCGGCGTCTCCGGCGAGTTCAGGTATTTCGCAGGCACGTCCTTCTGCAGCGCGCGGCCGCCGAAGGCGATGACGCGTCCACGGAGATCGGTGATCGGAAACATCACGCGGTCGCGGAAGCGGTCGTACGGCACGGGAATGTCGTCGCCGCCGACCAGCAATCCCGCCTCGACCATGTCGGCCACCGGCACGCCCTGGGCGCCAAGATATTCCTTCAAGCCGAACCGATCCGGCGGCGCGTAGCCAAGCCGGAATTGGAGCTGCGTCTGCGGCAGGATCGCGCGATCGGCAAGATAGCCACGGGCGCGCGCGCCATGACGGGACGCCAGCGTGTCAGAAAAGAACTTCGCCGCCAGCTCCATCACGTCATACAGCGTCTTGCGCTGCCGCTCCTGGCGCGCCGCGTCGGGCGTCACCGCGGGCAAGGCCAGGCCGGCGATCCCCGCCAGCCGCTCGACCGCCTCAGGGAACGAGCAGCCCTCAGTCTCCATCACGAAGTCGAAGATGTTGCCATGCTTGCCGGAGGAGAAGTCGTGATAAAAACCCTTCTGGTCGTTGACGTAGAAGGACGGCGTCTTCTCCTGCTGGAACGGCGACAGCCCCTTCCACTCCCGCCCCGCCTTCTTGAGCTTCACGCGCTTGCCGACGACGTCCGAGACCGGAAGCCGGGCGCGCAGCTCATCGAGAAATTCCGGCGTGAAGCGAGCCATGGGTGAGGCGGTGGTCCTGTGTTGATGGACTTACGCATATAGGCACCCGTGTACGAAATGTGAACTTCCTCGCCCTTGTCCGGGCTATTCACAGGCCCTGCTCTCTCCTTCAGTCATTCCGGGGCGACCGCAGGGCGCGCCGCGGAATGACGGGAGGAGAGAGGGGATCAAGGCGCCAGAAAGCGCCCCGAGGCGATGCGGGCGGCCTCGTCGACCGGCCAGTTGTAGACATAGGTCCAGGCCTCGCGGGCCGAGCCGTCGGCCAGCGTGACGCTGAGGCGCTGACGCAGGTACTCGGTCGGCTGCGCGAAGCCCTCGCCACAGGCCTCGTACATGTCGAACTCGCGCAGCATGGGCTCGGGCTGGCGCAGCCGGAACAGCTCGCCATGGACGGCATCCACGGCGTCATCCGAGAGCACGAGGCCGGGATAATGCTGGATCCGGTACAGCCGGCCGCGGCAACTGGCCTCGGCGACGAAATCGGCGTTGGCCGACAGCAACCGCGCCATCGGATGGTCGAAGCCACGCATCAAGGTGCCGTAGACGAACAGGAGATCGGATGTCGTGTCGGAGGTCATCGCCCTGCATAGCCGGCCTCGCGCGGCGAGGCCAGCTTCACGCCACGCCGCGGGCCGCCACGATCTCGTCGCTGACGACGTGGAATTTGGTCAGCGTCATCCGGCCGAACGAGGTCGACAGTGCGACGTCGGCGGCATCGCGCCCCGTGGCCATCAGGATGCGGCCGATGCGCGGCACGTTGTGGCGGGCGTCGAACGTGTACCACTCGCCCGAGAGATAGGCCTGAAACCAGCCTGAGAAATCCATCGGATAGGGCTCCGGCGGAATGCCGATGTCGCCCATGTAGCCGGTGCAATAGCGCGCCGGGATGCCCATGCAGCGGCACAGGGTCAGCGCCAGATGCGCGAAGTCGCGGCAGACGCCGGTGCGCTGCTGATAGACGTCGTGTGCCGACTTCATGTGATGCGCATGCTCATAGCCGAAGCTGACATGATCGTGGACGAAGTCGCAGATCGCCTGCACGCGCGCCCAGCCCGCCGGCACGCTGCCGAACAGCGACCAGGCGACGTCGGTCAGCTTGTCGGTCTCGCAATAGCGACTCGGCATCAGATACAGCAGCAGATCGTCCGGCAGCTGGTCGATCGGCAGTTGCTGCGCGGCGGGCTCGACGAGATCGGGCAAGCCCGTATCACGCACGATGGCGCTGCCGTGGAAGGTGACACCGCCGCTCGGCGCCACCAGGCGGCCGCAGATGTTGTCGAAGCTGTCGCGGTAGAAGCTGATCGGCACGCCCGGCTCGGCGACGATGGTCTCGGCGCCAACGATGTCCTGGCGGCGCGAGGGATGGATCGACAGCATGATCACCATCGGCGTCGCCGCGGGCGCGGCGTAGGCGATCTCGAACCCGACCTTGATCTCCATCAGTCCCCTCTTCCGCACGCGCGGCTCTCGGCGTGTTCGATGGTCTCAGCACGCGGCTCGGCGGCGCTGACGGCCTGACGCGAACGCCACCCACAGAACCGATCGGGTCCGGCCATATCAGGCCTTGTGATCGCCTCGCGGGATCGGCATCGTCATCGAATCATCATCGCGGTTTTCGGCGATCCGATCCAGATTGGCCCCTGCTCAATTGCAGATCGTCATGCCGCCTGAATGAGCAACGAACGTGATCATGAATCAGCCGCGCGCGACCGATACGAAAAGACTCCTTCAGGGCGACGAAGTTCCGCCGGTCTACGAGCAGAACCAGGATGGCGCCTCCGCGCTGGTCTTCACCTGCGATCATTACGGCCGCCTGCTGCCGCGGGCACTCGGTAATCTCGGCCTCGACGAGAGCGAACTGGAGCGGCACATCGCCTGGGACATCGGCATCGCCGGCGTGGCGGAGGCCGTGTCGCGCGCGCTAGATGCGCATCTGATCGCGCAGCGCTATTCGCGGCTGGTGATCGACTGCAACCGCTCGCCGAAGGCGCCGAACGCGATTCCGATGATCAGCGAGCGCACCACGATCCCCGGCAATGAGGGCCTGACGCATGAGGACGCCGAGCTGCGGCGGCGCGCCATCTTCGATCCCTATCACGACCGCATCACCGCGGTGCTCGATGCGCGCAAGGTCGCGGGGCGGCCGACCATCCTCGTCTCGCTGCACAGCTTCACGCCCGTCTATGCCGGCATCGGGCGGCCCTGGCACATCGGCACGCTGTATCAGCACGACCGTGTGCTGCCGCCGCTGCTGTTGAAGGCGCTGCGGGCCGAGCCCGATCTCGTGGTGGGCGACAATCAGCCCTATGCGGTCGGCGACGGCACCGACTACACCATCCCCGTGCATGGCGAGGCGCGCGGGCTGATCAATTCCGGCATCGAGATTCGTCAGAACGAAATCGCCGAGCCCGAGGGCCAGCAGCGCTGGGCCGAGCGGCTGATCCGCATTCTCGGCGAGATCGAGGCCGAGCTGCGCAGCAAGGGCCTCGCGTAGCCTGCTACTCCGTCATGTCGGAGGCGTCGTGATGCGACAGCAATCCGGCAAGCCGCCACAGAGCTGTGCGCAGATCCTCGTGGCTTGGCAGGCCGAGCGCGAGCCTTACCGCGTTCGGTGAATGACCGTGCGCCACCGCAAAGGCGCTCGCCGGGGTGATCGCGATGCCGGCACGGGCTGCTGCGGCCGTCAAGGCTTCGGCGCGCCAGCCCTCCGGCAGGTGCAGCCAGACATGGTAGGAGCGCGGATCGGCCTCGATGTGATGGCCGGCGAGGCACTCGGCGACGATCGCCTGGCGCACCAGCGCATCGGCGCGCTTGCGCCTGGTGATCTCGGCCGCCGTGCCGTCGGCGAGCAGCCCCATGCCGGCGGCCAGCGCCAGCGACGTCACCGACCAGGCCCCGGTGCGCACCGTGGCGGCGAATTTTTCGCGCATGCTTGCCGGCACGTAGAGAAAGCCGACGGCAATCCCCGGCGCGAGCCGCTTGGCAAGGCTGTCGACCACGACGACACGCTCCTCGGCCTGCGTCGCCAGCGAGACCTGATCGCTGAGGAAGCCGTAGACCAGATCCTCGATGATCATCAGCTCGTGCTTGCGCACCAGACGCACGATCTCCTCGCGCCTCGCCTCGCTCATCGTCAGGCCGAGCGGATTCTGCATCACCGGCTGGATGTAGATCGCGTTGAGCGCGCTGCTGCGATGCGCCTTGGTCAGCGCCTCCGGACGGATGCCCTCGCCGTCCATCGCGAGCGGCACCAGGGTCACGCCGAGCCGCGCCGCAATGCCCTTGATCATTGGATAGGTCACGGCCTCGACGCCGAGCCGGCCGCCGACCGGCACCAGCGCCGAGATCGCCGCGGCAAGCGACTGCCGCCCGCTGCCGGCGAAGACGAAATTCTCCGCGCGCGGGCGCCAGCGCTCGCTGGCGAAGAAGGCCGCGGCGGTGCGCCCGGCCTCGGCCAGCCGACGCTGCGTGATCGGCGCCAGCACCGGCGCCAGCTTCTCCGGCCGCTGCCACGCGGCCAGCGACTTCGCGATCAGGGCCGCCTGATCCGGCAGGGTCGGAAAATTGAATTCGAGATCGATGCGGCCGTCGAACGGCTCCAGCCGCAGCGAGGGTGGCACCGGCACCGCCTCACCCGCGACGAAGGTGCCGCGCCCAACCTCGCCCACGACCAGGCCCCTGCGCAATAATTCGGCATAGACGCGGGCTGCCGTGGATGCGGCAATTCCCCGCTCATAGGCGAACTGGCGCTGCGGCGGCAGCCGGTCACCGGCCTTCAGCCTGCCGTTGGCGATGTCCTCGGCGATGTCGTCGACCAGGGCCGTATACGAAGCATTCATGCTATATTGTACCGAGAGCAATGTTTCGATTGCACCGAGATATGTATGGCGCGATTGCTCTTCGAACAACGCAATTGAAGAGCAATAGGTGACTCATGGCATATTCCCTGGCGCAGCGTTGGGCAACTCCGCAAGTTGCCCACGGAAAGAGCAATTTGCTCGGGGTGCCGCAACTCTGGCTGCAGCGCCTGTTCTGGCGGTCCGAACTGGCAATGCTGGATCGCGACCAGATGCGCGACTGCGGCCTTGATCCGGCGATCGTCCAGGAAGAGGCCAACAAGCCGTTCTGGCGCGACTGACAACGACGTCGAGGAGGACACCGAAATGCCGACGCTTCCGTTCCATCAAGTCGACGTGTTCTCCAAGGTGGCCTTCAAGGGCAACCCGCTTGCCGTGATCGCCGAGGCCGACGGCCTTGACGATACGGCGATGCGGGCGATCGCCAACTGGACCAACCTGTCCGAGACCACCTTCCTGTCGCGTGCCCAGGATCCGGGCGCTGATTATCGCGTGCGCATCTTCACCCCGCAGCGCGAGCTGCCTTTTGCAGGCCATCCGACGCTCGGCTCGTGCCACGTATGGCTCGCGCTCGGCGGCCGGCCGAAGGGCGAACACGTGGTGCAGGAATGCGGCGCGGGCCTCGTGCGCATCAGGCGCGACGGAGAGCGGCTCGCCTTCGCAGCCCCGCCGCTCAGGCGCTCCGGCCAAGTCGATGCCGAACTGACCAGCAGGATCGCAGCAGCGCTCGGCATCCAATCGAGCGCGATGCGCGCCGTGCAGTGGGTCGACAACGGCCCGGGCTGGATCGGCGTGCTCCTCGACTCGCGCCGCGCGCTGCTCGACATCCGCTTCAATCCGGCGGCGCTGCCGCAACAGCCGATCGGCGTGGTCGCGCCATGGGATCGAGCGCAGGATGGCACGGATGCCGACTATGAGGTCCGCGGCTTCATGTGGGGCGGCGGCGAGGACCCGGTGACGGGCAGCCTCAATGCAAGCCTGGCGCAATGGCTGATCGGAGCCGGAATTGCTCCGAAGCAATATGTTGCGTCCCAGGGCACCGTGCTCGGCCGCGCCGGCCGCGTCCATGTCGCGCAAGACGGCGACACGATCTGGATCGGCGGCGACGTCGCGCCGGTGATGAAGGGGACGATCAGCCTGTAACGCCGGCGGCCCCCCCCGGGCTCTCCGGGGTGAGAGCAGGCGCTAAACTCAATGCGGGCTCACCGCGCCCGCGTCAGCGCCAGCCAGACCCCGCCCCCGATCATGAAGCCGCCGGAGATGCGCGACACCAGCCGGGTCCGCCTGGCCGAGAACAGTTTTCGCGCACGGCCCGCGAGCAGCGCATAGATCGCGTCGGTGAGACCCGCGATCACCATGAAGGTGACGCCGAGCAATCCGACCTGCGGCACGTGATCCCGGCCCATGTCCATGAACTGCGGCAGGAACGCCCCGAAGAACACCATCACCTTCGGGTTCGACAGCAGCACCAGCAAGCCCTGCAGGAAGAAGCCGCCGCGCGGCGGCGGAGGCGGCTCCTCGCCCGCCGAGATCCCCTCGATCGGCGAGCGGATGAGCTGAATGCCGAGCCACACCAGATAGGCCGCGCCGATCAGCCGCACCCATTCGAACCAATAGCCCATGGTCGCCATCAGCGATGTCAGGCCGACAGCGACGATGCCGATCGCGATCGCAAGCCCGGTCTGCACGCCGGCGATATTGATCAACGCGGCACGGGTTCCGTGACGCAGACCGTTGGCGATCAGCAGCGTCACGACGGGACCGGGCAGCAGCGCAAGCCCGATGCAGGCGGCAACGAAGGCGATATAGACTTGCAGGGACATGAGGCGCCTCGATGTGGATGAGATGTCACTAATGCACGGCATGTCGGCAGAGGGAAGCTGCAACATCTCGACGTATTCCAAGTCGAACAACTTGCAGCGCTCCGCTTGACACGCAACCTTTTGGTTGCCTATTCTTCATCAAATGGACGACGTCTTCAAGGCGCTGGCGGATGCGTCGCGGCGGGCGCTGCTCGACAGGCTTCATGCGCGGAACGGCCAGACCTTGACCGAACTCTGCGACGGCCTCGCCATGACGCGGCAGGCGGTGACCAAGCACCTGGCGATTCTGGAAGCGGCCAATCTGGTCACGACGCTCCGGCACGGCCGCGAGAAGCTGCACTTCCTCAATCCGGTGCCGATCCACCAGATCGGCGACCGCTGGATCAGGAAATTCGAGCGCGCCAAGCTCGTCGCGCTCGGTGAATTGAAGAAGCGATTGGAGGAACGGGATGACTGAGCCGAAGGAGACCCACGCCGTCGATCTTGCGCACTTCAAGCCGGAGACGGTGTACACGATCTACATCGCGGCGACGCCGGAGAAGGTGTGGCAGGCGCTGACCTCGGCCGAGTTCAGCCGGCAATATTTCTTCGGCTTCGCGATTGAAGCCGAGCTGAAGGCGGGCGGCGCCTTCATCGTGCGCGCGCCCGACGGCTCCGAGCACATCAGCGGCCAGGTGATCGTCTGCGAGCCGCCGTACCGGCTGACGGTCACGTGGGATGTCAACTGGCCGGGCCTCGTCGACGCACTGGGCCGCACGCTCGTGACCTACGAGATCGAACCGGCTGGCGACGCCGTCCGTCTCACGATGACCGAAGCGCATGAGCGGCCGCTCTCCGACGACATCCTGTCCGGCGGGCGCCAGGGCTGGCCGGCCATCCTGTCGAGCCTCAAGAGCGTGCTCGAGACCGGCAAGCCGCTCGCGGTGAAGATGACGCCGCCGACGCGCATGCTGGCGGCCCTGAAGGCGATGGGGATTGCAGTGCCTTGAACGACAAGGCCTGCTACGATACCGCAGCGATCTGTGGGATGCTGGCGAGAACAACGCCGACCTGGACCGCATTGCTCAGCATGCCACCCCAATGTAACCGGCGCAGCCGACGCACGGCCGTCGCATCGCCGGAATCCCTGTCGCGGATGCGCGCGTCCATCTGCCGCAGAAACCAGCGGCGCGAGAGCAGCGCGAACGCCGCGATCAGGCCAATGCCCAGCCCCAGAACGGGGCGACCGTCGGCCAGAACGACCAGCGCGCCGATGCCACCAGCGATCGAAAGCGCCACGAAGTAGGAGTCGAACATGCCGCGCAGGAGCCGGGTGACCGGCACGATGTCGAGCCGCACCAGCAGAAAGGCCGGCGCGGCCAGCAGCAGATAGAACATTGGCAGCAACAAGACGATCGTGGCAAACAACGCGATGTTGTCCGGCATCATTCTCCTCCGATATTGGCGCCGGAAGGACCACCGGCGAGCCGCGTTTCGAAACGAGCCCGTTCGAGGGCGTCCATGCTCCATCGAACCTTCGTCGCGGCTCGCCCTTGCCTTACGCCGGAGCTACGATCCGGCGGTACAGATGCCAGGTCGCATGGCCCAGCACCGGCACGGTGACCAGCAGTCCCAGGAAGTACGGCAATGCCGAGATGATCAGCAGCACGGTGATGACGGCGGCCCAGCCGATCATCGGGCCGGGACTGGTCACGACCGCGCGCACGCTGGTGATCATCGCCGTCACGAAATCGACGTCGCGCTCCAGCAGCAGCGGAAACGACACGACCGTGAGCGAGAACAGCACCAGCGACAGGGCGGCGCCGTCGAGATTGCCGATCGCGAGGAAGAGCAGACCTTCGTTGGTCGTCAGCACCACGGTCATGAACTCCCTGATGCTGGAGAAAGAGGCATTGAGCCCGAGCAGCAGCGCGATCAGGAGGCGCACCTGGTACATCCAGATGATGAAGAAGAATAGCGTCACGAACGCCATCCAGCCGATCTCGCCGCGCGAAGTGATCGTGCGCCAGATCCCGCCATAGGACATCGGCTGGCCGAGTTCGCGGCGGCGGCTGACCTCATAGAGACCGATCGCGACGAACGGGCCAATCAGCGCAAACCCCGCGGCCAGCGGATAGGCCAAGTAGACCATGCCGAAGGCGGTGACGCACAGCACGATGCTGATGCCGCCGAGCACGTAGATCAGCCCGAAAGCAAGGCCGAACATGGGCTGAGCCTGAAAATCGCGGAGGCCTTGCGTCAAGGCCTCGGCAATATCGGCCGTGGTGATGCGGCGCACCACGGGATCGGATCGTCCCGAGACGGATGCGGTCATCGGCGTACCCTCCAGACTGTTGTTCTTTGCACCGATGCTAACAGCGGGAGGGCGGGGATTTCAATTTCAACTTGTAGGCAGAGGATAAGGGCGTGACCTTCACATCTCGTCCGACGATGAAGCTCTCACAGCACGGACGGTATGCTCCCTCTCCCGTTCTTACGGGGTGGGGGTTGGGGTAAGGGGCAAACGCACGGGAAGTGTCCGTGGCGAGACCTGTCCCCCCTCACCCGGATTGCATCTGACGATGCAATCCGACCTTCCCCGCAAGCGGGGCGAGGTGCACCGAGCGTGCCGCGCCACCTTACTTTACATCTCAGCGACTACCGACGAAAAGGCGGTCGGACCGCCGCCCCTACCCCCGCGCCCTCAACTCCCGCCGCAGCACCTTGCCGGTCGCCGTCATCGGCAGGGTGTCGGTGAATTCAACGTGGCGGGGGTATTCATGCGCGGCGAGCTTCACCTTGACGAAGTCCTGGATCTCTCGCGATAGCGTGTCATTTGCAACGAAGCCGGGCCGCAGCACGATCCACGCCTTGATGGCCTCGGTGCGCACCGGGTCGGGAATGCCCACGACGGCCGCCAGCGCGACCGCCGGATGCTTGAGCAGCGTGTCCTCGATTTCCGCCGGGCCGATGCGATACCCGGCCGACGTGATGACGTCGTCCTCGCGGCTCGCATACCAGAAATAGCCGTCGTCATCCTGGGTGCCGAGATCGCCGGTCAGCAGCACGTCGCCCGCGAACTTCTTCCGCGTCGCCTCCGGATTGCGCCAATATTCTATCATGGTGCAGGGGTTGGGCTGGCGCACGCCGATGATGCCCCTCTCGCCGCGCGGCAGCTCCTCGCCCTTGTCGTTGACGATCAGAACCTGGAAGCCGGGCGTCGCCTTGCCCATCGAGCCCGGCCGGATCGAAAACAGCTTTGCATTGTTGCCGACCACGAGATTGCACTCGGTCTGGCCGTAGATCTCGTGCGCATCGATGCCGAAAGTCGCGCGCACCCAGTCGAGCAGCTCGGCGCCGAGCGACTCGCCGCCGGTGAGGATGCTGCGCAGCCGGACCCCCTCGTGCTTGACGTTGGCCTGGCGCATCAACTTCAGCGCCGTCGGCGGCAGGAACACGTTGCGGACGGCGTAGTCCGCCATCAGTTGCATTGCGGCCTGCGGCTCGAATTTCTTCGCGCGATATCCCACCACCGGCACCGCGTGATACCAGGCCGGAAACAGCGCGTCGAACAGGCCGCCGATCCAGGCCCAGTCCGCCGGCGTCCACATGACGTCGCCCGGCTTCGGCAGGAAGCCGTGCACCATCTCGACATTGGGCAGATGTCCGAGCAGCACGCGATGGGCGTGCAGCGCGCCCTTCGGGTTACCGGTCGTGCCCGAGGTGTAAATGATGATGGCAGGGTCGTCGCTTGACGTGGCGACGGTCGGGAATTGATCCGAGGCGCGCTCCAGCGCCGGCCAGAATGGCCGGGCGCCGAGGCCGTCGCCGTCAGTGACATAGATCGTCTTGAGCTCCGGCAGATGGTCGCGAATGCGCGCAAGCTTCGCAAAGCCCGTGGTGTCGGTGACGACGACCTTGGCGCCGGAGTTCTGCAGCCGGAATTGCAGCGCGTCCTCGCCGAACAGCGTGAACAGCGGCACCGAGACGAGACCGGCGCGAAACGCCGCCAAATGGACGATCGGCAGCTCCAGCGACTGCGACAGGAACACCGCGACGCGGTCGCCCTGCGCGAGACCATCGGCCTTCAATACGTTGGCGAAGCGGCAGGAATAGTCGCGCAGCTCATCGAACGAGACGCGCCGGGCGGCGCCGTCCTCCTCGACGACGATCAGCGCGAGGCGGTCCGAGCCGTCGGCGTGGCGATCGCAGGTCGCGACCGCGATGTTGAACTGCGCCGGGATTTGCCAGCGGAAGTCGCGATAAAGCTGGTCGTAGTCGGACGTTTCCTTGAGCACTGTTTTTCTCCGTCATGGCCGGGCTTGTCCCGGCCATCCACGTCTTTCTGCTCGTGACAGTCTTAAGGACGTGGATGCCCGGGACAAGCCCGGGCATGACGGTGTGGAGGCAATCTTGCTTGATTGCGCGCAGTCGGCTCAGCCTGTCAACGCCGCCTTCACCAGCGCACTGGCCTTCGCAAAGTCCATCTGGCCCGTATACTTGGCCTTCAGCACGGCAATGACTTTGCCCATGTCCTTCATGCCGGCGGCACCGGTTTCAGTGACCGCAGCGGAGATGGCGGTCTTCACCTCGTCGTCGCTCATCTGCTTCGGCAGATAGGCCGAGATGACCGCGATTTCCTCGCGCTCGCCGGCGGCGAGCTCGGCGCGGCCGCCCTTTTCATACAGCTCGACCGATTCCTGACGCTGCTTGATCATCTTCTGCAGCACCGCGAGCACGTCGGCGTCGGTCAAGGGCGGCTTGCCTTCGCCGCGCGCGGCGATGTCGGCGTTCTTCAAGGTCGAGTTGACCATGCGCAGGGTGGACAGCTTGCGCTCGTCCTTGGCCTTCATCGCCTCCTTGACCGCATTGTTGATGTCGTCGCGCAGCATGATCTTGCCCTCTCGAATTCCGTTGCGGCTGGTCTAGGCGGTTCGTCCCGGCGAGACAACTCGGTTCCGCATACGTTCCGGCCGTTCACTCGTAAACCAGGCCATTCTCCGTGCAAATTGACCGAAATCGCGTGTGAATCGCTCGCTTCCCGCTTTGACGCCGCGCGCCAGGGGCACTATGTCAGGGGCACTATGTAGAGGCCTCATGACACACATCGATACTGACGCCGCCTGGCCGGACCATAAACCGACCGCGCTCCTCGTGCTCGCCGATGGAACGGTGCTGGAAGGCTACGGCCTCGGCGCCGAGGGCCACGCGGTGGGCGAGGTCTGCTTCAACACCGCAATGACCGGCTACGAGGAGATCCTGACCGATCCGTCCTATGCCGGCCAGCTCATCACCTTCACCTTCCCGCATATCGGCAATGTCGGCACCAACGACGAGGATATCGAGACGGTGAACATGGCGGCGACGCCGGGCGCGCGCGGGGTGATCCTGCGCACGGCGATCACCGACCCATCGAACTACCGCGCCACGCGCCATCTCGACCAGTGGCTGCGCGCGCGCGGGATCATCGGGCTGTCCGGCATCGACACAAGGGCGCTGACCGCGCTGATCCGCTCCAAGGGCATGCCGAACGCCGTGATCGCGCATGCCAGGGACGGCCATTTCGACCTCGACGCCCTGAAGAAGGAAGCGCGGGAGTGGCCGGGCCTGGAGGGCATGGACCTCGTGCCGATGGTGACTTCCGCCCAGCGCTTCACCTGGGACGAGACCCCCTGGGTGTGGAACGAGGGCTTCGGCCAGCAGACCAAGCCGGAGTTCAACGTCGTCGCGATCGACTACGGCATCAAGCGCAACATCCTGCGCCTGCTCGCCGGCGTCGGCTGCAAGGTGACGGTGGTGCCGGCGACGACGCCGGCCGAGGACATCCTGGCGATGAAGCCGGACGGCGTGTTCCTGTCGAACGGACCGGGCGATCCCGCGGCGACCGGCAAATATGCCGTGCCGGTCATTCAGCAGGTGATTTCGTCGGGCACGCCAACCTTCGGCATCTGCCTCGGCCATCAAATGCTCGGACTTGCGGTCGGCGCCAAGACCAAGAAGATGCATCAGGGCCATCACGGCGCCAATCATCCGGTCAAGGACGAGACCACCGGCAAGGTCGAGATCACCTCGATGAACCATGGCTTCGCTGTCGACCAGGATACGCTGCCATCGGGCGCGACGCAGACCCACATCTCGCTGTTCGACGGCTCGAATTGCGGCATCCAGCTCGAGGGCAAGCCGGTGTTCTCGGTGCAGTATCACCCGGAAGCTTCGCCCGGCCCGCGCGACTCGCACTATCTGTTTCAACGCTTTGCCGAGCTGATGCGCGAGAAGAAGCGCAGCGCAGCCTGAGGCCGGTGACTCCAGACAATTCGAAATGCCCGGGCTGGTCCCGGGCATTTTTCTGTCCGCAATCATGTGATCGCCTGCGTCGGTATTGCCCTCGATCTTTTCGCACAGCATTTATATGATAGATGTCATACCTTGGAGGTCGACAACATGAGCGAGACGGATTTGCGCGGTGAATTCGGCGTGGTGCCGCTGGCGGTGCTGGCGTCGATGCCCGGGCTCGATTTCGTGCGCGGCATCTTTGCCGGGACTTTGCCGCAGCCGCCGATCATGCAGACCGTCGCGCCGTTTGACTGCAGCGCCGAGCCCGGCCAGGTCGTCATGCACAGCGTTCCGGCCTTGCGGCACTACAATCCGATCGGCTCGGTGCACGGCGGCTACGCCGCGATCCTGCTGGATTCCGCGATGGGGCTCGCCGTCCACACGATGTGCCCGCAGGGCAGCGGTTACACCACGCTTGAATTCAAGGTCTCTTTCATCAAGGCCATGACCGAGGCCACCGGCATCGTGAGAACGGAGGGCAGGACGCTGTCGTTCGGACGCCGCGCCGCGACGGCCGAGGCACGCATCGCCGATTCGCAAGGGCGCCTGCTGGCGCACGCCACTACGACTTGCCTGGTGTTCGAACTGCCCAAGGCGTGAACTGGAACGGCGGCCACGCAGGCCGGTTGATGGGGGTGAGGTTCATCTTTTTCCGAGGTCGCCATGCCTGCCGCCCCCTCGCCACGCGTCAAGACAAGCGAACCGCTCGGCATCGTATTCACGGACGACGGCCTGGTGCCCAACAATCCGCTGCCGTTCCTGGTCTACGAGGCCGTCATCGATCTGGATAGCACCGATCCGGCGGCCGACATCGAGCGCATGTTCGCCGCCAATGGCTGGGGCGACATGTGGCGCAACGGAGTCCACGACTATCTGCACTATCATGCGACCGTGCATGAGGCGCTGGGCGTCGCCAGCGGAACGGCGCGGGTCCGCTTCGGCGGCGACCGCGGTCGGGAACTGGAGCTTCGGCCAGGCGACTTCGCCATCCTGCCGGCGGGCACCGGACATCAATGCATCTCCGCCAGCAGCGATTTCTGCATCGTCGGCGCCTATCCGCCCGGACCAAAGATGCAGATCACGCGGCCGACGCCGGAGAACCACGCGCGCGCCCTGAAGACGATCCCGGCGGTGCCGCTGCCCGCGACCGATCCCGTTCTCGGTGCGGGCGGCCCACTGACGCGCCTGTGGCACCAGGCGCGCTGATCAGGCGCAATACAGCCGATACAGTGTCTGCAGGATCTCGCGGACCTCGCGGCTCGCCAGCCGATAGTAGATGGTCTGGCCATCGCGCCGGGTAGCGACGAGATCGAGCGCGCGCATCTTGGCGAGATGCTGCGACAGCGCCGCCTGTCGCAACCCGACCTGCTCGGCGAGATCGCCGACCGCGCGCTCGCCGTCGATGAGGTTGCAGAGCACCATGAGGCGCTTCGAATTCGCCATGGCAGCGAGCAGGCCCGCCGCCTCCTCCGCCTTGACGTCGAGCGCCGCCACCATGGCCTCACGGGTTTTGCGCCTGGCCTGTGTTGTCATCATTGTTACTTCTTCATTTTCGTATATATGCAATAATGCACATGATAGCCGATTGCAACATGCCCCTGACGAGGGAATCAAGGACGATATGATCACGGAGTATACAGCGGTTACGGCGCTCGCAGGCGGCGCCCTCATCGGCGCTGCAGCCGTCATGCTGATGGGCCTGACCGGCCGCATCGCCGGCGTCAGCGGCATTGCCGCGCGGCTGTTGCCGCCCTGGGACAGCGCCCTCGCTGGCCGGCTCGCCTTCATAGGCGGCCTGGTCGCGGCCGCCCTTGCAGTCCGCATCGTCAGCGGGAGCCTGCCGCCGCTGAAGCTGGAGGTCGGTCCGATCGATATGGTTGCAGCCGGGCTGCTGGTCGGCTTCGGGGCGGTCTGGGGCAACGGCTGCACCTCGGGTCATGGCGTCTGCGGCATCGCCAGCCTGTCGCCGCGCTCGATCGTCGCCACGCTGGTGTTCATGGCCACCGCGGTCGCGACCACCTTCCTCGTTCGCCACGTGCTGTGAGGCGCCATGATCATCTTCATCCAGTTCATCTTCATCCAGTTCATCGTCGGCCTCGTCTTCGGCCTCGGGCTGCTGCTCTCGGGCATGTCCAATCCGGAGAAGGTGCTCGACTTCCTCGATTTCGCCGCGATCCGCTCCGGCGGCTGGGATCCGAGCCTGATCCTGGTGATGGCTGGAGCGGTCGGGGTCACCTTCGCCGGCTTCCGATTGGTTTTCCGGCGCCGGCGTCCCGTCCTCGGTGACCAATTTCACCTGCCATCCTCGCAGATGCTGGATTGGCGGATCGCAACCGGCCCTGCGATCTTCGGCATCGGCTGGGGCCTCGCCGGCATCTGCCCGGGCCCGGCCTTCGTGGCGCTCGGCTACGGCTCGCCTGCCGTCGTCCTGTTCGTCACGGCCATGATGATCGGAATGGCCGCAGCCCGCATGCTCTCGCGCCGCCGGCCCTCGCTCGCCGCGGTCACTTCAGAATGAGGAAGGATTGAATGCCCGGCATGCCACATCCGGTCGACCTGTCGGTGAAACCCGAGGTCACACCGTTCTTCGACCCCGCCACCAACACCGTCAGCTACGTGGTCAAGGACCCAGGCTCGCGGGCCTGCGCCGTGATCGATTCAGTCATGGACATCGACTATGCCTCGGGGCGCATCGCGCCGCATTCGGCCGACAAGATCATCCGCCGGATCGAGGATCGCGGCTGGCAACTGGACTGGCTGATCGAGACTCATGTCCATGCCGACCATCTGTCGGCTGCGCCCTACATCCAGTCCCGGCTGGGCGGCAGGATCGGCATCGGCGCCAACATCAGGATGGTGCAGGAGACCTTCGGCAAGATCTTCAACGAAGGCACCGAGTTTCAGCGCGACGGCAGCCAGTTCGACCGCCTGTTCCATGATGGCGACAGCTACCGGATCGGCGCAATGACCGCCTTCGCCATGCATACGCCGGGTCACACGCCGGCCTGCATGACCCATGTGATCGGAGACGCCGCCTTCGTCGGCGACACGCTGTTCATGCCGGATGGCGGCTCGGCACGGGCCGACTTTCCTGGCGGCGATGCGCGCACGCTGTATCGCTCGATCCGCCGCGTGCTGGACCTGCCTGACGCGACGCGGCTGTTCATGTGCCACGACTACGGTCCAAACGGCCGCGACATCCGCTGGGAAACGACGGTGGCCGAGCAGCGCGCGAACAACATCCACGTCCGCGACGGCATCACCGAGGATCAGTTCGTTGCCGCCCGCGAGGCGCGCGACCGCACCTTGGACATGCCCAGACTGATCATCCCCTCCCTGCAGGTGAACATGAAGGCGGGACGGCTGCCGACGCCCGATCAGGACGGCCGGCGCTTCCTGAAAGTGCCGCTCAACGCACTCTAAGACACCCCTCGCCCCACCGAGCACGCGGCAGACGTCGCGGCTCGGCTTTCCCATTTGGCAGCGGCCGGGCACCGGCGCGGCACGCCACTCTGGAGCATCGCAGGATGACCTTGTCCGCTGCCGAGCTTGCGCTCGGCTCGCTGTCCGGCTCTTTCGTCGGATTCACGCTCGGCCTGATCGGCGGGGGCGGATCGGTGCTGGCCGTGCCGCTCATGGTGTATCTGGTAGGCGTCGGCAATCCCCACGTCGCGATCGGCACGAGCGCGGTCGCCGTGGCGATCAACGCGGCGGCCAATCTCGCCAATCATGCCCGCTCCGGCAACGTCAAATGGCCTTGTGCGCTGGTGTTTGCTGCAACGGGCGTGGTCGGCGCCTTCGCTGGCTCGACGCTCGGCAAGATGGTCGACGGTCAGAAGCTGCTGCTGCTGTTCGCCCTGGTCATGATCGTGATCGGACTCTTGATGCTGCGCAAGCGCGGCACGAACAGCCAGCTGGACGTCAAGCTTTCGCGCGACAATCTTTTGCCGCTAGTGGCATTCGGCTTCGGCACGGGAACGCTGTCCGGCTTCTTCGGCATCGGCGGCGGCTTCCTGATCGTTCCGGCTCTGATGTTTGCGACAGGCATGCCGATCCTCTACGCGATCGGCTCCTCGCTCGTGTCCGTCACGGCGTTCGGACTGACGACCGCGGCGAACTACGCGCTGTCGGGGCTGGTCGACTGGGCACTGGCGGCGACCTTTCTCGTCGCCGGCATCGCCGGTGGCCTGGTCGGTGCCAAGCTGGCCGCTCGCCTGTCCGGCACGCGCGGCACCCTGAACAAGGTGTTTGCCAGTGTGGTGTTCGTGGTGGCGGCTTACATGATCTACCGGAGCTGGTCGGCACTCGGCCACTCCACATAGCGCGGCATCGAGACTGGACGGGCGCACCACGTGCTCGCAGCGCGCCCGGACCTCAACTCGACGCGGGCCCGCTTATGCCGCGTTGCTGCCTTCCTGGCGGCTGGCTTCGAACAAGAACCAGGTGCGGCGCTCTGTCTCGTCGATGAAGGTCTCCAGCAATCCCGCGGTGGCCGGATCGTCATTGTCGTCGCACAGCTCGTGCGCCTTGCGCATCGCGGCCGCCATGTGCTTGTTGTCCTGCATCAACTCCCGCAACATCTCGCGCGGCGGCACATACTCCTCGTTGTTGTCCTTGATGGTCTGCAGCTTGCTGATCTGGCCGATCGACTTGACCGTGGTACCGCCGAGCTTGCGAACTCGCTCGGCGAGCTGGTCCGTTGTGGCGAAGATCGCGTCCGACTGCTCGTCGAGCATCAGGTGATAGTCATGGAAGTGCCGGCCGCTGACGTGCCAGTGGAAATTCTTGGTCTTAAGGTAAAGCGCGAACGCATCGGCAAGCAGCGTGTTCAACGCCGTCGAAATCTTGTTCACGGCGTCCGGCGACAGATCGGTCGGGGTATCGAGCTCGGGGGCGGTCTTGTCGGTCTTTGCTTTACTCACGGGTCAGCCTTCCTGTTAGAAGCAGCGATGGACACGGGTGATCGGACCCGTTAACGCTCGCTGACCCCCCAAGTTCCCATCAAGGAACTGTGTTTGCCGGAACCCGCCATGGACGACTGGATCGACTATTACGATTCCACGCACACGATCTATGCGAGCAAGCTGCATCGCGACCTGCACTTCCAGGCGATTGCGCGCGACATCGTCGGCTATATCCCCTCGCCCGACGCGGTCGTTCTCGACTATTCCTGCGGAGAAGCCTTATCGGCCGCCAAGGTCGCCGACGCCTGCATGACGCTGATCCTGGCCGAGCCGGCGCCGGGCGTGCGCGGCCGGCTGATCGCGCGTTTCGCCCCCAACACCAAGATCCGCGTGCGCTCGCTGGACGAGCTGCGCAACATGCAGGAAGGCTCGATCGACCTCGTCGTCATGAACTCCGTGGCACAGTACATGAGCGAGGCGGAATTCGACGCAGCCCTGGCCGTGATCAGGCGGCTGCTGAAGCCGTCCGGAAAGTTCGTCCTCGGCGACGTCCTGCGCCCGGACGTTGGCATGGGCCGCGACGTGCTCGCGCTGCTGATGTTCGCCGCACGGGACGGCTTCCTCAAGGATGCCATGGTCGGGCTGGTCGCCACTGCCCTGTCCGATTACCGGCAGCTGCGGACGAAGGTCGGCCTGCAGCGCTACAGCGAGGCCGAGATCCTGGCGCGGCTGAAGAAGGCCGGCCTCAGCGCTGTCCGAGCGCCGAAGAATATCGGCCACAATCCCTGGCGCATGACCTTCGTGGCGCAGCCGGTGACGGGAACCGCGTGACCGGCCGAGCCGACCAGCCCGCGCGCTGGCCCAACATCGAGCAACCGGATTAGGGTTAACTGAAACACGGGCTGGCTCACGCGGCCGTGAGAGGTAAGATCATTCCCGGCCCGGTGGCGGAAGCTACGACGCGAAGAGCGGTGCAACGCTCTTGAACCTGGTTCAAGTCCAGGCCGGGCCTCCAGCCTTCGCCGCTGCGCGGCTTCGGCTCTGCGAGCCATCCGCCGCCCTTCCGCCAGCTCCGGCCAATTTGACCGTTGATTTCGGGCCAAAACCCTTTTCGCTCAGAGGAAACTGGTCTAAAGACCGCTCGCGCGCGAGCACTGGTCGCGCCTTGGCCCTTGGCCTTCGGGGACGCGCAGCACGCGCGCCCTTTTTTTGTGCCCAATTCTCTGCCGTTTCTTGCCCGTGAGCTTGAATGCCGAAACGAACCGACATCTCGACCATCCTGATCATTGGCGCCGGTCCGATCGTGATCGGCCAGGCCTGCGAATTCGACTATTCCGGTACGCAGGCGGTGAAGGCGCTGAAGGAGGAGGGCTATCGCGTCGTCCTCGTCAATTCCAATCCGGCCACGATCATGACCGATCCGGAATTGGCCGATGCGACCTATATCGAGCCGATCACGCCGGAGATCGTCGCCAAGATCATCGAGAAGGAACGCCACATCATCCCCGGCGGCTTCGCACTGCTGCCGACCATGGGCGGGCAGACCGCGCTGAACTGCGCGCTGTCGCTGCGCCGGCAGGGGACGCTGGAGAAGTTCGATGTCGAGATGATCGGCGCCACGGCTGACGCGATCGACAAGGCCGAGGACCGCCAGCTCTTCCGCAACGCGATGGAGAAGATCGGGCTGCAGACGCCGAAGTCGCGGCTCGCCAATGCGTCGGCGCTGAAGAAACAATATCGCGACAAATATCTGGCCGAGCGCGAGACGCTGTCGGGCGCCGCGCGCGACGAGCTCGACCGGCAATGGACGCTCGGCGAGAACGAGCGCCGCAAGCGCTATCAGGAGCATGCGCTGGGACAGGCGCTGATGGCGCTGTCCGAGATCGGCCTGCCCGCGATCATCCGTCCCTCCTTCACCATGGGCGGCACCGGCGGCGGCATCGCCTACAACAAGGAAGAATATCTCGACATCATCGAGCGCGGTCTCGACGCCTCCCCCACCAACGAAGTGCTGATCGAGGAATCGGTGCTCGGGTGGAAGGAGTACGAGATGGAGGTCGTCCGCGACAAGAAGGACAACTGCATCATCGTCTGCTCGATCGAGAACCTCGATCCGATGGGCGTGCACACCGGCGACTCGATCACGGTGGCGCCGGCGCTGACCTTGACCGACAAGGAATATCAGATCATGCGCGACGCCTCGCTGGCGGTGCTGCGCGAGATCGGCGTCGAGACCGGCGGCTCCAATGTGCAGTTCGGCGTCAACCCGGCCGACGGCCGCATGGTCGTGATCGAGATGAACCCGCGCGTGTCGCGCTCCTCGGCCTTGGCCTCGAAGGCCACCGGCTTCCCGATCGCCAAGGTCGCGGCCAAGCTCGCGGTCGGCTACACGCTGGACGAGATCGCCAACGACATCACCGGCGGCGCGACCCCGGCGTCGTTCGAGCCGACCATCGACTACGTCGTCACCAAGATTCCGCGGTTCGCCTTCGAGAAATTCCCGGGCGCGTCGACCACGCTGACCACCTCGATGAAGTCGGTCGGCGAAGTCATGGCGATCGGCCGCACCTTCCAGGAGAGCCTGCAGAAGGCGCTGCGCGGTCTCGAGACCGGTCTCACCGGCCTCGACGAGATCGACATCGAGGGGCTCGGCCGCGGCGACGACAAGAATGCGATCCGCGCCGCCCTGGGCACGCCGACCCCGAACCGCCTGCTCCAGGTCGCCCAGGCGATGCGCCTCGGCTGGTCGGACGAGGACATCTTCAACTCCTGCAAGATCGATCCCTGGTTCCTGGCGCAGATGCGTGGAATCGTCGAGATGGAGGACAAGGTCCGCCGCCACGGCCTGCCGCCGAACGCGAGCGGCATGCGCACGCTGAAGGCGATGGGCTTCTCCGACGCGCGGCTCGCGGTGCTCGCCAACACCACCGAAGCCGAGGTCGCCGCCAAGCGGCAGGCGCTCGGCGTCCGTCCAGCGTTCAAGCGAATCGACACTTGCGCGGCGGAGTTCGCTTCGCCGACCGCCTACATGTATTCGAGCTATGAGACGCCGTTTGCAGGCCGACTCGGCGACGAGAGCGCGCCGTCGGACAAGAAGAAGGTCATCATTCTCGGCGGCGGCCCGAACCGGATCGGCCAGGGCATCGAGTTCGACTATTGCTGCTGCCATGCCTGTTTCGCGCTGGCCGATGCCGGCTACGAGACCATCATGGTCAACTGCAATCCGGAGACGGTCTCGACCGACTACGACACCGCCGACCGGCTGTATTTCGAGCCGCTGACGGCCGAGGACGTGCTCGAGATCATCGCCACCGAGCGCAAGAACGGCACCGTGCATGGCGTCATCGTGCAGTTCGGCGGCCAGACGCCGCTGAAGCTCGCGCGCGCGCTCGAAGCCGCCGAGGTACCGATCCTCGGCACCTCGCCTGAGGCCATCGACCTGGCCGAGGACCGCGACCGCTTCAAGCGCATCCTCGACAAGCTGCATCTGAAGCAGCCGAAGAACGGCATCGCCTACTCGGTCGAGCAGGCGCGCCTGGTGGCGGCCGATCTCGGCCTGCCGCTGGTGGTGCGTCCGTCCTATGTGCTCGGCGGCCGCGCGATGCAGATCATCCGCGAGGACAACCAGCTCAGCGACTACCTGCTCGGCACCCTGCCGGAGCTGGTGCCGGCCGACGTCAAGGCGCGCTATCCCAACGACAAGACCGGCCAGATCAACACGGTGCTGGGCAAGAACCCGCTGCTGTTCGATCGCTACCTGTCCGACGCCACCGAGATCGATGTGGACTGCCTGTCCGACGGCAAGGACACCTTCATCGTCGGCATCATGGAGCACATCGAGGAGGCCGGTATCCATTCCGGCGACTCCGCCTGCTCGCTGCCGCCGCATTCGCTCGACGAGGCGACCATCGCCGAGCTGGAGCGGCAGACCCGCGAGCTGGCGCTCGGGCTCGACGTCGTCGGCCTGATGAACGTGCAATATGCGATCAAGGACGGCACGATCTACGTGCTCGAGGTCAACCCGCGCGCCTCGCGCACGGTGCCCTTCGTCGCCAAGGTGGTTGGCACGCCGGTCGCCAAGATCGCGGCCCGGATCATGGCGGGCGAGAAGCTCGCCGATTTCGGGCTGACAAAGCGCGCGCTCAAGCATGTCGGGGTCAAGGAATCGGTCTTCCCGTTCGCCCGCTTCCCCGGCGTCGACACCGTGCTCGGCCCGGAGATGCGCTCCACCGGCGAGGTGATGGGCATCGACCGCTCGTTCGCCGTGGCGTTCGCCAAGAGCCAGCTTGGGGGCGGCACACGCGTGCCGCGCAAAGGCACGGTGTTCGTGTCGGTGCGTGAAAGCGACAAGGCGCGCATCACGGAGGTGGTGCGGATGCTCCACGAACTCGGCTTCAAGGTGGTGGCGACGTCCGGCACCCAGCGTTTCCTGACCGACCAGGGCGTGCCGACCGAGAAGATCAACAAGGTGCTGGAGGGACGGCCGCACATCGTGGACGCCATCACCAATGGCGACATCCAGCTGGTCTTCAACACCACCGAAGGCCCGCAGGCGCTGGCTGACAGCCGCTCGCTGCGGCGCGCTGCCCTCTTGCATAAAGTGCCGTATTACACCACTCTTTCGGGTGCCGTGGCGGCCGCGCAAGGCATCCGTGCCTATCTCGGGGGAGACCTTGAGGTCCGCACCCTGCAGAGTTACTTTTCCGAAAACTAATCGCAGCGCGCGGGCGAACGCCCGCTAAGCGGTTGGCAACAATCGGCAATAGAAGCTTTCAGGAACTCGCCGCCCCGTTCGATGTTGTACCGGCCTTTGACGGGACGGTCTTGCCGGGCCTTCAGGCTTTGCTTTGAGCCGCAAAGGCCTATTCTGAAGATGCTGATCGTGCGCGCCCCCGCCCGCACGACTGAAGGACGAGAAGAGATGGTGGAAAAGGTTCCCATGACTTCGATGGGCTACGCCGCGTTGGAGAACGAGCTCAAGCAGCGCCAATCGGTGGACCGTCCGCGCATCATCGAACATATCGCGGAAGCGCGTTCGCATGGCGACCTGTCCGAGAACGCGGAATATCACGCCGCAAAGGAAGAGCAGTCTCACAACGAGGGCCGCATCGCCGAGCTTGAGGACAAGCTCGCGCGCGCCGACATCATCGATGTGACCAAGCTCTCCGGCGACACGATCAAGTTCGGCGCGACGGTGACCCTGATCGACGAGGACACCGAGAAGAAGACGGTCTGGCAGATCGTCGGCGAGGTCGAGGCGGACGCCAAGAAGGGCAAGATCTCGATCACCTCGCCGCTGGCGCGCGCACTGATCGGCAAGAAGATGGGCACCACCGTCGAGGTCATGGCGCCCGGCGGCGCCAAGTCCTACGAGATCGCCAAGGTCGAGTGGCGCTGAGACAGGGCAACGTCCCGCCGGAGCGAATCGAAGGGCTGCGCCAAGGCGCGGCCCTTCGTCGTTCCCGGTGGTTGCAGGGCAGCGGAAGGCCGCCACTTCGGCAGTACACGCCCAATTCATCGCATGTCATGACGCATGCCGGTGACGCAGTTGCGGTAATCAGCTAAATCTGCGGCCGACGAGCCGGGGCGGCAACGACCGAACCGGCCATCGTCGCATCATGGTTTTCTGTTGGGGGACGATCACACATGGAGCAGATGCTCTCGAAATGGCAACCGGCTGCACTCAGCCTGTTTCGCTTCATCACCGGCCTGCTGTTGTTTCAATACGGCGTGGCCAAGATCTTCAAGTTTCCTGTCATCCCGTACTTCGCCAACATTCCGCCGCTGATCTACACGGCCGGCATGATCGAGCTGGTGCTCGGCGCGTTGCTGATGGTCGGTCTGCTCACGCGGCCCGTCGCATTCATCCTGGCTGGCGAGATGGCCTTCGCCTACTTCATGGGCCACATGTTCAAGACAGGTGAGCCGGTATGGCTGCCGCTCCTGAACAACGGCACCGCGGCGATCGCGTTCTGCTTCTCCTGCCTGTATCTGGCGACGGCCGGCGGCGGCCCGATCAGCCTGGACGCGCTGCTGCGGAAGAAGAGCTGATCACTCGCTCCACTGTCATTCCGGGGCGATGCGACAGCATCGAACCCGAAATCCAGAGCTTATCGACGCCATCTCGAGATTCCGGGTTCAGCCCCTGCGGGGCTGGCCCGGAATGACCCTCGAGGCCTAGCTCCGTCCCTTGACCTCGAGCGGCACGGCCGCCTCGTATTTGGAGTTATGCAGCACCAGCGAGGTCCTGACGTTGCGCACATGGGGCGCCGCCGTCAGATGCGTCACGAACTCCTGGAACGTTGCCATGTCCGGTGCCACGCATTTCAGGATGAAGTCCACCTCACCGGACAGCATCCAGCATTCCCGCACCAGCGGCTCGGACCGCACGAACTCTTCGAACGCCTTCAGGTCGGCGTCCGCCTGGCTGGATAGGTGGACCGAGGCGAACACGGTCACATCGAAGCCGAGCTTGCGCGGGTCGAGCAGGCCCCGGTAGCCGGTGATGTAGCCTTCCTCCTCCAGGGTCCTGACCCGGCGCAGGCAAGGCGGCGGCGAGATGCCGACCCGCTTGGCGAGCTCGACATTGGTGATCCTGCCATCGGCCTGGATTTCGCTCAGGATTTTGAGATCGATCTCATCAAGATTCTTGGACACGGGGATTGTGGGCTCTGGCGGGATAGGAGGAGGCGCAGGGGCGCAGGGGGACGATGGGCAACTCTCTTAGCGCAGGCTGGTCAATTTGCGCAATTTTATTACTTTAGATTTCCCCCGTTGACCGGGTCGTGAAGGGAAAATTCGCCGAGATGCGTTGCAATTCTTGCATAGCTTGCCAGATGGCTTAGACTTGGATTTGACATTTTCGATGGGGCTTCGGGGCGTTTCTTTTGCGCATTCCGCTCGCTGCGTCGTCAATTCTCCCTCTTCCAGCGAGTCTTCGGTCACATGCAAGCTCCGATCCATGCCAAAGTCGTCATCATCGGTTCCGGCCCTGCCGGCTATACGGCGGCGATCTACGCGGCACGAGCTATGCTGGAGCCGGTGCTGATCCAGGGCATCCAGCCCGGCGGGCAGCTCACCATCACCACCGACGTGGAGAACTATCCGGGCTTTGCCGACGTCATCCAGGGTCCCTGGCTGATGGAGCAGATGGAGAAGCAGGCGACGCATGTCGGCGCCCAGATCAAGACCGACCTCGTGACCAAGCTCGAGCTGGGTCAGCGTCCGTTCCGCCTGACCTGCGATTCCGGTGACGTCTACCTCGCCGAGACCGTCATTCTGGCGACCGGCGCCCAGGCGCGCTGGCTCGGGCTGCCGTCGGAGGAGACGTTCAAGGGCTTCGGCGTCTCGGCCTGCGCGACCTGCGACGGCTTCTTCTATCGCGGCAAGGAGGTCATCGTCGTCGGCGGCGGCAACACCGCGGTCGAGGAAGCGCTGTTCCTGACCAATTTCGCGTCGGCCGTCACCGTCGTGCACCGGCGCGACCATTTCCGCGCCGAGCGCATCCTGCAGGAGCGGCTGTTCAAGCATCCCAAGATCAAGGTCGTCTGGGACAGCGCCCTGGATGAGATCTGCGGCGCGAGCTCGCCATCCAAGGTCACGCATGTCAGGCTGAAGAACGTCAAGACCGGCGCGCTCACCGAGCTGCCCGCCGACGGCGTGTTCGTCGCGATCGGCCATGCGCCGGCCACGGAGCTGGTCGCCGGTCAGCTCAAATTGAAACCGTCCGGTTACGTCGAGGTGGTGCCGGGCTCGACCGCGACCTCCGTTCCCGGCGTGTTTGCCGCCGGCGACGTCGCCGATGAAACCTATCGGCAGGCGATCACCGCCGCCGGCATGGGCTGCATGGCTGCCCTCGAAGCCGAACGCTTCCTCGCCCACGCCGCGAGCGAACGCGCCGCGGCGGAATGAACTGACGATGCCACGATCACGGGATGGATTTACGGATATGGATTGGGACAAGCTGAAGGTGTTTCACGCAGCGGCGGAAGCAGGCAGCTTCACGCATGCCGGGGAGCAGCTCGGGCTGTCGCAATCGGCGGTGTCGCGCCAAGTCAGTGCGCTCGAGCAGGAGCTCGCAGTCTCGCTGTTCCACCGTCACGCCCGCGGGCTGATCCTTACCGAGCAGGGCGACCTGCTGTTCCGGACCGCGCATGACGTCTTCATGCAATTGCAGGCGGCGCGCGCCAAGCTGACCGACAGCCGCGAGCGGCCGAGCGGCGATCTGAAGATCACGACAACCCCGGGCGTCGGCATCAACTGGCTGATCCCGCGGCTCGGGGAATTCACCGCGCTCTATCCGGAGATCCGGATCTCGCTGATCGTCACCGACGAGGAGCTCGATCTGTCGATGCGCGAGGCCGACGTGGCGATCCGTACCCGCAAGCCGACCCAGCCCGATCTGATCCAGCGCAAGCTGTTCGCGATCAGCTTCCACGCCTATTGCTCGCCGGAATACGTCAAGCGCTTCGGTACGCCGCGCACCCTCGACGAGCTCGATGATCATCGCATTATCATGCTGGCCGACGGCCAGGTCGCCCCGCATCTGCAGAACCGCAGCTGGCTGGTCGATGCCGGCCGCAACGGATCCGGTCCGCGCGAGGCCTATTTCAGGGTCAACAACATTCTCGGCCTGGTCCGCGCCTGCCAGCAAGGGCTCGGCATCGCCGCGCTGCCGGACTACCTCGTCGAGGAAAACAGCCGTCTCGTGCAATTGTTCGGAGAGTCGGATTCGATCCAGCTCGACACCTACTTCGTCTATCCCGAGGAATTGAAGACGGTCGCACGCGTTCAAGTGTTCCGTGACTTCGTCGTGAGCAAAGCGCAGCGCTGGCCGGCGTGACATTGTGCATGTCTGACATGCGGCTTGCATGGTTGCTGCGACGCCATGTGAGAGCCCATAGTGAGTATGTGCTGAGCGTTGGCGTTGCGCATTGTCCCCCTCCTCCAGTGGCGCGAGCGCTCAGAAATCCCTCTTGGAAGGTGATTGTGTCGGCCTCTTTGGCCAATACCTCCAGCCGGGCTCATTTGGGCCCGGCTATTTTTTTGCCGAATGTTTCCGTGTCGTGCCCGATGCGGCGTTGACAGCATCGCCTGCACCGCGCATCTAGATCGCATGTCCACGTCTTCGCACGCCAAGTTGTTGTCGAAAAAAGCTCCCCTCCCGGGGACATGTGGACGCGCGCGCTAGAATCTCTCGAATTCACCGCCGCATCACCAGCCCCGCCGCGAGGACGGGGCTTTTTTGCGTGTCCCGTCGCCGGCTCCTGCCACCCAAGGAGATGGACCATGACCAACGTTACGACCCGACTGCAGGGCCTCTGGCTGCCCCTGATCACGCCGTTCCGCGATGGCGCGCTCGACGAACCATCCTTACGCAATCTGGTTCGGCACTACGCCGCCAAGCCGATCGATGGACTGGTGCTCGGTGCCACGTCAGGCGAAGGACTGGCGCTGTCATGGGACGAGCGCGCCCGTCTGATCAGCGTGGTCCGGGACGAGCTCGACACCATCGGCCGGCCGCTGCCGATCTGTCTCGGTGTCGGCGGCGTGGCGACGGCCGAGGTGATCGAAGCGCTCGACCGAACCGCGTCATGGCCGATCGACTTCTATCTGATCTCGAGTCCGCCTTACGTGCGTCCGTCGCAGCGCGGCCTGCTGGCGCATTTCACCGCGTTGGCCGACCGCACCGCCCATCCGATCGTGCTCTACAACATTCCCTATCGCTCGGCGGTTGGCCTCGACAACGAGACATTGCTGCAGCTCGCCGAGCATCCCGCTATCGCTGGCCTCAAGGATTGCTGCGCCAACCGCACGCAGACGCGCGACCTGATCACGCGTCGGCGCGCAGGGTTTCATATCCTGACGGGCGAAGACGCCCAGAGCTTCGATGCGCTGCAGGCCGGTGCCGACGGCGCCATCCTGCTCTCGGCACATCTGGAGACCGAGACGTTTGCCGCAATCCTGCAGCACGTGAAGGCCGGCCGTCACGACGCGGCAGCAGCGTGCTGGGCGCTGGTCGAGCATCTCACGCGACTGCTGTTCACCGAGCCGAGCCCCGCACCGGCCAAGTACTGGCTGGCGCGCACCGGCGTCATTGCGAGCCCCGAAGTACGGCTGCCAATGGTGGAGGTTGGCGCTGAGCTGGCCGCACGGCTGGATCAGCAGATCGAGCGGCGCCAGCCGACGACCACGCAGAACCGCGTTGCCTGAGCACGCCCCGACCTATTCGCCGGCTCTGCCTGGCCTTCCCGATCGGAAAGGCCAGGCAGAGCCGCGCCACCGCTGTGGAGCCGGAGCAGAATCTCCGTGGTTAATCCGAGCTAACAAACGCGATCAAAAGCGGCGCAGTCCGCAACCTCGTGTTTAAAGATGTTCCGCTATGGATGTTGAAAACGTCAAAGAGCGCGAGGACGTCGTGGCTTTGCAGGATCATCCATACCCTGAGCATCAGGGTTTCAGCGTCGAAGACATTCTCTGGGCGGTCGGGATCTGGTCCGTGATCCTGACCCTGACGCCGGCAATCGCCTTCTATTTCCTGATGGTTGCCTGACCTCGCCAAGCCCTCTCGCGCGGCGCGAATTCGGCACTCACGCGAGAGCTTGTGACCCGACGCAAAAAACGCGCGGAGGACCGCGCGTCGATGCCCCATCTGATGCCGCGATCAGGCCGCCTGCTTGTGCATGGCGCCGTTGGCCGACACAGTACCGCGAATAGCCCGCACCGAACGCTCGATCGCAGCCCAGAGGCGTGCGATCTCGGCCGCAGCACGGCCCTCCGCATAATATTCGCGCACGCCTTCACCCTGGCCCAGCGCCATCAGCAGATCGGCGCGGTTGGTGATCTGGCCGCCCCACACCGGGGCCTTGAACTTCGCCAGCGCTTCGCGGGCGATGGTGACGATCGGACTTTCGGCATCGTCGCGGCGCGCTGGCGCGCCATTGAGAACGACCGCGTAGGGCTTGCGCGCGGCGCGGCAGGTCTGGATCGTCTCCTGCACCGCGTTGACGTCGAACACGCCGGGGCGGGCCGGGATGATCACCATCGTCGCGTTCTTGATCGCATCCTCGACGACGGCCGAGATGGTCGGCGGCGTATCGATCAGCACCCACTCGACGCCGTCGCGGCGGGCGGCGGACACGATCGCGCTCACCGAGTTCACGGCCGTCTTGATCGGCGGCTCGTTGGTGCCGCGCAGCTTGTGCCAAAGCGTGAGCGACCCCTGAGGGTCGGCATCGATGAGCAGACAAGACTTGCTCGACTTGATCTGCGCAGCGAGATGGGCGGCCAGGGTGCTCTTGCCTGAACCGCCCTTACGCGATGCGAAAACAATAACGTTCATACCTTGGCCTCCAGATTGACCCCGGCAGCGAAAATGAATCAGCGGACTGATTCGCGGAAGATAAATTTAGCGATTGATAAGACGTAACTCCTGATTGCCGAAACGCATTGGTTTTTGAGTCACACCAAAGCAGGCAAAACAGCAGATCAGGCGGCGATGTTCGACAACATCCGGTCATGCCCCATCGCATTTACATGTTGAGGCTGCGCATCGAGGTGTGCGTCCGAAGACTGCGGTCATGCCGAGTGCCGCCAAAGGCGGCAATCGGCATCGCTCAGGTCGCGTCTGGTCGCGTCGACTTCTTCGATTTGCCAGCGCGCGCAGTGACCGGCTTCCTGGTGACAGGACGAATGCTCATCGGCCGTTCCGCACGGCCAGATGACGCTGCCTGGCGCTCTGGCGGCCCGAATTGGGCGCGGCATGACGGCGACAGCTCGGCCTTGCGGCGAACCATGCAGGCGGTGACACGATCGACGTCGGGAATGTCGGAACTACAAAGCCGGAACGCATCGCCTGTGCATGCCTGCTCCTGCTCGGCGGTATAGGCCCGTGCGGTTACGGGGACTAACAGCGCGGCCATTACGATCAGTACGGCAGAGATGCGTGGATCGAGATCAATCCCTCTCATCGTCCCCTCCCCCTCGTTGCCGCAAAGTGTGATTGAAGGAGACCGGATTCGCAAGCAACAGTGCCACGCCGTGCTACCGATCCGGCGCGGCAAACCGCAAGCGAGCGCACGCCCGGCGATATATCCGTCGAAATACGGAGACCGGGCTCAGGCTTCCGCGGGCAAAGCTCTGCGGCCACGCCCCGGCCACAGCCATGCGCGAGAGGTCGCGACGGGCGACCAATCACGGCGCACGATCAATGGGACGCGGAGCACGGATAGAGGTGAGCTTGCGAACGGCCCAGCGATGGTCCCGGCCATGGTACAGTTGGGTGGGCTCGAACCACCGACCTCCTGTTCCACAGACAGGCGCTCTAACCAACTGAGCTACAACTGCATCCGCCATGGGACTGCCCGCGAGGGGCGTCCGAACGGGCCGGAAACTAGGTGCAACGGGCGAATTTGGCAAGGCCGAGAACGGATAAAGTCCCCTGCCATGACTGCGTTTTTTGACGCCGTTTCGGCCCGAGTGAGCCCCCGTTCAAGCGGGGAGCCCAGAAAGCATCGAACCCGGCCGCAACGCGCCCGGGTTCTGGATCTACCCGCCGTCCATGCCGGCGCGCGGCCGCATCGCGCACCTGGCGAGACTTGAGGCTGCCTCAGGCCGCCGTCTTGAACAGCTTGGTGGCGCTTTCCTTGATCGGCTCGACCGTCTCGGCCGCAACCTTCTGGCCGAGCTCGCCGAGCTCCTTGGCCTGGGCGGTGAAGGTCTCGAACTGCTTGCGCGCGAAACCGGTCCACAGCTCCATCGCCTCCGACGGCGACTTCACACCGAACAGCTCCTGGGCGAAGTCGAGCGACGCGGTGGTATTGGCCTTCGTGAATTCCATGACCTTCGACGAGTAGACGCCGGCGCCCTTGCTGGCGTTGGCGAAGAAGGCCTCGATGGCCGAATTGTGGGTTTCCGCAGCGTCCTTGAACTTGGCGTAGTTCTCGCGGGCCTGCGACACGCCTTTTTCGGCGAGCGCGCGTACCTGTTCGGGAACCTCGAACGGAATGATCGACGCGGAGAAAGGATCGGTGGCATTGGTCATGGCATGCATCCTTCGAAACATTGAGACTGGACCGGCCCGGCAATCGGGAAGTCACTTCGGATCACGCAGAGGAACCGCCCCTGGGAGGTAACAACCTCGCGTAGAGCTATATCGTGGCGCTTTTGTGCAACGCAACGGAAATTCCACTATCAGAAACTGTTGCCGCGCCCGCTTCCAGAAAAAGGGGGATCGAGGCATGTCTGATCAGGCCTTGGGCTTGGTTGCGTCGATCGCGGCCTTGCCGATGGCCTGGCCGACTTCGCTTGCCTGTTCGGCGAGCGATCGCATCTGGCCCTGAACGAATTCGCTGTGCAGCCGCAGCACCTCGGGCAGGTCCTTGGCGTGGACCAGCGATTGGGCGTAGTCGAGCGACGACTGGACGTTCTTTTCCGCGTAGGACAAGACCTTGGAGCCGATGTCCTTGGTTCCGGCCCGCACTGTCGCACCGCGCTGTTCGAGCGAGCCGGCCGTCGCCTCCGCTCCGGCCAGAAACTTCTCAAACGTCTGACGTGCCTGGTCGAAGCCCGCCTCCGCCATTGCCCGCACGTCTTTCGGAATCTCGAATCGTCGTCCATCGTCAGTCATGCTTTCCTCCTTCTGAAGTCCCGATTGGCTGCGCCCTCGTCTCTCAGCAGCTTTCCCGCTGCTGAGCGGCCCCGAGCCAGTCCAGGGTATCATCGTGCTATCGAGAGCCGAGATTGCAACGGTCCATGCCGGTTTCGCCGCGATTCCGAGCCCGGGGGGCTCACGAGGAACACATTAAGGTTATCCAAGCTTTAGCAGGACAGGAGTGCGGCCCCGCCGTGGACCTCGGCCCTCAAAACGCGCGATAGTAACGAATTCTTAACGCTTCCAGTTCCGGCCGCCGGTCATCCACGGCCGATCAACATCACAAGAGCCGTTCGCCGTCGTCGCCCATGACCCACGCCGATCTCGAATTGCAGGCCCTCAGCGACCCCCGGCTGGCCGTCCACGCCGCCGGCAGTCTGCCGGCCTGGCTATGGTCGGCCGATGGCGGCCGTGTGCTGTGGGCCAACGCGGCCGGTGCGCGCGCCCTCGGTGCGACAAGCGCAGCGGCGCTGATCGCGAAAACGTTCGGCCCCGCCGACGCGCATCGCCGCCAGGTCGCTCAATTGGGACGGCGGCTGCCCGAGACCGGCGCTTTGCGGCTGGAACGTCTACGTGGTTTCGGCGCGCCGCTCGGCACGCTCGCGACCTGCGGCTGCGCCAGGATCGACCTGCCCGATGGCACGCGCGCGGTGCTGATCACCAGCACTGACGGGGGTGGACGTAGCTTCCCACTGGCGGATCGCCTGAAGCGGCTGGCGGAGACGAGCGAGCATGCGCTGATCGCATTCACCCAGGACGGCCAGTTCGCCGGCATTAGTTCAGCCGGACGGCGCCTGTTCGGCATGCGCGACCTGACCGAGCCGGATTTCGTCGAGATACGCAGGGCGGCGCTGGCCGATGGCATGGCCGAGGTGACGTTCGGCACGGAGCGCGCAGCGCTCTACCGCATTGGCAGCGGCAATCAGGTCGGGCTGGTGGCCGTCCCGATGCCGGCCCCTGCCGACGAGATCGAGGCGCCGGGCTCGGCGCCAATACCTGAGCCAACCGCAGATGCCGCCCCGGCATCATCAGCCCCCGTGGATGTTGCCGCTGGGCCCGCGGTCGTGACTTCGCCTCCTCTTCCGATGGATGCAATGACTGAACGCCAAACCGACGACGAATCCCCCGCGCTGTCGAACGACGCGCCGGCCGAGTTCCTGCTGATCGACGATCCGGCCGAAGCTGATCTGTTCAAGGCGCCGGCGCCGCAAACGGAAGATCACGCGCATCCTGCCAAATCCGGCGCGGCGGAGCCTTTAGTCGGCCGTCGCCATCCGCTCCGATTTTCCTGGCAGATGGATGCCGAGGGACGGTTCTCGATCGGCTCCGATGAATTCACCCACCTGATCGGGCGGCACGGCGCCGCCGAGCTCGGCCGTCCCTGGCATGAGCTCGCTGCATCGCTAGGCCTCGATCCCGACGGGCGGGTCGGTGCCGCGATCGAAACGAAAGAGACCTGGAGCGGGCTCGTCGTCAGCTGGCCCGCCGAGGGCGAGCGGCTTGCGGTCGAATTGTCGGGACTGCCCGTCCTGGCGGAGGACAGGACCCATGCCGGCTATCGCGGCTTCGGTGTCTGTCGCGACCTCGACGCCCTGGACCGGCTGGCCGCACTGCGTCGCCCCGCATCGACCGAAGCAGCCGCGACCGATGTTCCGGACGCCGACGAAACCGAGCTTGCCCAATCCGACCATGTGCGGGCCGCAGATGTGCCGCCGCAGCAGGACAACGTCACTGCGTCATCGCGTGAGGCTTCCATTGCGCCGGACGTACACCACATCGAGGGCATCGGGCTCGAAACGACCGGGAACGTGGTCCCGTTCCGCGCTCCGGGCGAGTCCAAGCATCCTGTGCTCACGCCGGTGGAGAACAGTGCGTTTCATGAGCTCGCGCGCCAGCTGTCGGCCCGCCTCGAAGGTGAGATCCGCAACGCGCCCGCGGACGTCCAGGGCGTGGTGCCCGAGCCGGGATCGCGAATGAGCGATCCGCTCGTCCCGCCGCCGCAGCAGGCTCCGTCGGCGACGGAGACGGCGCCCGATCAAGGCGCGGAGCTGCACACCGAATGGCTCATACCCGAGGAGCCGCCGGCCCAGGGCGACAGCCAGCGCGACCGCATCCTGCTCGACCTGCTGCCCACGGGCATGCTGATCTACCGGCTCGACCGCCTGCTCTACGGTAACCCGGCCTTCTTCAAGCAGATGGGCTACGCCGACCTTGCGGCCTTGGAGCAGGCCGGCGGGCTCGATGCGCTCTATGTCGAGCCGGGCGTGTCATCTGCACCCAACAAGTCCGAGGCCGGCACTCCCGTCACGATCTCGGCCGCCGACGGCTCCTCCAGCGAGGAGGTGAAGGCGGAAGCCCGCCTGTTCACGATCACCTGGGACGGCGATAGCGCGCATGCCCTGATCTTCGCTCCGTTGCCCGGCCCTGCGGCTGCGATTTCGACGACCGACGTGGCACCGATGCCGGCCCCGGCCCCCGCCGCGCTGGTCGTCGCCCCGCCTCCGGCTGCGGGCCACGCCGAAGCCGAAGATCTGGCGGCGATCCTCGACGTCACCGCCGAGGGCATCCTGATGTTCGACGCCGGCGGCAACATCCACGCCTGCAACCGCAGCGCCGAGGCGCTGTTCGGTTACGATGGCGCGGCGCTGGTCCGCCGCAACCTGATCGAGCTGTTCGCACCGGAGAGCGCACGCCTCGTGCTCGACTATCTCGACAGCGCGCAGCAGTCCGGCGCGTCGAGCGGGCTCGACAAGGGCCACGAGGTGCTCGGGAAGATCGCTCAGGGCGGCGTCATTCCGTTGTCGATGGCAATTGGCCGGACCAGGACCGACGGTCCGAATTTCTTCGCCGTGTTTCGCGATCTGTCGCAGCTCCGCCGCGGCGAAAGCGAATTGCTGCAGGCCCGTCGCGTCGCCGATCGGGCCGCCAACGCCAAGGCCGACATGCTCGCCCGGATCAGCCACGAGGTGCGCGCGCCGCTGAACGCGATCATCGGCTTTGCCGAGGTCATGATCGGCGAACGTTTCGGCACGATCGGCAACACCCGCTACGCCGAATACATGAAGGATATCCGCGCCTCGGGCGAGCGCGTGGTGTCCCTGATCGACGATCTCCTGGAGCTGTCGCGCATCGAGACCGGGAAGCTCGAGCTCGCTTTCACCAGCCAAAATTTGAACGAGCTGGTGGAGGGCTGCGTCGCAGCGATGCAGCCGCAGGCCAACCGCGCCCGCATCATCATCCGCACCTCGCTGTCGCAACTACTGCCGCCGGTGATCGCCGACGTCAGGGCGCTGCGCCAGATCGCGATGAACCTGATCTCGGCCTCGATCTCGCTGGCCAATCCCGGCGGCCAGGTCATCGTCTCGACCGCGCTGACCGATTTCGGCGAGGTCGCGCTGCGCGTGCGCGACACCGGTCATGGCCTGAACGATCAGGAGGTGGCCGCCGCGCTCGAACCGTTCCGTGCGCCCTCGGCGGCCGAGCAAGGCTCCGACGGCGCCGGTCTCAGCCTGTCGCTCACCAAGGCGTTGGTCGAGGCCAACCGGGCGCAGTTTCACATCAAGGCGGCGCCGAAATCCGGCACGCTGATCGAGGTGGTGTTCTCGCGCGCCGTGGCGCGCAATCAGAGCACCGGCTGAGCCGATCCCGCCCGTCGCACCGCCAGTGAACGACGCCTGAGGCCGAGCAGGAGCGGACCGAACGCCACCACGAAGCCGGCGAAGGCAATGATCCAGGCCAACGCCGCGACGTGCAGCAGCGCCTCGGCATGCGTCGGCGCCAACACGGCGCAGACCCGCGTGACCGCTGCGACGATGATCGCCAGATAGATCGCCTGGGTCGCGGGCGCGGCCGTCAGTGCCTCGCCGGTGTGGCCGAGCGTGGCCCGCGTCATGACGGCGAGCGTCGTGATGCCGGCGGCCCCGACCATCCAGGCGTGCAGCCCCGCGCTCGGCAGAATCCATCCGAGGCTGGCGGCGGCCGTGAGCAGGAAGCCGAGCGGCACGAACAAATAGCCGACATGCAGGATCACCAGCAAACGCTCGCGCAAGGTGCGATCACCGGCCCAGCGCGCGAGCCTCGCCCCGTGCAGCGCGCCGGCCGCAGCGAGCGCGAGCGCCGTTGCCGCACTTTCGGGAGCCAGGATCCAGCCGAGCAGGCTCAGCGCGCTGAACAGGACGACGGCAAGGTCGAAGCGGCCGAACGGCACCGGCAGCCGGCCGGGATTGTGCTTGACCAGCCAGTTGCGGGTGAAGCTCGGCGTGATGCGGCCGCCGATCAGTGCGAGCAGCAGCACGATCACGGCAACGCCGATGCGGATCGCGTAGTCGGCCGAACCGCGCAGATGAGCCTCGACATGGAACGCGATGTTGCCGGCGCACAGCACCGTGACGATCGCGACCACCGGCAGATTCCGCCAATTCCGCCCGGCGACGATCTCGCGGGCGGCGGCCAGCACGACGAGCACCAGGAAGCTCGCATCGATCAGCATCGCGGCCCACCACGGACCGAGCGCAGACATCGTCACCGCCAGTCGTCCGGCCGTCCAGACCAGCACGAGGGTGAGCAGCGGCACGCCCCGGATCGGCAGCCGTCCGGTCCAGTTCGGGATCGCCGTGAACAGGAAGCCGGTGACGATGGCCGGCAGGTAGCCGTAGAGCATCTCGTGCACGTGCCAGTCTCGGGGGGCAAAGCCCGAGCTCAGCTTCAGCTCGCCGTAAAAGGCCGGGAGCCAGATCAGGATCGCCAGCACAGCCTGGAGCGCGCCGAGCAGAAAGAACGGCCTGAACCCGTTGGCGAGGACGGTCCAGCCCTGATAGTTGCGTGGAATGGCCATGTGCATGCTCGCTCGATGGGCGACGGGAACCGCGCCGATATGGCGCTGTGTGCTTAACATGTAGTTGCGCGTCGTCCGATATGGCTTGCGCCAGCACAAACTTCCGACGGATCGCAAAAACGTGCTATTGAGCGGGCAAAATCCGCCGTCGGCCCGGAGAATATCATGGCTTCCATCGACCGCTCGCTGGTCGCGCATCTGCCGCTGTTTGCGGGGCTGTCCGCGGAGGATCTGACGGATGTGCTGCGCGAAGCCCGTTCGATTCGCGTTCCACGCAACGGCGCGGTGTTCGAGCAGGGCGCCGATGCGATCTCGTTCTTCCTGCTGCTGCACGGCCATGTCCGCGCCAGCAAGACGACGCCGACCGGCGACCAGATCGTGGTGCGCTACGTCGTGCCCGGGGATACGTTCGGCGTCGCCCCGGCCATCGGCCTGCAGCACTATCCGGCGACTGCGACCGCCGTCGACGACAGCATCGTGCTGGCCTGGCCGTCCGCCGCATGGCCGAGACTGGTCGCGAGGTTTCCGTCGCTGGCGGCGAACACGCTGCAGACGGTCGGCCAGCGGCTGCAGGAAACCCATGCGCGCGTGATCGAGATGTCGACCCAGCAGGTGGAGCAGCGCATCGCGCACGCGCTGCTCCGGCTCGCCAACCAGGCCGGCCGCAAGCTCGATCATGGCGTGCAGATCGATTTCCCGATCAGCCGGCAGGACATTGCGCAGATGACCGGGACGACGCTGCACACGGTGAGCCGCATCCTTTCCGGCTGGGAGCAGCTCGGCCTGGTCGAAAGCGGCCGTCAGAAGATCGTCCTGCGCGAGCCGCACAAGATCGTGCTGCTGGCGCAGCAGGGCTCCGGCGATGCGGCCGCATCGCGTAGCTGATCACGCGCAGGCACACAGCGCCGAGAGGAACGCGTCGGGATCGACGCCATGCTCGTGGCAGGCATCCGCGACGTTGTGAAAGCAGGCGATCGGGCAACCGACGCAACGCATCTGGAAAGCAAGAAAGACGCCGATCGTCTCCGGGCTTCGCCGCATGACATCGTCGACCAGTTCATCGAAGGAGATTGGCATGCGCGCCTCCATTCCAGCTCCAGCGCGAATGGTAGCGGGCATGCCGTTGGCGGTCTTTGTCGCGGCACAAGCACCGCGGCACCTCGACGGTCAGACCGCCCGGCTGTGCAGCTGCTTCGACGCGTCGAGATGCGCATCGAACGCCGCGGCGACGCTGCGCACCAGGAACCGGGAATGCTCGGTCACCGCGAGCGCACCGCCGTTGAGCTCGACCACACCGTCGGAGATCAACGATTGCAGCCGCGGCGCCGATCTCAGCATGTCGTCGGTGTCCGTGCCATGGCGGGTGCAGATGACATCGAGGTCCACGCCGTAGTCGCACATGATGCGCTCGATGATGTCGGCCCGCAGGCGGTCGTCATCGGTCAGTCCATAGCCTTTCACGGTCGCGAGGCTGCCGGAGGCGATCTTCTGCTCATAGGCCCGGACCTGCGGCGCGTTCTGGACATAACCTTGCGGCAGCTGCCCGATCGCCGAGGCCCCGAAGCCGAGCAGCAGATCATTTGCATCGGTCGTATAGCCCTGGAAATTGCGATGCAGGCGGCCTTCGCGGAACGCGATGGTCATGAGATCCGTGGGCAAGGCGAAATGATCGAGCCCGATCTGCACGTAGCCTGCGTCCTTCAGCGCGTCAGCGATCGCGCAGGCCTGATCGTAGCGTTCCAGGCTGTCCGGCAACGCCGAGTCCTGAATCTTGCGCTGGTGCGTCTTGAACGATGGCACATGAGCGTAGCCGAATACGGAGAGCCGGTCGGGGCGCAGGTCGATGGCGCGCCGGACGGTGTCGAGACACGACTCAACGCTCTGATGCGGCAGTCCGTAGATCAGGTCGAAGTTGATGCCGGCAACGCCGGCCTGACGCAATCCGTTCGTCGCCGCCGCGGTCTGCTGGAAGCTCTGCACCCGGTTGATGGCCTGCTGCACCCGCGGATCGAAGCTCTGCACGCCCAGGCTGGCGCGATTGACCCCGCTCACCCCCAGCGCCGCGATCATCTCCGGCGTCAGCGTGCGCGGATCTATCTCGATGGCGATCTCCGCCGACGGCAGCACGAAAAAGGAATGGCGCAGCGATCCGACGAGATCGACAAAGGACTCCGGCGCCATGATGGTGGGCGTGCCGCCGCCGAAATGAATGTGCCCGACCTGCAGCCGCCGGCCGATCTGGCGCGCCACCATGTCGACCTCGCAACGCAGGGCCGATTCGTAGACCGCAATCGGCTCGTCGCGTTTGGCGACCATGGTGTTGCAGCCGCAATACCAGCACATCGAGCGACAGAAGGGCACATGCAGGTATAACGATGCCGTCGCGCTCGCTGGTATCGCGCGCAGCCATTCTGCGTAGGTGGACGGGCCGACCGCGGCGGAGAAATGAGGCGCCGTAGGATAGCTGGTGTAGCGCGGGAGGCGCTCCTGTCCGTAGCATGCTGCAAGATCTGGTCTCATGTCCTGCCTATCACCTGAGCGTGTCGACCTGGGGTTCGAAGATTCTTGACACAAGGCAAGAGGGACGGCCTTGAGCTTTCTCAAGGCGCGGCCGGCAGATACCTGTTGACGCAGTAGAACGCCGGTGATCACCGCGGACTTTGCGCTTCCTCAAAGTGGCCGGCTCATTTCACGTCATCATTGATTTGTTGACGATTCGAGGAAGCCGCAATGGAAGCTCTGCAACTGCTGATCCGTTCATTTGCTCTCCTCGCCGGCATCCGCGGCCATATCCCCCAGTCCGACGGCTTCGAATCGTTCCGTGACGAGTCGGGGCCAACGGGCCTGCTCGGCAACATCGCCATGTTCATGACCACGGTGTTTTGCATCGCGGCAGCAGTGGCCTTCGTTGTGTTGCTGACGGTGCGCTGGCTGAGCTGATGAGTTCGGGAGCCCATTGTCGGTCCAGGGCTCTGCTCTGAAGCGCGCATCATAGCGCCCGCGATTCTCGTGCTGTATCGGCAAACGGATAGAGGCCCGTCTAATCGCGTAGTCGCGCGGGACAGTCTGCCCCGCTTTGCTCCGCACCCTATCCGGCCTCCCAAGAAACTGCGCGCCGATGCAACTCATTAGCGCTCTGCGCGGGTACAGTCGCGCCAATCTCGCTCGAAATCCGCCGTCTGATTCCGCAATTGCGAAGTTGCTTGTTGCAGCACAAACAAGCCGAGTTCCAACGGGAGCATGCTGATTGCGGCACTACAACAGATCCAATGAAGGAGCGATCCATGTTGACCCGCCGCACCGCCATGTTCAGTGCAGCCATCGCCGCGATGATGATTGCGGCTCCCGCTGTTGCCGAGGACCTCAAGCTGCCGCGCCAGAAGGTCGATCTGGTGGCTCCGCCGTTCGTGCATGCGCACGAGCAGGCGACCAAGCAGGGACCCAAGATCATGGAGTTCAAGCTCGTGGTCCAGGAGAAGAAGATGGTGATCGACGAGAAGGGCACCACCTTCCAGGCCATGACGTTCAACGGCTCGATGCCAGGCCCGCTGATGGTGGTCCATGAGGGCGACTATGTCGAGGTGACCCTGGTCAATCCCGCGACCAACAGCATGCCGCATAATATCGACTTCCACTCCGCGACCGGAGCGCTGGGCGGCGGCGCGCTGACCCTGGTCAATCCGGGCGAGCAGGTCGTGCTACGCTGGAAGGCGACGCGGACCGGCGTGTTCGTCTACCACTGCGCCCCGGGCGGACCGATGATCCCCTGGCATGTCGTCTCCGGCATGAACGGCGCCGTGATGGTGCTGCCGCGCGACGGTCTCAATGACGGCCGCGGACACGCGCTGCGCTATGATCGCATCTACTACATCGGCGAGCAGGACCTCTACGTCCCGCGCGACGACAAGGGAAACTTCAAGTCCTACGACTCGCCCGGCGAAGCCTATAGCGACACCGAGGAGGTCATGCGCAAGCTCACGCCGACCCATGTGGTGTTCAACGGCAAGGCCGGCGCGCTCACCGGAAAGAATGCGCTCACGGCCAATGTCGGCGAGAACGTTCTGATCGTGCACTCGCAGGCGAATCGCGATAGTCGTCCGCATCTGATCGGCGGCCACGGCGACTATGTCTGGGAGACCGGAAAATTTTCGAACGCGCCGGAGACCGGGCTCGAGACCTGGTTCATCCGCGGCGGCTCGGCGGGCGCCGCGCTCTACAAATTCCTGCAGCCCGGCATCTACGCCTACGTCACCCACAACCTGATCGAGGCGGCCAATCTCGGCGCGACCGCCCATTTCAAGGTCGAAGGCAAGTGGAATGACGACCTGATGACGCAGGTCAAAGCCCCGGCGGACATTCCGACCGGCACGACGAACTGATCGGCCCAGGGGGGCCGGCGTATCCGGCCCCCACTCTCCTGAGTGTGCTGCCATGCTGCTCGCTTTCAAGATCAAGCTCACCATCGCCTGCGTCGTCGGATTGGCTGGCCCGACCGCAATGGCACCGATCCTTGCAGATCTGCCAAACCGCGCTGCCGGCCTCGACGGCCCTGCCCTCACCGAGATCGCACCCGGTACGATCAGCTACCGCGACTCCGGTGACCATCTCCGCAGCGGGCGGCAGGCCGAAGCTCCCATCACGACGGTCCGCTTTGATCATCCGCTGACGATCATGACGAACCAGGTCAGTGCCGCAGACTACCACGCCTGCGTCCAAGCGCATGCGTGCCGCGCGCTCGATCGCAACGTTCCCATCGCCATCGATCGCCCGGCCGTGCAGGTGAGTTGGCATGACGCGGTGGCCTACGCTGAATGGCTCTCACGCCGGACCGGCCACAGCTATCGTCTGCCGACCGATACCGAGTGGGCCTATGCGGCGGGCAGCCGCTTCAAGGACGATGGCGTCTCGATCGACGACGCCGATCCCTCGCGGCGCTGGATTGCCCGCTACGAACGGGAAGCCGCCCTGCAAGAGGACTCCGAGACGCGCGGCTTCGGCGGCTTCGGCATCAATGAGCACGGCGTTGCTGACTTGGCGGGCAATGTCTGGGAATGGACCTCGACCTGCTTCACACGCAAGATGCAGGATAGTGCAGGCCGCGTCACCAAGACCGTCAGCAATTGCGGCGTGCGGCTGGCCGAAGGCGCGCATCGAGCCTACGTGACCGACTTCATCCGCGACGCGCGCGCCGGCGGGTGCGCCTCCGGCACGCCACCTGCCAATCTCGGCTTCCGCCTGGTCCGCGAACAGCCTTCATGGAGCCGCAGCCTGACGCAGCGCCTCAGCCGGCTCCTCGGCGCCATTCGCGCATGACGCGGCATGCTCAGCCTCAAGCACGCTCGACAGCAGCCGACGCCGGTGCCGGATCGGCGGTGCCCTGACACTGGCACAAATGACAGTCATACAAAATCAACTTTCGGTTGCGAGATGTAAGCTACAAACGTTAGACAATTTCCGTTGAGAGACGCGATGAGCGGACCAGGAGGCGAGTGTGAATTCTCGACATCCGCCGGTCTTCTTCACGTCCGACCTGCATGGTTACGGAATTGGCAACACCAGCTGGTTCGACGACGATTCGCCTCGCGCACTGGCTGGACGCTGCCTCATCGACGCGCTCGAATATCTGCGGACGTCGCCTAAGTTCGCCGCCAAGGACTGGCATGTGGTGAATGCGGGCGCGGCGCGTCTCGTGCACCAATGTCTCACGGACGGCGCGCTGGCGCGCAAGGATATTCTGGATCGTGTGGCTCCCGCCATCGAACAGGTTTGCGCACGGATCGTCGCGAGCCGCCAATATCGCATTCCGTTCTATGGCGACGACTTCTGGGACTGGGCCAGTGTCGTCGACGGCTTGTTCGAGGTACAGCAGGTTTCGGTGACCGCGGCCCAGGTGGCAAGACGCGAGCTCGACCAGTTTCGCAGGACGGTCCACATCCGCATGCCCAGCGGTCTCTCGGTCGGCGACCCCGAGCACGAATGGTTCGGACCGGCGATCGCAACACGCGCCTATCGGCTGCTGGATTCCCGCGCATCGGGAATGGATCCCGACCTGCGCAACGAGTTGCAGGCACAATCGCTCGAACGCATCGAGCGCGGCAGGTATCGCGGGAGGCAGGTGACCCCGTGGCAATTGAGCTGGCACTACGGTCAGGTCGTCGGCGAATTTCAGCGTGCCGCCAGCGAGCAGGCCGCCGAGCTGGCTGATTTTGCCTGGCTTGCCGTTCCGCTCGAACTTGGCAAGCGCGCCCAGGTTCTCGCGCGCATCCTGCAAGGAGCCTACGCCGTCAAAGACCGCAGAACCGTCCAGCAGGCCTTGGAGGAGCTCTACCGTTGTGAGACACCCGGCCGCCCGCTCGGCCAGGGCGTGATCGGCGCCGGCATCGAGGCCTCCCTGGATGTGCTCGAAGCGCTGTGGCAGCAGCTCGATGGTCGGGAGAAGGCCAGCATCAACGCGATGCTCGACGCGCTGCGATTTCTCCATGCCAAAGCCAACACGATCGGCTTCGTGGTCGAAACGCCGGAGGATATCGAAGCCCTGGTCCAGGCCATGGGCCCGGGCACACTGATTGAACAGCGCAACGCGGCGCGCGCCATCATCAGGCATTCCTGCTTCCATGCGGTCGTATGCCTCGGGCGATCGATGGCCGAGGTGGCGAGCGCGGCCGCAGTGGCGATCGAAGAGCATGGGGCGCAGTGGCTGATCATGCCGGGACGGGCCGAGGCACTGGGACCGAATCTCCCGCACGTCTCCCGCGGCCCGCGATTCGTCGGGGCCGGCCCCGGTGACCTCGTCATTGCCACCTCGGTCGCGCCATTCCGGATTCAGATCAAGCTGCGCGACGCGCTCAGCATTGCCGAGCCGCCCTCGGTCGATGACAGCGGAATGATCATTCCGGCCGACCCCGAGCTTTGCCGCCTCGCGCACGAGGCCACGGATGGCATGCTGGATGACATCGGCGTGTTCTTCGAAGGAATGACAGTGACGTGCGATGGCGACGGCACGGATGCCGAGATATCAGCAGCGTTTCCAGGTGCGCTTGCGACGGACAACGTGGCCTATGCGATGGGGCTGATCTGCCTCAGCCGCAGTGTGCCGTGCCTCATCATCCAGGGGCTGGCGGAGACCGCGCCGCCCGCTGCTGCGAGCCCGCCACGGCATGCTGCGTGCCGGCTCGCCGTCAAGGTCGCGGAGATGCTGTGCCGTCGCTGGTAGTCGCGCCCTCAGGCATTCTTGAGCGCGACCCGGAACTCGGCTTCGGTCTTGGCCTTGACCTCGTCGAGCGTCACGCCATCGGCGAGCTCGATCAGGGCCATGCCGTCATTGCCGTGCTTGTCGATCGTGAACACCGCCAGATCGGTCACCACCATGTCGACCACGCGCTCGCCGGTCAGCGGCAAGGTGCACTGCTTGAGCAGCTTCGGGCCGTCCTTGGCGCTGTGCTCCATGACCACGACCACGCGCTTGACGCCGGCGACGAGATCCATCGCGCCGCCCATGCCCTTCACCATCTTGCCGGGGATCATCCAGTTGGCGAGATCTCCGTTCTGGGCGACCTGCATGGCGCCGAGGATCGACAGGTCGATGTGGCCGCCGCGGACCATGGCGAAGGATTCAGCTGACGAGAAATAGCTGGTGATCGGCAGCTCGGTGACGGTCTGCTTGCCGGCATTGATGAGGTCGGGATCCTCCTCGCCCTCATAGGGGAACGGACCCATGCCGAGCATGCCGTTCTCGCTCTGCAGCGCGACGTCGACGCCCGGCGGAATGAAGTTGGAGACCAGCGTCGGAATGCCGATGCCGAGATTGACGTAGTAGCCGTCCCGCAGCTCCTTGGCGGCGCGCGCCGCCATCTGCTCTCGCGTCCAGGCCATCAGACTTCCTCCCCGGCTGCAGCGGCGGCTTCACGTTTGCGCACGGTGCGTTGCTCGATGCGCTTCAGTTCGGTTCCGACCTGGATAATGCGCTTGACGAAGATGCCGGGCGTATGAATGTGGTCGGGATCTATCTGGCCGGCCGGCAGCAGATGCTCGACCTCCGCGACTGTCACCCTGGCCGCAGTGGCCATCATCGGATTGAAGTTGCGCGCGGTCTTGCGGTAGACGAGGTTGCCGGCGGTGTCGCCCTTCCAGGCGTGCACGATCGCCAGATCGGCGAACAGGCCGCGCTCCATCAGATATTTCTCGCCGTCGAACTCCCGCACCTCCTTGCCCTCCGCGACCAGCGTGCCGACGCCGGTCTTGGTGAAGAAGGCCGGGATGCCGGCGCCACCGGCGCGGATGCGCTCGGCCAGGGTGCCCTGCGGGCAGAATTCGAGCTCCAGCTCGCCGGCCAGATATTGCTGGGCAAACAGCTTATTCTCGCCGACATAGGACGAGATCATCTTCTTGATCTGCCGTGTCTCCAGCAGCCGGCTGAGGCCGATGCCGTCCACCCCGGCATTGTTGGAGATGACGGTGAGGTCCTTCACCCCGGACTCGCGAATGGCGTCGGACAGGGTTTCTGCGATGCCACAAAGACCGAACCCACCCGACATGATGGTCATGCCGTCCTTGAGGAGGCCAGCAAGGGCGGATTTGGCGTCCGGATAGACCTTGTTCATACGGAAATGACCTGATGCAGAGCGGCGACCGCGCGGATATCGACCGGATTATTAGGCGAAATCTTCGCAATGCGTCAATGATGCCTTCCCAACGCGCACATCCTGCTTTAGCTGTGGCGCCAGCCTGCGCCTCCGGGGCGATCCGGAGTCAGGAATATCAGGGATCCGCCGCAATCCGGCCACACCGGCGGCGTGGCCTTGAAAGCGTCAAGAAAGCGCATCAAGTTGTTGATGTTGGCAGGGGTTTTCGGCGCACCCTGCCCATCCCGCGCAACCAGCGATCCGACGATCCCAGGACATGTCCGTGACCATGGCCCAAGGAATGAGGCGCCTCGGCACACCGATCGCGGTGCTGCTGGGCATCGCGTTCGTGGCCCTGCTGGCGAGCTCCTGGCTGGTCAATCGCGAGGCACTGCGGCAGGCGGTGGAGCACCAGATCCGCGCCGTGACCGGGCTCGAGCTCGTCGTCAACGGACATATCGACGTCTCCTTGTTTCCGGGCAGCTACGTCTCGTTCCACGATGTCGGCCTGAAGGGCAGCGGCACCGAGGATCCGGCCCTGCGCGTCGACGTGCTGACCGCCAATCTGCAATTGCTGCCGCTGCTGTTGCAGCGGTTCGAAATCGCCGATGTCATGATGCTGCGGCCGCAGATCAACGTCACCCGCGAGGCCGACGGCAACAGCAACTGGACTCCCTTCATCGAGACCATCGCGCGCACGATGCGTCCGGGGCCCGACAGCCAGATGTCGTTCTCCGAGATCCGCATCCAGGACGGCATCCTGGTCTACGAGGACACCGACCACCATGCTTCCGAGCGGCTCGACGATATTGATCTGTCGCTCGCCTGGCCGTCGATCTCGCGCTCGTTCGCGGCGACCGGGCAGTTCGATTGGCGCGGCCAGCGCATCGAGGGCTCCATCAGCGTCAGCGACTTCCTGGCTGCGCTGTCGGGGGACCGGTCGGGCTTGAAGATGCGTCTCGCCAGCCCGCCACTGAAGGTCGCCTTCGATGGCACGGTCGCGAACCGCACCAGCGCGCTGATGGAAGGCACGTTGACCGTGGACAGCCCGTCGCTCCGCGATGCGCTGCGCTGGACGGGGCAGACGCCGCTCGGCGGCGGCGGCTTCGGGCGCTTCGCCTTGCGTGCCCGCGCCAACGTGGTCGGCGCCTCGGTCGCCCTCACCAATGTCAACGTCGAGCTCGACGGCAACACCGCCGAAGGCGTGATGACCTACGCCAATAACGGCCGGCAGACGCTGCAGGCGACGCTGGCGGCCGACGCGCTCGACTTCACCCCCTACATCTCGACAGTCCGGCTGCTGGCCAATGGTGCGCGCGACTGGAACCGGCAACTGTTCGACCTCAAGGCCTTGTCCACCACCGACCTCGACATGCGGCTATCGGCCGCAAAAGTCACGGTCGGCTCCTCGAAAATCGGACGCACGGCCTTCGGCGCCAACCTGCGCAACGGCGTGCTCGCCCTCTCGGTCGGCGAGGCTCAGATGTATGGCGGCATCGTGCGCGGCTCGTTCGGAATCGCCCGGGCCGACACCGTGGCCGACGTGAAGGCTGAGCTGCAATTCAACGATGTCGATCTACAGGCCTGCGCCAACGAGATGTTCGGCGTGTCGTCGCTGTCGGGACGCGGCAATCTCAACGTCTCGCTGACGGCTTCGGGCTCGAGCCCGTTCGGGCTCGCCCAGTCGCTCGACGGCAGCGCCAATTTGCAGGGCCGCGATGGCGCGATCTCCGGCTTCAACGTCGAGCAGCTCCTGAAGCGCCTCGAGCGCAGCCCGCTGTCGCGCGGCGGCAGCTTCCGCTCCGGCTCGACGCCTTACGATTCGCTGACGATCGCGGTCAAATTCTCCGAGGGTATCGCGACCGCGGAGGACATCCGCGTCGAGAGCCCGACCGCGCGCATCACGATGACCGGTACGGCCTCGGTGCCGACACGGGAATACGATTTCAAGGGCGTCGCGAGCCTGCTGTCGTCAGGCAATGGCAGCAACGGCTTCGAACTGCCTTTCGTCGTCCAGGGCCCCTGGGAAGATCCACTGATCTTTCCCGATCCGGAAAGCCTGATCCGCCGCGCCCCGGCCGCCGCCCCTCTGCTCGATGCAGTCAAGGACCGCAAGACGAGGGATGCGGTGCGCTCGGTGCTGGAACGATTCACTGGCGGCGGATTGCGCCCGGCCCAGCCGGACAATGCACCGCAGGCTGACGCGCCGACGCGCGGCACTCCCACCAAGCAGAACTGACCAACTCGGCTTGCTTCGCGTGCCGAGACGCGGCCGCCGCCACGACCTATGTCTGATATATTACTTCTGGATCACGTCGGGTCCCTGGGCTAGTGTCCCGCCACAACCGATCGAGCAAGATCGGCGGATCAGGGAGAGACATGTGAAATCCAGGGGAATGGGTGCGCTTTCAATCGCAGTAGCCGCCGGGCTTTTTTGCGCTGCAGCACCAGCTATCGCTCAGGACACCATCACGATCTGGTGGAGCAAGGGCTTCTACAAGTCCGAGGACGATGCGCTGCTCAACGTCGTCAAGAAGTTCGAGGCCAAGACCGGCATCAAGGTCGAGCTGTCGCAATACGCAATCCAGGACATGATTCCGAAGACGGTCGCCGCGCTCGATTCCGGCACCGTGCCCGACGTAGCCTATGCGGACACCTACGACGTTCAGGCGCAGGGTAAGTGGGCCTACGAAGGCAAGCTCGAGGATCTCACCGACATCCTGGAGCCGATGAAGTCGGCGTTCGCTCCGAACACGCTCGAGACCGCCTACCTCTACAACAACGTCGCCAAGAAGAAGGCCTATTACGGCTTCCCGCTGAAGCAGCAGAGCATGCACGTCCAGATCTGGGGCGACATGCTGGGCAAGGCCGGCTTCAAGCAGAGCGACATCCCGACCAAGTGGGAAGACTATTGGACGTTCTGGTGCGACAAGGTGCAGCCGGCGATCCGCAAGGCGACCGGCCAGCGCATCTACGGCGTCGGCCAGCCGATGGGCGTGGAATCCACCGACTCGTTCCAGTCGTTCTACACCTTCATGGACGCCTACAACGTCAAGCTGGTCGATGACGATGGCAAGCTCTTGGTCGACGACCCCAAGGTGCGCGACGGCCTCGTCAAGGCGATGAAGGATTATACCGACACCTACATCAAGGGCTGCACGCCGCCCTCGTCCACGACGTGGAAGGATCCGGACAACAACGTCGCCTTCCACAACAAGACGATCGTGATGACCCACAATTTCACGATCTCGATCGCGGCCAAGTGGTTCGAGGACTCCACCAACCCGGCGCTGACACCCGAGCAGCGCGCGGCCGGCAAGAAGGCCTATGAGGAGGACATCATCACCGCGTCCTTCCCCAACAAGCCCGACGGCACGCCGATCAAGTACCGCTCCGACGTCAAGACCGGCCTGATCTTCGCCAATGCGCCGCACAAGGCGCAGGCCAAGGAGTTCATCAAGTTCCTGATGCAGGAGGAGAACCTCGGTCCCTACGTCGAGGGCGCGCTGGGCCGCTGGTTCCCGGTGACGACCGCCGGCCAGAAGAGCCCGTTCTGGCAGGCCGACCGTCATCGCAAGGCCGTGTACACCCAGTTCACCGGCGGCACCACGCCGTTCGACTTCACCAAGAACTACAAGTTCACGATCCTCAACAATGAGAACGTCTGGGCGAAGGCGATGAACCGCGTTGTCAGCGAGAAGGTGCCGGTCGAGAAGGCTGTCGACGAGCTGATCGCGCGGCTCAAGGAGGTCGCCGGCTAGTCTCTCGCCTCGCGAGGCACTGGCGAGATCCTGACAAGACACCAAATCCCGGCTGCAGCGCATGCGGCCGGGATGGCTTATAGGCGGGAAGAGACGACCCGGGAAAAACGACCATGGCGATCACGCTCTCAGCTTCCGATTCCGCGATCGCGGAGGCACCGCGCCCGGTGCTGCTGACACCGTCACAGGTGTGGGGCATCGTCATGCTTACCCCCTATCTGCTCGTCTTCCTCGCCTTCGTCGTCTATCCCGTCGGCTACGGCCTGTGGCTCGCCCGGGAGCCGGCCAGCTATGTCGCGCTGTATAACGATCCCATCTTCGCGCGCGCCGCCGTCAACACGCTGATCTTCCTTCTGGTCGGCATCAATCTGAAGATGGTGGTCGCGCTGTTCCTGTCCGGCTTCTTCATTCAGCAGCGCGGCTGGATCAAATGGCTGTCGGTCATCTTCATCCTGCCCTGGGCGGTGCCTTCGATCCCGACCATCCTGTCGGTGCGCTTCATGCTCAATCCCGAATGGGGCGTCGTGAACCAGCTGATCTTCAAGTTCACCGGCGATGACGGCCCGAACTGGCTGAACGATCCGACCGTTGCGCTGTCGATGGCGATCGGCATGCACATCTGGAAGTCGCTGCCGTTCTGGACGCTGATCCTGATGACGGGTCGGCTCGCGATCTCGCAGGACCTGTTCGAGGCGGCCGAGGTCGATGGCGCCACCTGGTGGCAGAAGTTCCGCTTCATCACTTGGCCGTCGATGCAGACGCTCTACATCACCTGCACGCTGCTCTCGATGATCTGGACGCTCGGCGACTTCAACAGCGTCTATCTCCTGACCGGCGGCGGTCCCGCCGATCTCACCCACGTGTTGTCGACACTCGGCATCCGCTATCTCCGGCTCGATCAGCTCAGCCTTGCCATGGCCTCGATCGTCTGCGCGATGCCGCTAGTGCTCCCCCTGGTCTATTTCATGATGAAGCGGTTGTCGCGATGAAGCTCCCCACCCTGCGCGAGGTTGGCACCGAGGCCCGGCTGCTGCTGATCGGCATTCCCGTCTTCATCTGGACGATGATTCCGATCTACCACATGTTCCTGTTCGCGATCTCGCCGAAGGAGGACGCGTTCTCGGGTAAGCTGTGGCCGGATCATCCGACGCTGCACAACTTCTCGATCGTGTTCCACCAGCAGCATTATTTCCTACGCGACTTCTGGATCCAGTTCGGCAACTCCGTCCTCATTGCCGCCGCCGTCGGCGCGCTGACCCTGGTGATCGCGACCTGCGCGGCTTACGCCATTTCGCGCCTGCGCGTACCCGGCAGCCGCGTGGTGATGAACCTTGCGCTGTTCACCTATTTCATCCCGGCCGCGTTCCTCGCGGTGCCGATGTATCGCACCATGGGCAAATACGGCCTCCTCAACAACGACTGGTCGCTGATCCTGGCGATGGTGACGATCGCCTCGCCCTATGCGATCTGGGTGCTGAAACAGGCCTCCGACAAGCTGCCGGTCGAGCTGGACGAGGCCGCTGTCATGGACGGCGCCAGTCCGCTGCAGATCTTCCGCCTCGTCTATGTGCCGTTGATGATGCCCTCGCTGGTCGCGATCGGCACCTACGCCGTGCTGCTGGCCTGGAACGAGTACCTCTACGCATTCCTGCTGCTGTCGAACGACAAGGATATCACGCTGCCCGTGGCGCTCGGCAACTTCCTGGCCGCCGACGATTCGCCGTGGGAGCTGCTGATGACCACCGGCTTCATCTACGCGTTGCCGCCCGCCGCGGTCTACTATGCCTTCAAGCGCTATATGGTGGGCGGGCTGACCGCGGGCGCCGTGAAGTCGTGACGGAGCGATGAGGGTCGGATTTCGTCAGGGACGGTTCGCCGACGCTTCGCGGCCGAACTGGGACGGCGACGGGCCGCGGCCAATCGACTGGTTCGCCTGGTACCCGGCCGCCGACGACGCCGAGGAGACGGCGCTCCCGCTCGCACCGTGGCCGCAGGGCTGGTTCAATGCGGGACCAGCGGCCTTGAATTCGCCGCTCGCTGCAAGCGCGGACGCCTGTCCTCTCGTCGTGTACTCGCACGGCACCGGCTGCAACGGCCTGCAGTTCGAATGGCTGGCGCGCGAGCTGGCGGCCCGCGGCTTTGTCGCGGTCGCCGTCAATCATCATGGCAACAGCAACGCCGAGCCCTACCGCGCAGAGGGCTTCCTCTGCTCATGGGAACGCCCGCGCGACGTGTCCTTGCTGATCGACCACATCGTCGCTCATCCCGATTTCGAAGGCCGCATCAACCTCGCCCGCATCTACGCCGTCGGCTATTCGCTCGGTGGCGTCACGGCGACGGCCCTGCTCGGTGCCATCATGCTCCGCTCGCCGTTCGAGCCCGGCGCCAATCTCGGCCGCGGACCGCGCGAGTTTCCCGATCTCGTCGATCATCTGCCGCGGCTGATGGAGAAGAGCCAGATCTTCCGCGATTCCTGGGCGCGGATGTCGGCCTCCTATCGCGATCCCCGCATCAAGGCGGCGCTGCTGCTGGCGCCGGGCCGATCGGTGCAGGGCTTCTCGGAGGAGAGCGTCACCGCGATCCGCGTGTCGACCCGCATCATGGTCGGAGGTGCGGACGCGCTGCTGCCGGCCGCACGCTGGCTGCAGGAGCGGTTGCCGCGCAGCACGTTCGACATGGTCGCCGCCGACGCCGGCCATTATGTCTTCTTGCCCGAGAGCACCGACCTCGGCCGCAGCTCCGATCCGGCCAGCTGCGTCGATCCGCCTTCGGTCGATCGCGGCGCGGTTCATCGCTCGGTCATCGCTGCTGCGTTAGAGCTGTTCGCTGTTGAGTGACGCTGCGACAACATCCTCCGTCGTTGCGAGCGAAGCGAAGCAATCCAGAGTCCTTGCTCGGCCCTGGATTGCTTCGCTTCGCTCGCAATGACGAGAAGTTAGAGCGGGGCCGCGCTCTCGCCGCGGTCGCTCGACAATTTCGAGGCGAGTGATGCGATCACGATCACCACGGCGATGACTCCGATCACCAGCGTGCAGATCGCGTTGATCTCCGGCTTTACCCCGAGCCGCACCTCCGAGTAGATTCGGATCGGCAACGTCGCCGAGCCCGGTCCGGTGGTGAAGCTCGCGATCACGAGATCGTCGAGCGACAGCGTGAAGGCGAGCATCCAGCCAGCGATCACCGCAGGGGCGATCAGCGGCAAGGTGACCATCACGAACGCGCGCAGCGGATCGCAGCCGAGGTCCATCGCGGCCTCCTCCAGGCTGCGGTCGAGCGAGACCAGTCGCGACTGCACGACCACCGCGACGAAGCACATGGTGAGGGTCGTGTGGGCGATCGTCACCGTCCAGAAGCCGCGCTCGGCCTCCAGCGCCACGAACAGCAGCAGCAGCGACAGGCCGGTGATCACCTCGGGCATCACCAGCGGCGCATACAGCATGCCGGAGAACAGCATGCGGCCGCGAAAGCCCTGGCCGCGCGACAGCGCCACCGCGGCCAGCGTCCCCAGCACCGTCGCCGCCGTCGCCGCGGTGGCGCCGACACGCAGGCTCATCCAGGCCGCATCGATCATGGCACGGTCGTTGAAGAACTCGTGATACCAGCGCAGCGACCAGCCGCCCCACACCGTCACCAGCCGCGAGGCGTTGAACGAGTAGATCACCAGGATCAGAATGGGCAGATACAGGAACGCCAGCCCGAGCGTCAGCGAGGCGACATTGAAGCGAGAAAGGCGGGAGGCTTTAGGCATGAGCGCCTCCTCCGTCGATCCGGGCGAAGCTTTCTCCGTTCCCTCCCCCCTTGTGGGGGAGGGTCAGGGAGGGGGGTCCCCAGCAAAGACTGCCGATGCGGACCCCTACCCCCAACCCCTCCCCGCAAGGGGGAGGGGAGCGGGAGAGCGTGCCTCGCTGCACTCCAGCCATCACCGGCTCTCCTCCAGCTGCCGGCGTTGCAGCCGGTCGTAGAGCAGGAGCGGGAGCAACAGGACGGCGAGCAGCACCACGGCGATGCTGGAGGCCACCGGCCAATCCTTGTTGGTAAAGAACTCGAGCCACAGCGTCTGGCCGATCATCAACGATTTCGAGCCGGCGAGAAGGTCGGGAATGACAAACTCGCCGACGATCGGGATGAAGCACAGCAGCGCGCCGGCGCCGACTCCCGGCAGCGACAGTGGAAACGTCACCAGCCAGAAGGTCTCGCGCGGCGAGGCGCCGAGATCGGCAGCGGCCTCCTCCAGCGCCGGCTCCAGCTTCGTCAGCGTCGCAAACAGCGGCAGGATCATGAACGGCAGATAGGAATAGACGATACCGACATACATGGCGCTGTCGGTCGACAACCACACCACCGGCGCCGAGACCAGATGCAGCGCGAGCAGCACCTGGTTCAACAGCCCGTCATGCTGGAGGATGTTGACCCAGGCATAGATGCGGATCAGGAACGAGGTCCAGAACGGCACGATCACAAGCATCATCGCGACGCCCTGCCAGCGCCTCGGCAGCCGCGCCATGCCATAGGCGACGGGATAGCCGATCAGCAGCAGGATGGCCGTCGACGTCGCCGCGACGACGACGCTGCGCAGATAGGACGCGAGATACAGGTCGTCCGACAGCAGCAGGCGGAAATTGTCGAGCGACAGCGCCGCAAATGCGTTCCGGAGCGCTGACACGCCATCAGCCAGCGAGAACACCGGCGTATAGGGCGGCTGCGCGATCGCGGTCTGCGACAGGCTGATCTTGGCGACGAAGGCGAACGGCACCAGGAAGAACAGCACCATCCAGACGTAGGGCGCGATCGCCGCGAAGCGGGCCGGACGCGAGAAGATGCGGCGCGCGCTCATCGCTCCAGCACCACACAATCATCGGGCGTGAACCAGGCCACGACGCGCTGGTTCAGCCCATAGCCGTCGGCATCGAGCCGGGCCGTGTTGGCCTGCGAGGCGTGCAGGACAGCACCGCCGTCGAGCTGGATCTTGTACGCGGTCTTGCCGCCGAGATAGCTCGCATCGGAAATGGTCCCCTCGACACAGTTGATCGCGGCGGCATCGCCGGCCGGCCGGCGAAGCGCGAGACGGATCTTCTCGGGACGGATCGCGACCGCAACCCTGCTCTCGCTGACGGGAGTGACGGGCTGTGCCGCAGCGAGCTCGCCGGCCGAGGCAGTCGTGATCCGAAGCCGGTGCGGCTCCCGCGCGATCACCTCGCCCTCGAACAGGTTGATGTCGCCGACGAACTCCGCGACCCACCGCGACACCGGCTCTTCATACAGCCGGCGCGGTGCAGCGACCTGTTCGAGCCGTCCCGCATTCATCACGCCGATCCTGCTCGCCACCGTCATCGCCTCCTCCTGATCGTGGGTGACGATGATGAAGGTCATGCCGAGCTTGCGCTGCAGCTCCATGAGCTCGAACTGCGTGCTCTCGCGGAGCTTCTTGTCGAGCGCCGCCATCGGCTCATCCAGCAGCAGCACCTGCGGCCGGCGCGCCAGCGAGCGCGCCAAGGCGACGCGCTGCTTCTGCCCCCCGGACAGTTGATCGGGCTTGCGCTTCTCCAGGCCTTCGAGCCGGACCAGCGCCACCATCTCGGCGACGCGGTTGGCGATCTCGGCGCGCGGCATGCCGGCACGCTTCAGGCCGAAGGCGATGTTGTCGCGCACGTTCAGATGCGGGAACAGCGCGTAGTTCTGGAACATCATGTTGACGGGCCGCTGATGCGGCAGCACCTGCGCGATGTCCTCCCCCGACAGCAGAATGCGTCCTTCGTCCGGCGTCTCGAAGCCGGCCAGCATGCGCAACAGCGTGGTCTTGCCGCAGCCGCTGGGGCCGAGCAGCGCGAAGAATTCGCCGGCACGGATGTCGAGCGAGACGCCATCGACGGCGCGGAAGCTGCCGAAGGTCTTGACGACGTTCTCGATCCGCAGGAGCGGCGGCTGAGGATCGGGGCGCGGATCCGGCGGTGGTGATGCTGCCGGCGCCTCGGCGGGTGCTGGATTTTCGATCTCGTCAGCCATGTCCCGATCTAATCACCCTGCCCGGCCACAACGTCGGGCCAGTCGGCAAGCTAGCCGCCCACGGATTGCAGCTCAACCGCACGGACCGGACTATCCCCGCTCGCGTCAGCCGCCTGCGGCGTGCTCCGGCCGCAGGTCGCAATGGCCATGAACGCGGCGAGCGCATCGCGTTCGGCGACGGGAAGCGTCAGGCCCAGCTTTGTCCGCCGCCACAGCACGTCGTCGGGAAACCGCGCCCATTCACGCGCCATGAGGTAGCGGACCTCCGCCTCGGTCAGCTGCGGCCCGAACGCCTGTCCGAGATCGGCCCGGCATCTCGCCTCGCCGAGGATCTGCGCCAGCCGGGTGCCATAGGCGCCGACCAGACGCCGGGCCTCCGCTTCGCTGAGAAAGCGCCAGCGGTCCCGTGCGTCATCGACGAGATCCTCGAACCGGTCCCAGGCGAAGTCACCCCCAGGAAGCGGCGCGCTCGCAGTCCAGCGTGGCGACATTGGATAAAAGCGCGCGAGGCGGGAGACCGCCTGCTCGGCCCGGTGCCGGACCGTCGTGACGTCGCCGCCGCACATCGTCAGCAGCGGCGCCTTGGCGGGCTCCCTGGCGCGTCCGGCATCGAGGCACACGACCGTTTCCAACCGTCCGCTGTCGGCGGCGCGCAGCACCATCATGTTGGCGCCGGCCACGCTCCGGACCACGTCCGCAGGCTGAATGTCCGAGCGGAAATAGCGGTTCGCCGCCTTGCAGAGATAAGCCACGTCTGCCGCAGGCACCGCCACCACGGCTGGGTCGCCCTTGAAGCCGTGGGCCACCGTGCCGATCAGGGTGAAATCCTGCTCGTAGGGCTGGGCAAAGATCAGCCGTCCATCCGAATTCTGAAACACGTAGACCGCTTCGACATCGAACAGCCGCGGCACGATGATCTGGCTGACCTGCCGCACGGTCACCCGCGGCAGCGGCTGACGCAGCACGGTTTCCGCCGTCGAGACGCTCCACGCGCCGGTGGCGTTGGCGAGCGCGCGCGAGGTGACGATGCGGCGATGGCCGCGGTCGATGATGGCGAGGCGCCATATTTGGTCGCGGTCGGCCCGCACGCAGCGGGCGCCGGTGCGGATCTCTGCGCCGCGCTCGGCGGCATCCATCGCGGTCAGGACCACCAGGCGGGAATCGTCGACCACGCAATCGGAATAGTCGAATGCCGTCCCGATCGGACGCTTCAAGGCATCGCCGACCGGATGATGCGTGACATCGAGCGCCGACGCGGCCGGCAGCCGGTTGCGCGCAGCGAGGCGATCGTAGAGCCAGAGCCCTGCGCGCAACTGCCATGGCGGCCGCTCATCGGCGTGAGCCGGAATCGCAAAACGGATCGGCCGCACAAGATGCGGCGCGACCGTGAGCCAGACGTCGCGCTCGGCAAGCGCGCGACGCACGCGCAGAAAGCCGCGGCGCTCCAGCGCCGCGAGGTCCCCGTGCACCAGCCGCGACGTGGCCGACGAGGCGCCGCCGCCGAGATCGCCCTGCTCGACCAGGATCACGCGCAAACCGCGGCCAGCCGCATCACGCGCCAGGCTGACGCCGTTCAGACCTCCGCCGATGATCGCCAGATCGTAGTCCGCCATACGCAAGGTCTTCGAGCGTGCCAGGACGAACGATCGTAGACCGGCGGAAATGATTCTCGTAGCGACCCAACTGTTACGAGTGCGGATAAATTCGCGCTGTTGCGCAACAGCCTCTGACCGGACTGCCAGGTCAGCCGGTCTTGCGAACGGACGCGACGTCGTCGTCGTCGTGAGCGCGACCGACAATGCCGTCATATTTGTCGATCGGCAGGGGCTTGCCGAGCAGATAGCCCTGAACCGAGTCGCAGCCCTGCTCGGCGAGGAAGCCGAGCTGCTCCGGCGTCTCGACGCCTTCCGCCACGATCGACATGTTCATGCCGTGACCCAGACCGATGACCGCACGAATGATCGCCGCCGATTGCGGGTTGCGGCCGATATTCATGACGAAGGCGCGGTCGATCTTGATCTTGTCGAACGGGAACGCCTGAAGGTAGCTCAGCGACGAGTAGCCGCTGCCGAAATCGTCCATCGAGACGCGAACGCCGAGCGCCTTCAGCCGGCGCAGCAGCGCGACACCGCGATCGAAATCCTCGATCAGCACACCCTCGGTGATCTCCAGCTCGAGCCTGCCGGGCGCGAGCCCCGTCTCGATCAGGATCGAGTGGACCAGCGCAACGAGGTCGCCATGGACGAACTGCGCCGGAGACAGGTTGACCGCGACCTGCAGCGGCTTCGGCCACGACGCCGCCTCGCGGCAGGCCTCGCGCAGGATCCACTCGCCCATCTCGACGATGAGGCCGCTCTCTTCCGCGAGCGGAATGAAGTCGCTCGGCGGCACGAACCCCCGGACCGGGTGCTGCCAGCGCGCCAGCGCCTCGAAGCCGATGATCTCGCTGGCGTCGACCGTGCGGCCGGAGACGGCCTGCGGCTGGAAGTACAGCGACAGTTCGCCATGCTTGATCGCGACAGACAGTTCCTGATGCAGAACGCGGCGGTCGCGAATCTGCTGATCCATTTCAGGCTCGTAGAAGGTGATGCTGCCGCGCGATTTGGCCTTGGCGCGGAACAGAGCGGCACCCGCATTGGCGAGCAGCGACGCCGGATCCGAACCATTGTGCGGGAACACCGAGATGCCCGTCGTCAGCGCGGTGCGGATCGACTTGCCCTCGATCTGGAAGTCCACCGCGATCGCCGCCGCCAATTGCTCGGCCAGGGCCCTGCCCGTTTCCGGTTGCTTGCCGTCGATGATCAGCCCGAACTCGTCGCCGGAGAGACGGGCAACGACGCCGCCCCGGGCAACGGCATGGACGCGACGGGCGACCTCGATCAACAGCTTGTCGCCGATGGCGTGGCCGAAGACGTCGTTGACGTCCTTCAGGCCCTTGAGATCGACGTTCAGGACCGCAAACTCCTCGTCCGTATCCGCGCAGGCCTCGATCATCTGGCTCAGGGCCTGCAGGAACGCGGCGCGGTTAGGCAGATCGGTCAGGCCGTCGTGATAGGCCATGTGCGCCATCCGCGATTCGGTCTGGCGCCGATCGGTGACGTCCTCATAGGTCTTGATCAGATATTGCGGCTGGCCGGTCTCGCCCAGCACGGTTGCCCGCCGCGTCAGGAACAGCCGCAGGCCGTCCTTGGTCGAGATCGGATGTTCCTCGGTCAGAAGGCCGCGCTTCTTGATGGCGGCTTCGTCGCGCGCCGTGATCAGTCTGGCCTCGCGCGGATTGAAGATGTCGGCGGTGGTCAGGCCCGTGGCGTCCTCGCGCTTGCGGTTGAGGATGATCTCGGCGCTGCGGTTGGCGAGCAGATAGCGGCCGTCGCTGACGCTCTCGACGATGAGCGAAACCGGAATGTTGTCGACGACCAGTTCCAGGAACTTCTTGCTGTTCTCCAGCTCGCGGCTCAGCGATCGCCGCTCCGTGGCATCGTCGAACAGCGCGATGAGGAATTGCGGTTCGTTCTTGTCGTTGCGTGCAACGACCCGGTGGGCGTCCAGGATGCGCTTCTCGTCACCGCGTTGAACCACGAGTTCGCTGCAATAGGTGGTGCCGGGCGCCAGCATCGCTTCGCGGTCGGCAGCCGCGATGTCGGCCGCGGTCTCTTCGCCGAACAGGTCGCTCGGGCGCCGTCCGATGATCTGATCCCGCGGCACCTGCGCGAACTGCTCAAACGCCCGGTTGGCGAAGATGTAGCGGCCGTCCTCGATGTTCTTGGCGGCGACGCAGACGGGAACCTGATCGACCACCGATTCCAGGAACTGCTTGGTCGAGGCGAGCTCGCGCTCCAGCCGGTGCTGCACCGTACAGTCTTCATGGATGCCGATTGATCCGCCGGTCGGAAGACGGAACATCTGGGCGCGCACCACACGTCCGCCGGGCAGCTCGGTCAGGCACCCGTCCGGCTGCCGCGCCTGGCGCGCATAGTCCTCGACCGTCAGATTGAGCAGGCCACGCTGCCGCCGCAACTCGACCAGATCCCGGCCGGTGCAGCCGGGCGGAATGTCGGCCCGGCTCATGCCGTAGATCTCGAGAAAGCGGTGGTTGTAGAAGACGACGCGGTTGGCGGCGTCCGTCAGCATCAGCCCCTGGCTCAAATTGTTGAGCGCGGAGCTGATGAAAACGTTACGCCGAAGTTGTGCCCGCTTGGCGCGCCGCAAGGCCGAATGGATCCAGATCACGATCGACGCGAGGAAGGCGCAGACGACAACGCCGGCGATCAACACCTTCCAGAGCACGTCCGGCTCGATGGTGCCCAGGTAGCCGGAGGGCGAGAAATCGGAGGAAGCGGCCCAGGCGCGCGTCGGCGCAGCCGCCCAAGCTGCCATGGCGGCCACCGAGGCCGCAACGACACGCGCAGAAAACGCGTTTCGGTCGCTCGCCTGCCAATTCTTGCCAGCCATCAATCACCCGCGGTATTCGGCGACAGTATCTGGCTTCACCTATTGGGATCGGGTAAACGGGTTCCGCAAACTTCGAAAAAGACGAAGCAAATTTGGTCAATGGCCGCCCTATGATGAATGGTTTGCTAAGGGCAGGCGCACTCCGGACTGAAGTTCCACCCACCAGGGATTGCAGCGAGACATGACTTCCCCCAATCGTCTCAGGACTATGCATGGATAAAGTGGATTGCGTGGTCGTTGGCGCCGGCGTCGTCGGACTTGCCGTCGCCCGTCAATTGGCGCAGGCCGGACGCGAGGTTATCGTTCTCGAGGCGGCCGAGGGCATCGGAACCGTCACGTCGTCTCGCAACAGCGAAGTGATCCACGCCGGCATCTATTACAAGGCCGGGAGCCTGATGGCCCGCTTCTGCGTGGCCGGCAAGCGCATGCTTTACCGCTATTGCGACGAGCATGGCGTGCCCTACCGCAATTGCGGGAAACTGATCGTTGCAACCAATCCAGCCGAGACCGAGAAGCTGCAGGGCATCCGCGCGCACGCCGAAGCCAATGGTGTCGAAGGGATGCGGCTGCTGCCCGGGTCCGAAGCGCTGGCGCTGGAGCCGGCCCTGGCCTGCCAGGCCGCGCTGCTGTCGCCATCCACCGGCATCCTCGACAGCCATGCCTTCATGCTGTCGCTGCGCGGCGAGATCGAGGACGCCGGCGGTGCCTTCGCCTTCCACACGCCGTTGCTGCGGGCCAAGGCGACGGGGAGATCGATCGAGGTCGATGCGGGCGGCGCGCAACCGATGACGCTGAGCTGCCGGCTGCTGGTGAACGCCGCCGGCCTCGACGCGCCCGAGCTGGCGCGGCTGATCGACGGCATGCCGTCGCCGCTGGTGCCGATGACCTATCTCGCCAAGGGCAACTATTTCAGCTGCAGCGCCCGGGCACCGTTCAGCCGGCTCATCTACCCGGTGCCGGAACCAGGCGGCCTCGGCGTGCACCTCACGCTCGACATGGCAGGCCAAGCCAGATTCGGCCCCGACGTCGAGTGGATCGACCGGATCGACTATACGGTCGATCCGGCGCGCGCCGAGCGCTTCTACCCGGCGATCCGCAAGTACTGGCCGTCGCTGCCGGATGGGGCGCTGATGCCGAGCTATTCGGGCATCAGGCCGAAGATCGTGCCGCCGGCCGTGGCGTCGCAGGATTTCGTCATTCAGGGCCCCCGCGATCACGGGGTGCCCGGACTCATCAATCTGTTCGGAATTGAATCGCCTGGATTGACGTCATCGCTGGCGATTGCGGCTCACGTCCGCGATCTCGCCTTGAGCTGAAGACCCCGATATCGGGATGAACGGCGTGTGGCGATAGCGGGAGGCAACGCAGGCAGATGCGTTCGCGTCATCGTCTATCGCAACTAAGTCTATCGCAACTAATTTGATTGAAGTTGCGTCTGGGATGGACAGTCACCATCCCAGGCGCACGGTCTTACGATCGGATGGTACGGCGGGTGATGGTCACATGTCAGTGAAGTGTTTCGCTGGTTACCTGTCTCAAGCGCTCGATCTCATCCTTCACCATCAGTTTGCGTCGCTTCAGTTCGGCAATTCGCAGGTCATCCGTCGATGGATGCAGGAGAGCTTCATGCAATTCGCTTTCAAGAACTTTATGCTTACGCTCCAGTTCAACGAGATGCGCCTGAATGGCCATTCGAAACCTCCTCGGTAGGTGAACCTGAGATTCGACCAGGGCTAACGAGTGTACACAAGTCGCTTGACCTGTCGATGGGGCCAAAAGACCGCACATGCAAATTTGAGCGCCGTGTGTAACGAAGCGTGAGCAGATCCGGACGAATCTAACGCCGGTGCCAACCTGAAATTCACGGGACAGCTGCACGGATCTTGAGGGGCGCGGCTTGCTTATCAGCTTCGCAGGCGCAATATTTGCGCCCGCCTTCGCAAGGCTTTCCACTTCCTTCCGCTTTTTTGCTATCATAAATCATGGCTGACCAAGACGAGCGCGAACTGCAGGCCGAACTCGCGCGCCTGCAGCAGGAGCACCGCGATCTCGACGCGGCGATCGACGCTTTGCATCAATCGCCCGCCCCCGATTTGTTGCGGCTGCAACGACTGAAGAAGCGGAAGCTTCTGCTACGCGATCGGATCGCCTTCATCGAAGACCAGATCACGCCCGACATTATCGCCTGAGGCGAAGCGTCAGCACGCCTGACCGTATGCACACAGGCAAGCGGTGCAGGATATGCCGAGGCGCCTTGACAAACAGAACAAAAAGAGAACAATCAGGTCATCCCTCGTCCCCTGACGACAACAAGGATGGTTGTGATGCCCGCCTCCTTCTCCCCACAGGATCGGCTCTACGAACAGGCCTGTGACCAGGCCATCGCGATGTGCGACGGCAATCTGCGCTCCACGATCAAGGCGCTGATCATGGCGAACGAGTATCTCGAGCTGGAGCTGCAGGAGCTGCGGGCCGCGATCTCCTGCGGCTGCGTGCCCAACACCGCTTCGGACGGTCCGGAGAGCAATGCGGCCTGAGCCCTGCCTGAGTCTTACCTGAGTCCTCGGGCCGTCGAGACTCTCCGGACGATTGCCACCGCGCTCGCTCGCAGCTTCGACGAAGGCCGGGAGGTGCGTGCAATGCCTGATATCACCTATTACGTCGCCATGCCGTTCAGACGGGACGAGGCAGGGATGCTGGTCGCAGGCGCGGCCGAGGAATGCCAGAGTTCGTCCGCAGCGCTGCGTCGTGCCGAAGCGATGTCGCGCCTGCCGGACAACATCGGCGCCATTGCCTTCAGCCGCAGCGGCGATCCCTTGATGGGGGAATTCAGCGACGCCCGGCTGCTGCACAAGTTCGGCGAGTTGCCCGACGATCTCGGCGAGTTGTGAGCGCCGTGCACCACAAGCTCTGTCATCGGCGCGGATGGCCCGGGAGCGTCACCGCTGGTCGCCCGACCGGGCCGTTGCGTGCGCTGGGCTCTCGTACCTTCGTTGGGCCTTGCGCATGTACATCGCGCGGTCGGCTTCCTCCAGCGCACGCACCGGGTTGACGCGCTTGTCGAGCAGAGCAATCCCGGCCGACGCGCCGGCACGCACGGTCTGATCGCCGAAGGTGAAGGTCAGGCTGTCGATGGCCTGCTCCAGTTCCGCCGCCTTGGCATGTGCCTCCGCCGCGCTGAGATGCCAGAGCAGCACGCCGAACTCGTCGCCGCCGAGCCGGCCGATCACGTCGGAAGATCGGACATGCTCGCTGAGGACACGCGCAACCGCCTTCAGGACCTCGTCACCGGCGGCATGGCCGAACGTATCATTGATCGGTTTCAGCCGATCGACGTCGAGCACGACCAGGGCACCGGTCGCGTCATAGCGCTTGATGAAGGCGATCGAACGATGGAGCTCGCGGGCGAAGCCGCGACGATTGAAGATGTCGAGCAGGAAGTCGCGCTCAGCGGAGGCCGTCAGCTCGGCGATCCGGGCCTGTGCTGTCGCCAACTCGGCATTAAGGCGTCGGATCGTCTGCCGCGCGCCTGCCGGTACGGAACCGGGTTCAGGAGCCCGCGCGCGCCGCGAAGGCCGATGACGGTACCGGGTTCTTCGCTTCCCGGCTCGCCACGCGGCCGCCATGCGCTTCTTTTTCATCGGACACCTGCCGCGCCACCGTTTGGGCTTGCCGGGCTTGACCAAGACAGGATAGTCCATTCGGACCTTCATGCCATGGCTTGCCGCTGTCAGGACCGATCCTATACTCCGGCCCATGCTGATGGATTCCCGAGAAGAATTGAGGTCATGACCGCCCCGATCGCCATCATCATGGGAAGCCAGTCGGACTGGGATACCATGCGCCATGCCGCCGAGACGCTCGAAGCCCTGGGCGTGAGCTACGACGCCCGGATCGTCTCGGCGCACCGCACCCCGGACCGGCTGTATGCTTTCGCCAAGGGTGCCAAGGCGGCGGGCTACAAGGTCGTGATCGCCGGTGCCGGCGGCGCCGCCCATCTGCCGGGCATGACGGCCTCGCTCACGGAACTGCCCGTGTTCGGCGTCCCCGTCGAGTCGAAGGCGCTGTCGGGGGTCGATTCGCTGTATTCCATCGTCCAGATGCCGGCCGGAATTCCGGTCGGAACGCTCGCCATCGGCAAATCCGGCGCCATTAACGCAGCGCTGCTGGCGGCCAGCGTGCTCGCTCTCTCGGATTCCGCGCTCGCCGGCCGCCTGTCGGCCTGGCGGCAGGCGCAGACCAATGCGATCGCCGAACGTCCGGAGGGCACGGCGTGACCGGCTCCAATCGGGTGAAGCTCAAGCCCGGCGACACCATCGGTATTCTCGGCGGCGGCCAGCTCGGCCGCATGCTGGCGCTGGCTGCGGCGCGGCTCGGGCTGCGCTGCCAGGTGTTCTCGCCAGACCCGGACTCGCCCGCCTTCGACGTCGTGCTGAACGCCACCTGCGCCGAATATGCCGACGTCGAGGCGCTCGAGCTGTTCGCCAATGACGTCGACGTCGTCACCTACGAGTTCGAGAACGTCCCGTCGGCGGCCGCGATGGTGCTGGCGGCAAGGCGCCCGGTGCTGCCGAGCCGCTCTGCGCTGGAGACGACGCAGGATCGGCTGATCGAGAAGGATTTCGTCACCTCGCTCGGTATCCGCACGGCGAACTATGCCGACGTGTCCTCACTCGCCACGTTGCGCGAAGCAGCCTTTCGGATCGGCCTGCCGGCCGTGCTGAAGACACGGCGGTTCGGCTATGACGGCAAGGGCCAGATCAAGATCCGCCAGGGTGACGATCTCGATCGGATCTGGGCCGAGCTCGGCACCAAATCGGCGATCCTCGAGGCGTTCGTTCCGTTCGAGCGCGAGATCTCGGTCGTAGCGGCCCGCGCGGCCGATGGCCAGGTCGAGTGCTTCGACGTCACCGAGAACGAGCATCGCGATCACATCCTGAAGGTGTCGCGGGCGCCAGCCCGCATCCCCGATCCGCTCGCCGACGAGGCCCGGGACATTGCCAGCCGGATCGCCACCGCCCTCGATTACGTCGGGGTGCTCGCCGTGGAGATGTTCGTGGTATCCGATGGACCTGCGCCCGGCGTCCTGGTCAATGAAATTGCCCCCCGGGTGCACAATTCCGGCCACTGGACCCTTGACGGTGCCTCGATTTCCCAGTTCGAACAGCACATCCGCGCGATCGCAGGCTGGCCGCTCGGCAAGCCGCTGCGCCACGGCCACGTCACGATGACGAACCTGATCGGGGACGAGATCGACACCTACGAGCAGTGGCTCACGGTTCCCGGCGCCACCGTGCACCTTTACGGCAAGGGCGCCGCCCGCCCGGGTCGCAAGATGGGGCATGTGACCCAGGTCTCGCCCCTGCCGCCGAGGCAGGGCTGAAATAAACCGCTCGGGCGGGTTAAACTTGCGGTCAAGAGCACGTCAGCGGGTGGACAGCGACGGTGTCCTCTGATACACGGGCGCCCTCAAGGTTAAGGGCGCGGCCATTTGCCAGCCCTGACTTCACCAGATTTCAAACCGATAGACTGAGAAAGAGGATGCCGCGTGCAGGTTCTCGTTCGCGATAACAATGTCGATCAAGCCCTCAAGGCGCTCAAGAAGAAGATGCAGCGTGAGGGCATTTTCCGCGAGATGAAGCTTCGCGGCCATTACGAGAAGCCGTCCGAGAAGAAAGCCCGCGAGAAGGCCGAAGCCGTGCGCCGTGCGCGCAAGCTGGCCCGCAAGAAGCTGCAGCGTGAAGGCCTGCTGCCGATGAAGCCGAAGCCGGTGTTTGGCGCTGGCCCCGGCGGTGACCGTGGTGCTGGTCGTGGTCCGGGCGCAGGTGCCCGTCCCGGCGCGCCGCGCTGATCTGGCCCGCTAGATCTGACGTCGTCTGAAGCGCGGGCCTCTGGCTCGCGTTTTTGTTTTGGGCACCTCATTTTGATTTCGCGCCTCCCTGCCATCCGGCGTCCGGAGCCGGCCGCGGTGTGCCCGCCCGTCGCTACGATGCAGAGCACGGCACGCCCCAAAGAAAAAGCGGCGGACCAGCAGGCCCGCCGCTCGATCTCGTTCGAGAGCAATGCCGATCAATTATTTCGGCAGCACCGAGTGGAACACCGATTTCGCCGCCGACATCATGTCCTGCGCCACGTTGGACATCTGGTCCTTGATCGAAGGATCGGACTTGTCGGCACGCAGGTCGAGCGGACGCAACTGCTGGACGGGGATCTCCGCGGGCGGCGTCGGGCGCCCGTCCGGCTGCAATGATCCCGTGTAGGTCGGGCTCGAGGCCGACGGCATGATGAAACCCTGCTCGGCCGGAGGCGCGGAGACCGTCACCGGAGGCGGCAGCGGACGAACCGGCGACACCTGAGGTAACGCGGTTGCGACGCGCGGCGCCTCGCCAGCCCCGCGGGCTGCATCGGTCGACGGCTTCTCGGCAGCCGCCTTGCCGGCACCTTCGCTCGCGCGCAACCGCTCGATCGCCGCGCGGGCAAGATCGGCAGCATCCCGGCGATCTTCCTGCTGGGTCGCTGGGGCCTCGGCCGAAGTGCCACGCACGATCAGCTTTTCCTTCGACGATGCAGGATGGCGCGAGGCCTGCGGATCGGCCGGGAGGCTCGCCGTTTCGGTCGGCTTCACTTCGACGGCCTTCTCGGCGGCCTTGTCGGCCAGCGACTTCTCCGACACGCCCTTGGCCTTGATGCCGGGAGCGGGAATGCTGGAGACCTCGTTCGACGTTTCCGCCGGCTTGGCGTCAGACTTGGGATCGGCCTTCGCGTCCAGCTTGGCAGGGTCGGTCCCCTTGCCCGTGGATTTCGGAGCGTCGCTCTTTGAGCCTGTGAGCTTGGCATAAGCAGCCGAGGCCACCGCCGCCATGGTCGATGGCGGCGAGTCGGGCTTGGTGTTGATGTAGTGATTGACGATGTAGGCCCCGATGATGGTGGCAACCACCGACGGGATGATCTCCATGGCGAACTTTGTGAGATATTTCAGCATGCTGACCACTCCCGCGCGGTATTTGCGGGAACTTTGAGGCACAATTAAGGGACCATCCCACACCTTCCGGAGCTCGCGGACTGCACTCCGTGCAGCCGCGACCGCCGAAAAGTCGTTTCCTGAAACCCTTCGAACCGGAGCCGTGCAGCAATCCGAGGGTGTTGCCACAGCTTCCGGATCGCCGGCTCAAGATACCACAATCAGCGGCATCCCGGTAAACAATTGGTTACGGCTTCAATTCAACTTCGAGGAAAACGATCTCGGAACCGGTCTCGTTCAGCACATCGTGTTCGACCCCGGCCTTTCGGAAATAGGATTTGCCGACCGCGAGCTGCGCCTTCGAGCGCTCGCCGGACGGCGCCACGATCGTCATCTCGCCCGCGGTGACCGGCACGATCACGTAATCCATCTCATGAACATGGCGCCCCGTGGCACTGCCGGGCAATAGCCGCCACTCCGTGACGCGGACTTCGGGCGTATCGACCTGGACGTCGGACTGGGCGCTGAGCATGCTGGATCTCTTGAATCAGGGGACGAAGAGCAGAAACAGGAATATCGCGAACACCACCATGTGCACCAGCCCGAACAGGATGTTCGTCCGTCCGGTGCCGAAGGTCAGCATGCTCAGGACGAAGGTCAGGACCAGCAGCACTATTCCCTGCGGGTCCAGCCCGAGGACGAGCTGCTTGTCGAGCACATGGGCGGCGACCGCCACTGCCGGGATGGTCAGCCCTATGGTGGCGAGCGAGGAGCCAAGCGCGAGATTGATGCTCTTCTGCAGGTCGTTGGCGCGGGCGGCCGAGAGGGCGGCGACACTCTCCGGCAGCAGGATCAACAGCGCCACGAGCACGCCTGCGACCGCCTGCGGCGCACCCGTTGCGGCAACGCCGGCGTCGACCACCAGCGAGAACTTCTTGGCAAGCAGGACCACAGCGAGCAGCGCGACCAGCAGCAGCCCGACACTGAGCAACAGCTTCGCGCGCGGCAGCCTGACATCGTCATCGGCGAACCCCACCGAGTTGCCGACGAAATAATCCCGATGGCGGGTGGTCTGCGTATACAGGAACACCGCGTAGAGCAGGATCGTCACGACGCTGACGAAGGCGATCTGCACGGCAGAATACACCGGACCTGGCGACGTCAAGGTATAATTCGGCAGCACCAGTGTGATGGTTGCCATCGTGAACAGTACGCTGAGATACAGATTGGCACCGGAGACCAGCACGTCCTGCTCGCGATAGCGCAGGCCGCCGATGAAGATGCAGATGCCGGCCAGGCCGTTGCACACGATCATGACCACCGCAAACACGGTGTCGCGGGCGAGCGCCGGCGCAGCCTTGTCGCCGAGCATGATGGTGGCGATCAGCGCCACCTCGATCACCGTCACCGCCAGGGTCAGGAGCAGCGTGCCGAACGGCTCGCCGATCTCATGCGCGATCACCTCGGCATGGTGCACGGCCGCGAACACCGTGCCGAACAGGACCACCAGCAGCACCGCGGCGAAGACCACGCCAGCGGCCGAAGGCGTGAAGTCATAATGCGTCGCCGTGACGATCGCGACCAGCGCGACCGCCAAGCCGGGAAAGATCACCGATGATGCGGGCGTTGCGCCCTTCACGCTCATGATTCGCGTCCTTCGATCCGTTCTGTCCGACTATGCGCGACAGCGAGGCGATCGTCACGCGGTCCGGCCGTGACAGGGTCTCAACCAGGACGGTCTCTGAAGGTGCCGTCGATCAGGTCAATGCGGACTGAGCAGCGGATGAATCGGAAGCACGGTCAGCAGCACGAACAGCGGAATGAGGACGGCACCTGCCCGCAGCATGTAGCCGAAGAAGCTCGGCATCTGGATGCCCCGCTCATTGGCGATCGCTGCGACCATGAAGTTCGGCGCATTTCCGATATAGGTCAGTGCGCCCATGTAGACTGCGCCCATCGAGATCGCCGCCAGCGTTCCCGAGAGCTCGCCCATCAGCACCTTGGGATCGCCGCCCGCCAATTCGAAGAACAAGAGATAGGTCGGGGCATTGTCGAGGAAGGCCGACATCAGCCCGGTGGACCAGAAATAGGCGACCTCCCGCGGCGCGCCGGCGGGTGTCGTCACGGCATCCAACAGCCAGCCGAAAGAGCCACTGCGACCCGCATTCAGCATGGCGATGACCGGAACGATCGCGGTGAAGATCGCCGCGAACAGCTTGGCGACCTCTCGGATCGGCTCCCAGTTGAACCCGTTCGCCTCGCGGTGCTCGTCCGGCGTAAGCCAGAGCGACAGGCCGGCGATCGCCACGAGGACGGCATCGCGCACGAGATTCTGAAGCTCGACATGCGTGCCGAAGACGTCGAAGGAGATGCCCGGCTTCCAGGTCGCCGATACCAGCGTGTTGACGACGATGGCCGCGATCAGGACGACGTTGACGAGCCCGCGAACACGAACCGGCTCGCTCGTGCCATCCGTGCTCGAAGGCTTCTCGGCACGGAAGCGCCATGCGTCGATCGCGGCAAAGATCACGAGCAACAGGCCGGCGACGATCGCGGTCTGCAGCCAGAGGTGTTGCGTCGTCCAGAAGAAGTCGACGCCACGCAGAAAGCCGACGAACAGTGGCGGATCGCCGAGCGGGCTCAGTGCACCACCGACATTGGCGGCCAGAATGATGAAGAAGATCAGCACGTGCACATTATGCGGCCGGCTCAGATTGGCGCGGATCAGGGGACGCACCAGGATCATCGCGGCGCCCGTCGTGCCGACGACGCTCGCGATGATCGTGCCGAGCGCCAGGATGGCGGTGTTGGTCGCGGGCGTGCCCTTGATGTCGCCGGTCACCAGGATGCCGCCGGCGACCGTATAGAGGGCGAACAGCAGCACGATGAAGCTGAGATATTCGGCGAGCAGCGCGTGGACGAAGGCAGCGAGCGCCGTGCCAAGCCCTGCATTCCAGGTCAACGCCGCCAACGCCACCAAGGCCCATGCCGCGGCGATCTTTCCGTAGTGATGATGCCAGAACCTGGCAAACAGCAACGGCCCGAGCGCGATCGACAACAGCAGTCCCGCGAATGGCAGTGCGAACGGCCAGGTCATCGCCGCGCCGTTCAGCCCGGCGGCATGCGCCTGCACCGGCAGGCTCCCAAAGAGCAGGACGATCCCGAGGAGAGCCGGCCACCGCGATCGATGAACGTTACAAGCCGTCGATGAAGCTCTTGGCCGTCTCAGTCGCACCGAAAAGATCCAGGTCATTATGTCCGCCGTTGGGAAACCGTACGAAGCGCTTGGGGTCATGCGCAAGTGCGAACAATCGTTCCCCGAAGCGGATCGAAATCGCCGGATCCCTTTCGCCATGCATGATCAGGAGCGGCACACGCACATCGGCGATGCGCCGATCGGAATGGAAGCTGTCGAGCATCAGCAGACTGACCGGAACCACCTTCAGCATCTCCGACGCGACATCGACCGTGGATGTATAGGGCGCTTCGAGGATCAGCTTGGCGACCGGATGCTCCGCGGCGATCGCGGTGGCCACGCCGCTGCCGAGGGAAAAGCCCCAGGCGACGATCCGTCCCGACTCGTAGCGCTGTGTCGTGAACGCATAGGCGACTGCGGCATCTTGCAGCAGCCCGTGCTCACTGGGACTGCCGCTGGACCCCGCATAGCCGCGATAGGACAGCGCAACGAGACCGGTGCCGTCGGCCGTGAGCGCCTTGAAGCGCGACACCACGCCCGCGAGAAAATCGCCATTGCCCGGGAAGTACAGAACGACCTTGTGGCCAGGCTTCGCCGGCACATGCCAGACGATGACCCGCTCGCCATCGACCGAGGTCAGCACATGCTCCTCAGCCTGAGGAAACCCGGCTGCAGCCGGTGCCGTGCGGCCCACCGGCGGAATGGGGAACAGCACCGCACGCTGGCGGACGAATAGGGCCGCAAGCACGATGCCGTAGACCGCCGCCACGACGATCAGGAGCCATTTCAGAAACGTCATGGCTCCCGATGCCGCCGGCTACATGCCCTTGACGATGTTCTCGGTCATCTTCTTGGCGTCGCCGAGCAGCATCATCGTGTTGTCGCGGTAGAACAGCGGATTGTCGATGCCGGCATAGCCCGACGCCAGCGAGCGCTTGATGAACATCACGGTGCCGGCCTTCCACACCTGCAGCACCGGCATGCCGTAGATCGGCGAGGACTTGTCCTCCTCGGCTGCCGGATTGGTGACGTCGTTGGCGCCGATCACGAAGGCGACGTCGGCCTGGGCGAATTCCGAGTTGATGTCCTCGAGCTCGAACACCTCGTCATAGGGAACGTTGGCTTCGGCGAGCAGCACGTTCATGTGGCCGGGCATGCGGCCAGCGACCGGATGAATCGCGTATTTCACCTCGACGCCTTCCTTCTTCAGCGTGTCGGCCATCTCGCGCAGCGCGTGCTGCGCCTGGGCGACCGCCATGCCGTAGCCGGGCACGATGATCACCTTCGAGGCGTTCTTCATGATGAAGGCGGCATCGTCGGCCGAGCCGAGCTTGGCCGGCTTCTGCTCGCCGGTGCCACCGCCCGCCGCTGCGGTCTCACCGCCGAATCCGCCGAGGATGACCGAGATGAAGGACCGGTTCATCGCATGGCACATGATGTAGGACAGGATCGCACCGGACGAGCCGACCAATGCGCCGGTGATGATCAGCGCCGAATTACCGAGCGTGAAGCCGATGCCCGCGGCCGCCCAGCCGGAGTAGGAGTTCAGCATCGAGATCACGACCGGCATGTCGGCGCCACCGATCGGGATGATCATGAGCACGCCGAGCGCCAGCGCCAGCAGCGTCACCATCAGGAAGTCGAAGCCGCCGCCCGTCATCACCAGGCGGACCACGAAGAAGACCAGCGCCACGGCGAGCGCGATGTTGATGATGTGACGCGCCGGCAGGATGATCGGCGCGCCGCTCATCCGCGCGGACAGCTTGAGGAAGGCGATGACCGAGCCGGTGAAGGTCAGCGCGCCGATGGCGACGCCGAGCGACATCTCGACCAGGCTCTGCGGATGGATGTTGCCGGGCGTTCCGATGTCGAACGCTTCCGGCGCGAAGAACGCGCCGGCGGCGACCAGCACCGCGGCCATGCCGACCAGCGAATGGAAGGCGGCGACGAGCTCGGGCATCGACGTCATCGGCACCCGGCGCGCAATGACTGCGCCGATGCCGCCGCCGATCGCAACGCCGAGGATCACGAGGATCCAGGCGATCGCATCCGCCGGTGGATGCCCAGCCAGCGTGGTGGCGACCGCAATCGCCATGCCGGCCATGCCGAAGAAGTTGCCTTGCCGGCTGGAGGCCGGGCTCGACAGCCCGCGAAGAGACAGGATGAACAGCACACCTGCCACGAGATAAAGGAGTGCCGACAGATTGGCGTTCATTGCAGATGCCCCGTTGTGCCTGTCATCCCGCGTCGTGCGGCGTTGTTACTTGGACTTCTTCTTGTACATCGCCAGCATGCGCTGGGTGACGAGGAAGCCGCCGAAGATGTTCACGCAGGCGAAGATCAGCGCGATGAAGCCGAACGCTCGCGCCAGACCACTGCCGCTCGACAGCATGGGAACGCCGACCGCCAGCAGCGCGCCGACAACGATCACCGAGGAGATCGCATTGGTCACCGACATCAGCGGCGTGTGCAGGGCCGGCGTCACCGACCACACCACGAAGTAGCCGACGAACACCGCCAGCACGAAGATCGACAGCCGGAAGACGAAGGGGTCGACGGCTTGGACGACATGTTCCATGGCTCTGCTCCTTAGGCCTTCGGCTGGAAGTTCGGGTGGACGATGGCGCCATCCTTTGTCAAAGCCGTGGCCTTGACCAGCTCGTCGTCCCAGTTCACCGCCAGTGTCTTTTCCTTTTTGTCGATCATCGTCTCGATGAAGGAGAACAGGTTGCGGGCGTAGAGGCCGGAGGCGGACGCTGCGACCCGGCCGGCGAGATTGGGGTAGCCGATGATCTTGACGCCGTCGATCTCGACGGTCTCGCCGAGCTTGACGCCCTCGACATTGCCGCCACGCTCGACCGCAAGGTCGACCAGGACCGAGCCAGGGCGCATCGACTTCACCATCTCCATGGTGACGAGGCGCGGCGCCGGACGGCCGGGAATCAGCGCAGTGGTGATGATGACGTCCTGCTTCTTGATGTGTTCCGCCGTCAGCGCCGCCTGCTTGGCCTGGTACTCCTTGGACATCTCCTTGGCATAGCCACCGGCCGTCTGCGCGTTCTTGAACTCCTCGTCCTCGACCGCCAGGAATTTGGCGCCGAGGCTCTCCACCTGCTCCTTGGTGGCGGGGCGCACGTCGGTGGCGGAGACCATGGCGCCGAGCCGGCGCGCGGTTGCGATGGCCTGCAGGCCGGCGACGCCGACGCCCATCACGAAGACCTTGGTCGCCGGCACGGTGCCGGCCGCGGTCATCATCATCGGGAAGGCGCGACCGAACGCCTCGGCGCCCTCGATCACGGCGCGGTAGCCGGCGAGGTTCGCCTGGCTCGACAGCACGTCCATCACCTGGGCGCGGGTGATGCGCGGCATCAGTTCCATCGCGAACGAGGCAATGCCGGCATCGGCCATCGCCTTGAGCGCGGCATCGTTGCCGTAGGGATCCATGATCGCGAACACCAAGGCGCCGCGCCGATAGTTGGCGAGTTCGGAGGCTTCCGGCCGCTTCACCTTGATGATGATGTCGGCGTCCTTCAGCGCGTCGGCGCTGACGGTTGCGCCTGCCGCCGTGAATTCCGAATCCGGCAGGCCGGACTTGATGCCGGCGCCGGGCTCGACCGCGATCTCGGCACCCAACGCCTTGAACTTCTTCACCGTGTCGGGAGAGGCGGCGACCCGCGGCTCCAACGGGTCGATTTCCTTGGCGACGGCAATCTTCATGAGGCCTCCGGCGCGAATGCGCGCGCGAGCTTAAAAGGGCGGGACGTCCATGGCTTCAGCATGACGGCGGATCGGCCCGGCCAGTCAGCTGAAGGCCCGCCGGCGGAGATGCCGGCGGGCCCATAGCGACATTAAGCGAGGAAAATAGCCATCAAGATGACGATGAGAGCGACGCTGATCGTGCCGTACTTCACCAGCTTGATGAAGCCCTCATAGGTGGCCTCATGTGCCACGTAGTCGTTGCCGTCAGCCGTCGAGTAGGCGATCTCGCCATGGTTTGCCATCGGGGTCCCCCAGAGAAAAATTGCTTTGTTAAGGTCGCATACCTCAAAGCCGATGCAAGGGCAACGGCTGGCATGCAAGGCGATTTTATCGGCTTTTCCGATCGGGCTATTGGCCAGGCCAATTGTCACGGATCCAGCGCGTCAGGCTGGCCTCGCTGACCTCGCCGGCGGCGAGGGCGAGGATCATGGCAGTTGCCTGCGCAGGGTCGGGCGCGAACGCGATTTCGTTTCTGCGCAGAAACGTCATCATCGCCATGAACGCGATGCGCTTGTTGCCGTCGACGAAGGCGTGGTTCTTGGCGAGCCCGAATGCGTAGGCCGCGGCAAGCTCCGGCAGCGTCGCCTGCTCATAGCTCCATTTGTTGACTGGACGCTCCAACGCCGACCGCAGCATTCCTTCTTCGCGCAGTCCTGGCGCGCCGCCGAAGCGGCGCAACTGACGGGCGTGAATCGCGATCGCCTGCTCGTAGGTGATCCAAAGCGGCTCTTGCTGGTCGCTCATTTGGCGAGCGCGGCGAGGGTGTCGCGGTACTCATCCATAATGTCGTCGGCGATCTCCATCGTCCGCTCGAAATCCGGATCGTAGGGGAGCGCCTGGAATCCGCCCCCGGGCAGTTCCACGATATGCAACTGCTGGCCGCGCTTGAGATCGAGCCGCTGCATCAACTCGCGCGGCAGCAACAGGCCATCGGAATTGCCGATCTTTTTGATCTCGATCTTCATGGTGAGGTCCGGTAGCGAGAAAGGGGCGTGTTATACAGACGTATAACGCACCCCTTTCTGCCGTTCAACAAATGTTTAACAGCCCTACCCCATCGCCTCCAGCTCGTCGATCATGCCGGCGATGACCGACAGGCCGCCGTCCCAGAACCTGGGGTCCTTGGCGTCCAGCCCGAATGGGGCGAGCAGCTCCGAATAGTGCTTCGTTCCGCCGGCGGACAGCATCGCCAGATAGCGCTCGGCGAAGCCGTCGGCGGCGTGCTCATAGACGGCATAGAGCGAGTTCACGAGGCAGTCGCCGAACGCATAGGCGTAGACGTAGAACGGCGAATGGATGAAGTGCGGGATATACATCCAGAAGTTCTCGTAGCCCGGCTTGATCTCGATCGCCTCGCCGAGGCTCTCGGTCTGCACCGAGAGCCAGATCTGGCCGAGCCGCTCCGCGGTCAGTTCGCCATTCTTGCGCTCGGTATGAACCGCGCGCTCGAACGAATAGAACGCGATCTGCCGCACCACCGTGTTGATCATATCCTCGACCTTGCCGGCGAGCAGCGCCTGGCGCTGCTTGGCATCCTTGGTCTCCGACAATAGCCGCTTGAAGGTCAGCATCTCGCCGAACACGCTCGCGGTCTCGGCGAGCGTCAGCGGCGTCGGCGCCATCAGCGCGCCGTTCTTGGCCGCCAGCACCTGGTGCACGCCATGGCCGAGCTCATGCGCGAGCGTCATCACGTCGCGCGGCTTGCCCTGGTAGTTCATCAGCACATAGGGATGCGCCGAGGGCGTGGTCGGATGCGAGAACGCGCCCGGCGCCTTGCCCGGGCGCACCGGCGCATCGATCCAGCTGTGATCGAAGAAGCGCTGGGCGATGTCGGCCATCTCCGGCGAGAAGCCGCGATAGGCCGTCAGCACCATGCTCTTCGCCTCCGGCCACGCGATGGTGGCATTGGCGGCGAACGGCAGCGGCGCGTTGCGGTCCCAATGCGCGAGCTTCTTCTTTTTGAACCAGCGCGCCTTGAGCTGGTAGTAGCGATGCGACAGTTTTGGATAGGCCGCGCGCACCGAGGCCACGAGCGCATCGACCACCTCGCGCTCGACGCGATTGTTCAGATGGCGCGAATCCGCCACATCCTGGAAACCGCGCCAGCGGTCGGAGATGTCCTTGTCCTTGGCGAGCGTGTTGGTGATCAGCGCGAAGGTTCGCTCATTGGCCTTGAAGGTCTTGGCCAGCGCCTCGGCGGCGGCCTTGCGCTTGGCGCCGTCACGGTCCTGCAGGAAGTTCAAGGTCGGCTCGATCGCGAGCTCCTTGGCCCCGACCTGAAACCGCAGACCGGCGATGGTCTGGTCGAACAGCCGGTTCCAGGCCGAATAGCCGGTCTGCGACTTCTCGTGGAATAGCTGCTCGACGCGATCCTCGAGCTGATACGGCTTGTCCTTGCGCAGGTCCTCGATCCACGGCCGGTAGTGACCGAGCGCGGGCGTCTCCATCGCGCGCGAGATCACGGCGTCGTCGATGCGGTTGAGCTCGAGCGGAAAGAACAGCAGATGCGTCGACGCGGCCGTCAGCCGCTCCGAGATGTCGCCGTAGAATTTGGAGATCGCCGGATCGACGCTGTCGCCGGCATGCGCGAGACCGGCGAACGAGCCGAGCCGTCCGGCAAGATCGTCAATCGCCTCGTAGCGCCGCACGGCTTCTGCGAGCCATTCGCCGCCATCCTCGCGCGCCACGTGCTCGGCGAGCTTGCCCTTGTAGTCGGTCTCAAACGCGACGCATTCGGCATCCATCTTCGCGAGATCGTGAGCGATCTCAGGCGCGTCGATGCCCATATAGAGATCGCCGAGATTCCATTCGGGCAGCGTTCCGATTCCGGTCTTGGCCGCGACCACCTTCTTCGCCGGCTTTGCAGATGATTTGGCCGTCGCGCCACGCTTGGCCTTGGCGGCCGCCGGCTTCGACGGCGTCTTGACGACGGACGTCTTGGCCGGTTTGGCCTTGGCAGTCTTTGACGCGGCTTTGGGCGGAGGAGCAGCTTTGGTCGGCTTGCGAAGGGCAGAAGAGGCGCGCGAGGTCATCGGATGGGTAACCTGTTGTTCGAACGTTTATCCCGATCAGCGAGGTTTAAGGTTGCGTTAATCGGCGTCGGCGAGAGTGCCCCGATTCGAGACAGATAGTCGTAGCGTGCAAGGAAAGCCATGGCTGCCAGCATTTTGATTGCCGATGATGATCCGGTCCAGCGCCGGCTGGTGGAGAACATGGTGCAGAAATGCGGCTACGAGGCGGTCGTCGTCGAGACCGGCGACGCCGTCATCGAGAAGCTGACCAATCCTGACGCCGGCCCCATCGACGCCATCGTGCTCGACCTCGTGATGCCCGGCCTCGACGGCATGGGCGTGCTCTCGAAGATGCGCGAGATCGGGATTTCGATACCTGTCATCGTGCAGACCGCGCATGGCGGCATCGACAACGTGGTCTCCGCGATGCGCGCTGGCGCGCAGGATTTCGTCGTCAAGCCGGTCGGCATCGAGCGGCTCCAGGTCTCCTTGCGCAATGCGCTCAATACCTCGGCCCTGAAGGGCGAATTGCAGCGCATCCGGCACAGCCGCGAAGGCCGCCTGACCTTCGCCGACATCATCACCCGCGCCGAGGCGATGGCGCCGATCCTGCGCATCGCGGAGAAGGCCGCGGCCTCGTCGATTCCCGTGCTGATCGAAGGCGAATCGGGCGTCGGCAAGGAGCTGTTCGCCCGCGCCATCCACGGCACCAGCGAGCGCAAGACGAAGCCGTTCGTCGCCGTCAATTGCGGCGCGATTCCGGACAATCTGGTGGAATCGATCCTGTTCGGTCACGAGAAGGGCGCATTCACCGGCGCGACCGAGCGTCACATGGGCAAGTTCGTCGAAGCCCATGGCGGCACGCTGTTCCTCGACGAGGTCTCGGAGCTGCCGCTCACCGCCCAGGTCAAGCTGCTGCGCGCGCTGCAGGAGGGCGCCGTGGAGGCCGTCGGCGGCCGCAAGCCGGTCAAGGTCGACGTCCGCATCATCTCGGCGACCAATCGCCGCCTGCTCGACCGCGTCAAGGAAGGCCACTTCCGCGAGGATCTGTTCTACCGGCTGCATGTGCTGCCGCTGACCATTCCGCCGCTGCGCACGCGCCGCGAGGACATTCCGCATCTGTTGCGGCATTTCCTCGCGCGGTTTGCGGCCGAGGAGAACCGCGCCATTTCGGGCATCACCGGAGAGGCCGTCGCCTATCTGACCAAGCTCGACTGGCCCGGTAACATCCGCCAGTTGGAAAACGCGGTCTACCGCGCCGTCGTCATGGGCGAGAGCGACCAGCTCGGCGTGGCCGATTTTCCGCTGATTCCCACCCACGCGCCGCCGGTGGAGCCTGCGCCGGCCCTCACCGTTGAGCGGCCGGTTCCTTCCCTGCCTGCGATGGTGCCGGGTAGTGAAGTACCCATTGCCCCTCTGCCCTCGCATGGGTTCCTGCCGCTGCTCACCGCGAGCGGCGAGGTGCGGCCGCTCGAGGAGATGGAGCATGAGATCATCCGCTTCGCCATCGCCCATTACCGCGGCCAGATGTCGGAGGTGGCGCGCCGCCTCAAAATCGGACGCTCGACGCTCTACCGCAAGCTCGACGAAGCCAATGGCGAGACGCCCGCAACGGAAAGCCCGCCGCTCGGCTGAGCCGCGCGGATGCTCACCATGGTCGCGCTCGGCTGTCGTCCGAAAAAGGCCGCAAGTCTTGGCAACAATGGAACATCTGAACCGTTGCCTTGCGGTGACAGACAAAGGAAATAACGCGTGGCACAAACGCACGATCGGTTTGGCCGGGGTTTCCCAAGAGTCAGTTTGTCGTGAGTTGTCCCGTGTGGCGCTGGCCGCAGAAGTGGGGCTTGAGTATCGTTTGGGCGTGAATCATTGCGTGCAGACGTGAGCCATCCTCACCGGCGGTACCTACGCCGAAGCTGGCGGATCGACCTTGTTACACCTGTTCCAGCCGGGACAGATCATCCGAGGGATTGACGATGCGAGATTGTGTGACCACCCGTGGCGGATATGACCGCGTGCTCATGGCTGTCGCGGCGACCTTCCTCGCGGTGTCCTCGACCTCTGCTTTCGCCCAGAGCGATCCGCCCCGCAACAGCGCGGCCGAGCTGGCCATCGATGCGGCGATCCCGTTCCCCGAGCCGGCCAACGTGCCGCCGCCGACCGCCAGTGACTTCAAACTCGACACAACCAAATCCGACACCACCGCAACCGTGTCGCCCGAGCAGGTCAAGGCGCCCGAGACCACGGTCAAGCCGGTCGACTCTGCGGCGGCGCCTGCGGCCGATCCCACCAAGACCGTCGCCACGCCGCCCGCAGCGGCTCCTGCCACCGCGACAGCCCCGGAGCCGGTCAAGGCCGCCAGCACCGTTCCCGCCGCCGACCAGCCCGTTGCCGACCGTCTGCGCGACCTGATGGCGACCAAGGCGACGAAGTATTTCGACCGCAAGGCCGAGCGCGCCGCCGTCGAGAAGTTCTACACCGGCCGCGACTATGCGCCCGTCTGGACCCAGGGCGGCAACCTGACCGCCTCGGCAAAGGGCGTCATCGCCCGTCTCAAGGATGCAGCAGCCGATGGCCTCAATCCCGGCGACTATCCGGTGCCGGACTTCGCTGCCGCAGCCTCCGCACCGGACGCACTGGCGGAGGCCGATCTCAGACTCACCGAGAGCATGATGGACTACGCGCGCCAGGCGCAGAGCGGCCGCATGCACTGGTCGCAGGTCTCGGCGGACATCCAGTATCCCGAGCATCCGGTCGACCCCAACGAGGTGCTGGCCAACGTCACCGGCGCCAAGGACGCCTCGGCGGCGCTGGAGAGCTACAACCCGCCGCACAAGCTCTACAAGCTCTTGAAGGCCAAGCTCGCCGAGCTGCGCGGCGTCACCGACGGCGCGCCTGTGATCATCGACGAAGGCCAGCCGCTGAAATACACGCCTGCCCGCGGCAAGAATGCGCCGGAGGCCGAGGCGCAGATGTCCGACCCGCGCGTGCCCAAGCTGCGCGCCAAACTCGGTCTCACCGAGAATGCCGACGACATCCGCTACGACGCCAAGGTCGCCGCAGCCGTCCGCAAGTTCCAGGAGAGCGCCGACCTCAAGCCGACCGGGGTGCTCGACGACCGCACCGTGAAGGCGCTGAACACGCCCAAGCGCGATAAGCAGATCGATACGGTCCTCGTCAACATGGAGCGCTGGCGCTGGCTGCCGCGCGACCTCGGCGCCCCCGGCATCGGCGACGCCTATGTGATCCTCAACATCCCCGACTACACGCTGAAGGTGATGCAGCACGGCGCGCAGGTGTGGAGCACCCGCGTGGTGACCGGCAAGCCCGGGCAGCATGCGACGCCGCTGCTCAGCGAGACGATGAAGTTCATCACGGTCAATCCGACCTGGAACGTGCCGCCGTCGATCATCTACAACGAGTATCTGCCGGCCCTGCAGCAGGATCCGACGGTGCTCGACCGCATGGGGCTCCGGCTGGAGCGCGCGCGCGACGGCTCGATCCACATCTCGCAGCCGCCGGGCGAGGCCAACGCGCTCGGCCGCATCCGCTTCAACTTCCCGAACAAGTTCCTGGTCTATCAGCACGACACGCCGGACAAGAACCTGTTCGCCCGTGACGAGCGCGCCTTCAGCCATGGCTGCATGCGCGTGCAGTATCCGGATCAGTACGCGTCGGTCCTGCTCAACATCACCATGCCCGGCGAGCGCTACACGCCCGAGCGCATCCGCAGCATGTACGGCCGGAGCGAGATCGACCTGAAATTCCCGACGCCGATCCCGGTCAACATCACCTACCAGACCGCCTTCGTCGACGATGCCGGCAAGCTGCAATTCCGCAAGGACATCTATGGCCGCGACGCCACCATGATCGCGATCCTGAAGAACAGCCGCGGCAAGGATCTCGAGAACGTCGTCGCCCATGCCCAGCCGAGCTACGCGCGTCCGAAGGGGCCGCTGCCGAACTCGGTCAGCCTCAGCGACAACAGCTTCTCCTCCGGCCCGAACTTCTTCGAGCGGCTGTTTGGCGGCGGCGGCGCGCCGACGCCGCCGGCGCCGGTCGGCCGCCCTGCCCGGCGGGTCTTCACCCGCTGATCAGGCCGCCGATCACGGTCAAATTCCATTTTGAGATCAAAGGCCTCGCCGATCGGCGGGGCCTTTGCTTTAGGTTAACCACAATGATCAACCAAGATTCGATGGCTCTTTTTCGCCACACTCAAGAGTATATGTTAAGGGTAATTGGGGGGCGGGTCGGTGAGTATCCCTTAACCATCCCGCCTTAGGTAAGCGTTTCCTCTCTCTTCCGCCGGACGGGCCGCAAGAGGGTATTCGAGTAAACGCTCGTCGACGGGGTGGGCTGCATCTTGCTGTCTGTTTTCGCGCGCCAATCTGTTTCGCTCACGAGAGCGGGCTGGAAGGCTGGATGCCAATACGGACTGGCGGCACTGCTCCTGGTGCTGGGCGCCGGCTCGGTGCATGACGCCGCTGCACTGAACGAGACCAAGACTCTCTCCTTCCACCATACCCATTCCGGCGAAGATCTCACGGTCACCTTCAAGCGCGAAGGCCGCTACGACGAAGACGCGCTGAAGAAGCTCAACCATTTCCTGCGCGACTGGCGTACCCAGGACGAGACGGTCATGGACCGCCGCCTGTTCGACATCCTCTGGGAAGTCTATCGCGACGTCGACGCCAAGCAGCCGATCCAGATCATCTCGTCGTACCGGTCGCCCGCCACCAACTCGATGCTGCGCCGGCGCTCGGCGCATTCCGGGGTGGCCCGCCACAGCCAGCACATGCTCGGCCATGCGATGGACTTCTACATCCCTGGCGTGCCGCTGGAGCAGATCCGCTTTGCCGGCCTGCGCCTGCAGCGCGGCGGCGTCGGCTTCTACCCGACCTCCGGCTCGCCCTTCGTCCATCTCGACACCGGCAACATCCGCCACTGGCCGCGCATGACCGCCGAGCAGCTCGCCCGCGTGTTCCCCGACGGCAAGACCGTTCACGTGCCGAGCAACGGCGTTCCGCTCAAGGGCTATGAGCTGGCCAAGGCCGAGATCGAGAAGCGCGGCAATGGCGATGACACGTCGTCCAGCCCCAACCTGTTTGCACGGCTGTTCCGCGGTCGTCCGAGCGAGGATGACGAGGAGTCGGGCGAGAGCGAGAGCAAGGCCGACGCCAAGCCGGTTCAAACCGCGGCACTCGCCGCCAAGCCGGCTGACAAGAACTCCGACAAGGACAGCCGGACCGCCGAGCGATCGGTGGACAGCAAAGCCGCCACCGCGCGTGGCAAGATCGTCAACGCCCTGCAGTTGGCCTCCGCGGATGCGCAATCTGCAGCTCAGTCCGTGGCGACCAAGCCGGAGACGAAGTCCGAAACGACGGGCGCCGTCGGCAGCAGATCCAGGGACGGCGCGCCGCAGAGCGTCGCCGACATCATCAATTCGCGCGGCTTCTGGGGTGACAATCCCGGCACGCCGAAGCAGGCCACCCCCGAGCAGGTTGCCGCGATCACGGCGCGCCGTGCGCTGTCGTCGATCGATCAGCAGCAGACCGCGAGCCTGATGCAGGCCATGGCCTTCGCGCCCCCGGCCTCCTCTCCGCTCGATCGCGCCAATGCCGCCTCCACGACCGTCATCCCGGTGCGAAATGCCCGCCCGGCGACCCGCAGCGTCGCGCCGGTGCCGGAGGCCGCGAAGAATGGGCAAGGTCAGGACGGCGCCATCACGATGGCGACGCGGATCTCGGCGGCCAAGGGTCCCGATTCGACCTGGATGCGGGCCATCATGCTGACGCCGAGCGCTTCATCCTCGATGTCCGTGACGAAAATGGGCGACGTGGACCTCACCGTGATGCGCAGCTATTTCGTCAAGCCGCAGGTCGCGCTGGCGATGAGCTTCGCCGCCGAGCCGACGCCGGGACTGAGCTACGACCAGTTCACGGGGCCGGCGATCATCAAGCTCGAAACCAAATCCTTCGCCATGCGCGCGGCAGCCTTGCGCTGACGCCGCGGCGGCCTGCTAGTCGTTCTCCTCAGCATCGACGGGTTTGGAGTGCGGCGTCGATCGCCGCAACATGCGCATGCCGCCGGCAAGCCGAGCCGGATCGGGAGAAAGCGAATGCCCCGTCAGGGGCAGCGGAGATCTCCTGCAGGTGAGCGAGGCCTGCTGCTCAGATCATTCCGAGCGCCTGCATATAGGTCTCGAGGATGCTTTCCTCTTCCTGGCGCTCGTTCGGGTCCTGCTTGCGCAGCCGGATGATCGTGCGCAGCGCCTTGACGTCGAAGCCATTGCCCTTGCTCTCGGCGTAGACGTCCTTGATGTCTTCGGAGATCGCCTTCTTCTCCTCCTCGAGACGCTCGATCCGCTCGATGATCGACTTGAGCTGGTCTACGGCAAAGCGGGTCGCGGGCGAGTCGTCGTCCTTCGCGGCGGCGGAGGTGGCCATCTGATACTCCTGAGTGGAACTCTGTGTCCAAGGAAGGCGCCAAAGGGCGCTACGTGTTCGCCGCGACCCTCAAATCTGGCGTGCCCTGCGTCAAGGCGGCATCGACCTCATCCACAGAGCGCCCACACCTTGTTGGCCTGCGCAGCGTCAAGCCTGCGCAAGCAGCTCGCGCCACTTGTGTTTCGTCGCCATCCCGCGCAGCACCCGATTCGCACATTGCCGCGCCGGACAGCGCGGCTCCTGCGCGTCTGATCAGTGGCCCGGATGCGACTTCTTGAAGGCTTCGCGCTGCTCGGCGCTGGCCTCACGCTGGTGTTTCGCCTTCCATTCCTCGTAGGGCATGCCATAGACCGCCTCGCGGCTCTCGTCCCTGGTCATTGGCGCTCCCTGGGCGTCGGCGGCGTCCTTCAGCCAGTTGGAGAGACAGTTGCGGCAGAAGCCTGCCAGATTCATCAGATCGATGTTCTGAACGTCGGTTCTCGTCCGCAGATGCTCGACAAGCCGGCGAAAGGCGGCGGCTTCGAGCTCGGTCCGGGTGGTGCTGTCCATCGTCATCTCTTTGTTCCCTGTTCCGCGCCGTGACGGATGTCTGCTATATAATGAGGCTTCGTCGCGGATTTGGCCATATCGCAGCACCGTCAGGAGGAGCGAGGCGCTCGATCGCAGCGGCTTCGCACGAGATCGTCATGGCGTTGACAGCCGCAGCCAAGCCCAGCGACATCGTTCAACGGTTGATATAGCGTCGCGCAATGATCCCGAAAATCTCCTCTCTCCTGCATCGCAATCCCTTCCGCCCCGGTTACGGACTGCTTTCGCTGCTTGGGCTGGCCGCGCTCTGTCTGTGGTCCTCCCCTGCGGCCGCCGATTTTCGGCTCTGCAACAACACCTCCAGCCGGGTCGGGATCGCCCTCGGCTACAAGGACTCTGAAGGCTGGACCACCGAAGGCTGGTGGAACGTGTCGTCACGCAGCTGCGAGACGCTGCTCAAGGGCACGCTGGTGGCACGCTATTATTACATCTATGCGCTGGACTATGACCGCGGCGGTGAATGGTCGGGACAGGCCTTCATGTGCTCGCGTGACAAGGAATTCACGATCAAGGGCACCGACAATTGCCTGGCCCGCGGCTTCGACCGCACCGGCTTCTTCGAAGTCGACACCGGCGACCAGCGCGCCTGGACGGTACAGCTCACCGAGGCCAACGAGCAGCCGGCGCAGCAGCGCGTGCCTGGAATTCCCGGCACGCTTGGACCCGGAGGCAACGTCCCCGGTCTGCCGAATGGGCCGCAGGGCACGCCGCCGGCGGCCGCGCCGGCCCTGCCGCCAGGGCAAGCACCCAAGCCATGAGGCGGCTGCGACGCATCAAGATCCTCGCCACGCTCGGTCCCGCCTCCTCGGACAGCGCGATGATTCGCAAGCTGTTCGAGGCCGGGGCGGACATTTTCCGGATCAACATGAGCCACACCCCGCACGACAAGTTGCGGGAGCTGGTGGCCACGATCCGCAGCGTCGAGGCGAGCTACGGCCGCCCGATCGGCATTCTGGTCGATCTCCAGGGCCCGAAGCTCAGGCTCGGCACCTTCGCCGAGGGCCCGGTTCAGCTCAACAATGGCCAGAGCTTCGTGCTCGATTCCGACAAGACGCCGGGCGATGCGACGCGGGTCCACCTGCCGCATCCGGAAATCCTGGCCGCCCTGCAGCCCGGACATGCGCTGCTGCTGGATGACGGCAAGGTGCGGCTGATCGCCGAGGAGACCTCGCCGACCCGCGCCGTCACCCGGGTCGTGATCGGCGGAAGGATGTCCGACCGCAAGGGCGTGAGCCTGCCGGACACCGACCTGCCGGTCTCGGCGATGACGCCGAAGGACCGCGCCGACCTCGATGCCGCCTTGAACATCGGCATCGACTGGATCGCGCTGTCCTTCGTGCAGCGCGCCGACGACGTGCTGGAAGCCAAGAAGATCATCCGCGGCCGCGCGGCGGTGATGTCCAAGATCGAGAAGCCGCAGGCGATCGACCGGCTCAACGACATCGTCGATGTCTCCGATGCCCTGATGGTGGCGCGCGGCGATCTCGGCGTCGAGCTGCCGCTGGAGCGCGTGCCCGGACTGCAGAAGCAGATGACGCGGCTGGCGCGCCGCGCCGGCAAGCCGGTGGTGGTGGCGACGCAGATGCTGGAATCGATGATCCAGTCGCCGGTGCCGACCCGCGCCGAGGTCTCCGATGTCGCCACCGCGGTCTATGAAGGCGCCGACGCCATCATGCTGTCGGCCGAATCGGCCGCCGGCAAATATCCGGTCGAGGCAGTGTCGACCATGAACCGTATCGGCGAGGAGGTCGAGCGCGACGTGGTCTACCGCTCCGTGATCGCAGCGCAACGGCCCGAGCCGGAATCGACCGCGGGCGACGCCATCGCCGAAGCCGCGCGGCAGATTGCGGAGAATCTCGATCTGCCCACCATCATCTGCTGGACCTCGTCGGGCTCCACCGCCATCCGCGTCGCGCGCGAGCGGCCGAAGCCGCCGGTGGTCGCGATCACGCCCAACCTGGCGACCGGGCGCCGCTTGTCGGTCGTGTGGGGCGTGCACTGCGTGGTGGCCGAGGACGCGCGCGACCAGGACGACATGGTCGAGCGCGCCGGCTCGATCGCCTTCCGCGACGGCTTCGTCCGCGCCGGGCAGCGCGTCATCATCGTCGCCGGCGTGCCGCTCGGCACACCCGGCACCACGAACATGGTGCGGATCGCCTATGTCGGGCCGTCGAGCGACGCCCATATCTGAGACGAGCCTATTGGGTCGTTTCGATCGATCCCAGTCCGGCCGTTGACGGCGCCTTGACCCGCGCAATCACCGGACACGCCTCGATCGCAATGCCGGCGGCGCCGGGAATGCGCTCACAGCCGCGCGATGAATCGATCTCAAGGTTGTAGTCCGCGAGCGCCGCGAGCCGCGGCGGGTTGTCCTCCGGGCTGTTGGAGAAATACAGCGCCCAGACGCCGCCCGGCAACGGATCGGCCAGGCCGTTGCGAACGCGGCGATCGAGCACGCCGCCGGGCACGATCGGCACGACGAGCTCCGACAACTGATAGACGCGCGAGCCCTGGGGCAGGAACGACGTGACGTAGCCGAGCGGCTTCTGCAGCAGCAGGAACGTCGCCGGACGTTGCAGGCTGGCCGCGAGCTGCGGCCGGTAGGGATCCGACCACGGCCGCCGCATCCAGTCGGTCGGCTGCGATGCCAGCGCGATGCCGAGCGCGGCCATCACCGCGACGGCCTGCGTCATCCGCCGCGGCGGTGACACGTCCAAGCCAGAGCCCGCCTGCCAGGACTCAATCAGGCGGATGAGCAGCAGGACGATCAGCGGCGCCGAAAACAGCTCGAGCGGCATCAGATAGCGCTGGATCGAGAAGGCCAGCATCCACAGGACGTAGCTGAGCCAGAAGAAGATCAGGAGCCGCCGCTCGCGCAGCGGCAGCACCTCGCGCCGCTGCCACAGGCCGGTGACGATCAGCGCGACGAGCAGCACGATGACGACGGCGAAGCGCGGATCGCGAAACGGCCATTCCGACGAGGGATGCTTGCCGATCACCCAGTAGAACGGATAGGCGAGCGCATCGAGCAGGCCCTGCGGCATGAAGCGCGTATCGACGATCGAGGCGAGCGGCGCTTCGGGCGACCGGAAGATCGTGTTGTAGAACGGAAACAGCGGGCTGCCGTAGTCGCGCGTCATCTTCAGCGCCCACGGCCCCGCAGTCACGATCACGCCGGCCGCACTGCCGGCGCCGAACGTAACGATCGCACGCCACGGCCGCGCCACCAGCAGCAGCGACACGCCGGCGCCGACCAGAAACGTCGCATTTGTGAGCTTCAATCCCGTGGCCGCGCCGATCAGCAGGCCGGCAACGACGAAACGGCGGCCACGCTCATCGTCCTCCCCGAAGATCAGCGCGATGCCGGCAAGGATCGGAAGGGTCGTCAGAATGTCGGCGAAGCTGGTACCGACCTCGGACAGCGCCATCGGACTGAGGGCCGCGATGAGGATCGCCGCGCTGAGCGTGAACGCGTCCGCCGTACGCCCGAGCAGCACGCGCGCGACCCAGTAGACCAGCGCGAGATTGAGGCCGTGCAGCGCGCCCAGCGCGACGCCCCACCACGGCGCATCGAGCCCGTGGCGGACGGCATAGGGCAACACATAGATCAGCGGATTGAGGAAGCTCTGAAAGCCGCCGGGCGCCACATCGACATCGAAGCGGCCATGCAGCAGCGCGAAGCCGGCATAGTCGTGATAGTTCTGCCAGTCCCAGTTGATGTCCTCGCCGGCCAGATACGCATAGACGGCGCCGGCGGCGGCCGATCCCGCGATGACGAGGCGCGTCGCCAGAGGGTTGCGTGCAATCGACATCGTCCGAGGAGGCACCTGGAGTGGGGCAAGGCGGTGCTCTCGCGGCACGCCAGCCTCACCATCGCCGCGCCGGGTGAATCCTTGCTTAAGCGCGGACTACGCGCCGACCAGGCTCCTGACCGGCAGCACGGCCTGCACGACGAGACCGCGCGCACGCGCGTCCATGACGCCGACCGCGCGCAGCGCCAGCAGGGTGACCGCCTGAACGGTGTCACGGAGTTTGGCAGGGTCGTCGGGATTCTCCGTCGCCAGCGGCCCCACCAGCGCCTCGTGCAGCGCGCCGAGCAGCGCGGTCGCGGCCAACTGGGTGTCCTGCGCCGGAAGGTGGCCGGCACGGACGGCCGCGTCGATCCGCGAGGCGATCTCGCCGACGATCTCGCGGCGGCTCGCGATCCGTGACGCCGTCACGTCGACGTCGACGGGCTCGGCCAGGATGCCCCAGGCGAGCTTGCGCTGCGACAGGACGTGCACTGCGACCGTGGATACCGCGGCAGCCAGCGCCGAGGATGGACCGGGCGCGGCATCGGCGGCGCGCCGGACGGCGGCGAGCTCGTCGCGCGAGACTTCCGCGATCAGCTCCGAGATCAGATCGGCCTTCGAGGGAAAGTAGCGATAGACGGTGCCGGCTGCGACATTGGCCCGGACCGCCACCGGGGCGATCTGGACGGCCGACATGCCGCCTTCGGCGGCGGTCTCACGGGCGGCAGCCAAAATCGCGCTGCGGCGGGCCGCCAGCCGCTTCACGACCTGATGGGTTCGCCGATAGACCATGGCGTTTCTCGTCCCGGACGCGCTCGTCCAGGGCACCCGGCGAACGCTGGTTCAGTGTTTTTGGAGGATCGATCTCACAAAAGGTGGGAAGAACTGAACACTTGTTCACGAAGGAAGACAAGGGAAATCATGACCCTGCCCGACCCCGCCCGGAGCGTCAGGCGCTCGCGAGCGCCATGTCGGCGGGCGCCGGCTGCCGACGCCACCACGAGCCGGCGCGCGCCAGCACCAGGCCGGCCATGATCAGGTTGGCGGCGAGCCCGAGCGGAATCCCGGACAGCATGAACGTGATCTGAAGCGCCGCGATGCCGCCGAGCGCGGGCAGCTCGTAGCGGCGAAAGCCCTCGGCGAGGCCGATCCGCACCAGCCAGGCCACGGCGACGGCCTGAACCATCATGTCGTACATGAACAGATACGGCGTCGTCAGCAGCAGCCCGACGGCAAGCGCCGCCGCCTTCAGCGCGTAACGTACCGGGCTGCGCCACAGCGTCACCAGCACGACTGCGACGGTTGCGGTCAGGACCCATTGGAAGGTCCAGCCGAGCGCTTCCGAGCCGCCGAAATAGCGGACCAGCGAAAACAGGCTCTGCAGCTTCCACCAGGTCGCCTTGCCCTCGGTCAGGAACGCCTGCGAGAACATCGGCAGCCAATGGAAGAAGGCCTGCCAGCTCTCCAGCCCGAAGGCGAGCCATGACAGCAGTGCCAGCACGACGGCGGTGACGCTCGCCGACATGAACGCGGTCCAGCGCTGGGTGGCGATCAGCACGATCGGGAAGAGCAGACCGTATTGCGGCTTGTAGGTCAGCAGCCCGAGACAGATCCCCGCCAGCACCGGCCGCACCGGCAGCAGATAGAGCGTGCCGCCGACCAGCGCGGCGGTGAGGCATCCGTTCTGCCCGACCAGCGCGTTGGAGAACAGGGCCGGAAAGCCGGCTGCCAGCAGCAGGCCGAAGCCGCGGCCGACGATCGCGCGCATCGCGAGCGCATAGGGAACGAAGCTGGCATAGACCCAGCCGACGAAGGCGAGCGTGTAGGGAAACTGCGCCAGGAACGCCGCGACGAACAGGAACGGCGGCGGATAGTGCCAGGCAAAGTAGCCCGGGAAATCCTGCCGGAGCAGATCGAGCTCGACCTGGCGCTGCACGTTCCAGTCCCAGGCCAGCGCCGGATGTCCCTGCAGCGCGAGCTTGCCGGCCGCCCACACGTTGACGAAGTCGGTGGGAATGCCGAGACCCGCCTGGTCCCAGATCCAGGTGCCGGACCACAGTCCGGCCGGGAAGAACGAGGCGTTGATGCAGGCGAGCGCAAAGCAGACTGCGAACAGGCCAAGCGGAACGTCACGACGCTGCGATGGGATCGCGGCGGCATCAGGATTGTCAGCCATCTGGACCTCGCCCCCGCGCCTGCATGGGCGCTCCTCATCGAGACATAGGCGGGGACGCTTGAAGAAGGCTTAAGCGCGGACGACGGCAGCGCGGCTGCCGGCGCCGCACCGATTGTTTACTCGCGATCTGTATCGCAGGGGTCCGAATGCAACCGACGGCGGCAGGCCGGGGAGATCCCATGTTGGTTTATCGCGCTCTCATCGCGGTGCTCGTCTGCGCCATCTGGCCGACCGCAAGCCGTGCCCAGGACAAGGCTCCCGTCCGCGTCTCCTCCGACGTCAGCTACGAATATCTGGCCCGCTGGGACGTCGGCCGGCTGAACACCATCCTCGCCGCCGACACGCCGAAATTCGCGGGCGTTTCCGTGACCTACACCCCGGCCCGCAACGCCGTCAGGCTCTATCGCGTCACCTATGCGTCTGTCGTCCCCGAGCGCGGCAACAAGCCGATCACGGCGAGCGGCCTGCTCGCGGTGCCCGAGACCGGCGAGACCAGCCTGCCGATGGTGTCCTATCAGCACGGCACGGTGTACGGGAAGCAGGAGGTGCCGTCGTTTCCGGAGCAGTCGCCCGAGACCCAGCTGATGATCGCGCAGTTCGCAGGACAAGGCTATCTGCTGATCGGCGCCGACTATTTCGGAATGGGCATCTCGACCGAGCCAGAAGGCTACATGGTGAAGGCCAGCCATCAGCAGGCCACTTACGACATGCTGCGGGCAAGCCGCGCCGTGCTCGAACAGATGAAGCTGACGAGCGCCAGGCTCGACATCGCCGGCTGGTCGCAAGGCGGCTTCGTGACCATGGCCTTTCTCGAGAAGCTCGAAAGCGCCGGCGTGCCGGTGACGGCGGCGGCGACCGCGAGCGCTCCTGTCGACGTGTCCGTGGCGCTCAACGGCTTCCTCAGCTTCCCGCGCAAGAACGACGCCGCTTGGGTCAATTCGCTGTTCATCCTGTCGGCGTTCGCGTTCGAGAACTACTATGCGGTGCCGGGGCTGGCGCGCTCGGTGATCAACGACAGCTACTACGATGTCGCGCGCAAGGCCTATGAGCGCGAGCCCTTCAACGTCGCCGACGTCCCGACCGATCTGCATAAGCTGCTCAAGCCCGACTATTTCGACGCGGAGTATTTCGCGGCGTCGGCCTACGGCCGCCTGGTCGCGCAGACGCAGGCCTATCGCTGGATCATCAAGACGCCGGTGCGCAACTATTACGGCGAGACCGACGAGGCGATCTCGACCGGTCTGGGCCGGCTGGCGATGACCTACCAGCAGGCGATCGGGGCCGGCAACAGCAAGGTCGAGGCGGTGTCGACGGGACCGACCAGCCATCGCGGCACGTTCGCCACCGCCGTCCCGCAGTGGAAGGCCTGGTTCGACAAGCCGTAAGGCGAGCGACGCCGCTGGATGCGGTCCGCGGCAACTTGGCAAGAGTTCCCCCGCTCATCACCGCGGTTCGGATCCCCGCCGGCACAGATCTCCAAACAAACAAAAGGCCCGGCTGCAAGCCGGGCCTTTCGTGTCTATCGATCTTCCGGATCAGACGGGCTGACCGCCGGAAGCCTGTCGCGTCTCTTGGCTCACGCCTGGGGCTGCGGCTCCAGGCCGGGATCGGGTCGCGGCCGCGGTTTGCCGGCCGGCGGCACGGCCGACGCGCGCGGCGTCGACGGCTCGATCGCCGATTCGCGGTTCGGCTTCTTGCCCTTGAGCAGGTCGAGAATCTCCTCGCCGGTCAGCGTCTCGTATTCCAGCAGGGCCTGGGCGATCGCTTCCCAATCGTCGCGCTTCTCGGTGATGATGCGGCGCGCCTCCTGCTCGCCGGCCTCGATCAGGCCGCGAATTTCCGAGTCGATCAGGCGGGCGGTATCGTCGGAGATGTTGGTCGAGCGCGCCACAGAATGGCCCAGGAACACCTCCTGCTCATTGCTCTGGTAGCGGACGCGGCCGAGCTTGTCGGACATGCCCCATTCCATCACCATCGCTCGCGCGAGGTTGGTGGCCTGCTGGATGTCGCCGGTGGCGCCGTTGGTCACCTTCTCCGGACCGAACTTCTGCACCTCGGCCTCGCGGCCGCCGAACATCATCGCGAGCTTGGAGACGCACCATTCGCGGGTGTGCGAGTGGCGGTCGGCCTCGGGCAGCGACTGCACCATGCCGAGCGCGCGGCCGCGCGGAATGATGGTCGCCTTGTGGATCGGGTCGTGGCTCGGGACGTTGAGGCCAACGATCGCATGGCCCGCCTCGTGATAGGCGGTCAGCATCTTCTCTTCCTCGGTCATGACCATCGAGCGGCGCTCGGCGCCCATCAGCACCTTGTCCTTGGCTTCCTCAAACTCGGACTGCGTGACCATCCGCTTGTTGCGGCGGGCGGCGGTCAGGGCGGCCTCGTTGACGAGGTTCATCAGGTCGGCGCCGGAGAAGCCGGGCGTGCCGCGGGCGATGGTCTTGAGGTTGACGTCCGGCGCCAGCGGCACCTTGCGGACGTGAACCTTCAGGATCTGCTCGCGGCCGATGATGTCGGGGTTCGAGACCACGACCTGGCGGTCGAAGCGGCCGGGACGCATCAGCGCCGGATCGAGCACGTCGGGACGGTTGGTGGCGGCGATCAGGATCACGCCCTCATTGGCCTCGAAGCCGTCCATCTCGACCAGCAGCTGGTTGAGGGTCTGCTCGCGCTCGTCATTGCCGCCGCCGAGACCGGCGCCACGATGGCGGCCGACGGCGTCGATCTCGTCGATGAAGATGATGCAGGGCGCGTTCTTCTTCGCCTGCTCGAACATGTCGCGGACGCGGCTGGCGCCGACGCCGACGAACATCTCGACGAAGTCAGAACCCGAAATGGTGAAGAACGGCACGTTGGCTTCGCCGGCCACGGCGCGCGCGATCAGCGTCTTGCCGGTGCCCGGAGGGCCGACCAGCAGCACGCCGCGCGGGATGCGGCCGCCGAGCCGCTGGAATTTGCCGGGATCGCGCAGGAATTCGACGATCTCCTGCAGGTCCTGCTTGGCCTCGTCGACGCCGGCGACGTCCTCGAACGTCACCCGGCCATGCGCCTCGGTCAGCATCTTGGCGCGCGACTTGCCGAAGCCCATCGCCTTGCCGGCGCCGCCCTGCATCTGCCTGGAGAGGAAGATCCAGACGCCGATCAGCGCGATGAAGGGCAGCCAGGAGACCAGCAGCGACACGAACCACGGCACGTTGTCGCCGGGCGGCTTGGCCTGGATGTTGACCTTGGCGTCGTACAGCCGCTTCACGAGGTTCGGATCGCTCGGCGCGTAGGTCTGGAACGACGAGCCGTTCTTGAAGGTACCGTGAATCTCCGGCCCCTGGATCACGACGTCGCGCACATTGCCCTGATCGACCTCGGTCAACAACTGCGAGAAGTTGATGTCGGTCGACGACGCGCGTTGCCCCGGGTTCTGGAAGAGTGTGAACAGCGCCAACAGCAACAGGACAATAATGACCCAAAGGGCGAAATTGCGCAGATTGGCGTTCATCGATTTTCCTTCGTGGTCGCGCGGATCGCGGCCGTTAGTCCTCGGACTCATCCCTGGGTAGCCACGAGGGAATCCCCCGGTCGACCGTCTCGTAATCTAGGTACCACTCACGGCAATGCCAAGGGAACTAGAAAGGACTATTTATCGCATCCTAGCCCGATTCCCGCTCAAAAAATGGCGCGGGAAAGCGTCGCCAAGGCAGGTGGTTAAGCGTCCGCGAAGGCGGTGAACCGCTTCAAATCCCGCGCGAGCGCCGCGGCGGCGCGGGCGTGATGCGGATCGTCTCTCTCGTCATGCTTACCAGTGCACCAGCCAGGGTCTGTTTTAGCCTGCCCGGAGCAGACGTACCACCATCTGCGATCCCCGCAAGAGTCCGGTCCAGCCTCGCCAGCAGCGACTCTGCCTTGCCGAGTTCCACGGGACCTTCGGTTCCAATGCGATTGATCGCGCGGATCAGCAGCCTCAGCCTGATTTCGGCTGGAAGTGCGACAAAGGCGCGCGCCTCGAAGGTCTCGCCGTGACCCCCGCCGACCGGCCTGCTCCCGGCCGCGCGCAGTGCGAGATAGCGTTCGGCGCCATCCACCATCAATTCGATCGCGGCGTTGGCCCGTCCGAGCCGGTCGGCCAGCATCGCCAGCGTCCGGGCATCGCCGCCCTCCGCGGCCAGGGCCGGCATCAGGGCGCGCAGCCGCGGCCGGGTGAAGGCGGGATCTTGATTGGTCGGGTCATCTGCGAACGGGATTCCGGCCGAGCGCAGCGTCGCTACCAGCCGGACTTTGGCAACGTTCAGCAGGGGCCGCGCCAGCAACACCCCTTCACGCTCGCTGAGCGGTGCCATCGCCGCGAGCCCCGCAATGCCGCTGCCGCGCAACAGCCGCATCAGCACCGTCTCAGCCTGGTCGTCACGGGTGTGGGCGGTGACGACGTGTCCGGCACGCGCCTGCCGCGCCGCGCGCGCCAGCAGGCGGTATCTTGCCAGCCGCGCCGCTTCGGGAATCCCGGTGTCCGGCTTCGCGTCGGTCCAGCGAAGGGTCCGGTGCGGAATTGCGAGCCGGCGCGCGATCTCCTTCACCATGCGGGCTTCACGGGCGGAGTCGCGCCGCAGCGCATGGTCGACCGTCACGGCCACAAGGTGCGGTCCCTGTGCGAGCCCCGCACGCCACCGCGCCGCGAGCCACATCAGAGCCATCGAATCGGGACCGCCCGATACGGCGAGCACCAGTGCGGGCGCGGCCGAAAGCGGCGCGAACAGGCGCTCGGCTTCGGCGGCGGAGATCGCAAGATCGGCTTCGGAACGGGCCTTCGACATGGCGCCGCAGCCTATCCGCCCCGCCGGTTATAGGCGAGAGGCCTCCCCTCGCCCGCAGGCGCTCAGCACTTCACCCGCTTCTGCTCGCGATCGACGGTCGCCTTCACGCCCGCCGAGGCGCGCGGATATTTGCGCGTCACTTCGCCGAACGCGGCGCAGGCCGCCTCCTTCTCCTTCAGCGCGGCCAGCGACTGGCCGAGCCGGAGCAGCGCATCCGCCGCCTTGCCCGACTTCTCGTATTTCGTCGTCACGGCGAGGAAGACCTCGGCCGCATCGCGATATTGCTGACGCTGGTAGAAGCTCTCGCCGAGCCAGTATTGCGCGTCGCCGACCATCGGATCGTTCGGATATTTCTGGGTGAAGTTGCGCATCGTCTGCTCGGCCAGCGCGTAGTCGCGGCGCTGCATGTAGCCGATGCCGAGGTCGTATTCGTCGCGCGGCGTCTGCCGCGGCGGCGCGGTCTCCAGTCCGCCCGCCCCCGGCGCGGCGGCCGGCGGCGCGCCCTGGGGATAGCGCCCGCCCGCGGTGTTGGCGAGAGCCGCGGGATCGCCGACGGGACGGCCAGCGGGCTGGCCGCCACCCGGCTGGATCGGCAACTGGCCGCCGCCGAGCGCCTGCGGGGCGCCTGGAGCGGTCGGATTCTGGCTCGGGTCGAACGCATCGCCGCGGCGGCCCCGACCGGGGGCCGCGGGCTCCTGGACGATTTGCACCGGCGCACCGACGGCGGGCGGCTGCGCGTAGACCGGCTGCTGCTGCGGATAGGCCTGTTGCGGCTGGCCGTACGGCTGCTGGCCATAGGGCTGCTGGCCGTTGGCCGCCTGAGGGGGCTGGCCGTAAGCGGGATTGGCCGGCGCGGGAGCAGCCGCGTTGGTCTGCGCCGCGGGCGCACCGCCGGGTGCAGCGCTCTGCAACTGCCGCAGCCGCTCCTCGAGCTGGCGATTGCGATATTGCAGCTCCTCGTTCTGACCGGTCAGTTGCCGGAGCTGATTTTCGAGCCGCTGAATCCGGATCTCGGGATCATCGTCATCGGTCTGGGCGAGCGCCCGCGACGAAACTGCCTGGCACGAGAAAATGACGAGCGCGGCGAGGATCGCGGCGGCGCTCCGTGGAAGAAACATGAATGACATGCTGCCCTGACGACCGGATCGGCGAGACATTGAAAACAGGCCTGTGAGCGAGGCTGTAAAGCAGAAATGCGATAGATACAAATGACGTTCAAGCGAAGACAAGACCAAGTCCGGACGAGACCCGCCGACCAGAAACGACGAAGCCGGCGTCGATGGGCGACGCCGGCTTCATCAGCAACGGATTCGTTCAGCTTTATGAACTGGCGTTCAGGACCGTCACCGCACGGCGGTTCTGCGACCAGCACGAGATGTCGTTACAGACCGCCACCGGCCGCTCCTTGCCGTAGGAGATGGTGCGCATGCGGCCCTGGTCGATGCCGCGCGACGCCAGGAAGTTGCGGACCGACTGCGCGCGCCGCGCGCCCAGCGCGATGTTGTACTCGCGGGTGCCGCGCTCGTCGGCATGGCCCTCGATCGTGAAGGAGTAGCGCGGATAGCTCTGCAGCCACTGAGCCTGCTTCTCCAGGGTCGCGATCGCCTGCGGCGTGAGATCGGTCTGATCGCTCTCGAAGAAGACGCGATCGCCGACATTCACGACGAAGTCCTGCTGGCTGCCTGGAGTCGCAGCGCTGGCCATCGCCCCGTCGGCCCCGGTGAGATTCTTGTTGGCGCAGGCGCCCATCGACAGCGCCACGGCCAGCACGGCTGCCAACTTCAATCCCTGGAGGATACGCATCTGATATTTCATTCCCGGAGCCTCCACGCTCACGTTCTTAGACTGCCATCCGGTCTACAGGGCGATGGTTAAGCGAACGTTCCGTCAACCTTGATGGGGTCTTGCCGAACCCCGTCAAATGCTAACGAAACCCGAAAAGCGACCGCGATGGTTAATGGGTTGTAAATGTGGCGCCAGGGTGAAGGCAAGCCGCTCAGCGCCTGCAGCAGGGCGCTTTTCGCTGATTTTTGCATCAGCGCCACGGTGTGAACCGGCCGGACGGCCGAACCGGCCCCGATATCGGCCGATGATCAGCCGGCCTTCGCGACCGCCTGAATCCTGAACGAATCAGTGAAGGCGTCCGGCGCGGGACGATCGAACAGCATCCGCCGTTCGAACGCGCTGGATCGCATGAACGGAAAGCGCTGGAACACGCGATCGCGGATCGACGGATAATGCGCCGCCACCAGGCCGACCGGCTTGGTGAGGCCGGAGTAGAGCCGCGGCTCACCCCATGGTTCCTGCAGGAACACTTTCTTGTAGAAGGCGCGATGTTCCGGGCGCACGTTGGCGAGACCGATATCCGCGTTGAAATGGGCGCAGGCGACGTAGCCGAGCCGGACGGTCACATAGGGAAGCGCCGGAAACAGCCGCGCCTTCTCATGGTCGGCGACGAACCGTGTCGGGTCGATGATGACCTTGCCGCGATCGAGCTCGGGATGCAGCAGGTCGGCGAACATGTCCGAGGACAGCGATCGGCGCCATTGCGAGTTCAGCACGCTGATGCGGATCGAGCTGTAGAGCTCGCCATTGACGTAGACGCCGAAGATGAAGCTGTTGGGAAGATCATCATATTCGTCGCTGACGCGTTCGCTGGGCGACGGCAGGATGGCGCCTTCACGCAGATAGGCGCGGTAGCGCAGCCGATAGATCTCGTCCTTGTCCTCAGCAGTCAGCGCCAGTCGATAATCCACGTTCTCCAGCACATCCGACTTCTGTTCAGCAACGGCACTCACTCTAGCCGCCGACTTCATCCGCAACCCCTTTTCACACAACTCCTACGAGCAGTATGAGCTTAACAGCGGGTTAATGCCGACGCAAAGCTTTCGGCGGTACAAAGTTAACGGCACGTAGAATCCCGGAGACTTAACCGTGACTTACGGGATTGGATGCAGTGCTGGACGGATTGCTTCGGATCACTTGCGTGTCAAATCGAAACGGATTCGCTTGGCATACACGTGCAATGTTTCCGAATGATGCGACGTGGGGTTGTCACATCGCCATTCACATACGAGCCATGCTCGGACCGGCGGGATGCAGCGCACAGGGCTCGCCTCCACTGGTCGATCTTCGCGGCACCTCCGCATCAAGGCGGAGGTCGAGCGATCAAGCGATCGAACGTGTCCCGCCGGCGGCCGCGATCGCCCCGTCGCTCGAACGGCGCCCATGCGATGCATTCAGGAGCTGCCGGATGCGGATTGCGGGGACGGGCCGGCTGAACAGATAGCCCTGCGCTTCGGTGACCGTGCCGTCGGCGCTGACCAGTTCGAGCTGCTCGTTGGTCTCGATGCCCTCCACCACCACCGACATGCCGAGATCGGCGGACAATCTTGCGACACCGCGCAACAGAGTCAGCGGCCGATCGCTGTCGATGCCTTCGAGGAAAGAGCGATCGATCTTGACCTTCTCCAACGGGAAGTTGTGCAAATAGCTGAGGCTGGAATAGCCGGTGCCGAAATCGTCGAGCGAAATGCGGACCCCGAGCATGTGCAGCTGCGACAGCACATCGTGGGTGAGCTGGGTGTTGCGCAACAGCGAGGATTCGGTGATCTCGATCTCGAGCCGATGCGGCGGCAGCCCGGACACTTCCAGCGCGTAGCGGACCTCACTGAGCACATCGCGCTGATGGAACTGCTGCGGCGAGAAGTTGACGGCGACGCTGACCGCATCCGGCCATTTCATGCATTCCAGGCAGGCCTTGCGCAGGATCCAGCGGCCGAGATCGACGATCAGGCCCATGTCCTCGGCGACGGGAATGATGTCGACCGGCGAGACCGTGCCGCGCACCGGGTGGTTCCAGCGCAGCAGCGCCTCGCAGGTGGAGATCTTGCCGGACTTCAGGTTGACCAGCGGCTGGTAGAACAGCTCGAACTCCTCGTTCGCCAGCGCCTTGCGCAGGTCGAGCTCGAGGATGCGGCGTGCTTCCACCGTCTGGGCGAGCTCGTCGCGGAAGAAGCAGAAGGTGCCACGTCCCTCCGCCTTGGCGCGGTACAGCGCCATGTCGGCATTCTTCAGCAGGGTGTCGGCGCTGATCCCCGGCGCGGTCATCGCGATGCCGACGCTGGCGCCGATCTCGACCAGGTGATTGTCGATCTTGTAGCGCTCGCTGAGCTGGTCGACGATCCGGCGCGCCAGCATCGCGGCGTCGTCGTTGGAGCGGATGTTGCGCTGGAACACCACGAACTCGTCGCCGCCGAAGCGCGCAACGAAATCTTCCGGACGCAGCATGTCGCGCAGCCGCTCGGAGACCGCGCAGAGCAGTTGATCGCCGCAGGGGTGGCCGAGCGTGTCGTTGACCTGCTTGAAGCGGTCGAGATCGACGAACAGCAGCGCGGACAGTTCGCCGTGCCGCTGCGGAATCCTGAGCAGCCGTTCGATCTCGTCGCGGAAGCTGACGCGGTTCGGCAAGGTCGTGAGCTCGTCGTAGCGCGCCAGATGCGAGATGCGCGCCTCGGCATGCCGCCGCTCGGTGATGTCCTCGAGCAGGACCACGGCGCCGCCGTCGGCCATCGGCTGGAAGGTCCAGGACAGCGACCGGTCGCGCGCGACGTCGGGATCGCTCGTGATGACATTATGGGTCTTGGTGTGCTCGATCTCGGCCAGGATCAGCCGGCCGCTCGAAGCGGAGATCGAGCCTGCGATCACGCAGGCGTTGATGATGTCGGCCGCCTTGCCGCCACGCTGCAGGATGTCATCCGGCAGGTTCATCATCTGGCCGAAGCGATGGTTCATCACGGCCAGACGCCCGTCGGAGCGGAACATGCACAGGCCGTGCGGCATGTTGTTCAGGGCCGTATCGAACTGCTTGGCCAGTGCAGCCTCGCTTTCGCGCGCCACAAAGGCCTGGACGAAGATCCGTTGCAGGTTGGTCGAGATGTGCTTCAGCGATACGAAGAACAGGACGCAGAACGCCGCCATGCCCAGGTAATAAGGGCTGCCGTGGATCGCGAGAGCCACTGCGAGCGGTCCGCAGGCGAGCAGGATCTGGACGTGGAAGATCCAGGGCCGCCCGTAGGTCCGGCCTGCGCCCGCCGACATGTAGCAGAGCGTCACCGTGATCGCGATCAGGTGCACCACCGGGTCGCTGTTGTCGACCAGGGCGACCACGCACCAAATGCCGAGCACCAGCGCATAGATCATGGCGCCGATCTGATAGCGAACCTCCCAGCGCTCGACCGCCGTCTGCGTGAGGCGGCCGGCGTCGCACAGGCTCCGATAGTAGCGCATGTCGAGCGAGCGGAACGCTCCTGCGATGATCAGCATCGCGGCACACGGCCACAGATTGACGTCGCCGCTCTTGATCGCGGTCATGACGGCGGCGACGGCGGCGCAGAGTGCGCCGGCGAACATCGGGCCGGGATCCTGGAAGAGGGAGTCGACGAGAGCCGCCTGGATCGCAGGCGACAACTTTCGATCGTCTTCTCCGTTCTGAGTGGCAAGCTGCATTCGTGCGCACGCGTCCTGTTCGGTGCGCAACATTACCGTTCGCAGGTGAAGTCTTTCTGAGGGAACATCGTTAGCAGAGCGTTTCCGCACTCGCGAAGTGCTCGGATTCGCTCGAAAATTCAGCCAACTAGGCAAACACTACCCGGTTGCTGCAACGAATGGTTCCATATTTTACGGGAACACGCATCGCGCGACTCGAAAAATCGCGTCCACCACGACGTGAGCGGGCCCAGAGGCTCGCTCGCCGTCACGACAGCAGCGGCGACCAGGCCGGATCCGAGGCGAAGCCCGGCGTCGGCACCTTCTGCTCGAAGCGGCCGGAGACGTCGATCGAATACAGCGACGGGCCGGCGGTGCCGCCGGGGTCACGGAAGAACATCAGCACGCGGCCGTTGGGCGAGAAGGTCGGCCCTTCGTTGTGGAAGCCGGCGGTGAGGATGCGCTCGCCCGAGCCATCCGTCTTCATGATGCCGATCGCGAACTGGCCGCCACCCTGCTTGGTGAACGCGATGTAGTCGCCGCGCGGCGACCACACCGGCGTCGAGTAGCTGCCCTCGCCGAACGAGATGCGCTGCGCGGCGCCGCCACTGGAGGCCATCACATAGATCTGCGGCTTGCCGCCGCGATCGCTCTCGAAGCAGATCTGGCTGCCGTCCGGCGAGTAGCACGGCGAGGTGTCGATCGCCGGCGTGTCGGTGAGACGCGTCGTCGTGCGCGAGCGCAGGTCCATCACGAACAGGTTGGAGTTGCCGCCCTGCTGCAGGCTGAGGATGATGCGCTGGCCGTCCGGCGAGAACCGCGGCGAGAACGACATGCCCGGGAAGTTGCCGACGATCTCGCGCTGGCCGGTCTCGATGTTGAACAGATAGACCCGCGGGTCGCCCTGCCCGAACTCCATGTAGGTGATTTCCTGGCTCGACGGCGAGAATCGCGGCGTCAGCACGAGGTCGGCGCCGCGGGTCAGATAGCGGACGTTGGCGCCGTCCTGATCCATCAGCGCCAGCCGCTTGACGCGCCGCTCCGACGGCCCGCTCTCGTCGACGAACACCACGCGGCTGTCGAAATAGCCCTTCTCGCCGGTCATCTGCGTGTAGATCTGATCGGAGATGATATGGGCGATGCGCCGCCAATACTCCGGCGCCGTCACATATTGCTGCCCGGTGAGCTGCTGGCCTGAGTTCGGGTCCCACAGCCGAAACTCGGCCTTCAGGCGCCCGTCCGGCTGCCGCGTCGCGCGGCCGGTCACGAGCCCGGTGAGGTTGAGCGGCTTCCAGCTGGCGAACTGCGGCGGCGCCTCGAAATTGCTGATGCGCTCGGGAAACGCAGCCGGGTCGACCGGCGCGAACAGGCCGCTGCGCTTCAGATTGTTCGTGATCACCTGCGCGATGCCGTTGCCGACATCGGCATCGCCCGCACCGCCGGGAACGAACGGCGGAATCGCGATCGGGATCGGCTTGAACTCGCCGGGATTGATCTGCAGACGCTGCTGAGCGAAGGCGGGTCCCGCGCCCCACGCCGCCATCGCGGCTCCTCCGGCCAGCAGAACCTGGCGCCGCGTGGTGAATCCAGTCTTGCGCGTTGGAGGTGTCGTCAAGTTCGGCCTCGCATCGAATTCATCATTTTGAGATTGAATGTCGTCGGGATCAACTTCCACTCATTGTACCGGTTCTTCGGCAGAAACGCGTAGGGCGCGCAGTTCTCGACCGCACGCTTCGCGCTATCCGCCATCGCCGCGCTCACCCGCGGCGGCCCTCGCGTTCCCGCGACCGAGGGGACGGCGGCCAGCGAGCCGTCGGGACGGAGTTGGATGTCGATATCGACTTCGATCTTGTCTTCATCGACGCCGTTATAAGGCGTCGTGAAGCAGCGCGTGACCGCCTCCTGGAAGGCGGCCTGCCAGCTCGCGACATTGCTCTCCGCCGTGCCATGAACAGCGCCGAGCGCGGCGTTGGCGTTCAGCTCCGAACCCGTCACGGCCTGGCGCGTCGGGTCCTTCTGATTGATCAGGCTCGCCATCTTCTCGGCGTCGAACTTGCGCTCGCTCTTGTGCTTGGGCGGCGCCGCGGCGGCCTGCTGCGGCTTCGGCGGATGCTTCGTCTTGTCCTTGTTGAGCATGCTGGCGATCTGGTCCGGATTGAACGGATCCGACTTCTTCTCTTCCGGCTTCGGCTTCTCGGCCGGCGCGGGCTTCGGCGGCTCCGGCTTCTTCTCGGCGACGGGCTTAGGCGTATCAGGCTGCTTCTCGACCGGCTTCGGCGGGTCGGGCTTCTTCTCGACCGGCTTCTCCGGCTTGGGCAGCGGCTCGGGCGCAGCATCGGTCTCGGTGACCTGCTTGGTATCGACCTTGCCGACGATGTCCTCGGTCGGCTTCTTCTCGCCTATCTTGTCGGCCAGCAGCTTCTGGGCTTCCTTCTTGCCGGTGAGGGCGCCGGCCTTGGCCTTCGAGCTGTTGTCCTCCGAGATCACGTCGACCGGCACCAGGTCCTCCGGCGGCGCCACCATCGAGCGCGCGGAGAAGCTGAACAGACCCCAGCACAGCACGAGCACGTGCAGGGCGACGGACAGCACCGTCCCCTTGCGCGTGCGCACGAACCGGATGAGGTCTTTCGACGTCATGAGCCCTGATCCGGCAGCACGACGATGCTGGCGCGATAGCCGGCGTCGCGCGCCAGGCCCAGCACCTTCATCATGTCGGAGTAGCAGGCGTCACGGTCGCCGCGGATCTTGACGACGTTGTCGGCGCCGCCGGCGCCCGCATCCTTCATCGCCTTGATCTTCGGCCCGAGCTCGTTGATCGCGATCGGCGAGTCGCCGAGATACACGTCGACCTTCGACGCGCAGCCGCCGCCGGTCTTCTTCACGGTCACCTCGAGCGGCGGCTTGGCGTCGGCCGTCGAGGCCGAGCCGCCTTGCGCCTGGGGCAGGTCGACCTGGATGTTGACGGTGAGCAGCGGCGCTGCGACCATGAAGATGATCAGCAGCACCAGCATGACGTCGACCATCGGCGTGACGTTGATCTCCGCCATCACGGCCGCCTTGCGCCGACCGCGGCGACCACTGCCGCCGGACGCGCTGCCCATGCTCATGCCCATGCTGTGGTACTCACGATCCGGATGCCACTATACCTGCCCTCATCCCCGCTCGTCGATCTGACGGGACAAGATGGCGGAAAATTCATCTGCGAAGCCTTCCAGCCGCTGCGCCTGCCGGTTCACCTCCGAAGAGAACTTGTTGTAGAAAATCGTCGCCGGGATGGCCGCGATCAGGCCGATGGCGGTGGCGAACAGCGCCTCCGCGATGCCCGGGGCGACCACCGCCAGCGAGGTGTTCTTGGAGGCCGCGATCGCCTGGAAGCTGGTCATGATGCCCCAGACCGTGCCGAACAGGCCGACGAACGGGCCGGCGGAGCCGACCGTGGCGAGCACCAGGAGACGGCGTTCCAGCCGCTCGACCTCGCGCGCGATCGAGACGTTCATCACCTTCTCGATGCGCATCTGCAGGCCGGCGAAGGAGCGCGCATGGCCCTCGAACGAGCGCTTCCACTCCCGCATCGCCGCCACGAAGCACGCCGCCATGGATTGCGTCGGCTTCGCCGACAGCACCCGGTACAGCTCCTCGATCGATTCCCCGGACCAGAAGGCTTGCTCGAACCGGTCCATCGAGCGGCGGGTGCGTGAAAACAGGAACATCTTGTCGATCGCGATCGCCCAGACCCAGATCGAGCAGGAGATCAGGCCGAGCATGATGATCCGGACCACCCAGCCGGCATTGCCGAACAGATCGATCAGGGACAGGCCGCCGCTATCGACAGACATCTGCAAGTATCCTCTCAACCAATCATCCCGGGACGCCCGGGACCATGCAGCCGCCGTTCCATGCCGGATGCTGTCGCGGCGGAAAGCGCCTGCGCGAGAAAACCCTGAACTGATCGCTTTAAGAGGCCCGCCGAAGCCATAAGCGGCCTGCTTCCTCTGCCAACGTGTCAAAACAAGGGCTCTTGGCGCGCGTAAGCGCCCCTTAACCAAACCCCGTCCGGGGTTAAGGCGGGGTTACCGCGGAGTATTGCGGAGGTCAAAGGTCCAGCCGGACCAGCCAGATAGAGCCTTTGTGATCAGCCGCTTGACCATTTTGGCCGGCGTCGGCAGCGGCCAGCCGCCGCAGCCGGACGGTAACGGGAAACGCAAAACGCCCGCCGGCGGGGAACCGCAGGCGGGCGTCTTGTGCCGTCAGGGCGGGGGCTGAAAGCCCTGCGGCGTCAGGGTGAGGGGCGATCAGCTCGAGGGCTGGTCGTTCGGCGGGGTCGCCGGACGCGGCTTGTGCTGGGCCATGAACGCGTCGAACTCTTCCTTGTCCTTGGCGTGGCGCAACCGGGTCAGGAAGTCGCGGAACTCCTGCTGCTCCTCCTCGAGCCGGCGCAGGGTCTCCATGCGGTATTCATCGAAGGCGCGGTTGCCGCTCGACGACGGCGCCGAGAACCCGAAGCCGAAGCCGCGGCGCTCCATCTTGTCGCGCATGCGGTCCATCTTCCACTGCATCCGCTCCATCTTGTTCGACCAGCGATCACCGCCGTTCCAGCACGCCATCTTTCTGCTCCCGAGTGTGAAAAAGAGAAGGGCAAGTCCGATCGGCCACCAGATGATGAAGCCGAGCACGGTCACGGCGATCCAGCCGGGATGCCAGGGCGACTCCATCATATGGGGCCGGTACCTCTGCTCCTCCTCCGAACCGCGCCAACGATTGACATCTGCGGTGTAGGCCATCTCCCTCTCCATTCGCGGCGCCATGCCGTGTGAATGTAAATAACATTTACATAGCTAGACCAACCCGGGATTTTGTCAAGGCGACCGCCTGACGCGCCGCCCGAATTATTTCTCGCTCGTCTTTGAACCTTATTTCGGGCGGCCCCAGGGCCCGGCCGGCTTGTCGTCGTCCGGCAGCGGCGGCGGCTCGGCGGCGGAGGACCCGGCAGGCCGGCGATCGGTGGGGAAGCCGAGCCCACGCAGATAGATCAGCACCTCGGCTTCCAGCAGCTCCTCGGGCGACATCGGCAGCTTGCGCCGGGCGGCGTCGCCACGGGCGAACAGCGAGGCGATGCCGTGCGCCATCGACCAGATGTGCAGCGCCATCATCATCGCCGGTGGCCGCGGCACGCCAGGCGGCGCCAGCGCCGCCAGCCGCTCGGCCGCGGCGCGGATCACGCCGAACGCCCGCTCGCCGGCCGCCAGCAGGCCCGCCGTGGAGTCGGCCGGCACACCGGATTCGAACATCGCCGAATAGAACGCTGGCTCCGCGCGGGCGAAAGCGAGATAGGCCTTGCCGACGCGCTCGAACGCCGTAACGGTATCGGGGCGGCCATCGTCCCACGCCGCAGAGAGCTGGGATTCGAACTGCTCGAAGCCGCGCTGGGCGATGCTCGACAGCAACTCGTCGCGGTCGCGGAAATGCCGGTACGGCGCGGCCGGGCTGACGCCGGCCATGCGGGCGGCGTCGGCGAAGGTGAAGCCGGCAGCCCCCTTCTGCGCGATCAGGTCGAGCGCCGCCTGCAGCAGCGCCTCCTTGAGGTTACCGTGATGATAGCCGCGCTCGGCGCGGCGCTGCTCCTTGCGCCAGCTCATGTGAAGGGCTTTTACATGAGCCGGACGAAAAGACGCCAGAGACTTTTCGAACGTGCCAACAGTCGCCGACCACCGCCGAGAGTGACGGAGCGCTTCCGTCCCGGTCCGCGGCGTCGATGAACTTGCTCAGGCGGCCTGCGGCTGTCCGCAGTCCTGCGGCCGGCCCCCGGCGTCCCGGCGCGCAGGCTTGCCCAAATATAGTTGACTAGGAAACCAAATCCATTTAGTTTCCTTGTCAACCACATGGCGATCACATGACCCCCGTCTCGGACCTGACTGACCATACCGGCTTCTGGATGCGGATGGTGTCGAACGCGGTGTCGCAGGAATTCGCGCGGAAGGTCGCGGCCGAGGGAGTCACGGTTGCGGAATGGTCGTTCATGCGGGCGCTCTACGACCAAGGCCCGATGCCCCCCTCCGTTCTGGCGCAGCGGATGGGCCTGACCCGGGGGGCGGTCAGCAAGCTTGCGGATCGGCTTCTGGGCAAAGGCCTGATCGCGCGAACGGAGAACCCGGAAGACAAGCGCGGGCACCGCCTCGCTTTGACGGCCGAGGGACGGTTCAAGGTGCCCGTGCTTGCCGCGCTGGCCGATGCGAATGACGCAGCCTATTTCGGCGTGCTCAGCAAAAGCGAGCACCACACGCTCAACCGCCTGCTGAAGGCGCTCGCCGAAAGACGCGGCCTCAAGACGATCCCGTTGGACTGAACGCACTCAATTCATCGAAGGACGCCGATATGGACACGGACCGGATTTCCATTGCCAAGACATGCCTCGATGCTGCCCACGATGGCAGCCTGAGCTTTCCGGAAATCGTCGGCCGGCTGATGGCTGCCGGATTCGAGAGCTACACCGTCGACTATCGTTGCAACACCCAGACCTGCTATTTGCCCGACGGCGACCATGCGACGCTCGCGATGCAGCCGTCAGCCGGACGCGTCGCGCCCGCCTTCGATGCCCGGGAGATCGCGCATCTGGTGCGATGGGCGCAGGCAAATCCCGCCGACTACAACTACGTGGCCTTCTGCGAGAAGGCGAAAGCCGCCGGCTGCGCCGGCTACCTGGTGTCGTTTGCCGGCCGCCGCGTGGTCTATTTCGGCCGCACCGCCGAGACGCATGTCGAGCATTTTCCCGCTTGAGAACGTACGCGCGGCAAAGGCCGCGCGTCCTCGCCACTGGAAACTATCCGCCGCCCGGGATCGGCAGCACCGGCATGATCTCGACCCGCTCGCCCGGGAAGATCGCAAAATGCGGATGGTTCACGAACATCTTCGCCGCATCCTCATGCGAGGCGGCGCGGACCACGGTGAACGCGCCCATTTCGTTGGCGATGTCGTTGACGCCGCCCTTGTCGACCCGCTTGGTCTTGCCGAGCGGCCCGCCCATCGCGAGGATCGCGTCCTTGTACTGGTCGACCCAGGCATGCCAGGCCGCCATGCCCTGCTGTCCCCTGGCATTGCGCTCCGTCTCGGACAGCGCCTCCCAGGCTTTCGAGGCCGGACTGGTCTTGCTGCCGAGAAAGACGGCGAGATAGGTGTTGCTGTTGTCGCTCATTGCACTTCCCTCTCCTGCTGTGAAACGGATCGATCAGACACGGCCGGCATGCGGCAGCTCGGCGAAGCCGGCCGCGGCCTGCTGCACCTCCTCGGAAAAGTCCGCCATCTCCTGGACCTGGCGAATCTCGATGATCTCGTTGTCCGAGGCCGGGCACTGCCTGGCCCAGGCGATCGCCTCGTCGCGCGACGCGACCTCGATCATCCAATAGCCGCCGAGCACCTCCTTGGCCTCCGCGAACGGGCCGTCGGTCACCGCGGGCTTGCCGCCCGCGAACGAGACCCGCGCCCCCATCGACGGCGGATGCAGGCCCTCCAGCGTGATCAGCACGCCAGCCTCCTTCAGCGCCTCGTTGTAGCGCATCATCGCCTTGACCCGCTCGGGATCGAGCTCCACGTCGGGCGGCGCGCTCTCATAGCCGAGCGGGATCATCAGCATCATGAATCGCATCCGCGTTTCTCCTCTCCTGATCAGGGTCGCGGTTCAGCCCTTGGCGACCTGCGCACGCAGCCGTTCGACCCGCTCGCGCAATTCGGATGTGAACGTCTCGCCGAAATCCTCCGGTGCATAGACCTGCCGGATCTCGATCTGGCCGCTCGGGAACGGCGCGCGCGTCATGTGCGCGATCACCTGGTCGAGCGAGCCGGCCTTGATCATCCAGAAACCGGCGGCGAGATCGCCGGAGAGGTCGAATGGACCGCGCGCGACGCTCGGCGTCCCGTTCGAGAAGTCGATCCGCGCGCCCTTCGCGGTCGGATGCAGGCCCTCGCCCGCCTCCATCATGCCGGCCTTGACCAATTCCTCATTGAATCGGCCCATCGCCGCGAACTCCTCGGTGGTCGGCAGGATTCCGGCTTCCGTGTCCCGGGTCGCCTTCACGATCACCATGAACCGCATGGCTTCTCTCCTGATGCTGTGCGGCAGGACTGCCCTGCCCGCATCAGTAAGACGATCCGGTCCCGGCGCCGCCGACACGCCCTCGCGATTATTTTGACCGGGTTCCCGGTTCAGCCCGCCTCTTGCGGGAACATGTGGAAATAAGGCTGGGCCTCTGCGAGCACCCGCGCCACGGATGGCCGCGCCTTGAGCCGGTCGAGATAGGCTGTGACCCCAGGCAGCCCGTCACCCAGCGGCTCGACTCTGTCGGCGTAGAACAGCGCCGGCAGGGCCGCGCAATCCGCCAGGGTGAACGGGTCGCCCATCGCCCAGCCACGCGGCGGCAGCTCGGCCTCGAGCATCGCGTAGGACGTGCGCAGCCGGCTTCGCGCGTCGGCGACGCCGAGCGGATCGCGGGCATCGGCCGGCCGCAGCCGGTCGAACACGACGGTCTGCGTCGGCATGTGCAGATAAAGGTCGAGAAAGCGATCGCGCAGACGTGTCCGCAAGGCGAGATCGGGATCATCGGGAATGAAGCGCGTCCCGCCCGCATAGTGCTGGTCGAGATATTCGATGATGATGCTCGATTCCGGAATCGTGCGCTGCTCGTCGCGCAGCACGGGAAATTTGCCGACCGGCCACAGCTTCAAGAACGCCGCGCGCTCATCCGCGTCACCGAGATTGATCAGCTTCGGCGTGAACGAAACGTCGTTCTCATACAGCGCGATCAGCACCTTCCAGCAGAACGACGACAGCGGATGATAGTAAAGGGTCAGGGACATCTTAAGCTCCTGATAGGTTGGGGTGAGAACAAGTTGTTTGGTCCCGAACGCGCGGCCGCAGGACGGCGCGCTCCCGCGCCCCGTTGTTCGAGGGGGCTGAGGTGAGGGGCTGGACGGGCGGGTGCGTGAGTTGAAAGACCTGCGCTCGCCCGGGACACGGAACGCGGCGCAAGATAGGGCTCACACGTCCCGAACGGGGGCGTAGCGCGCGATGACGACGCCGTTGGACAGCGCCCGGCTGTCGATCAGGCGGAGCTTCAAGGCCTGACCCGGCTTGAACAGCGGGCGTCCGGCACCGAGCACGCGCGGATTGATCGCGATTCGAAACTCATCGATCAGGTCGGACGCCACAAGCGTCGAGGCGAGGTCCGCGCTGCCGAACAGGAACAGGTCCTTGGCATTCTCCTGCTTGAGCTTGTCGACCTCAGCCGCGAGCTGCGGACCCAGCAGATGCGCGTTCGACCATGGCAGGCGAGACAGCGTGCGGGAGGCAACATATTTGGGGATGCTGTTCATGAAGTCGGCGGTCACGCCCTTCTCCGTCGGCCAATAGCCGGCCATCAGATCGTAGGTCACCCGGCCGAACAGCAATCCGCCCGCCTCCTGCAGCTGCGTCTCGGAGATCTGCTCTAGCTCCGGGCCCCACACATCCTCGTGCCAGGAGATGTCGCCGTTCGGGCCCGCAACCATGCCGTCCAGCGTCATCATGTTCCACATCACCAGTCTCGCCATCGACGCTCCTCCCTGACTGCTTTCATTTTGCAAGCAGTTGGAGAATGCCCAGACCGGTGCAATATTGCAAGCGGTTTATATGCGATCCCTCCCAATGAGACGTCGATGTCCGACCTTCAGCGTTCCGGCTGCCCGATCAACCTTTCGCTCGAAGTAGTGGGCGACAAATGGAGCCTCTTGATCATCCGTGACATGATGTTCGGAAATCGCCGGCATTATCGCGAGCTGCTCGGCGGCTCGGAGGAAGGCATCTCCTCGAACATTCTCGCCGACCGGCTGAAGACGCTGCTCGCCGCCGGCATCATCAGCCGCGAGGACGATCCGAGCCACAAGCAGAAAGGCATCTATTCCCTGACCGAGCAGGGCATCGAGCTGCTGCCGATCCTCGCGCAGATGGCGGGCTGGGGTTACAAATATCTACCGGTTTCAGAGGAGCTCGGCATCCGCGCCAGGCTGCTGATGGAAGGCGGGCCGAAGATGTGGGCCGAGTTCATGGATGAGCTGCGCGAGATTCATCTCGGCACGAAGCGGCGCAGGAAGGCCGGGCCAAGCGTCGGTCAGCGGCTGAGGGCGGCTTACGAGAAGGTGGTTGCCGACAAGAAGGCCGCTTCGGGCAAGTCGTGATCAGACGCTCACTTGCCGGACACGCGCATGGGCCGCGCGGATCGCACGCCCCTCGATCGTCCGGAACGATGCTCCCATCAGAACCGCGTGTTGTCGGCCCTGTAACGCGACGACCTGCGCGGCGCGCGCTCGGGGGTCTGCTCGAGTTGCGCGATCGGACGGCGATAGGTCTCGGCGCGACGCAGCCAGCCCGCCTCCCACACGCGGTTCGAGGGTAGATTGCGCACCCGCTGCTGCAGCACGACCTGCACCGCGTCGGAATATTCGGCGAGCACGGCCTTGGACTCGGTCGTGGTTCCGTTCATCTTGAGCAGCACCTGCTTGAGACCCCAGCCCTGGCGCTGGCCCGTCTCCTTGTCCACGGCGGTCTCGGATGGGTTGGTGCCCTCGCCCTTGAAGTTGATGTAGTCGATCAGCGGATAGAGATCGTTCGAGGCGCGGACGACTCGCGAATACTGCGCGACGATGTGCTCGCGTTCGGCGCTGTCGGGCGTGTTGGCGAGGATCTTGTCCATTGCGCCTTGCGCACGCGCCACCAGGAACTGCGTCTGCTCCGCAATCGTGTCGAGCAGGAACTGCCGCAATTGCCGCATTTGCGGCGAGTTGAAATTCCGCTTGAAGTCGGCCCGGCTGGTCCAGGGGCATGCCGGAGTCGGCGTCTTGTCGAGCCATGCAGGCAACGGCGTCTTGCCCTTGCGCAGAAATGCGATCAGCCCCGGAAAGCCCTCCTCATACGGCGGCTTCGCGGTGGCCGGGTACCAGATGAAATGCCCGATTCCCAGCGAGGCGAATTCTTCACCCGCATTCCACGACGTGATCGCGTCGCGCCGTCCCCCGGCCTCGTTGAGCCAGATCTTGCGGCCGATCATCTGCGCGACGTCGGCCGGCAGCGCGCGCTGAGGCACCGACAGATTCTTCGTGGTCTTGGCGTCGCCCTTGCGCTCAGCCGCGACCGGCTTCGCAGGCTCGGTCGATGGCACGACCACCTTCGGAGCCGGCGTCTGCACGTCCGACGGCCGCCCCACCGTCTCGGGCTCCGCGGTCTGCGGCTGCTGCGGCGGCGCGACATCGTGCGCGGCCTGCTCGGTCTCTGCCGGTTTCGCAGCAACGCTGCCATCCGCTCCGGCGGCGCCGGACGCCGCGAGCCCGAGGACAATGCACGACAACAGCAACGCGCCGCACCCGCGCCTCAGACCATTCGACCCGTGCGACGAAGCGTGCAGCTCCGTGGTTCTGACGAGAGTGATTCGCCGGCTGATGAATAGATCGCCCATGTCGATTCTACCGAGACTCTAAAACTCTACGCTACCGGTTCAGATTCGTCCCGGACACGTCCGAGAGCGACCCGACGACGGGCAAATCAGCCGACGGCGGGACTGTCCAATTCCACGGGGGAATGCGCCTTGGCAGGCTGTGGCGCGGCCGCGACACCGCCCATGCCACGGAGCTCTTTTCGTGAAGACTTTCAAGTCGATTACCCTTGTCCAGTCCTACCCGTAAAGATAGTTCTATTTCGCCTTTCCAGAATTCACGCTCTTTTAGCCACGTCCTATTCCCGATCGAGAGAGACGTTTCGCGATCGTCACGAACGTGGGGAGCAGGATGCGGTGGACGCGTCGATGTTGCAGCGTGGAGCATGATTCGGAACCGGAGGCCGTTGACACGCATTGCGCCACAGCTTTCCGACAAGATCATGCTCATATGAGGACGCGCAGACGAACAACGCGGCGCGTACGGCGAAATCGTGTGGTCCTGTCATCCCGATGCTGATGCCGTGTCCGATGCATGAACGCATTGTGGCGGAAACGGGGGCAAGACAGCCGGTCCCGGGGAGAGCGCGTAGAAGCCGTCAGACCATCGCGCAGGGAGGCCGTGATGTCTCAGCAGAACCTTGTGGTTCCTGCCCCGTGCATTTTTCCCGCCGGGAGCCATGGGGCGGCGAGCTCCCGGTCTTCCCTGCTCCCTCCGATCGGGAGGGAGACCAAGGCGAGCACGACTCGGATGCTTTGACACCGCGAAAACGCGAACCGATGTGCCCGCTGCTACCCCTGGCTGTTTGACAACGCCCACGAACTTCGCTGGCTATACGCGTCGCGTGGAGCTGGATTGAACGTACACTGACAGATGTGACGGCCTTCACAGCCGATCCGCGCAGCGCATGTTAGGACTCAACGACGAGAAGAGCCGGACTGCCGGCCCGAGGAGTCGACCCCTGTGACGGAAACATCGACGACGACGTTGACTGACAAGGTCGCCCTGATCACCGGGGCGGCACGCGGCATCGGGCTGGCGACAGCAAAGAGATTTCTGCATGAGGGCTGGCGCGTGGCGCTTCTCGACATCGAGAAGACGCTGCTCGACGACGCCACATCGGCACTCAAATCCCCCGATCGAACGCTCGCGCTGCATTGCGACGTCGCGGACGCGGCGATGGTCGCCGATGCGTTGGCGCGCATTGCCGGCCGGTTCGGTCGTCTCGATGCGCTGGTCAACAATGCCGGCGTGGCGCGCTTCGCCCCGATCATGGAAACCAGCGAAGCCGACTGGCAACGCATCCTCGACGTCAACCTGACCGGGCCGTTTCTGTGCACGCGCGCCGCGGTGCCACTGATGCGCGAGCACGGCGGCACCATCGTCAACATCACCTCGATTTCGGCCGTCCGCGCCTCCACGCTGCGCTCCGCCTACGGCACCAGCAAGGCGGCGCTGGCGCATCTGACCAAGCAGCTCGCGGTCGAGCTCGCGTCCGCCGGCATCCGCGTCAACGCGGTGGCGCCGGGCCCGGTGGAGACCGCGATGGCCAAGGACGTGCACACGCCGGAGATCCGCGCCGACTATCACGACGCCATTCCGCTCAATCGTTACGGCCTTGAGGACGAGCTCGCCGAGGCCATCTTGTTTCTCAGCTCCGAACGCTCCAGCTATATCACCGGACAGATCCTGGCCGTCGATGGCGGCTTCGATGCCGCGGGAATCGGATTGCCGACCTTGCGCGGCCAACGCAGGAACACATGAAACGATGCCGAGCCGGATGCGCATCATCCTGACCCTGCTGCTCGCGGCCGTCCTGTGGGGGATCGCGACGATGCTGGCGCGCGCCGACGTCCGCATCATCTCCTCGCCCGGCGGCGAGGTGGGTCCGTTCCTCGATCTGTTCGAGAAGGTGCGCGCCTCCGGCGAGCGGGTCATCATCGACGGGCCCTGCCTGTCGGCCTGCACGCTGGTGCTCAGCGTGGTGCCCGAGGACCGCATCTGCGTGACGCGGCGGGCCACCCTCGGCTTCCACGCCGCACGCTCGGTCGACCGGCGCGGCCGCGTCTATGCGGAACCCGAGGCTTCCAAGCTGGTGCTGCAGACCTATCCCAGGCCGGTGCGCGGCTGGATCGAGCGCCGCGGCGGCCTGACGTCGCGGCTTCTGCTGTTGCGCGGGCGCGAGCTCAAGGCGATGTACGCCTCGTGCCGCTAGCGGCGTCACGCCGCGTAGCCGTCCGCCGGGGAATTGATCATCCACGGAATGCCGAAGCGGTCGACGCCCATGCCGAAGCCCTTGGACCAGAAGGTCTTGCCAAACGGCATGGTGACGGCACCGCCTGCGAGCAGCGCGTTGAACTTGCGCTCGGCCTCGGCCGGGTCTGCGATCTGGAGCGAGACCGAGATTCCGTGCGGCTTGCCTTGATAATATTCGGGCGGCGAATCCGAGGCCATCAGGACGCCGTCGCCGATCGAGAAGCGGACATGCATGATCCTGTCCTTGTGCTCCGGCGCGGACGGCATCTCCGGCGGCGCCTCGCCATAGCGCATCATCATGTCGACCTTGGCGCCGAGCACCTCGCCGTAGTGTTTCAACGCCTGTTCGCAATCGCCGTTGAACGTCAGATAGGGACAGATCATCGTCATCCTCCTTGGTTGAAAGATCATTCGTTAGCGCGAGAGCGGCAGCAGTCCGCGCAGCCGGCGGTCGCGGAGCCACAAGCCGCCCCACAGCATCAGCCCGAGATAGAGGCCGAACAGGACGTGGCTGAACAGCGGACTGCCGATCCGGACATGCGAGGCGATGGCGCCGCCGAGATAGCCTGTCAGCAGGATCGCGCCAACGAACGATGTCGGCGGCAGGATATAGAGCACGGTGCAGAGAAGCGTGATGAGGCCGAGGGCACGCGCCATGGCGTCGCTTGCACCATAGCCCATCTGGTCCAGCGTTTCTGTGACGACCGGCAGAGGAACGAGCTTGATCGCGCCGTCGAACAGCAGGAACAGCGTCACCAGCCCGCTCAGGATGCGCCCGCTCCACAATTCGGCGCGCGAGACCGGTTCTTCCAAGGTGATCGTCGTCATCTGCAGCTCCTCCCCCGTGATGCTGCTCCAAGGACGAATGAAGGAGCGTGCCACCGACAGCCCGGTGCAGAATTTTAGATCGAATCTCGGCAGAATTTCACTGGCCGACCCGAGCCCGAGCCGTCGCACCGTCGCGCATCAGCCGGTCGAGCTGCATGCGGATATGCGCGGCCTCCGCCGAGCTGTGCGCCAGCGCGATGGCGCGGTCGAAGGCGGTCCGTGCCTCGTCGGTGCGCCCGAGCTGCATCAGCAGCGCGCCGCGCACACCGAAGAAATAGAAATAGTTGGCGAGCCGCCCTTCGAGCGGCGCGATCAGGTCGAGCGCCGCCTCAGCGCCGCGGACCTTGGACACCGCAACGGCGCGATTGAGCGTCACCACCGGCGAGGGCTGCACCACTTCCAGCGCGCCATAGAGCAGGTCGATCTGGGTCCAGTCGGTGTCCTCCGGGCGCGCGGCGCGCGAATGCAGCGCCGCGATCGCGGCCTGGATCAAATACGGTCCGCTGCGGCGATGGCGCATCGCCTTGTCGATCAGGGCTACGCCTTCCGCGATCATCGGCTGGTTCCACAGCGAACGATCCTGGTCGTCGAGAAGGATCGGCATCCCCTCCGCATCGAAGCGGGCGGCGCTGCGCGCGTGTTGCAGCAGCAGCAACGCCGTCAGCCCCATGATCTCCGGCTCGCTCGGAAAAAGGCGCAGCAGCAGCCGCGCCAGCCGGATGGCCTCCTCCGACAGCGGCTGGCGCAGCGCAGCGGTCTCGCCGCTGGCCGAATAGCCCTCGTTGAAGATCAGGTAGATCATGGCGGCGACCGCGGTCAGGCGCTCCGAGCGCTCCACCGCGCCCGGCGTCTCGAACGGCACGTTCGCCTGGGCGACGCGCGCCTTGGCCCGGGTGATGCGCTGCTCCATCGCGGTCTCGCCGACCAGAAAGGCGCGGGCGATCTGCTTCACCGTCAGCCCGGACACCACGCGCAGCGCCAGCGCGATCTGCTGGGTCGCCGGCAGGTCCTTGTGGCAGCAGATGAACAGCAGACGGAGGATGTCGTCGCGATAATGCGAGCCGTCGAGCCGGTCGGCCAGCGCGCTCTCGGCATCGTCGAGATCGGAGATCGCCTCGTCCTCCGGCAGCGGCTGCTCGCGGCGGACGCGGCGGACATCGTCGATGGCAGCGTTACGTCCGACCATGATCAGCCAGGCCGCGGGATCGCGCGGCGGCCCGTTCTGCGGCCAGCTCTTCAGAGCGCGCAGGCAGGCGTTCTGGAACGCCTCCTCCGCCGTGTCGAGGTCGCGGAAATAGCGCAGCAGCGCGCCGACGGCCTGGGGACGTGCTGATGTCAGGGCTGCATCGATCCAGGCCGCGTCGCTCATGCCAGCGCTCCGCCCGGCCTGAACGTGCCGACGGGACGGATCTCGTAGGAGCCGCCGGGATTGGCCTCGCCGAGCTCGCGCGCGACCTCGAGCGCCTCGTCGAGATTCGCGCAGTCGACGAGATAGAAGCCGAGCAATTGCTCCTTGGTCTCGGCGTAGGGACCGTCGATGACGAGCGGCGGATCCTCCTTCCGGAAGGTCGTCGCGGCCGTGGTCGGCAGCAGCCGCGCCACCGGCCCGAGCCGCCCCTGCTTGGCGAGCTTCTCCTGCACAACGGCAAGCTTGGCCATGACGGCGGCGTCCTGGTCCTTGCTCCAGGTGCAGACGACGTCCTCGTCATGATAGCAGAGCAGCGCATACAACATCGGAGGGCATCTCCATTCGTCTTCAAGACGGCGGAGTATGCCCGGAGCCGACAGACCGGCGAAGAATTTTCGCCGGTTCCGTGGGCCGGAACGACCGGCCTACCAGGAGATACCGTACTTGGCCGCGATGTTGCGCGCCCGCGTCTCCTGCGCGCTCTCGCGCGGCTGCTTGGCCCGGCCGGCCTGGCGCTGCGACTGACCTTGGGCCTGACCTTGCCCCTGACCTTGCCCTGCGGCACTTTGACCACCCGCACCTTGCGCCATGCCGGCCGCGGCGCCCTGCTGACTGCCGGCCTGCGGCTGACTGCCGCCCTTGCCAATGGAAATGCCGTTGGCCGACAGGATCGAGCCGACGTCGATGGTCTGGGCCTGAGCCGGGACTTGGGCCGAGGCGGATGAGATGACGAGAGCAGTGGCGAGAAGCAATTTGCGCATGGCGATGTCTCCGTGTTGATGGCCGGAGATTGGCCTGCCCGCACGATCTGGTATGTGGAACGCGTCACATAAGCTCGAGGACCCTCCGATGACCAAAGGCGCGCTGGCGCTCCTGATCCATGGCGGCACCGACAACTGGTCGCCGCAGCGCTGGAAGGCGCGTTTCGACGATGTCTGCGGCGACCGCCCGGTGGTGCTGCTGCCCGATGCCGGCCTCGATCCGGCCGACGTGCATTACGCGGCGGTCTGGAAACCGGTGCCCGGCGAGCTCGCCGGCTTCCCGAACCTGCGCGTGATCTTCAACCTCGGCGCCGGCGTCGACGCGCTGATGGCCGACAAGACGCTGCCGAGCGTGCCGCTGGTCCGGGTCGCGGTCGATGATCTCACGGCGCGGATGACCGAATATGTCGTGCTACACGTGCTGATGCATCATCGGCAGGAGCTGTATCTGCGCGAGTCGCAGCGCGTGAAGCGCTGGGCGCCCAAGTATCAATGGCCGGCGGCCGCGATCGGAGTCGGCATTCTCGGACTGGGCACGCTCGGCATCGACGCCGCCGAGGTGCTCAAGCGGCTCGGCTTCCAGGTCGCCGGCTGGAGCCGCAGCGAAAAGCAGGCGGACGGCATCGAGTGCTTCCATGGCGCGGCGCAGCTCGATGCGTTCCTGGCGCGGACCGACATCCTGGTGTCGCTGCTGCCGCTGACGCCGGATACGCGCGGCATTCTGGATCGCAGGATGTTCGCGCGGCTTCGCGGCAGCTCACCGCTCGGCGCCCCCGTCATGATCAATGCCGGACGCGGCGGGCTGCAGAACGAGGCCGACATCCTCGCCTGCCTCGACGACGATACACTCGGTTCAGTCTCGCTCGACGTGTTCGGCCAGGAGCCGCTGCCGGCCGACAGCCCGTTCTGGACCCACCCGAAGGTGGTGCTGACGCCGCACAACGCAGCCGACACCGACGCCGACGCAATCTCGCGCTACGTCGCCGAGCAGATCGCGACCTTCGAGGCCGGCGGAGCGCTGCGCAACCTGGTCGATCGCGTCAGGGGATATTGAAACGCTATTTTTTGCCAATCATCATATCGATTGCGCCGGCGACGATCGCCTCCAGCTCCTGACGCGGCACCCGCGCGCGCGCGCGGACCGCGATCGAGTGGATCGTCGCCGACGCCAGCCGTGCCAGCACGGCGGGGTCGGCGTCCGCCGGCAGCTCGCCCTTCTCCTTGGCGCGGCGGAAGCAGTGCGCGAAGGCCTTGTCGAGCTCGGTCAACGCGTTCTGCACCATGGCGCGGATGTCGGGATCGGCAACCGCCTCCGAGCCGGCCGTCATCACCGTGAAGCAGCCGCGCGGTCCCTCCTCGCCCGAGAGATAGATGTCGAGCGCCGTGGCGAAGATCTGCTCGAGCTGCCGTCGCACCGGCCAATCGTTGCTGAAGACGTCGCCCATGAGGGCGCGCGCGTTGTCGCGATAGCGCTGATAGCTCTTGATGTAGAGCTCGCGCTTGTCGCCGAACGCGCCATAGAGGCTCGGCCGGTTCATGCCGGTGGCGGCGCTGAGATCGTCGAGCGAGGTCGCCGCAAAACCGGTCGACCGGAACAGGTCGAGCGCCTTGCCGAGCGCGACCTCCGGCTCATACGCCCGCGGCCTGCCGCGCCGCTTCGGCTCGATCGCTTTATCGGGGGGCGGGTCGCCCTGCGGCGGCCCCTTCTTTTTTTGTACCATTTCGCACTAAATTCCTTGACCGGCCTTATATTATGCGGGACAGTATAAAAATCAATCAACGCTCCGGTCCGGAGCCCGAGGGAGACGTCCATGGACCTGTATTTCTCGCCGCTCGCCTGCTCGCTCGCCACCCGCATCGCGCTCTACGAAGCCGGCGCCAAAGCGAACTATCTCGAGGTCGACCCCAAGACCAAGATCGTCCTCAACGACGGCTCCGATTTCCGCGCCGTCAATCCGCTCGGCCTCGTCCCGACGCTCCGCACCGATGACGGCGACCTGCTGACCGAGAATGCCGCGATCCTGCAATATGTCGCCGATCGCTTCCCCGAGGCCAAGCTCGGCACCGGCCCCGGCATGGACCGCAGCCGCCTGCATCAATGGCTGTGCTTCATCGGCACCGAGCTGCACAAGGGCCTGTTCATTCCGATCCTCGACAAGACCGCGCCCGAGGAAATGAAGGCCCATGTCCTGAACAAGAACCTGTCGCGGCTCGATCATCTCGATAACCACCTGCGGGATCGCGACTATCTGCTCGATCATTTCACGGTCGCCGACGCGTATCTCGTCACCGTGATCAACTGGACCATGGCGACGCCGCCGGTCCAGCTCGCGAAATGGCCGGCCGTGAAGGCCTATTACGAGCGCCTGCGCGCACGGCCGTCGGTCGCGCGCGCCATCGCCGAGGAGTTCGAGCTCTACAAGGCGGAACTGGCGCGGCACAAGGCGGCGGCCTAGGAACAGTCGGCCCGGGAAATACCCGTCTCATCTCCCGCGATTGGGAGATGAGACCTCTTCATGGGGAAGATGAACCATCACTCATCGACCCCTTCGCCACCGCGCCGGATGCTTGACCGCGATCACTCCGGGTTGCAATCCTCGAACCGCAGGAGGATTGCACGTGGCAACCACATCCGTACGAGACCGATTGCTGGCGGACCGGCGCGCGCTGCTCGATCTGGGCACGCGCAACCGGCTCGTGCACATCCCGCTCAAGACCAAGACCATCCGCACCATCGACATCGTCGGCGCGCGCTCCGCTGCGCTGTTCGAGCTTCTCGGTGAAGGCAAGCGCTTCACGTTCCTGCCGGCGAAGGCGGAGGCTGCGGAAGCGGACGGCACCCTGCCCTTGAGCCTGCCGGCACCTCGGTCCGACGCGCCGAGCGTCAAGGTGGAACAGCGCAAGGCTGATTCGGAGTTAGATGCTTCGGAGTCAGAGACCCGGCAGCCTGACACCCGGCTCAAGACCCGGCTGTCATCGGAGGCGCTGCAGAAGCGCCTGCTGGATATCTGGTACGACGCACGAACGCTGGAGGAAGAACAGGGCGTCAATATCCTCTATCTCGCCTTCGGGCTGCTGAAATGGTTCGAGGACGACAAATCCGACGTCGAGCGCTTTGCGCCGCTCGTCCTGCTGCCGGTCCGTCTCGAGCGCAGCAGTGCCGCCGATCGGTTTCACCTGGTCTCGCGGGCTGAGCCGCCGTCGCCGAACCTCTCGCTCCAGGCCAAGCTCGACGCCGAGTTCGGACTCAAGATCGAGGATTTTGGCGACGAGGACGATGTCGACATCGCGACCTATCTCGCCGGCGTCGCGGAGACGGTCGCCAGCAAGCAGCGGTGGGAGGTCAGGGCGGACGCGATCGTCCTCGGCTTCTTCTCGTTCTCCAAGTTCCTGATGTATCGCGATCTGGACCCTGACAACTGGCCCGCAGATGGCAGCCTCGATCGTCATCCCCTGATCGCAGCGCTGCTTCAGGACGGCTTCGAGGGCGCGGAGCCGATCGTGGCCGATAACGGCAAGATCGATTCCGTCATCCAGCCGGTGGCGATGAACCACGTCGTCGATGCGGATTCATCGCAGGCCGTGGTGATCGAGGAAGTGGTCCGTGGACGCGACCTCGTCGTCAAGGGACCGCCTGGCACCGGCAAGTCGCAGACCATCACCAACATCATCGCGTCGGCTGCCGCCGAGGGGAAAACGGTGCTGTTCGTCGCCGAGAAGATGGCGGCGCTCGAGGTCGTGCACCGGCGGCTGAAGCATGTCGGTCTCGGCGCGCTCGCGCTGGAGCTGCACTCCAACAAGGCCAACAAGCGCGTTCTGCTCGAAGAGCTGAAGCGCTGCAAATCGGCCGAGGTCGCGGTCCCGCGCGGCGAAGCCACGCTGGTGCAGCGCCTGACCGACAGCCGTGATGGCCTCAACCGGCATGCGGAGATGATGCACCAGCCGCATCAGCCGAGCGAGCTGACACCGTTCAGGCTGCTCGGTCATCTCGTGCGCTGCGGGGACAACTCCGCACAGCCCCCCTACCCGTTGCAGGGCGCGCCGTCCTGGTCTCCCCTGGATCTGGAGCGGCGGCGCGAGCTGATCGCCGAACTCGCTGAACGAATTGCGGCCGACGGCGCGCCGCACCTGCATCCCTGGCGCGGTGTCGGCCGCGACGCGCTCGATCCCGCCGAAATGACCGAGCTGCGGAGATCGCTGGACGACATCTCGAATGTTGTCGGCAGCGTCTCCACGGGCGCGGCCCGCCTCGGCACGCTGCTCGATCTCCCGCCGCCGGCCACCTTGGCCGACGCCACGGCAGTGCTGGCCTTTGCGCAGGCCGCGGCCGCGATGCCGGAGTGCGACCGGACCGCCTTCCGCAATGCCATCTGGAGCCAGGCCGGACTCATCACGGACATCATCGACAAGGGACTGCGCTACGCGAAACTGAGGACGGCCGTCGAGAGCGCCTTCGTCGAGGCCGCCTGGGATGCACCGATCGCCGAGTGCCGCAAGGTCATCGCCGAGAAAGGCCGCTCCTGGCTGCGCCTGCTCAGCCCGCGCTATCGCGAGCAGGTGGCGCTGCTGGCCTCGTACCTGAAGGTGCCGATGCCGAAAACGCTCGAGCAGCGGCTTCTGCTGCTCGACGGCCTCATCGCGGCGCAAGCCGCTCGCCGGTCCTTCGCGGAGGTCGAAGCCGCCGGCAGCACCGCATTCGGAACGGCGTGGCAGAAGGAACAGTCGGACTGGGACGCGCTGTCCAGATTGGCGAGCTGGTGGACCGCATTCCCCAAACCGTTCGCAAACGACGACACGCGCCAGCGGCTGACGCAGCTCACGCTGTCGGCCGATGATCGGCGATCCATCGAACAGCTCGACGACGGCCTCGCAAGTCTGAGGTCCGGGCTCGGCAGGCTGATCGACTTCCTCCAGCTGGAGCCTGCCCGCATCCCGCTCGACGACGGCGACCAGATCCGGTTGGACGGCCTGTCGCAGACCTTGTCGGAGTGGCAGACCGCGACCGAGCGCCTCACCCGCTGGATCGCGTTCATGGGTCGGGTCCGCCTTGCGCGCGCGCAGGGCCTCGCCGCGCTGGCCGACCGCGCGCTCGACGGCTCCTTGCCCGGCGAAGCGCTCGAAGCCGCCTTCGACCGGTCCTATTACGACGCCATGCGCGGCGTGATCTTCGCCGATCATCCCGAGCTGAAGCGCTTCGACGGCGAATCGCACGACCGGCTGGTCGACGGCTTCCGCAAGCTCGACGTCGCGCGCATGCAGCTGGCCCGCGACCAGATCGCCCACGAGCATGCCGCGGCCCTGCCGCGCAACGCCGGCGGCATCGGGCCGCTGGGCGTGCTGAACGGCGAGCTTGCCAAGAAGCGCAATCATCTGCCGATCCGCCAGCTCCTGGAACGGGCCGGTCCGGTCATTCAGCAGATCAAGCCGATCTTCCTGATGAGCCCGCTGTCGGTGGCCCAGTTCCTCAAGCCCGGCGCGATCGCCTTCGATCTTCTGGTGGTCGACGAGGCCTCGCAGATCGAGCCGGTCGATGCGCTCGGCGCGGTCGCGCGCTGCCGGCAGATGGTGGTCGTCGGCGACGAGCGGCAGTTGCCGCCGACGCGCTTCTTCGCGAAGCTGACGGGCAATGACGACGAGGACAATGACGACGAGGATCAGCCGACCTTCCAGGTCAAGGACGCCGAGAGCATTCTCGACCTCTGCCTTGCCAAGGGCCTGTCGCATCGGATGCTGAACTGGCACTACCGCAGCAAGCACCAGTCGCTGATCGCCGTGTCCAACAAGCAGTTCTACGACAACCGGCTGTTCATCGTGCCGAGCCCGTACGATGCGGTTGCGGGAATGGGGTTGAAGTTCAACTACACCCCCGATGCACACTATGAGCGCGGCAGCAGCCGGACCAACCCCAGGGAAGCGCGGCTCGTCGCCGAGGCCGTCATGCGCCATGCGCGCGAGACGCCGGATCGCAGCCTTGGCGTCGCGACCTTCTCGGTGGCACAGCGCCAGGCGATCCAGGATCAGCTCGAAATCCTGCGCAAGGAGAATCCGGCAACGGAGAGCTTCTTCGTCCGCGGGGCCAGCGAGCCGTTCTTCGTGAAGAACCTCGAGAACATCCAGGGCGACGAACGCGACGTCATCTTCATCTCCATCGGCTATGGGCGAACGAAGGAGGGTTTCGTCTCGATGAGCTTCGGCCCGCTCAACTCCGACGGCGGCGAGCGCCGGCTGAACGTGCTGATCTCGCGCGCCAAGCTCCGATGCGAGGTGTTCTCCTCGATCACGGGCGACGACATCGACCTGTCGCGCGCCAAGGGCCGCGGCATCGCCGCGCTGAAGACGTTCCTGACCTTCGCGCAGACCGGGCAGCTCGGCATCGCGCTGGAGACCGGCCGCGATCCCGACTCGGTGTTCGAGGAGCAGGTCGCCGCAACGCTGCGGGCGCTCGGCCACGACGTGAAGACCCAGATCGGCACCGCCGGATTCTTCGTCGACCTCGCCGTCGTCGATCCCGACAAGCCCGGCCGCTTCCTGCTCGGCATCGAATGCGACGGCGCCCAGTACCATGCGTCCCGTTCGGCGCGAGACCGCGACCGCCTGCGGCAGAACGTGCTGGAAGCGCATGGCTGGGTGCTGCATCGCATCTGGTCGACCGACTGGTTTCTCCGTCCCAAGGAAGAGACAGACAAGGTTGTTCGCGCGATCGAGGCGGCAAAGGCGCATTGGCACGACATCGACCAGGGGGCCGCGCGAGCTCACCCCGAGCCTCCGCCACTCCCCGCCGTGCCGGTGCCGGAGCAGGCCGAGCAGCGCCCTCTGGAGATGCTCGCACAGGCACCGACGGTGGCCCTCTATGAAGAGGCGAAGCTGCGCGTGCGTCGGGAGATCGAACCGCACGAGACGCCGCTCGCCGACATGACGCGGCACGTCGTCGAGATCGTCGCCGTCGAAGGGCCGGTGCATGAATCGGAGATCATCGTCCGGATCAGATCGGCCTGGGGCCTTGCCCGCGCCGGCAATCGCATCCGCGATGCCGTGCGAACGGCGCTGGGATCGGCAGTGGCGAAGGGGCAGATCGCCGGAGGTCCGTTCTACGCCGTGCCGGGACAGGCGATCATCGTCCGAACGCGCGAGGACGTGCAATCGCAGTCCTTGCGCAAGCCCGAGATGCTGCCGCCGGACGAGATCAAGGCGGCCATCATGCAGGTCGTGGCGCAGAACTTCGGTGCCGAGGAAGACCAGTTGATCCAGGCGGTCGCCCGCCTGTTCGGCTTCGGGTCGACCAGCGCCCAGCTGCGCGAGGTGCTGCAAGGCAGCCTCCAGGATCTTCTCACCGCAGGACAGCTGCGCCGCGAGGGAGAACTGCTGACGAAGCCGCAGGAGGTCTCACCGGCTGCGCAGGACTGACCCGCCAAATGGGTGCCGGGAACTCACCGCCCGAACGCTGCCTGACGACCGGCGACATCGGCGATCCAGCCACGGCACCGGCCCGTCGCTGATTCAGCCATGAGGAGACGCTTGCGATCGCCGAGGGCTCACCGCCCCCGTTGCTGCTGTGGCGCGACCGCCGCCGCCCCGACGCGATCGCGACCTCCTGCTGGATCGGGCTGTATCGGCGTTGCGAGTCCTCGATCGCAGTCATCAACGCCGGCGGTCGAGAACGGCACGACCAAGCCGGAGGCGTGAATCCCGCGGCGGCATCGCTGCAGCAGCGGAACTGGCGAGGTCGGAGCTCGTTCAGATCAGGCGCTCGTCCCAGCCCGGGGCAGCGGAGCGGGATTGCACGGCTCCGTCCCTGCCACTATCCTCGGGCACGACACGCGCTGGCCCGCATCCAACAGGAGCGCCCCATGCCGACCGCGACCCTGTCTCAGACTCCGGCTCCCCTGGACGAGACCATCACCATCGCGGAGCTGACGCGCGATCCCTATCCCATCTACCGTCGCCTGCGCCGCGAAGCGCCGGTGCTGCGGGTCAAGTCGGTGGGCCGGACGTTCCTCACCAAGGCGGCCGACACCAAATATGTGAAGGACAACGCGGCGCTGTTCTCGTCCGACGATCCGAACACGCCGATGAAGCGCGCCTTCCTCGCGCACACCTTGATGCGCAAGGATCACGACGAGCACCGCGCCGAGCGGATGGCGATGATGCCCGCCTTGATGCCGAAGACGATCGAAGCCGTCTGGGAGCCGCTCTACACCAAATTCGCAACCGCGTATCTCGACCGGCTGCCGCGCGGCGAGATCGTCGATCTGTTCCCCGCGCTCGCAGGCCCCCTGGCCGCGCGCATCCTCTCTGAAGTGATGGGCATACCGGACGCCAGCGATGCCGACATGCAGCGCTGGTCGCAGGCGCTGATCGACGGCGCCGGCAATTTCGGCTGGACGCCGGGGCCATTCGACGCGTCCGATATCGCCAATGCGGAAATGGACCGCTGCATCCGCGCCAACATGGAGCGCGTGCGCGCCGCGCCGGATTCCTCTGCGCTGTCCTTCATGGTCAACGCGAAGAACCCGATCCCCGAGAGCCAGATCATCGCCAACATCAAGATCGCGATCGGCGGCGGCATCAACGAGCCGCGCGACGCGCTGCTGACGATCCTCTACGGCCTGCTCACCAACCCGGACCAGCTCGAAGCCGTGAAGGCGCAGGACAAATGGCGCTCCGCCTTCGAGGAAGGCGTGCGCTGGGTGGCGCCGATCCAGGCGAGCTCACGCCTGGTGATGGAGGACACCGAGATCCGCGGCTGCCTGATCCCGAAGGGCGACACCGTGATGACCATCCAGGCCTCCGCCAACCGCGACGAGGAGCTGTTCACCGACGGCGAGCACTACAACGCGCTGCGCGACCCCAACCCCCACCAGGCCTTCGGCAACGGCCCCCATCACTGCGCCGGCGCCCACCTCTCCCGCCGCACCGTCGGCGCCATCCTGCTGCCGATGCTGTTCGAGCGGTTTCCACGGATGGAGCTGGTGGATGCAGCCAGCGTGCGGTGGCACGGGTTCGGGTTTCGGGGGCCGCTGAATTTGGTGGTGAGCGTGCGTTAGGATAGGCGCAGGATTTTTTAGCTACGTGACGACTCAGTGCACATGACCCAGATCCGGTCGCTGGTAGTGGGATTACTCATTCACAGCGGACTATCGAGACGATCAAAAGACCATCATTCCGAGCAACAAGTCTTCGTCACCTAACCTTTTGGGACCAGATACGGCGCAACGGCATCGTGTGGGTGGCGCCGCTTTCTGTGCAAGCGACGACGAGAGACAGTGACTCAAGCCTCCGTCATGGCTAGAAATACAGATCTATGCTTAGATTGATGACACAAATCAAGCACCTGCCATTTCCAGCAAATTGACGTTCCTAAGCGGCCTGCAACAACACCTCGGTTTCTCTGCTGAAGATCCAATTATCATTGGCATGCGGCGCTCCGCCCCCAATAATTCCAAACCGTGCAGCGATGGCGTCTTTGAGGTCTAGCAACTGAGTTGGACAATTGTCCGACAGCTGTTGATATGTCTTATTAGCCTGAACCAATTGCCCCTGCCCAGCGTAGGCATGCAGCCTCAAGACGTTTGACAATCCCATTCCCCCAACATCTTTCAGGACATCGATTGCTTCAGCGAATTCGCCTCGACGCATTCTCGCGACGCTAAGACTCCTCTCAAAGTAACGCCGCTCCCTAGCGAAGGGCGTCTGAATCCGACCAGCCTCCAGGTGAGCAATGCCCTGCGTTATCTCTCCGCTCCTTATGAGGGCCATTCCACGGATATTCCATGCTATCCAATCATCCCTGGTCGATGGCTCTCCGCTCGGCAGCAATGAGAGCGCGGCTGCATACTCGCCGCGGACGATGAGAATGGCCGCTTTCCCGTTCTTTGCAGCAGCGAAGGTAGGTGAAACTCGAATGATCTGCTCATATGCACCGAGCGCATCCTCGTACTGTCCAAGCCTTTTTAGAAGGTCCGCGCGCCCTGCCTTTGCCACCAGACTATAAGGAAATCGTCGCACATTTTCTTCGTAAAGGCGCAACGCCTCTTCAAGTTCATCGTTCACCTTTCGAATGTTAGCATATCCATTCGCAATATAAACGTCGGATGGAAACAACTTTCTAGCAGACTCGTAAGCCGCGATTGCCTCTGGATATCTCCGCATATCGCGCAGGACCTCTGCATATCCCGCATAAGCAACGGATATCGTTGGCGAGCTTCTTTTTGTTTCCTCGTAGAGCTGAAGCGCGGCCGGCAAATCTCCCCGCACACGGTAAATTTCGGCTTGGGAGCATCTTGCAGACGGATCAGTTGGATGCAGCTCAATCGCGTAATTCGCCGCTTCTAAGGCTGCAGCAAACTTACCCATAGCTCTGAGAACCGTAGCCTTCCCACTAAGCGCGACCACCTCATCCCTCAACTGAGGAGAGCTATAGACCTCAAGGGCCTCACTTAGCTTACCGAGATCCGATAGGACTGCCGCCATCCCACATTGAAGAAAGAGCTCATCTGGAAAGCGCTTGATTGCCTCACGATATTCATTCAAGGCGTCATCAAGCCTCCACATGTCTCGTAATGTCTCCGCGCTTCCGGACCACGCAAAAGGATCACCCGGATAAGAGCTTTGCGCAGACCGAAACGCAAGCAGAGCCTCATCCAACCGGCCCTGATGACGAAGGATTCGAGCACGCCCGGTCGCAGCAAAACCTGCATCTCCGTGAGCCTCAGCCAAGTCAAACTCAGCCAATGCTTCGTCTAGTCGAGAGAACTGAATCAGGGCATCGGCAGCTTGGCCATGTGCCCAACTATCATCGGGAGCAAGCTTCACAGCCCTTTCAGCCCACTCCAACTGCAATGAGAAAAGCCCAAGCGATTTAGCTTTCTGCGCTAGCTTACAAAGCGACTTGGCAGCAAAATGGGGATCACTCGTTTTGAGCTGAGCGTCTATCAATTCATCAGTATACCGGCGAGCGATCTTCACATTTCCGACCCGCATCTTTTCAATGATCGCTTTCTGCTGCTGAATGGCATTTTGATATTCTTTGTATGCCGAAACCGTATCGAGCTGTTCTTGAGACAGATCGGCTTCACGATCAAAATCCGGAACAATAATCGGTCGGATACTGGCTCGCTTAAAGTGCCTGGTCCACTCAGAGACTATTTCTCTCGAATTGGGAAGCGAACGTAGAATTCCATAGCATTCGAAAATTGCGATATTGGGATCTCGCTTGGTGGGATCCACGGACGCGAGAACTCTGAATGCCCCCCTCCTAATCGCCTCCTCTTCGAACGCTGGCTTCCCCTCGGCGAAAAGCTCTTCGCGAAGGTCGTCCCATGCACGGCGATGCAGCTCTATCGATGCCTGTTTTGCGACAAGGTCTTGGATCAAATCGGAAACCAAAGGCCAACGCTCGGGATCCCGCAAAAAAGTCGGATCGGCATCGCTCGGCAGCACCCGTGAGTACAAGCGATTTTCTACGAATCTCTTTGCGTGACTAATGCCAATTAGTTCTTCGAGACAATCGGCAGCCTCATTTCGCAGATCGCTTTCCTCTTCTAGATCGAGGGCAATAAGCGACAAACGAAGCGCGCGATCGTCTTCCCACGCATCTTCCAACTGCGCTCGAGCTTCCGATTCAGTTACTCTTGTTCTAAACACCGCATCGTTGCATCCTTGCAGAACATAGCCCGCATCCTCGCGCCGCACCAAAATCTCAGACCGGTCCCCCAATCGCACAACACGCGCCTCTGCGCCTTGCAAGAATATCAATGCCGCGGCTTGGCCAGACAGAACGGCGTCCATCACACTTCCTCCACGATAACGCCAAGCTTCTTCAGCTGAGACAGAACGCTTTTCCAGATTACCAGATCTGCTCGCTTCTTAGGTTTGGGACCGATCACCTTTTCGATGGAGGATCGGTGCAGAGGTCCAAAGATATGACACTCCACGAAGTCCGCGTCGCCAGCGGACGTACCTTGATTGAGCAAAATAGTCGCAAACTCCGCTGGAAGCGTGTTGACGGAGATCTTGTCTGCGAGCTTCGCCATCGCGAGATCCTGCCTGCGCGTCCAATCAGCTCTAAAGCCCAGCGGAGGCCGCCTTCCAGCGACAATGTGATGTCGCTCACAGAATACGAAAGGGTTCTCTTCGAAGACCGACGTACGACGTGCGATATGCGGGCTCCTCAATACAATTGAGTATTCACCCCACCAAAATACTCCTCTTCCGTCCAACGATAGAGCTGTATAATTTATTTTCTCAGTATAGTGCGGATGAATAGTACTCTCTGCCGCTATTCGCCCCTTGTCCCAGTCATTGTCTTCTGGTATTCTTGAATTTGCGCGGACTTGGCTGTGGAAGCTTACATACAGCGACTTGTCGCTCTTTATGAACGAATCCAAATCGCCAAGTGAGCGGGCCAAAACTGCAGAAGATTGAGCTACCGCCAATCCGAACTCTTTGAGCCTCGCCAAGCTACCTCGAGCATTTGCTGCGGTTTGCGCGTCTTGCAGACGCTTCTGCAGCGCAGAAATTTCCTCAGCGCTATCTGCAGCCCTCACGTTTGGAAATCCTACATCGGTACCGCAAACGTGGCACCTTTCCACGTGGGGGAGAACCTCCGTTTTACACGATGGTTCGGGGCAAAGCATAAACGTCTTCCCTCTAAAACACAGCCATTAGTTGCATGCGCGATGTAGACGAGCAAGAACAAGGCGAAAAATGTACCGCGAGGGAAAACTCGTCTAGAACGAAATTGGGTCGCGCCGTTCCGATCGCAGGTAGCTACCGGCTCTGAGCTGAAGGCATCGCTTATTGCGGTCCCAAGCTGGCTAGAAACTCGCTCCCGCACCCGCCCCAACTGCCCGTCGTGCCAGTTTGCCGCATTCCGTCGGGCAAATCCGGCCTTGTGTCGTCGGGCAAATCAGATCGATGCTCTTCGCCGTCTCCTGCTCACTGAAGGGGCGTTTCGCGATCGTCACGGACCGTGGAGCGGGAGATGCGGTGGCCGCCTGGGGTCGCAGTGCGCGTTTCGCGTGCGGACGAACGACCCCGAGCGGACGGTCAAGCCGTGTGGTCCCGACACCCCGACGCTGGTGTCTTGGTCGGCGACATCCCGATGACGGGGGCAAGCAAGCCCGGTCCCCTGGGAGAGCACGGAGCAGCCGTTCAACCCATCGCGCAGGGAAGGCCGGTTGTTCGGCCAATCCTGTGGTGACTGCCGCCTGCTTTTCTTTCTGCAGGCGGGCCATGGGTGCGGCCTGCACCCGGCCTTCCCTGCGCCCTTCTTCTGGAGGGTGCCGAGATGAAGCAAAGCTCGGACGCGAATGTGCGCCGCGAGGCCGAGGAGCCGCGTCGCGAGGGTCGGAGATGAAGGGTTGAGCGCCGGGGAATGGCGCTCCCTAGGGGAATCGAACCCCTGTTTCAGCCTTGAGAGGGCCGCGTCCTAACCGCTAGACGAAGGGAGCGTGAGGTGAACCGCATAGCCTTGAACGCGCCGCGCCGCAAGACGGCGGATGCAGAATTTGTGGGGGTGCGGTGTCCGTGCCCCAAGGGTCTTTCCCCGTGTGGGCCCCCTCCCCTAGCCCCTCCCCACAAGGGGGAGGGGAACGGACTGCCCCGGGTGGCGAGGATCGCTCATTCGGCCATCATGGGATGAAAGCAGCCGGCCGCGAGGGCTGTGGGCTCCCTCTCCCGCTTGCGGGGGAGGGTTGGGGTGGGGGCGCCGCGGGCGCTGGTGCCAATGGAGAGAGTTCCCCCCACTCGCATCGCACTGAAGATGCGATGCAAGCTCTCAGAGCGAGCTTCGCTCGTCTCGCCCCGCAGGCGGGGGAGGCGCTGACTGCCCGTGTCGTCGGAGGTGGGGCCAAAAGAGAGAGGGGCCGAAACGGGCGGGCGAAACCGCCCTGCCCTTACGGTTCCACCGCGAAGCGGAGGCGGCCGGTGGGTTTCAGGGTCTTGGCGTCGAAGGTGCGGATCTCCGTGGTGCCCCCCACATCCAGGGTCACCGCGAGGCGGTCGCCGGCGGTGCCGGTGGCGACGATGCGGGCGCCCTTGGGCAGCATGGCGGTGAGGTCCGGGCCTGACGCCGTGCTTCCCTCGCCGCGGAAAAGGCGGTAGCCGATGGCGACCAGGAGCACTGCGATCGCGATCGAGGTGGTCACGCCCGCGATCATCATCATGCGCCGCAGCCGCGCCATCAGCTGGGCCTGCTCGGGCGAGGACGGCTCGGGCGCAACGGTAGAGTTCATGGACATCTCGACTTCACAATCCCACGGTCTGATGACGGTCACGGTCGCCGGCGACGAAGGCTCGCCGCGGCTCGATCGCGTGCTGGCAGCCAGGCTGCCGGAGCTGTCGCGGTCGCGGCTGAAGGCGCTGATCCTGGCCGGACAGGTGTCGCTCCGCGCGGCGGCGGTGCGGGACCCCGCTTATCACGTCACAGCCGGCGACACGATCACAATCGACGTTCCGGAGGCCGTCCCGGCCGAGCCCGCGGCCGAGGCGATCCCGCTGAAAATCATCTACGAGGACGACGACATCGTCGTCATCGACAAGCCGGCCGGCCTCGTCGTGCATCCCGCGGCCGGGCACGAGACCGGCACGCTGGTCAACGCGCTGATCGCGCATTGCGGCGCCAGTCTTTCCGGGATCGGCGGGGTCAAGCGGCCGGGCATCGTGCACCGGCTGGACAAGGACACCACCGGCCTGATGGTGGTCGCCAAGAACGACCACGCCCACGCCTCGCTGAGCGCGCAGTTCGCCGATCACGGCCGCACCGGCGCGATGGAGCGCGGCTATCTCGCCTTTGCCTGGGGCGTGCCGCACCGGCCGCACGGCACCATCAACGCGGCCATCGACCGCCATCCGCATGCCCGCGACAAGATGGCGGTGCGGCCCAAGGGGCGCGAGGCCATCACCCATTACGAGGTGCAGGAGAGCTTTACCGGCCGCGACGGCAAGCCGGTGGCGTCGCTGATCGCCTGCCATCTCGAGACCGGGCGCACCCACCAGATCCGGGTGCATCTCGCCCATCTCGGGCACCCGCTGATGGGTGATGCCGTCTATGGCCCGCATTTCAAGACCAAGGCCAACCAGCTCGCGCCGGGCGCGCGGACGGCGCTCGAGGCGCTCGGCCGGCAGGCGCTGCACGCCTATCTGCTGGTGATCGAGCACCCCCGGACGGGAGAAATAATGCGCTGGGAATCGGAGCTTCCGGAGGATCTTTCTCTTTTGGGGCGCGCCCTGCGAGCGGCGCTATGACGCAGGACCTTCAGAAAAACGCAAGCATGTCAAAAACTTAATGGAGCCACACGGGGTCGTGACCCCCGGAATCCTTCCACCGGGGGGCGAAAATGGTGTATGTTGCGCCTGCGTCGAATGGTCGACGCATGGAACGTCGCAAACCGGCCGGCTTTAACCAAGCGACCGCTTTGCCTGGCCCGCCGCTATCGGGGGCCTGAACCAACTGGAGGGCGCTCGATGGCCCGTACAGCTACTCTGCCGGTTCTCAACGGAGAATCGGGACTTTCACGCTACCTCGCCGAGATCCGCAAGTTCCCGATGCTGGAACCGCAGGAGGAGTACATGCTCGCCAAGCGTTGGCGTGAGCATGACGACAGCGACGCAGCGCATAAACTCGTGACCAGCCACCTCAGGCTCGTGGCCAAGATCGCCATGGGCTATCGCGGCTACGGCCTGCCGATATCCGAAGTCGTTTCGGAAGGCAATGTCGGCCTGATGCAGGCGGTGAAAAGGTTCGAGCCCGAGAAGGGCTTTCGCCTCGCCACCTACGCCATGTGGTGGATCAAGGCGTCGATACAAGAGTACATCCTGAGATCGTGGTCGCTCGTGAAGATGGGCACGACCGCGAACCAGAAGAAGCTGTTCTTCAACCTGCGCAAGGCCAAGAGCCGGATCAACGCGCTGGATGAAGGCGATCTGCATCCGGATCAGGTCAAGCTGATCGCGAAGCGCCTCGGCGTAACCGATCAGGACGTGGTCGACATGAACCGCCGCCTCGGCGGCGACGCCTCGCTGAACGCGCCGATCCGCGACGACGGCGAAGCGGGCGAATGGCAGGACTGGCTGGTCGATAACTCGCCCAACCAGGAAGCCATCATGGCCGAGCACGAGGAGTACGACCACCGCAGGCAGGCGCTGAACGGCGCGATCGGCGTGCTCAACGCGCGCGAGCGCCGCATCTTCGAGGCGCGGCGCCTGGCCGACGAGCCGATGACGCTCGAGGACCTCGCGGCCGAGTTCGGCGTGTCGCGCGAACGCGTGCGCCAGATCGAGGTGCGCGCGTTCGAGAAGGTGCAGTCCGCCGTCAAGGGCGCCATCGCCAAGCAGGAGGCGGCGGCGCTGGAGGCCGCGCACTAGGCGCGCGGCTTGCTTGAAGGTGGTCTTTGGATGCGATCGGAGCCGGCGGAGACGCCGGCTTCTTTGTTAGGTGCGATCAGTCCGGCGCGGCGCGGGCGAGCCCGGCGAGCGCACAGCCCTCGCAATAGCGGGCGTCCTTGTAGTCGACCCAGTTGTGCGCATAGATCCGCTCCCGCGGGATGTTGTAGCGCAGCCGGAGCAGCTTCGAGAGGATGCGCCAGGCGGCGATCTGGGCCTCGGTGGGAGGCGTGGTGACGTCGGGATAGTTGCCGGCGAACTCCACGCCGATGGAATTGTCGCGCACGACCTTGCGATAGGTCGGGCCGTTGTCGATATAGCGGTTGTCGTTGCGGTTGGCGCCGTCGCCATGCAGCGTCACCAGGGTTTCCGGCACTGCCCAGTACACGGTGCCGTCGGTTTCGACCCACAGGGTGACGCCACGCCGTTTCGGGTTCTTGGCCTGCGCCAGCGCCCCCGCCCGCGCCGACCCGGCCGGCCCCTCGGTCTGGTGCACGATGATGTTGGTCCAGGGATGGGCGAGGTGCGGATCGCCCCACGGCGCCAGCCAGACGATTCTGAGCCCCGGGATTTCCGGCGTGCCGGATGATCGGGCCAGCGCGGCGAGCTCCTCGGCCGAGGCCGGCGGAGGGAGCGTGACGGCAAGCAGCGCGAGCGCTGCGCGGAGGGAGAACAGGACCGGCCTCATGGCCGGCAATGATAGCACCGCCTACCCGGCGGCGGCATCCTGGCGGCGCGGCGCTGCCACCAGCGGCTCGATCTGGTCCGGGGCCAGCGCCGGCGTCTCGTGGTCAGGAGTGACGACGGCATACCGGTTCTTGCCGTCCTTCTTGGCGACATACAGCGCCTGGTCCGCCCGCGCCATCAGCCGGTCGGGGAATGCGCCGACATCCTCGCTCCATTCGGCGACGCCGATCGAGACCTCGATCGGCACCTCGGCGCCGGCACAGGCCTCCGCATCGTCGCGGCAGACCTGCAGGATGCGCCGCGCGATCATCGCGCCCTCGCGCAGCGAGGACGCCGGCAGCACGATGCAGAATTCGTCGCCGCCGGTGCGGGCCAGCATGTCGCCGGGGCGCAGCCGGGTCTGGGCCATCAGCGTGAAGTGCTGCAGGCAGGCATCGCCGGCGGCATGGCCATGGGTGTCGTTGATGATCTTGAAGCCGTCGAGGTCGATCACCAACAGCGCGAACGACCGCCGCGAGCGCTCGGCGCGCGCGCACTCCTCGCTCAGGCGCTGCATCAGGTGACGGCGGTTGGCGACGCCGGTGAGATCGTCGAGCAGCGCGAGATCGGCGACCTCGTTGCGCAGCCGGTCCACCGCCATCAGCAGGAAGCCGAAATTGAGCGACATCGACAGGAAGATCAGCAGCAGCACCGCGGCGGCCTGGCCGTCGGTGGAGTGGCTGAAATTGAAATCGGCGCCGATGAACGCCCCGATCGACCGCGCGGCAAACACCGCGATTATCAGAACGGACAGCAGGCCGGCCAGCCGCGCTCCCGGATTGACGGGCCCGCGCCTCGCATCCAGCACCAGTCGCGCGATGATCGCCATGGGGACCGCCTGCCCGATCGAGTAGCACAGGATCCTCAGCGGGCCGTGGTCGTATGCGTATTGGAAAAATGCGATCGACGCGCAGGTCATCGCGACGACGGTCAGGCTCAGCCGCCACGACGCCCTGTAGCCGTAGAAGCGCTCCACGCCCATCGCCGCGAGGCAGATCGCGAAGGTCATCAGCGAGCCGCCGGCCAGCAGCGGAACGAACGAGCCAAAATAGAACCGCGTCAGCGCGAATGTCGCCGCCGGCGCGCACATGAACGCAGATGCCGTCCAGTACCGTGCCGAATCCAGATTGGGATAGCTGCGCATCACGTAGGCCCAGATCAGGCCCAACGCGAGGAAATTGACCACGAAGGCGGTCCACAGCGTCGGAACGTTCAGCATCCCGACAGCAGGACGCCGCAGGCCCTGTCCTCGATGTTCAATAACGCCACGCTCATGAGCTACCCTGTTGTTCGGGGCAACATGGGCGCGGCGCAGTTAACGGTTCCTCAAGGGCGCAACCAAGATTGCGCCTTGGTTTTGAATCAATGAAGACACTTTTTACGATCCGCTAACCTTGTCACGACCCGAGCGCCAGCGGCGCAACTGGCCGGCCAATGCATCGAGCTGTGGATAAGCGCAACGGCGCTGGTGACGGCGTGAGGCAGAGCTTCGCGAATCTGCTGGGATCGACACCCGAGGCTGATGCATGGCTGGCGTGCGCCAGCGAAGCCTCGAAGTCGCGTTGCAATCCATCAAAACTCCTGACGAGGATTCCATGGCGAAGAAGGCGAAGAAGGCCGCAAAGGCCACCAAGAAAGCTGCGAAGAAGACCAAGAAGGCTGCCAAGAAGAAGTAGTTGCACTTCCCGGGTGGGAGCGCGGCTTCCACCCGGCTCTCAGTTGGCTCGACCGCTAGCCGATTCTACTACGTCTCCACCGGTCGGCGTTTGCCACGCATCACCCTTTGAGCAACGCTGGCGACGCGAGACCTTGCCTCATCCGATATCGGGCGTGCGCTCGAGCGTCACCTCGGCCTCGCGCAGCACGTCCAGCGGCGCCCACGGCTTGCTCCAGAACTTTGTGCCGCCCGGCAGCGGCTGCGACAACGGGCGGCCAGACGTGACGACCACATTGATGTGGGGGTGACGCGCCTTGGCGACATGGGCAAGCTCGACCCCGTTCATGCGGCCCGCCAGATTGACGTCGGTCATCAGCAGCACGATGCGATGCCCCGGCTTGTTCAGGACGAGTTCGGCGGCCTCCGCGCTCTCACACGCGATCACGTCGTACTCGCTCTCTTCGAGCAGCAGCGTGATCATCTCGCGCTGCGCCAGATCGTCTTCCACGATCAGTGCGGTGGCGCGAAAAGGTTGCGACTGTCCCATGCAGGTCCTCCACGAATGTGTGCTCGTAAAGTAATGTGAGTTAAAAGCTGAACCGCCGGATGGTTCGGTTCCAATCAGAAAAAGTGGCAGAAAACCCAGCTGCAATTCAACCAGGCACGTGGAACCGGTCCATCAGGGGAGTGAAGCGACAATGACGATCATTCGAGGCGCAGCTGCCGCCGTGACAGGCGCAGCCAGCGGTATTGGCCGTGCGCTGGCGCAGGAGCTGGCGGCGCGCGGCTGCGATCTCGCACTTGCCGATCGCGATGAGGCGGGCCTCGCAAGCCTCGCCGCCGAGCTCACCGCAAGCGGCCGCAAGGTGACCACGCACCGGCTGGACGTCAGCGATGTGGCTGCGGTCACGCAGTTCGCCGAGGACGCGACCCGCGCGCATCCCGGCCTCAACATCGTCGTCAACAATGCCGGCGTGGCACTGTTCGGCAGCTTCGCCGAGATCGATCAGGCGGAGATGGACTGGCTGTTCAACATCAATTTCTGGGGCGTCGTGCACGGCACGCGCGCGTTCCTGCCGCATCTTTCGCGCCGGCGCGAAGCGCATGTCGTCAACCTGTCCTCGATCTTCGGCATCATCGCTCCGCCCGGCCAATCGGCCTACGCCGCGGCAAAGTTCGCGGTAAGGGGATTTTCCGAGAGCCTGCGCCACGAGCTCACAGCCGCCGGCAGTCCGGTGCGGCTGTCGGTCGTGCATCCCGGCGGGATCGCCACGGCGATTGCGCGCAATGCTCGCGCTGGCCACGGCATGACCGACAATGCGCGCCGCGTGCAGGCCATCGAGCGGTTCGAGCGGCTCGCCAGGACCAGCCCACGCGACGCCGCGTTGCGGATCATCCAGGGCATCGAGCGCAATGAGCCCCGCATCCTGATCGGCAGCGATGCCCGCTTCATGGATCTCCTGCAGCGGTTCATGCCGGGCACCTATTGGCGCGTGATGGCGAAGCGGCTCGAGAAGGCGGCCGCGAAGCAGGCGTGAGCCACGGGACAGGATGCCCCGCCCCGGCTCGCGCCCGTGGCGGATACGCCGGAGCGATCGGCGTGTCGGCGAGCTCGATACGTCAGCCGCCCAACGAGCGGTCAGGCCGCTCTGATATGGGCCAGGAACTGGTTGACCTCGCTGCGCAGCCGGGTCGACTGCTGCGCGAGTTCGCCGGCCGCCGACAGCACCTCGTTGGCGGCATGGCCGGTCTGCACGACGCCGGACGTGACGCCCGCGATGTTGCGCGTGACGTCCTGGGTCTTGCCGGCAACGACGTTCACACTGCCGGCGATCTCGCGGGTCGCCGCGTCCTGCTGCGCGATCGATGAGGCGATGATGGTCGAGATCTCATCGACCTCCTGGATCGTGGCGCAAATCATGCCGATGCTGTGGACGGCAGCGGCGGTTTCGGCCTGAACCGCGGCGATCTGAGCCCCGATCTCTTCCGTTGCCTTGGCCGTTTGGGTCGCCAGCGTCTTCACCTCGCTGGCGACGACGGCGAATCCCCTGCCCGACTCGCCGGCGCGCGCGGCCTCGATCGTCGCATTCAGCGCCAGCAGATTGGTCTGGCTGGCGATCTGGGTGATGAGCGCGACGACCTCGCCGATCTTGCCGGCCGCGAGGTTGAGCCGCTGCACCTTGTCGTTGGATTGCTGCCCTTCGTCCGCCGCCTTGCGAACCACGGACGACGCACGCTCGAGCGTCTTGCTGATCTCGTTCATCGAGGATGACAGCTCTTCGGCCGCCGAGGCAACGGTGTTGACATTGTCCGATGCGGAGCCGCACGCCTGCGATACCGTCAGGGCCTGCTGTTTCGACTGATCGATCGTCACCGACATCGAACGGGCGGTCGCCTCCATTTCGATGGCCGCAGCCGACACTGCGTCGACGACGCCGCGGACGCTGGCCTCGAAGCCATCGGCCACCTCCATCAGCATGCGGCGCCGGTCCTCCTCGGCACGAGCCTGGGCCTTCTCCTGCTCCGCCTGCAGATCCCTCATCCGGACGGCGTTGTCCCTGAAAATCGAAACGGCGCGTGCCATCTGTCCGACCTCGTCCTTGCGCCAGTCGGCCGGGACGCGAACGTCCAGGTTGCCGTCGGCGAGCTCGCGCATCGCGCTCGTCATCTGGACGATCGGGCGGGAGATGCTGCGCGCGATCAACAGCCCGGCGAGCGCGATCAGCACGAGGCCGGCCAGCGTCATCCCGATTGCCAACGCCCCGGCGCGATTGCGAGCCTGGATGAACTCGCTGTTGTCCATGACGATCTCGACGGCACCGATCGGCTTGCCGGAGAAATCCTTGATCGGGCCCAGCAACGCGACGACCGGAACACCTTTGAGCTGTCCTTGGCGCGACAGGAAGCCGCCGGCCGACGCCTCCCGATAGTCGCCGCTTGCGAAGAAGGAGGTCTCCCCGATCGTCGTCGCGAACAGCTTGAAGCCGGTGTCGCCAGCCAGGCGGAACGCGACGTCGACACTGCGGCTGCGCTTGAACTCGTCGAAGAAGTTTTGGCCAAAGGTCAGGCCGAACTCGACCGAGCCCAGATGTTTGCCGGCGGAAACGATCGGTACGACGCCGCGGAGGCCGAGGCCGGCAACGCCGCCCTCCAGCCCGACGATCGGCTTGCGGTCGGTGTTGGCGGCCACCACCGTCTTGCGGAATCCCGACAGATCGTCGCCGAACTTGGCCGGCTGGTGCACCCGCAGGAAGGACATCGCCGGCGGCGTGTGAAACTGAAACTGGTCGACACCGTAATCGGCCTTCAGGCTGGCCATGCCCGCACCGAACAGCCGCATCAAGGCGTCGCGGTCGTTCTGCGCCATGGCGTCCTGGACCGCGGGGATCTTGGCGACCACCGCGCTCATCGCTTCCGCGCGGGTCGACTCCAGCTGCAGGCGCGAATTGAAGGTGTCATATTGGGCGTGGAGCTCGCGCTCATTGGCGCGGTCGATGATGCCGCCGATGATCCACATGGCGACCAGCAGCACGAAGAGGGCCGTCGCTGCCGCACCGATCACCAGAGAAAGGGTGATCCGGGTTCTCAAGCCAACAAACTTCAACATGCGATCCTCGAACGTCGACTGGTGTCCGAGTATTGCAGCGCTGCAACTAATTATTCCTGAACGAGTCAGCCATTGTAGCGGACTAACAGCAAACTCTCGCGACGGGGCGGCGCGACGTTGCTAGCGAAACTCCCGTCCCCCGACTTGTTATTAACCTGCCGCAATCCCCGTTGATTGCAGACATGCCGACGTTCAACTTCGCATATCTTCGATCTCAGGCCATGACATCGCTGAATGTCGGGCTGGTCGGACAGTACGAGCCTACGCGACAGGGCCGCCCCGCGCCCGCCAGCCGCTCATGCCGCCGGCATAGTGGCGGATATCTTGCCGCCCGGCCGACAGCGCCCGCCGCAGGGCGGTGGCCGAGCGGCCGCCGGCCTGACAGATCAGAACCACCGGCTTGTCGTGCACGAGGTTGCCCGGGTCGAAACGCGACAGCGGGTGATTGACGGCGCCCGGGATGTGGCCGCCCTTGAACTCATGCGGCTCGCGCACGTCGACGATGACGCAGCTTCGCTGCTGATGCGCCCGCACCAGCTCATCATGCTCGATCGCCGGCACGCTGGTCGACCCGGTCAACCTGCTGAACAGTCCTGATAGCATGGGAGGAACCTCTCACTGTTTGACGTGGGGGCACTCGGGCGACTTCAGCCTAGCCCTGTATCCGCTTCGCCTTGGCCTCGGACGCTTCGACCCAGAAGAAGAACGCACCTGCGCCGATCGCGAGCGCGGCGAACCAGACGCCATCCGGCACGCCGGTGATGTCGGGCAGCCGCACCTTGCCGAGCGCCCAAACATTCAGGACGTGGGCCTTCACCCAGTCGAAGCTCAGCGCGTAGAGGATCGCGCCGACGATCATGCCGAAAGCGCCGACTGCGGCATGCACGCTGCCGCTGGCGATGGCGCCGAGCGCGGTGCCCGGGCAGTAGCCGTAGACCACCATGCCGATGCCGAAAAGCGCCGCGCCGAGCGCGACCGCGAGCATGTTGGCGTCCTTGACGTAGTATTTGGTGTTGCCGGTGTCGACCAGCAGCAGCACGCCGATGCCGCCGACAACGATCGCGGTGCCCATCACCTTCAAGACGGTGAAGTCGCGCAGCCGGAACTGATTCTCGATCACGTTGCAGCTCGTGACCTTGCCCTGCTGTAGCAGATAGCCGAACACGGCGCCCATCAACAGCGGGCCGGCGATGCTCATCAGCGACGTCATGGCCCTTCTCCTACGCTTTGCGGAACATGAGGCGCGACACGAAAAGGCCGGTCGCGAACATCACGGCGAGGAACAGCCAGCTCGACAGCGCCAGTTGCAGACCGCCTGAAATGCCGTGTCCGCTGGTGCAGCCGCCGGCCAGACGCGCGCCATACATGATGACGATGCCGCCGAGAAACGCAGCGACGAAGCGCTTGAACACCGACGGACCAAAGCGCTCCCTCCAGACCTCCGGCACCAGCTCGAGGCGCCACGTGCCGGAGATGACCGCCGACAGGAATGCGCCGAGCGGAATGCCGACCAGAAACCAGACGCCATAGTCCCATTTCAGCGGCATCGACTTCCAATAGCTGTTGGCGGCGACGGCGTCGGATCCGATCACCGGCGCGGCGAACAGCGCCGCGATGCGCGAGAACGCCGTCGTCACGCCGAGCGGGTCGCCGAACCCGGCAAAGGCCACCCAGCTGAGGATGCCGATGCCGGCGCCGACCAGATAAGGCGACCAGTCGATCCCCCGGGACGTGCCCAGATCCTTGACCATGACGTCGTTCATCATTGCCACGACGGGTCCTCCCTGCTGACGCGGCCCAGCGCCGCGACCGACGTACGCCACTATATGCATATATTCGAATTTATGCAATTATAATTCAGCGGGTGCCGATAGGTGACGATGCCGATAGGTGAAGAGGCGGGGCTCTGCGGCAGCGTGACGGTGAGGAAACAGCGGCACTGACGACTTCGGGAACGGCAGCCCCGCGCAAGCCGCGGCGGAGCTTGATCCGCCGCGGCCCCACGCGCTCTATTCATGTCGGCGCGGGCCTCGCAAGCCCATCGTCACCACGCGACTCGGTCGCGCAGCTTGCCGCGGCCGCAGGGAGAAGTCATCGAGATTGGGCTCGCAGGCCAACGCAGAAGCGATGGCCGGCGAGGGGTGGCCGGGGCCTGCGCACCTGTCCAGCACCCCCGACGCGGCCCGGCGAATGGCGGCGAGATCGGATCTCTGCGGCTCTCGGTCGCTGCGAGCTCCTAGGCGGCTCTCACGCCGGCGATGAACTTCTTCACTTCCATGCTCAGTCTGGCACTGTCGTCGGCCAGCGATTTCGCGGCGGACAGCACCTGGGACGCGGCGGTTCCGGTATCGACGGCGCCGCGCTGCACATCCGCAACGTTGGCCGAGACCTGCTGCGTTCCCGCCGCCGCGTGCTGGACGTTGCGCGAGATCTCCTGCGTCGCGGCGCCCTGCTGCTCCACGGCCGATGCGATCGTCGACGAAATCTCCTGCAATTTCTCGATGGTGATGCTGATGTCGCGGATGGCACCGACCGATTGCTGGGTGGCGGACTGGATGCCGGAGATCTGCTGGCCGATCTCGCCCGTGGCCTTCGCCGTCTGCTCGGCCAGCGCCTTGACCTCGGATGCGACCACCGCAAATCCGCGGCCGGCCTCGCCGGCGCGTGCGGCCTCGATCGTTGCATTCAGCGCGAGCAGATTGGTCTGTCCGGCAATCGTATTGATCAGCTCGACGACGTCGCCGATGCGGGCAGCGGACTTCGAAAGCTCGCTGACCTGTTCATTGGTCTTGCGGGCCTGTGCCACCGCCTCATTGGCCATCCGGGCGGAATCCTGGACTTGCCTGCTGATCTCGTTGACGGACGCGGAGAGCTCCTCGGTCGCAGATGCCACCGACTGCACATTGGTGCAGGCTTCCTCGGAAGCCGCGGTGACGGACGTGGCGAGGTTCTGGGCTCGGCTCGCCGTGTTGCTGAGCCCGCCGGCGTGACCCTCCAGAGTGCTCGATGCCGTGGACACGGTGTCGACGATCTCGCCGACCACGGCCTCGAAGCGGCCAGTGATCTCGTCGAGCCGCCGGCTGCGTTCCAGTTTCACCTGCGCCTCTTTCGAAGCGATGTCGTCGGCCTGCTTCTTCGCAATCAGGGCGGTCTTGAAGACCTCCAGGGCGTCGGCCATCATGCCTACTTCGGTCTTCTGGCCGCGATAGGGGATCTCCATCGCCAGGTTGCCCTCACCGAGCGCCTGCATCGGCCTGATGATGGAAGCGATGCACCGGGAAATGTCGCGAACGAACCAGCTTCCGATGCCGATGCCGGCGAGAACGGCAAGGACGATGACCGTCGACATCAATTCAAACGCCTCCGCATAGCCATCCGCGGCGATCCTGGTTTCGGCGTCGGCGCCACGATTGTTGAGGTCAATCAGCTTTCGAAGAAATTCGTCCGACTGATTGGCGACGCTCCGGACCGTCTTGTTGAACAGATCGCTCGCCTGCTTGGTCGTATTGCCGTTCCCTGCGCGCAGCACCTCGAGCACACCATCGGCAGCCTTGACGTATTGCTCCCAGCCCCGCGACCAGCTCTCGAACAGGCTGCGCTCCTCGGCCGACGAGATCATCGCCTCATAGGAGCGGCGCGCCGTCGCGATGACGACGAGCGTTGCCTTCATGTTGCGGTCGAGATTGTCCTTCTCCTCAGTCGTATCAGCCGTCATGTAGGCCCGGAGCTGCGCCCGATTGAGGTTGATCGCCGAACGCAACTCGCCGAGCACGCGCACGCTTGGCAGCCAGTTCTTGGCGATCATTTCGGTATGCGTATTGATTGTCTGCATGCCGCGGACGGCCAGCAATCCGACGATGGACATCGCCACCAGCAGCAGCGCAATGACGGCCGCCATCTTTGCTCGAATGGAGAGTTGCGACATCTCGCGTGCCTTTCGTCGTCCCAGCGATTCGTATCGGTCCGCCGCATGATTGCGCCGTCCCCCGCGCGACGGTAACACCCGACCTTCGCAAATTGGTTAACATGCGGGATCTCCAGAATGGGATCTACCAACGTGATGTTCGGGCGTGATGGTCCGAATGCCGTGTTCGGCGCGCATCTCCTGTAGCCAACCGCGGACTACGCGATCTGCGCGCCGGCGTGACGACGCAAAGACGCGTGTCTTCAGGTTCGATCTGATCTGATCAGACAGTATTTTTCGTCAGAGGCTGGAAGTGCGCCGACACACCAGGCATCGACGAGCCTGTGACCGGAGATTCATGAATGCTGCTCTTTAACGCTGCATTTGCAATGCCGCTCGGCAGAGGCAGGCTCGCTTCCGCAGGATGCCTCAAGAAGGCATGGCGGAGGGCGACTGAACCGGGCTCTGCGCCGGCTTGGTGGCGAACAGCCAGCGGTCGACGACAAAATCGGTGACGGCCGCACCCAACCACATGCCACCGAGCACGATCCACGCTGTGAGCGCGAACACCGATGCCCCGGTCACGCCGGCGCCAACGGCGCAGCCGCCCGCCAGCATCGCGCCGAATCCCATCAGGACGGCGCCGATCATGTAACGGCGCATGCCGCGCCCATCCGAGAAGCCTTCGAGATTGAGTTCGCGCGCCAGCGCGGCCGCAACGAACGAGCCGATGAACACACCCGGAATGATGCCGAGATCGAAGCCCGGCTTCAGTTGCGGGCTGGCGAGCACCTGCATCAGCAGCTCCGCCGAAGGACCGCTGAATGTCAGGCTCTTCAGCGGCACCGGCGAGAACGAGGCCTGGCCGAGCTGATAGGTGAGGAGCCAGCCCCCGGCGACCGCCGCGCCCGCGGCCACCGCCGAGCGCAGGATCTTCGGGCCAACCTGAAACTTCGACACGGCGGCGAGCCCGGCCAGGAACCACAGCATGCCGAAGCCGAGCTTCTCGGGCGTACCGCCGCCGAACAGGCTCATGATGTCGCGCGACGGTCCGCCGTCGACGAGCCAAAGATTGGTGAGCCACTCGCGTGCCGGCGCGAGCAGGCCGCGATAGGCGGACTGCGCCGTCACCGCGAAGATGAGGCCGGACAGCAGCGCCCGCAGATTGCCGTTGGCCGAGAGCACCAGCAGACGGCTGGCACAGCCTCTCGCCAGGATCATGCCGCAGCCGAACAGCGTGCCGCCGATCATCGCGCCGGAAATGCTGCCCTGCTGCGCCAGCTGGCGCGCTTCGGAGACGTCGAGCAGGCCCATTGCCACCAGCGCCTGGGTGCCCAGCAGCGCCGAGGCGAAGGTGAGGAGCCACACCGCCAGCCGCGGACCGCCCTGCCCGCGCGCGAACTCGATCGTGGCCGCCCGGAGGCAGAAGCGGCTGCGCTGGGCGAAGAAGCCGAACGCGCCGCCGGCCGCGAGCCCGCACAGCAGCGACACCAGCTCCTCGCCCAGAAGATCGATCAATGCGGTGAGCACAGGCGCTCCCGTCGTTCAGGCCGGCCGCTCAACCTGCCGGGCGGCATCGGCAAGGACGCATGTGCCCGTCACGGGCGCAGGTAGGCGTATCCACTCTGCTGCAGCTCGGTGAGGCGCACGACGCCGCCCTTCTCCGCCACCGCAAAGCCCGGCAAGAGATCGTCGAGCTTCACGCCCTGCGCCTTCATGGTGTTCGCACAGGCCTCGAAGCCGACGCCGGCCTTCATGAGGCGCTCGGCCAGAGCCGAGATGGTCTGGTCGGCCGAAATCGCATGAAAGGCCCGCAAGCCCGGACCGTGGATCACCAGGCGAATGTCTGCGCGTCCAGGTCCTCCGGTGCCATCGACGTGGTTCTGGAGGTTGCCGAGAACGAACAGGGCGCGGTCCTGATCGGCGAGATGATAGGCGACGCGCTGGCGCGGAGATTCCGTCGCCGCGCGTGCGCTGCTGACACCGAAGATTCCAAACAGGCTGGCAAGACCAGCTTGCATCAAAGATCGACGTTCCATGGTGGCTCCTAGCGCGCGGCTGCAATGAATCCTGCGATGCGATCAGCGGCATCCTCGGCGGCGAGATCGCGAAAGAAGTGATCTGCGTCGTCAATCGTCTCCAGTCGGACACGGCTGCCGGCGCGTGAGGCCAGCGGCGCGAACGACGCTGCCACGTCCGGCACCGTCTTGTCTTGCGCTGCCGCAAGCACCAGAACCGGCAGGCTCACATCGGCGATCAGCGCCGCCGTATCCTGGCGCCGGTCGGCGCGATAGAATGCTGCGAATGCGCGCGCCGTCACCTTGGCATCGCGGCAATAGATGAAGCCCGGCACCGACATCCAATCACCGCCGCGCCCGGCGGCGATCGCAGCCTCGGCCTTGTCGAGCAGCGGCGCCAATCGCTGGCCGTAGCTCTCCGCATAGGCGTCTCTCAAGCCGGTCTCGATGCTCGCCGTCGCCGGCGCCAGGAGGATCGCACCGTCGACCGCGGCCTTGGGATTGGCGGCTAGATAGCGCGCGACCTGATTGGCGCCGCGCGAATGTCCGAGGACGAAGACGTGCGACGACGTCTTGCGCGCTTCGCTCAGCCAGGCGGTGATCTCCACGACCGCATCGTCCGTCACATAGTCATGGGGTTTGGCACAATCGTACATGCCGGTGCGGCGATCGAGACCGAGCACGAGATTGTGCGCGAGCGAGGCGATGCCCCGCTCGGCCAACGCCTTGGACAGGCCCTGGATGGTCTCCATATCCTTGTGCGCGAGCGTGCCGTGCGTCATTAGCACCAGCGGCACATCCGGTCCAGACTGCGCCGGCAGTCGGAGCGTGCCGAGCGCCGTACGCCCGCCGATCGTGAGTTCGCGCGGCTCCTCGGCCGCGAATGCGATCGACGCAATGAACGAGACGACAAGAGCGAGCCACCACCGCATCGCAAATTCCTCAGGGACGCACGATCGTCCAGTTCTTCTCGGACAGCTCCAGCAGGGTCGCGACCCCGGTCTTGACGACCGTGACACCATCGAGCAGAGGCGGCCGCCGTCCCTCCTTGCTCGCGAGCGTCTCCAAGGTATTGCCGCAGGCGATGAAGCTCACATTGGGCATCGACTTGGCGAAGCCGAGCACCCGCTCCTTCACCGGCGAGCGGTCGGCCAGCAGCATGTCGAGTCCGCCATTGAACGCGACGATCACGATCTCGACCTCCGCGCCCTCGCCCGAATAGTGGCGGGAGACATTCGCGGCGACGTCGAGCACCGCGCGCATCTTGGCCGGATCCTCGTCGCTGATCTGCAACGCGAGCCTATGTGGCTCGGTTGCAGCGGCGATGGATGCAACCCCGCTTCCGGCCAGGGCGACGGATGCGGCCGCCAACAGCATCTCGCGGCGGCTGCATCCGGCAATCCTCACTCGACGCCTCGCGGCTTGCCGTCCTTTTCTTCCGGCGTGACGTCGACCGCCGTCGCGCGTCCGGTGATCTTGACCGGCGCGATGCAGTTCTTCATGCAGGGATCCTTCTGCCAGAAGGCCTTCTCGCTCGTGGCCCGGTCATCCATGATGAACCCGCCCTCGTTCGGCATCTTGATCGTGGCGAGATTGCTGTTGCTCAGCTCGAAGTTCTGATCGGTGATCACGTCGTTCAGATAGAGCACATAGGCGACCAGCGCATAGTACTCGTCGACCTTCAGCGACTGCGGGCTGCCGAACGGCATCGCGTGGCGGACGTAGTCGAACAGCGTCGAGGCATAGGGCCAGTAGGAGCCGACCGTCTTGACCGGATTGTCTGATGTCAGCGATCCCTTGCCGCCGGCAAGCACCGGCCAGCGGCCGGCGCCCTCGCCGAATTCGCCATGGCAACTGGCGCAATTGTCCATGAACAGCTTCTCGCCCTGGGCGACGGTGCCCTTGCCGACGGGCAGCCCCTGTCCGTCCGGACGCACGTCGATATCCCAGCCGCGAATCTCCTCGGCGCTCGGAGCTCGGCCGATGTTGAAGCGCTGCGGCGCCTTTACATCAATCTTGGCCTCAGTCTTCTCGCCCGGGCCGCCGGCGAATGCCACCGAGCCCGCAAGGGTTGCGAGCGCTGCGGCGGCAATGATGAGCTTAGGCGACCTCGACATTCTCGACCTCACCGTTTGCCTGCACGTGCCAGGTCTGGATGCCATTGTTGTGATAGATGGAATTGTAGCCGCGCACCTTGCGCAGTTCGGCCTTGGAGGGCTGGACGTAGCCGGTCTCGTCCTGGACCCGCGACTGCAAGAGCAGCGGCTCGCCGTTCCAGTCGAACTCGTAGTAGAAGCGGGTCAGCGCCTTGTCGAGCACCGGGCCGTCGATCCGCGCCGGCCACCAGTTGCGGCCGCCATCGAGCGAGACGTCGACGCGCTTGACCTTGCCGTTGCCCGACCACGCCAGGCCCGACACGATCGTAAAGCCCTTGCCATGCTTGATCGGCGCCTGCGGGCTCGGGCTCGTGATCACCGACTTCGCATCCATCGCCCAGGTGAAGCGTCGCGCCTTGCCGTTCGGCAAGAGATCCGTGTACTTCGAGGTCTCCTCGCGGGTGTGCCAGGGCTGGTCGCCGACCTTGATGCGGCGCAGCCATTTGACCCAGAGATTGCCCTGCCATCCGGGTACGACCAGGCGCATCGGATAGCCCTGCTCGGGATACAGCGCCTCGCCGTTCATCTTGTAGGCGATGATGCAGTCGTCGAGCGCCTTCTCGATCGGCAGGCTGCGATCCATCGACGCGGAGTCGGCGCCCTCCACCAGCAGCCATTTGCCGTTGGTCTTGACGCCGGCCTCTTCGAGCAGGGTGCGCAGCGAGACGCCGGTATATTGCACGCAGTGGATCATGCCATGCGTGAACTGGCAGCCATTGAGCTGGGCGCCGCGCCACTCCATGCCGGAGTTGGCAGCGCATTCCATGAAGTGGATGCGGTTGACGCGCGGATAGCGCTTGAGCTCGTCGAGCGACAGCAGCAGCGGCCGCTCGACCAGGCCGTGGATCATCAGCCGGTGATCGGCCGGATCCACGTCGGCCACGCCGCCGTGATGGCGTTCGAAGCACAGTCCGTTCGGCGTGATGATGCCTTCCAGCTCGTGCAGCGGCGTGAAGCTGACCGAGGATTCGCGCGAAGCCGTCAGCCATTCGACGTCGCGGCGGACGACGTCCTTCTCGAACTTCGACGGCTTGCCGTAGGGCCGGACGGCGACGCCCTCGCCGAGGGTGCGCGTCCATTCCGGCACGTTCGGCGGCTGGTTGGCGGGATTGCCGGCGCCGGCTCGCGCCTGCGAGGCCAGCGCGGTGGCGGCGAGACCGCCGGCCGCAGTCAGGAAACCACGACGCGAGGCGCGTGGGGCTGAGGGAAGTGATTTGTCCTTGGACATCGTCGTCACACTCCGGAGACTTTGACGGCCCGATTGGGCTCGAGACGCACGGTTTTCTGGCGCTGCAGATAGCTCGACACGACCTCCCAGATCGGCGGCCCCTGCGTGCCTTCGTTGACGCTGGCCCAGCCCGCGACCTGATACTCGCGCGCCGGATCGATCGCGGCGCCGGTCTTGATCAGGCGCATGTCGGAGATGCGCTGTCCCTGCGGCTTGTTGACGTCGATGGCATAGGACATGCCGCCGATGCGGACCATGTCGCCGCCCTGCTGGTAGTAGGGATCGACATTGAACAGGTTGTCGGCGACGTCCTCGATGATCTCCTTCAGCCGCGTGCCGGTCATGCCCATGCGATAGACGGCGGGATAGGTGATCGCGGTGGCGTTGGTGACGTCCTCGAAGGTGATGTCCTGGCCCGGCATCACGCTTGTACCCCAGCGGAAGCCCGGCGACAGCGCGATCTCGGCATCGCGTTCCTGCAGCAGCGCCTGGCAGATGAGGTCGTCGAACGTGCCGTTGAAATTGCCGCGGCGATACAGCAGCGTCTCGGTCCGTCCCAGCGGGCGGGCAAGATCGGCGGCAAACGGCTTGCGCGCCTCGGCGATCTTCGCCGCCATCGCCGGGTCCGGCGTGATCACGTCGGAGAACAGCGGGATCAGCTTGTAACGATAGCCCTTCACCTCGCCGTCCTTGACGTCGAGATCGAGCCGCGAGACGAACTTGCCGGACGACCCCGACGCGATCAGCAGCGTCTTGCCGACCTTGACCGCTTCAGGCAATGCGTCATGGGTGTGACCCGTGAGAATGACGTCGAGACCCTTGACGCGGCTGGCCAGCTTGCGGTCGACGTCGAAGCCGTTGTGTGACAGCAGCACCACGAGGCCGGCGCCGTCCTTGCGCGCCTTGTCGACCTGGGTCTGAACATCCTCCTCGCGCACGCCGAACGACCAGTTCGGAATCATCCAGCGGGGATTGGCGACCGGCGTGTACGGGAAGGCCTGGCCGAGCACCGCGATCTTGACGCCGCCGCGCTCGATCATCGTCGAGGCTTCGAACGCCGGCTCGTTCCATTCGGTGTCGCGGATGTTGAGGCCGAGGAAGGGGAAGCCCAAACCATCGACCGCCTGCTTGACGCGCTCGGTGCCGTAGGTGAACTCCCAATGCCCGGTCATCGCATCCGGCTTCAGCAGCGCCATGCAGTCGATCATGTCCTGGCCGCGGGTCTTCAGCGACGTCCAGGATCCCTGCCAGGTATCGCCGCCGTCGAGCAGCACGACCTTGTCGCCGCGCTCGGCGCGGATGGCCTTGATGACGGTGGCGGCGCGGTCGAGCCCGCCGATCCGCCCGTACGTCTTGGCGAGCGCCTCGAAATCCTCCGAGGTCAGCGCATAGGCCGACGACGAGCCCGGCGCGATGCCGAAGCGGGTGAGGAAATCCTTGCCGGTGACATGCGGCGGCTGGCCCTTGGCGTCACCGACGCCGAGATTGGTCGACGGCTCGCGGAAATACAGCGGCATCAGCTGGCCGTGGATGTCGGTGACATGCACCAAGGTGACGTTGCCGACCGGATCGAACGCCAGCAGCTCCTTCTCGGTCAGCTTCTGCTGAGCAAAGGCGCGGGTCGCACCCGCAAGACCGGAGCCACCCGTCAAGGCAGCCGCCGCCAATGCGACCTGAACGAATTCGCGACGCGATATCATGATGTGTCTTCCTTGTGGCCGCGGCTAGTTGCGGACCGACGGTGTCTCGACGGGAAGCCCGATGCCGCGCCAGGCGACGTAGATTTCGAGCGCGAGGAACTCGTCCGACAGCGGCTTGTAGGGCACGCCACGAACGTCGAACATGCAGCCTTCGAACCGTTCGTGCAGCGGGACCAGGCGCTGATCGCGCAGCCGGTAGGTCGGAAAGCCGTTGGTCTGGCCTTGGCTCAGAAAATCGGCGCGCATGAACTTGCCGTTGTTCTTCTCGTGGCAGGAAGCGCAGGCGAGATCGAGCTGGCCGACCCGCGTGTAGTAGATCTCCTTGCCCTTCTCGAACCACGGCGACATCGGTCCGTCGGTCTTCACCGCCACAGGCATGCCGCGCGACTGATAGCGGACGAAGGTCGTCATATCCGTCAGCTCCTTGGACTTGAACGGCCAGGGCTGCGCCTTCATATGCTCGGTGCGGCAGATGTTGATCTGCTGCTCGAGATTGACCGGCTTGTTGAGCTTCTCGCTCCATTTGGGCATGGCCGCGCCGACGCCCTTCATGGTCTTTTCCGCCTCGCCGTGGCAGCTCATGCACGACTTGCCTTCGCCGCCGTCGACCGTCTTCCAGACGTCGGCGGCCCGCTCCACCGCGAGGAAGCCGGGATTCTCCAGATCGTCATCCTGGAGCGCGCGCGTTTCCTTGGTGCGGAACTGATAGCCCGAGATGATGGTCTTGAAGACGTGGCCGGGAGGCGCCGGAATGCCCTTCCGTTCGGCCTCCTGGCCGAACGTCGCGACTGCCGACAGGGCCAGCGCGGCCGACGCCAGGACGGCGAGAGAACCGTAGCGAATGGACATCCGTCACTCCTCCTAGCGATCACACGCTGTCGATCAGGCCTTCAACGCGATCTTCTCTTCGGCCGTCACGACGGAGCCATCGTCATCCGTCCATGCGAACTTGAACGTGCCTTCCTCGTCGATCCTTGCGTCGAACTGGATGTACGGGTTGGCGGAGATCGCCGGCTCCAGCGCGCAGGAGAACACCGGCTTGCCGTTGAACTCGCAGGTGAACTTGTTGATGATCTTGCGTGGGATCGGCTTGCCCTGCGCATCCTTGCGCTGACCCGATTCCATCAGATGCGAGACCAGCGTCTTGATCTGGATGATCTCGCCCTTCTTGGCTTCCTTCGGAAGCTTGATGCGCGGCTTGTCTGCCATGTTCGTCTCTCCCTGTCTCAGCCGCCGCAGCCGCCGATGGTGACCTTGACGGTCTTGCGCTCTGTGAAGAGCGAACCGTCACTCATCTTCGCGACCGCGATCACGTTCTGGGTCTGCGCCAGACGGATACGGATCGACGCCTCGGCCTTGCCGGACATCGGCGTGAACATCAGCGTGGCGACGCCGCCGTTCGGATTGCCGTCGGCCACGAACAGCACTTCCTTGACGTAGTTCTCGGCGGTCATCGGGCTTTCGACCGAGAGCGCGAGCGGCACGGTGTTGCCGTTCTCGGCGATCTCAGGCAGATCGAGCGTGATCTTGCCCTTGGCCGCTTCCTTGCCGCCGGTGAACTTCTTGATCATCTCGGCCGCGTCGTTGCTCGGCTCGGCGTTGGCGGCCATCGGCAGCACCGTCAAAGCGACGAAACCGCCGCCGAGAAGGAACGCCTGTCGTCTGTTGATTGCGCCCATGCATCATCCTCCAGAGGCGGTTATTTCAATGTTTCGAGATAGGCGACGACGTCCTCGACCTGCGCGGCGGTGAGGACGGGTTTGCCGACGAACTCAGGCCTGACGCGATTGAGTCCGTCGTTCTTGTAGAAGGCGGGCATCACCGTGTCGGTGAAGATGCGCTTGGGATCGGCGACGATCAGGCGCAGTTGCGCCGTGTTGTAGCGGGTCGCGACGCCGTCGAGCGACGGACCGAACTCGCCGTGAAACTCTTCCGACTTCAGCGACGACACCTGATGGCAGGCGAGGCAATTGCCCAGCGTCCGCGTCAAGAACACCTTCTTGCCGGCATCGGCATTGCCGGGCGCGCCCGTCAGCGATTTCGGAATGGCATAGTCGACGACATCGAGCCTGATCGGCTCGTCACCTCGCGCGGTTGCCGACAGCAACACGCACAGCAAGGCGGCCGGAATCAAACGGCGCATGTTTCCACCCTGACCGACGAGGCGTCCCCTCGCCTTACGATGACACGACGGACTTACGATCCATCATATTCAAGAATTATGATTTGATAATGTGATTGGTGTCAAGCGTATTTCGATGCCGCAGTGCACTCAACCCTTGGTCGAAGCGAGATAGTCGCGGAATGTGCCGCGCTCATAGGCCCTCTCGCGCACGAAGCGGAACATTGCGAGGAAATGCGGCGGCTTGAGATAGCCCGGCGCGCGCGCCACCTCGCGCGCGAGCGGCTCCTTCGCAGAGACGCCCTCGGCCGATGGCGGAAAGAACTGGAACGTCGGCGTGAAGCGGATCGCGTAGCGCTCGGCGAGCTCCTTCTCGGTGAGCTCCTTGCCGTCGAAGTCGATCACCTTGCGCGCGCCGAGCAGGTTGAGCTGCAGCACTTCGAAATTGGCACGGATGTAGTCCGTGATCTCTTGATCGGCAAAGTTCACCAGATGCGTCTCGCGGCAATACGGGCAGCCGCGCAGCTCCCACATGATCGCAAGCCGCTTGCCTTCCGACGCCGCGCTTTCGAGATCCTCGCGCAGGTCCAGGAAGCTGTTGAGAAACCAGGACTGGTGATAGAGCCCGTCGTCGCCCAGCACCGCGTCGGCCTGCGCCGGCGCTGAGGCCAGGCCGACGGCCGCCGCGGCAGGCAGCAGCGCAACCAGATTGCGCCGTGTCATTGTCCGGTTCGTCGTCATCAGCCTGCTCGCGCGCTTTGCCAAGTCACTGGCACCAAGTCCACTTTGCCAAGTCCACGGAATTTCGATACATGATATTCGAATAATAGAATGTGAAAAGGACATTCGATGCTGCGCCGCGTCATCATGCTGTCGCTCGTGCTGTCATGCCTCACGCATGGCGTCCGTGGGCACGCCGAAGGGAACGCGGATGTTGCTGCCTTCATGCACTCTGCGATGGCCAGCCTGCGCACAGCCGCGAGCTATGGCCGCACCGGCAATGTGGGCCTGGCGCAGATCGAGCTCGACGACGCCCGGATCGCCTGGGGCAGGCTCAGCCGGCTCGCCGAGCGCTCCCATGCGCCCTATTCGGCCAGATCCTTTGCAGAGCTGATCGCCACCGGCAACGATCGCCTGAAGCAGGCGGACGAAGCGCTGACCGCAGGTGACGGGGCACGCGCTGCGGCGGCCATTGCCGCGTTGCGCCGGTCGCTTCACGCCCTGAGGCAGGACGCCGGCGTGGTCGAGCTCAGTGATTGCGTGTTCGACCTGTCACCCGTCATGGACGCGTTGCGCAACGCCGCGGCGCGGTTCGCAGCGGGCAAGGCCGAGTCTGGCGAGGTCGTCCAGGCCGGCACAGCGCTGCGCGACCGGCTGCAACGCTGCAACGGCCTCGCCACGCCCGACGTGGCGAGCCAGGCCGAATTCCGCCGCCTGATCGACGGCGCCACGACGAGTGCCAACGAGATCGGCCGCGCTGCGCGCGAGAGCGACGCCGGCCTGGTGCATCGCTATGAGATCGAACTGCAGTCCTTCGTCAATCTATTGGACTTCCGCTTCGGCTGATCAGCCGATGGTGGCGAGCGACGGAAAGCGCTCGAAGATCCATTCCGACATCCGTGGGATCACGCCGGCGAGAAAGGCAGCGCCGGTCAGGACGAGAAAGCCGCCCATCGTCTTCTCGACCAGGGGGAGATGCGGCTTGATGCCCTTGAGCATGGTCATGAACTGCCCCGTAAAGGCAGCGGCGATCAGGAACGGGATGCCGGTCCCGACCGAGTAGGCGGCGAGCAGCAGCGCGCCCTTCCCCACCGTCGCCTCCGCGCCGGCCATCATCAGCACGGCGGCCAGGACCGGCCCCGCGCACGGCGTCCAGCCGAAGGCGAAGGCCAGTCCCATCACGAACGCACCGAGCAGGCCGGCCGGCTTGCGTCCGACGTCGATCGTCGCGCTCCGGTACAGCAGCGGAATCCGGAGCACCCCGAGGAAGTGCAGCCCCATCATGATGATGACGAGGCCGGCGAGGATGCCGAGCTGGCTGAGATGGCCGGCGATGAACCGTCCGAACACCGAGGCGGTGGCGCCGAGACCGACGAACACCAGCGAAAAACCGCCGACGAAGCACAGCGCCGTCAGCACCGTCCGCCGCCGCTGGGCCATGCTGGTTTCGCTGATCGCGTCGGCCGCCGAGACGCCGGCCATGTAGCACAGGAACGGCGGGACCAGCGGCAGAATGCACGGTGACAGAAACGACAACAGACCCGCGGCCAGCGCGGCGCCCAGCGTGACGTCGAGATCCATCTTTCCTCCCGGTCGGCCAGCGCTGCGTGCCCGGCCTGCCGGGCAGGATTCGGAAATCGCGCACTAGTACATATTCGAATTTAATGATAGATTGGCCGACAAGTCCAGAGAGGATCTCGGCATGACCAGCAGAACTGCATCGCGCGGATTCGCAACGCTCGCAGGAGCGGTGGTGACCGGCATTTGCCTCTCGTCGCCGGCTTTCGCCTCCGAGCTCGTGATGTTCGAACGTCCGGGCTGCGGCTGGTGCGCCCGCTTCAACGCGGAAATCGGTCCGATCTACGACAAGACCGACGAGGGGCGCGCGCTGCCGCTGCGACGGGTCGACCTTGCCAAGCCGCTGCCGACGGACCTGTCCGGTATCGATCCGGGAGCGTTCACCCCGACCTTCGTGGTGGTCGATCAGGGCCGCGAGATCGGACGCATCCGCGGCTATCCCGGCGACGCGTTTTTCTTTGGGATGCTGGGTCGTATAATGAATGCTACAAGCGGGGCGCCGGCCCGCTCCTGACGCCAACCGAGGGATCCCGAATTCATGCCGCTGCCGAACTTGAAGGACATCGAAACCTCTGCCGAGCTCGAGCAGATGATCGAGAAGGCGCGGGAAGCCAGCGAGATGCTGAAGGCGCTGTCCCACGAGTCCCGGCTTTTGCTGCTCTGTATCCTCGCCGAAGGCGAAAAATCCGTCACCGAGCTCGAGCAGTTCCTGGGCGAGCGGCAGTCGACCGTCTCGCAGCAGCTCGCCCGTCTCAGGCTCGACCGGCTGGTCACGACGCGGCGCGACGGCAAGACGATCTACTACAGCCTTGCGAGCGAAGATGTCCGCAAGATCCTGACGGCGATCTACGACGTCTATTGCGAGCCGGTCCGCAAGCGCCGCCGCTGACAGGTTCGCCCTCGCGGTCTCGGGCTTCGCATCGGCGCGCCCTGTAGCGGCGCAAGAGGTCTGGCGTCCCCGCCGTTCCTGGAGCACAATACCGGGAAACCAACGAGGACGTCGGAGAGGAATGCTCGGCCCGTCAGCACTGACGTTCATGTGTGGGCTGCTCGCGGGCGCCGTCCTCGGCGTCGCCGGCCGCGCCGGCCGCTTCTGTACGCTCGCGATGCTGGAGGACGCGTTCTTCGGCGCCGATACCCGCCGGCTCAAATCGTTCGCGCTCGCGGCCGCGGTGGCGCTGGTCGCAACCCAGTTGCTCGCCAGCTTCGGCCTGATCGACCTGTCGCGCTCGATCTATTTGACATCCTCGATTCCGCTCGGCGGCGCCATCATCGGCGGCTTGTTGTTCGGAATCGGGATGGCCCTCGTCGGCACCTGCGGCTTCGGCACGCTGGTCCGGATCGGCGGCGGCGACCTGCGCGCCATCGTCGTGTTCCTGGTGCTGGGCGTGTCGGCCCTGGCCGCGATGCGCGGGCTCACAGGATTCCTGCGCATCTCGCTGATCGAGCCGCTCTCCATCCGCCTGCCCGAGACCATGACCCAGGGCATGGATGCGCTGCTGTCGTCCGCACTCGGCTCATATGCGCGGCCGCTGACCGTATCCGTCGCAGCAGTTGCGCTCGCGGCCTGGGCACTGGCCGACGGGCGCCTCGTGAGATCGCCGCGCCTGCTGCTATCCGGCCTCGCCGTGGGCTTCGCGGTGGCGTTCGGCTGGTTCGCCACCAGCTGGCTCGGCAATGACGATTTCGATCCGGCGCGCGTGGCATCCCTCACCTTCGTTGCCCCGCTCGGCAACACCGTGCTCTACATCGCCACGCTTTCGGGCACGCACGCCGACTTCGCGATCGGCTCGGTCGCCGGCGTGATCCTGGGCTCGTTCGTCGCGGCGATGTTTTCGCGCGTCTTCCGCTGGGAAGCCTGCGACGACGCGCGCGAGCTGAAGCGTCACATGACCGGCGCACTGCTGATGGGCACCGGCGGCATCATGTCGATGGGCTGCACGATCGGACAGGGCCTCTCGGCCTTCTCGACGCTGGCGGTCTCGGCACCGCTGACGATGCTGGCGATCACCTGCGGCGCACGTCTCGGCCTCGAATACACCATGACCGGCGAATGGCGCCCTGCCGTGCGCAACCTGCTGCGTCTGACATCGTGACGGGCGGCTACGCTCGCGCAAGGTGCGAACTTGCTCCCACGCCTGGCCAATGACGCTGTGCCGCAGGCAAGCGGACCGTGGATTTCGTCCGTTCCCTCGACGCTTTCAGTTCAACGCAAGCTTCGCAAATTGACTGCCCACTCCCAGTGGCCGTCTGGAGCGCAGTCCCCCTGATAATCCTCGGATCGTCCGACGCCGCGCTTCACGAGGCGGCACCGTCCTCCTCAGCTGCACAGCAGCTTACGGGGATGAAACAGGGATGCAGAGGCACAAACCAAAACTCCCGCAGCCTCATCGGCTACGGGAGTGTCGGTCTCAATGGTTGCGGGGATAGGATTTGAACCTATGACCTTCAGGTTATGAGCCTGACGAGCTACCGGGCTGCTCCACCCCGCGTTAACTTGTGCGTCACCTTCAGGGAAGTGCCGGGCGGTCCTGGCAGACACCTGAGGCGCTGCCGATCCATCCCAAAGGCTTCCTGAGAAGGCTTGAGCCCGTTGGCCTAGCCGGCCGTCGGGTGCGGGCGGTATGTACCAATGCGAGGCCGGTTTGGAAAGGGCTTTCGGGAAGTTTTTTTGCCGGATTGTGACACCGCTTGTCGCGGGACTCATTTCAGAAATTACATCGATATGACAGACGCTTATGTGGCGGCCTGTTTGCCGGCCGGGACCAGGGGCACGGCGCGGGCTGGGGACAAGGAAAAAGTTCCTCGAAGGGCGGCGGCAGGGACCGACGACACTCGCCGCCAAATGGATCGGCTCCACGCGCGCGCCAGGCGGTGCGAAACCGACGCCGCGCTTGCCAAGGGTTCCGCAACGCGGCAGCTTTAAGCCAACCAGAATGACGGCCCTGCACGCGGCCGCGCTACACGCGAGGAGACGTCCATGGACCAGTCCCTGAAGAGCCCCGCCCTCTCGGCGCTCGACAACGCGTTCCACACGCAGGTCGAAGCCTCACGCAATGCGCCTCCGCCCGCCCTCGCAGCACGGCTGGACGGCCTGAAGCGGCTGCGGGCCATGCTGTCGGAGAATGAGACCCGCCTGGAGCAGGCGATCTCAGCCGATTTCGGCCACCGCTGCGCGGTCGAGACGACGATTGCCGAGACGCTGTTCCTGCAGGCTGAGATCAAGCACACGCTCAAGGCGCTGCCGCGCTGGATGGCGCCGCGACGCATCGCCACCGCGCTGCAGTTCTGGCCGGCGCGCAACCGCCTGATGCCGCAGCCGCTCGGCGTGGTCGGCATCATCGCGCCGTGGAACTACCCGCTGCAGCTGACGCTGGCGCCTGCGATCGGCGCGCTCGCCGCCGGCAACCGGGTCATGATCAAGCCGAGCGAGCTGACGCCGCAGTTCTCGGCGCTGCTGAAGGAGCTCATCGCGGCGAATTTCGACCCGACCCAGCTCATCGTCACCGGCATCGAGGACGGCGTCGCGGAGGCCTTCGCCGCGCTGCCTTTCGATCATCTGGTCTTCACCGGCTCGACCCGCGTCGGTCGCATCGTCGCCGAGGCCGCCGGACGCAACCTGACCCCGGTGACGCTCGAGCTCGGCGGCAAGTCGCCGACCATCGTCGACGTCTCCGCCGACATCGACGAAGCCGCCGAGCGCATCGCCTATGCCAAGCTGCTCAACGCCGGCCAGACCTGCATCGCGCCGGACTACGTGTTCGTGCCCGAGCAGCACGCGGACGCATTCGCGAGCAAGCTGCACCGGCACATGCTGCGGATGTTCGGCACCAACCCGGCCAATGCCGACTACACGTCGATCATCTCCGAGCGGCACTATGCCCGGCTGGAAGGATTGCTGCGCGACGCGATCGCGCGCGGCGCCAGGACGCTGAGCACGACCAGCCCGGAGGATCCGGCCTGGAAGAAACTGCGGAAGTTTCCGCCGACGATCGTGACGGGTGCGAGCGCGGACATGGCGATCATGCAGGAGGAGATCTTCGGCCCGCTGCTGCCGATCATGCCCTATCGGCAATCCGACGACGTCATCCGCCACATCAATGCCCACGACCGGCCGCTTGCGCTGTACTGGTTTGGCAGCGACGCGGCGGCGCGCGACGCGGTGCTGGCGCGCACCGTCTCCGGCGGGGTCACCATCAACGACTGCCTTCTGCATTTTGCGCAGATGAATCAGCCGATGGGCGGCGTCGGCGCCTCCGGCATCGGCCACTATCACGGCGAATGGGGCTTCAACAGCTTCAGCAAGCTGAAGCCGGTGTTCTACCGCTCGCCCTTCAACCGCATGAAGGATCTCTATCCGCCCTATGGGGCCAGCATCGCCCGCATCGAGAAGCTGCTGCGGTTTCTGAGCTGACCCGTTCGGTCATTCCGGGGCGCGCGGCGCCCCGGATGACGACCAAATAAAAAAGCAAATCAGGGAGAGACAGCACGTGACGGACGAGGTCGATTTCATCGTCGTGGGCGGCGGCAGCGGCGGCGCAACGGTTGCCGGCCGCTTGTCGGAAGATCCGGCGACATCCGTCGCGCTGCTCGACGCCGGGGGGCGCAACGACAACTGGATCGTGACAACGCCCTACATGCTGTTCCTGATGGTCGCGGGGCCCGTCAACAACTGGTCCTTCACCACCGTGCCGCAGAGAGGCCTGGACGGGCGCAGCGGCTATCAGCCGCGCGGCCGCGGGCTCGGCGGCTCCTCCGCGATCAACGCCATGGTCTACATCCGCGGCCACCGCGCCGACTACGATCATTGGGCTTCCCTCGGCAATACCGGCTGGTCGTATGACGACGTGCTGCCCTACTTCAAGCGCGCCGAGAACAATGCCGAGTTCAACGGCGCGTATCACGGCCAATCGGGACCGCTGCCGGTCAACCGGCTGCGCACCGACAATCCCGTACACGACATCTTTCTCCAGGCGGCGCGCGAAGCGCAGTTTCCGGTCCGCGACGATTTCAATGCCGAGACGCAGGAAGGGCTCGGCCTCTATCAAGTCACGCAAGCCAATGGCGAGCGCTGGAGCGCGGCACGGGCCTACATCCAGCCGCACATCGGCAGCCGCAGCAACCTGCGCGTCGAGACATCGGCCCATGCGTCGATGATCCTGTTCGAGGGCAAGCGCGCCGTCGGCGTCAAGTACCGCCAGGGCAAGGAGGTCAAGCAGATCCGTTGCCGCCGCGAAGTGATCCTCGCCTCCGGCGCGTTCCAGACCCCGCAATTGCTGATGCTCTCCGGCGTCGGAGATGCAAGCGCGCTGGCGCGGCTCGGCATCGCCAGCATCCATCATCTGCCCGGCGTCGGACAGAACCTGCAGGACCATCCGGATTTCATCTTCGCCTACACCTCCGACAACCCCAACTTCTCCTCGCTGTCGCCGAAAGGCCTGCGCCGGCTGCTGGCGGGCATCGGCCAATATCGCCGCGAGCGCCGCGGCGTCCTGACCTCGAATTTCGCCGAATGCGGCGGCTTCCTGAAGACGCGGCCTGATCTCGACGTGCCCGACATCCAGCTGCATTTCGGCATGGCCGTCACCGACGATCACGGCCGCAAGCGCCACGGCAACGGCTTTTCCTGCCACTTCTGTCTGCTCCGGCCGAAGAGCCGCGGCACGGTGGGACTGAAGAGTGCCGATCCGCTGGCGCCGCCGTTGATCGATCCGAACTTCCTCGGCGAGGCCGACGATGTCGAGACCATGGTCGCCGGCTACAAGACGACGCTGCGGCTGATGGAGACGCCGGCCATGCGCAGCCTCGCCACGCGTGACCTGTTCACCTCGGATGTCAGGACCGACGACGACATCCGCGCCATCCTGCGCGCCCGCGTCGATACGGTCTATCATCCCGTCGGCACCTGCAAGATGGGCGTCGACGATCCGCTCGCCGTGGTCGATCCCGAATTGAAGGTGCACGGAACGTCCGGCCTGCGCGTGGTCGACGCCTCGATCATGCCGACCCTGATCGGCGGCAACACCAATGCGCCGACGATCATGATCGGCGAGAAGGCCGCCGACATGATCAAGGACGAGCTGAAGGGCTGAGACCGCTCGCCATCGTGGGAAATCAACCTGCGGATCAGCCGGGCCTCACGTCAGCAGGAAGCCGCCGTCCACCGTCACCACGCTGCCGGTCATGTAGCGCGAAGCGTTGGACGCCAGCAGCAGGATCGCGCCGTCGAGGTCGCTCTCATGGCCGACGCGCCGCTGCGGGATGCGCTTGATCAGCTTCTCGCCCGCCGGCGTCTCCCAGACCTCGTGATTGATGTCGGTGTCGATGTAGCCCGGCGCCAGTGCGTTGACGCGGATGCCACTCGCCGCGAGCTCCAGCGCGAGCGCCTTGGTCGCCTGTACCACGCCGGCCTTGGAGATCGCATAGGGCGAGATGAACTTCACGACGCTGAAGCCGAGCACCGAGGCGATGTTGATGATGTTGCCGCCGGCCTTGCGCGCGGCCATGCGCCGCGCCGCTTCGGTTGCGGCGAAATAGGCGCCCTTGAGATTGGCGCCGATCACGGCGTCCCAATCCGCCTCGCTCTGCTCGACCGCGAGCTTCTCCACGGCGATGCCGGCATTGTTGATCAGCACCGTGACGGGCCCGAGCGCGGCCTCGGCGGCGTCCATGCCCCTGGCGATCGACGCCATGCTCGTCACGTCCATCTCCACGGCGGCAGCGCGACCGCCCCTCGCCCTGATCTCCGCCTCCAGCGCCTTGAGCTTGCCGGTCTGGCGTGCCGCGAGCGCGACGGCGGCGCCATGCGCCGATAGAACCCGGGCGAACTGCCGCCCGAGACCCTGGCTCGCGCCGGTGATCAGGATCACCTCGCGGCTGACGTCGAACAGCTCGGACATGGTTCCTCCCACGATTTGCTCATTTGTTGCGGCGCATTGATACAGACGATTTGAAGCAGCGCAAACCGGAATCGTTTACCGGGCGCGGCCTACAACCGCGGCGGAGCAACCATGAACGCTTTCGACCTCGCCGCTTGTGCCGCACTGATGGTTGCCGTCTACAGCGGCTTCTCGACCGGGCTGTTGCGCAGCGCCATCACGATTCTGGCCTACCTGCTCGCGATGCCGCTGGCGATGGGGGCGGTCGCAGCGATGAGCCCGCAGCTGCAAGACGCGCACGGCACTCCGCTGGCCCAGAACTGGCTGCAGTTCTTCGCCGCCTTCGTCGTGATCGGCATGGCGCTGGGCAAGATCGGTCGCATCCTGCTCGACGAGGCAATCGGTTCCGAGGCCGGCTTTGGCGACCGGCTCGGCGGCGCGCTGCTGGGCGCGGTCCGCACCGGCATGGTCGCGACCACGCTGGTGCTGGTGTTCGACAGGATCGTTCCTCCCGAGCGCCAGCCGCGCTTCCTCGACGGATCACGCCTGCGTCCGCTGCTCTCGCTCGCAGGCGCAAAGGGCTTCCGCTCGCTGCCTCCGGAGGTCGCAAGCCTGATCGACCGGCTGAAGCAGGAACGGCGCATCTGACCGACCCGGCGGCGTCTCTCCCGTCATAGCGAGCCATGCAATTCGGCACAGGCCGGCTGCTCTTATCAGCGGCAATGCCGTTGGCTAGAATGCGCCCATCTTCCTTTCAGCCTCACTGACATATCGGAGTGATCAATCGTGGATCTCGGGATCAAGGGCCGCCGCGCCATCGTCTGCGCCTCCAGCAAGGGTTTGGGCCGCGCCTGCGCCATCGCGCTCGCCAATGAGGGCGTGCATGTCACGATCACGGCGCGCGGCGCCGAGACGCTGGCCAAGACCGCGGCCGAGATCCGCGCGGCCAATCCCGGCATCACCGTGACGGAAGTGGCGGGCGACATCACCACGCCGGAGGGCCGCGCCGCGGTGCTGAAGGCCTGCCCGGACCCGGACATCCTGATCAACAACGCCGGCGGCCCGCCGCCCGGCGATTTCCGCAACTGGACCCGCGACGACTGGATCAAGGCGCTCGATGCCAACATGCTGACGCCGATCGAGCTGATCAAGGCGACCGTCGACGGCATGATGGCGCGCAAGTTCGGCCGCATCGTCAACATCACCTCGGCCGCGGTGAAGGCGCCGATCGACATTCTCGGCCTCTCCAATGGCGCCCGCGCCGGCCTCACCGGCTTCGTCGCCGGCCTGTCGCGCAAGACCGTGATCAACAACGTCACCATCAATGCGCTGCTGCCGGGGCCGTTCGAGACCGACCGCCTGCTCTCCACGGCAAAGGGCGAAGCCGAAAAGCGCGGCGTCACGCCGGAGCAGATCCTGGCCGACCGCGCCAAGACCAATCCCGCCGGACGCTTCGGCGATCCCGAAGAGTTCGGCCTCGCCTGCGCCTTCCTGTGCGCCGCCAAGGCCGGCTACATCACCGGCCAGAACATTTTGCTCGACGGCGGCGCGTTCCCGGGCACGCTGTAAGCGGCGTATTGCGGGAAACGTTGGAGTGCAGAGGTCTCTCGCGACTTGCTCGCTCTGCGCCTCTCCCCGCGTGCGGGGAGAGGTCGGATCGCATCGCCGAATGCGATCCGGGTGAGGGGGTACAGGCCTCACCACGAACACTCCCGGAGCGTTGCCCTCTGACACCTCCCGTGCCGCTGCCCCTCACCCCACCCTTCTCCCCGTGAAGAACGGGGAGAGGGAGCGCACCGGCGTCGCGGAGAGCGCTCGACTCTTAGCTGGAAAGCCTGCGGTCACTATTGCGTAGTAGTTGCCTGCCCTGATCTGCAAAGACCTACCGCTTCGTGATCTCGTCCTCGTCGCGCTGGCTCGGGCTCGACGAATCCGCCGTGGTGCGGCCTTCGGTCCAGTCGATGCCGAACGCATCGAGGCCCTCGGCCAGCAGGTCGCCGAGCATCGGCTCGCCCAGCAGATAGCGCGCGGTGTGGCGGTCGCGCTGGCCGGCGGCCTCGCGGCGCAGCTCGTCCCACTCGTCGATATCGCCGTCGCCGCGACCGAGCCGCATCAAGGCGACGAGATCGGTCTGCTCATCCTCGGTCATCGCGTTGATGAAGCCGGTGATCTCGCGCACCACGGGATCATCGCCGCTGTCCTGGAGCACGTCGACCATGTCGTCATCGGCGGCATTCGAGCCGGAATCCTCATCGGTCGCCTGCTCCTTGACGTCGAACTCGCGCGCCTTTTCGATCAGGAAGGCAACCTTCTCGGGCGATATCGTCAGCTCTGGCATGGCGTTCTCCTCATGGACGGACTGCAGCAACGCCTGTTCCGGGCAGTTGATCCATTGCGCCGGAACAAGCCGCGCGGCATCGTTACCGGCATCAAGAATAAGACGAGGAAGCGCGCATGTCTTGGACGATCGGCCGGGTCAGGATCACCAAATTCGTCGAGCTGGAGACCGTCGGCGGCACCCGCTTCATCCTGCCGCAGGCAACACCCGAGACGATCCGCGAGCTGTCCTGGCTCACGCCCGATTTTGCGACCGATGAAGGTCGGCTGAAGATGTCGATCCACACCCTGGTGCTGGAAACACCGACGATGCGGATCGTGGTCGACACCGGGCTCGGCAACGACAAGCAGGGCCGCAGCGTGCCAATCTGGAACAACCGGACCATGCCCTTCCTCGAGACGATAAGCGCGGCCGGCTTTCCGCCTGAGAGCATCGACATGGTGATCTGCACGCATCTCCACGTCGACCACGTCGGCTGGAATACGAAGCTGGTCGACGGCCGCTGGGGGCCGACCTTTCCCAATGCGCGCTATGTCTTCGGCCGCGCGGAATATGAGCATTGGCGCGATCACAGCGAGGCCGCCGACGAGACCGCGACCTTCGCCGATTCCGTCCAGCCGATCGTCGCGGCCGGACGCGCGGAGCTCGTCGGAAGCGAGGATGTGATCACCGACGAAATCACGCTGATCCCGACGCCGGGGCACAGCCCGGGTCATGTCAGCCTGCACATCCGCTCGGAGGGAGCGGAGGCTGTGCTGACCGGGGACGTCGCCCACCATCCCTGCCAGATGGCGCATCTCGATTGGAGTTCGACGGTCGATTCCGATCCGGCGCAGGCGGCCGCCACGCGCCGGGCGCTGTTCTCGCGCTTCGCCGACACTGAGGCGCTGGTGATCGGCGGCCATTTCGATGCCGGCCATATCCGGCGCAACGGCGCCACCTTCCGCTTCCAGGCAGTGCCGGGCCGCGGCAGCGCATAGCCCGCGAGGTTGAATTTCGCCCCGCCATGCTCCATGACAGGGCTCTGGAATACCAAGGAATTGAGGGAGAGAAACCAATGAAGCTTGTTCGCTACGGCGAGAAGGGCGCGGAAAAGCCGGGCCTGATCGATGCATCCGGCCAGCTGCGCGACCTGTCCGCGCATGTGAAGGACCTCGACGGTGCGGCCTATGCGCCGGAGTCCCTGAAGAAGCTCGCCGCGCTCGATCCGGCCTCCCTGCCCGCCGTCGCCGGCAAGCCGCGGCTCGGCGCCCCCGTGACCGGCATCTCGAAATTCGTCGCGATCGGCCTCAACTACTCCGACCACGCCAAGGAGACCGGCAACCCGATCCCGGCCGAGCCGATCTTCTTCCTGAAGGCCAACACCGCGCTGTGCGGTCCCTATGACCAGGTCGAGAAGCCGCGCGGCTCCACCAAGCTCGACTGGGAGGTCGAGATCGCCGCGATCATCGGCACCCGCGCCAAATACGTCTCGGAGGCCGAGGCGCTCAACCACGTCGCCGGCTACACCGTCTGCAACGACGTCTCCGAGCGCAACTTCCAGATCGAGCGCCTGGGCCAGTGGACCAAGGGCAAGTCGCACGACACGTTCGGTCCGGTCGGCCCGTGGCTCGTCACCAAGGACGAGATCCCGGACGTGCAGAACCTGTCGATGTGGCTCGACGTCAACGGCCAGCGCCGCCAGACCGGCACCACCGCGACGATGATCTTCTCGATGGCCAAGTGCATCTCCTACGTCTCGCAGTTCATGACGCTGCTGCCCGGCGACATCGTCACCACCGGCACGCCTCCCGGCGTCGGCATGGGAATGAAGCCGCCGACCTTCCTCAACGTCGGCGACGTCGTCACGCTCGGCATCGAGCGCCTCGGCGAGCAGCGCCAGGAGATCATCGAGGCGTAACGTCACCTCACCGTCATTGCGAGCGAAGCGAAGCAATCCAGGGCGTCACGCGCGGCTCTGGATTGCTTCGTCGCTTCGCTCCTCGCAATGACGGATAACAATCCGCATCGAGCCAACAGGAAGACGCCGATGAAACTCACCTTTTCGCCCGCCTCGCCGTTCGCCCGCAAGGTGCGCATCGCCGCCATCGAGCTCGGACTGATCGATCAAATCGAGTTCGTGCCTGCGGCCGTGGTGCCGGGTCAGGCCAATGAGGAATATTCGAAGATCACGCCGCTCAAGAAGCTGCCGGTGCTGATCCTCGACAATGGCGACGTCATCCTGGATTCCTACGTGATCGTCGAATATCTCGACGAGCTCGCCGGCGGCAACAAGCTGATCCCCGCCTCCGGCCCGTCGCGCTGGAAGGTCAAGAGCGAGCATTCGATGCTGCAGGGCATGCTCGATTCCATGCTGCTGTGCCGCTACGAGGCGTTGGTGCGCCCGGAGGGTCTGCGCTGGCAGGCCTGGTCCGACGACCACTGGAACAGAGCCTGGATGGGCATGGCGCGCTTCAATGCGCAGAGCGACCTGATGACGCGCCCGTTCGACGTCGCCGCGATCGGCCTCGTCTGCGTGCTCGGCTATGCCGATTTCCGCTTCGCCGATTGCGGCTGGCGCAAGGCGTTTCCGGCGCTCGACGCGTTCCATAACAAGATGCTCGAACGCGAATCGGTGAAGATCTCGGTGCCGCCGGCGGCTTGATCCCCGAACAGGAGCTGCCGTGACGCTGACATTCTCGGTTGCAGACACGACCATTCATCGCATCATCGAGCAGGAAACCACGTTCCTGCCGGCGCGCGAGATGTTTCCGGAGCTGACGCCGGAGATGCTGGCGGCAGACAGCGCGCTGCAGGCGGCCGGCGCGCTCGATGCGCAGGACACGCTGATCCTGTGCTTTCAGTCCTACGTGGTGAGGACGCCTCATCACACCATCCTGATCGACAGCTGCATCGGCAACGACAAGCCGCGCGCGCGGCCGGTCTGGAACATGAAGAGCGACGACAGCTATATGCGGGCGCTCGCAGCCGCCGGCGTCTCGGTCGACGACATCGACGTCGTGATGTGCACCCATCTGCACACCGATCATGTCGGCTGGAACACGCGGCTCGACAATGGCCGCTGGGTGCCGACCTTTCCGAATGCGCGCTACGTCTTCGCGCAGCGCGAATATGACTACTGGGTGGCGCAGAACGCCAAGGCCGAGGTGCCTCCATTCGCCGACAGCGTGCTGCCGGTGGTCGAGGCCAAGCGCGCCGACATCGTCGGCGACGAATTCTCGATCGGCGATCATATCCGCCTGCTGCCGACGCCGGGGCATACGCCCGGCCATGTCGCAATCGCCGTGGGCAAGGGCCGAGACGACGCGGTGTTCGCCGGCGACCTGATCCACACGCCGTTGCAGCTCGGGCTTCCCGAACTGTCACCGAAGTTCGACGTCGACCCGAAACAGGCGGCTGTCACGCGACGAACGTTCCTGGAGCGTTATTGCGACACCGCGACGCTGTGCTGCACGGCGCATTTCCCGTCGCCCTCGGTCGGCCGCATCAGGCGCAAGGGCAGTGCCTTCGCCTGCGAGGCGGTCTGACGCCCGAGCCTGGCGTCCGCAGCGCGCTTTCGCATCAATCGAACAGGCTCGGCGTATAGTTCACGGCGGCGCCTTCGATCGCCAGCATCTTCAGCTTGGTCTCCACACCGCCGTTGGCGGAGAAGCCGCCGGGCTTGTTGCCGGCCGCGAGCACGCGATGGCAGGGCACCACGATCGGGCACGGGTTGCGCCCCAGTGCCTGGCCGACCTCGCGTGACAGCTCGACTCCGCCGAGCTGCTTGGCGATATCGCCGTAGGTCAGGGTCCGGCCCGGCGGGATCCGGCGCGCAATCTCGTAGACGCCGCGCTGGAACGCGCTGACGCCGTCGAGATCGAGGTCGACATCGCTGAGATCATCCGGCTCTCCGGCAAGCAGCGCCGTGATCCGCGTGATGGTGCGCCGCACATGCGGCGGCGGGTCGGCCTCGCCGATGCCGTCGTAACGCTGCTGCATCCGGATGCGGATCTGCGCGACGCCGCCCATCGGCAGTTGCACCGCATTGATGCCGCGCGCTCCCCATGCGATCGCGCAAGGGCCGATCGCGGTTTCGAAAATCGCAAAGCTGTGCTCTGACATGACGGACTCCATCGCCGCTCTGCCCCGTATCATCTGCCAGTCAAATTAGGCTTGGAGAATGTTGCGATCCACCCGGATTCTGCCAATGTCGACAGCGGAAGCGCCGTGATGCCCATCGGCAGGCCGAAAGGATGGGAGCACGGCACAGGGGCAGCCCGGCGCAAAGAGCGGGCGCCTCATCCGAGGAAACCAAGGCGAGGGAGAAGGCCATGAAGCTGACGCCGGAGCAGATTGCATTCTTCAATCGCGAGGGCTGGCTGTTCCTGCCCGAGCTGTTCAGCCCGGAGGAGACCGCGTTCCTCGCCCGCGAGGCGGAGGCGATCTATGCCGCCGACAGGCCCGAGGTCTGGCGCGAGAAGAGCGGCGCGCCGCGCACGGCGTTTGCCGCCCACCTCTACAACGACGCCTTCCGCGTGCTGGCCGCGCATCCGCGCATGATCGAGCCGATCGAGCAGATCTTCGGCGAGAAACTCTACATGCATCAGTTCAAGATCAACGCCAAATCGGCCTTCACCGGCGATGTCTGGCAATGGCACCAGGACTACGGCACCTGGAAGCGCGACGACGGCATGCCGGAGCCGCGCGCGATGAACATCGCGATCTTCCTCGACGAGGTGATGCCGATCAACGGCCCCTTGATGCTGGTGCCGCGCAGCCAGCATGCCGGCGATCTCGAGGCCTCGCATGATCTCGCGACCACGTCCTATCCGTTGTGGACCTTGGACGAGGCCACGGTGACGCGGCTGGTCGCGGAAGGCGGCATCGTCGCGCCAACCGGAAAGCCCGGCGGCATGCTGATGTTCCACGGCAATCTTGTGCACGGCTCCGCCGGCAACATCACGCCCTACCCGCGCAAGATCGTGTATCTCACGCTGAACGCCGTCTCGAACCACATCCGCACCCCGACGCGCCCCGAGTACATCGCGCATCGCGACTTCACGCCGATCGAAACCCTGCCGGATGATGTGTTGCTGCAACTCGCGCGAGCGCATCGCGAGGCGGCGGAGTAAGCCATATCGCCATCACGAAAGCAGGTCGTCATGCCCGGGCTTGACCCACGGCTGTCCGGTTCAGACAGACTGGACATGGTGCATGGCGTGGATTCTTCTGCGGTCTTGAGCATCGCCAAAT